>NZ_JBFAIQ010000007.1:0-504470 GCF_040654755.1 Streptomyces sp. NPDC050625
AGGTTGTACTTCAGAGCGACGACCTTGTCCGCGCCGTAGATCTCCTTGGCCTTGGCCTCGGTG
Organism: Streptomyces sp. NPDC050625; assembly: GCF_040654755.1. NCBI lineage: Bacteria > Bacillati > Actinomycetota > Actinomycetes > Kitasatosporales > Streptomycetaceae > Streptomyces > Streptomyces sp. NPDC050625. The sequence continues at coordinate 64 of NZ_JBFAIQ010000007.1, forward strand.
ATGCCCACGGAGGCGACCTCCGGGTGGCAGTACGTCACCCGCGGCACGCCGTCGTAGTCGATCGGAACGGCCTTGAGCCCGGCCAGGCGCTCCGCCACCAGGATGCCCTCGGCGAAGCCGACGTGCGCGAGCTGGAGCGTCGGGACCAGGTCACCGACGGCCGAGATGGTCGGCACGTTCGTGCGCATGTACTCGTCGACGAGGACGTAGCCGCGGTCCATCGCGACGCCCTGCTCCTCGTAGCCCAGGCCCTGCGAGACCGGGCCGCGGCCGACGGCGACGAGGAGGACCTCGGCCTCGAACTCCTTGCCGTCGGCGAGGGTGACCTTGACGCCGTCCTGCGTGTACTCGGCCTTCGAGAAGAACGTGCCGAGGTTGAACTTGATCCCGCGCTTGCGGAACGCGCGCTCAAGAAGCTTGGAGGAGTTCTCGTCCTCGACCGGGACGAGGTGCTTGAGGCCCTCGATCACCGTGACGTCGGAGCCGAAGGACTTCCACGCCGACGCGAACTCGACGCCGATGACGCCGCCGCCCAGGATGATCGCGGACTTCGGCACGCGGTCCAGGACGAGGGCGTGGTCGGAGGAGATGATGCGGTCGCCGTCGATCTCCAGGCCCGGCAGCGACTTCGGCACGGAGCCGGTCGCGAGGAGGACGTGGCGGCCCTGGACGCGCTGGCCGTTCACGTCCACGGAGGTCGGGGAGGACAGCCGCCCCGTGCCCTCGATGTACGTCACCTTGCGCGAGGCGACGAGCCCCTGCAGACCCTTGTACAGGCCCGAGATGACCTCGTCCTTGTACTTGTGGACGGCCGGTACGTCGATGCCCTCGAACGTGGCCTTCACACCGAACTGCTCGCTCTCGCGGGCCTGGTCGGCGATCTCGCCCGCGTGCAGCAGGGCCTTGGTGGGGATGCAACCCCGGTGCAGGCAGGTGCCGCCGACCTTGTCCTTCTCGATCAGGGCGACGTCCAGGCCCAGCTGAGCCCCGCGCAGGGCCGCGGCGTAACCACCGCTACCACCGCCGAGGATCACTAGGTCGAAAACGGTGCTGGCGTCGTTCGCCACGTCACGTCCTCCATGCATGTGCGCCACGCCGGTCTTCGGTGACCGGTCGGCGGCTGGTGTCCGGCCGCTCATTCTTCGGCCCTGTGATGGGGGCCCTGTCCTGCCGGGCTCCATCTTCGCACTTGTCGCTTGAGTTCGAGACGCGGGGCCACAGTGTGAGGCGTCCCACTTGACCGGAGTGTGAGGCGTCCCACTCGACCGAGCGGACCGCGGCGCCCCCGGCCGGTGGGCGCCGCGGTCCCCGTCCCCGGGGGGAGGGTCAGGCCAGTTCGCCGTCGGCGCTCAGCTCGGCCAGGCGCACCAGCGTGCGCACCGCCGAGCCCGTGCCACCCTTCGGGGTGTAGCCGAAGGGGCCCTGCTCGTTGAAGGCGGGGCCGGCGATGTCCAGGTGGGCCCAGGTGATGCCCTCGCCGACGAACTCGCGCAGGAAGAGACCGGCGACCAGGCCGCCGCCCGCGCGCTCACCCATGTTGGCGATGTCGGCGGTGGGGGAGTCCATGCCCTTGCGCAGGTGCTCGGGCAGCGGCATCGGCCACGAGGGCTCGCCGACCTGCTCGGCGGTCTCGTGCACCGTGGTACGGAACGCGTCGTCGTTGGCCATGACGCCCATGGTCCGGTTGCCGAGCGCCAGCACCATCGCGCCGGTCAGCGTCGCCACGTCCACGATCGCGTCCGGCTTCTCCGCCGAGGCGGCCCACAGGGCGTCGGCGAGGACCAGCCGGCCCTCGGCGTCCGTGTTGAGCACCTCGACCGTCTTGCCGCTGTACATGCGCAGCACGTCACCCGGGCGTACGGCGGCGCCCGAGGGCATGTTCTCGGCCAGCGCCAGCCAGCCGGTGACATTGACCTCAAGGCCCAGGCGCGCGGCTGCGACGACGGCGGCGAACACGGCGGCCGCGCCGCTCATGTCGCACTTCATCGTCTCGTTGTGACCGGCCGGCTTCAGGGAGATGCCGCCCGAGTCGTAGGTGATGCCCTTGCCGACGAAGGCCAGGTGCTTGGTCGCCTTCGAGTTCGTGTACGACAGCTTCACCAGGCGCGGGGCCGCCGCCGAGCCGCCGCCGACGCCGAGGATGCCGCCGTAGCCGCCCTTGGCGAGGGCCTTCTCGTCGAGCACCTGCACCTTGAGGCCGTGCTCCTTGGCCGCGGTCTGCGCGATCGCGGCGAACTGCGCCGGGTTGAGGTCGTTCGGCGGCATGTTGATCAGGTCGCGGGCGCGGTTGAGCTCCTCGGACACCGCGGTGGCGCGGGCGAGGGCCGCCTTGTGCGCCGCGTCGCGGGGCTTGCCGCCGAGCAGGGAGGCCTCGGCGAGCGGCGACCGGCCGTTCTTGGCGTCCTTGCCGTTCTCCTTGTACGCGTCGAAGGAGTACGCGCCCAGCAGCACGCCCTCGCCGACCGCGCCGACGGCGTCGGCGTCGGCGACGGGCAGCGCGAAGGCGGCCTTCTTGGTCCCGGCGAGCGCGCGGGCGGCGACACCGGCGGCCCGGCGCAGCGTCTCGGCGTCGTAGGACGCGTCCTTCTCCGGCTCCGCGCCCAGGCCCACCGCGACCACGAGCGGTGCCTTGAAGCCGGCCGGCGAGGGCAGCTTCGTCAGCTCGCCCTCGGCACCGGCGGCGCCGAGGGTGTCCAGGACGTCGGCGAGCCGGCCGTCGTACGCCTTGTCCACGGCTTCGGCGCCCGGCGCGACGACGGGTCCCTTGGCGCCCTTGGCGACACCGATCACGATCGCGTCGGCCCGCAGGCCGGGCGCCGCGGCGGTGCTGAGAGTAAGAGCAGTCACTGTGGTGAAACTCGCTTCCGATGTGAAGTTGCTGTGGCCGAGTGGGTGGGTCGACCGGGCCCGGGAGCCGACCCCGGGCGGGGCGCGTCTCAAGCGGGGCCTTCACCCTGTCGGCGAACACCCGGGACGAGCCTACGCGCGTGTGTGCGTTCACTCATTCCCGCATGCCGTTCACCGGTGCGTGGCGCCATGGTCGACTCCGGCGCCGGGGGCCTACCAGGACCGCGTCGGCGCCGCCGGGCCCGGCTCCACGACGGCGGGCGCGCCGAGCCCGAACCCGGTGACCGAGGTGCCGGCCAGCCGGTCGGCGAGCGAGCGGCGGCCCGGGAGGAGCACCGGCACGGCGTTGACCAGGAACAGCACCACCGCCAGCACCCACACCAGCACCGACAGCGCGAACTGACCCTCGATCAGCAGGACGCAGGCGACCGCGTACACGGCGACGTCGGCCGCGGTGGTGACGGCGGCCCGGCGGGCGGCGTGCCGGGACAGCCGCGGGGTGACCCTCAGCCCGAGGAGCCCCTTGCCGACGGTGCGGCCGAGGAACGCCAGGCAGGCCCACTGGTAGAGGAACGTGACGACGACGAGTGCCGCGAAGGCCTCCTCCACGTCCAGAACGACCTTGTCCCACAGCGACAGGCCCAGGTCGGTGGAGGCGTCGAGGACGTCACCGCGGGAGGTCAGCAGGTCGAACCCGCCGCGGGTCGCCAGCTCCGGGACGTCGGTGACGAGCGCGGATATCCGGTGGAAGGTGAGCACGGCGAGCAGCGAGGCCGCCGCGATCACCAGCCCGAAGTCGATGAACCAGGCCACGGCACGGCGCAGCTTCGGCATGGAAGTCCCCCGATCACACGTACTTGTCCATGTCGGCGGACGAGCCTAGCGACCCAGTGAGAGAACGACGAGTGCCGTCGTGGCGGCCGTCTCCGCGAGGCCGCCGAACACATCGCCGGTGACCCCGCCGAGGCGGCGCGTGCAGTGGCGCAGCAGGAGTTCGGCCACGGCGACGGCGGCGACGACCGCGAGGGCGGTACGGGCGATGTCGTACGGCCCGAAGAAGGCACCCCCGGCCGCGGCGAGCGCGACGACGGCGAGCGCGACGGCCGCCGCGCCGCCGCGCGGCACCACCCCGGCGACCGCCGCCCCCAGTCCGTCCGGCCGGGCGGCCGGCGTCCCGGCGCGGGCCGCGAGGGTCAGCGCCAGCCGGGCGGCGGCCGCCGAGACGATCGCGGCGAGCGCGCCCCGGGCCCATGAGCCGCCGTACGCCTGGGCCAGCGCGGCCACCTGGGTCAGCAGGACGAAGAGGAGGGTGATGACCCCGAACGGGCCGATGTCCGACTGCTTCATGATCCGGAGCGCGTCCTCGGCGGGCTTGCCGCTGCCCAGCCCGTCCGCGGTGTCGGCGAGACCGTCGAGGTGCAGGCCCCGGGTGAGGGCCGCGGGTACGGCGGCGGTGGCGACGGCCGCGAGCAGGGGCCCGGCGCCGAGGAACAGCAGCAGGCCGCCGAGCGCCGCCGCGCAGCCGCCGACCACGAGCCCGGCCAGCGGAGCGCAGAGCATGCCGCCGCGTGCGGCGTCCCGGTCCCAGCGGGTGACACGCACCGGGAGCACGGTGAGGGTGCCGAAGGCGAAGCGCAGGCCGTCCGGCCAGGGGATCTTGGACACCGGCGCAGGTTACCCGGCGGCCGGACCGATCCGTTCGGCCGCCGGGGAGACCGGGCGGGATCGCCGGGACACTCAGCGATGGACCTGGCATTCAGGGATAAAGTGCGCACATGGGGCACTGGTTGGAGCGGAACATCATCGAACCCGGCAAGCTTCCGCTGCTCCTCGCGCTGGCCGCCTTCGTCCTGACCTTTCTGATCACCCGGGTCATCACCCGTCTGATCCGGGCGGGCAGAGGCCCGTTCGGCAATGTGAAGGCGGGCGGGCTGCACATCCACCACGTCGTGCCCGGTGTCATCCTCACCGTCGTCGGGGGGTTCGGGGCCGTCGCCGCCGCCGACCGGCACGGCTTCGAAGCGGCCTTCGCCGCGGTCGTCTTCGGTGTCGGCGCGGGACTGGTCCTCGACGAGTTCGCGCTGATCCTGCACCTCGCCGACGTCTACTGGACCGAGGAGGGCCGCAAGAGCATCGAGGTCGTCGTCGTCACCGCCGCCCTCGTAGGGCTGCTCCTCGCGGGCTTCGCGCCCTTCGGCGTCAACGACCTCTCGCAGGAGGAGCTCCAGGACCGCGGCACGGTCATCGTGACCATCGCGGTCAACTTCGTCTGCGCCCTCGTCGCGCTCTCCAAGGGCAAGTTGCGCACCGCGCTGTTCGGGGTGATCGTGCCGGTGGTCGCCCTCGTCGGCGCGATCCGTCTGGCCCGCCCCGCCTCCCCCTGGGCCAGACACTTCTACCGCAAGCGCCCCCGGGCCAGGGCGAGGGCCACCCTGCGCGCCTACCGCCACGACCGCCGCTGGGCCGGCCCCAGCCGCACCCTGCAGAACTGGATCGCAGGCAAACCCGACTCGAACCCGCCGAGCCTTCCCGGCCACCACTGAGGACACGGCCGTCGGCTCGGGCTCAGGTACGCAGCGGCGGTAATTCCCGGTCGGAGCCCGCTCGTCTCCTCAGGCGTACGAGGGCGTGGCGGTGGCGGTGCAGCAGGGCCGTCGCCCCGCACAGCGCCGTGACGCCCACGATCGCGGCCAGATGCTCCTTGCCCGCGAGGTTCTCCCGCACCACGACCTCGGCGATCATCGCCATGGCCACTCCGGCCGCCGTGACATGGGCGCCGTAACGCCACCCCACGTACACGGCGAGCCCCACCACGGCCGCCGACGGACCGGTGTCCACCACCAGCGCGTCCGAGGCCGGCAGGCCCAGCGGGGCGTGCGGGCCCAGGGCGATGCCGAGGCGGGCGTACAGGGTTCCGGCGAGTGTGGCGACGTACGCGATGGCCAGCGTCCGCCACCAGCCGAGGCAGATCTCGGCGATCCCGAACACGAACAGGATCTGGGCGAGCGCACCCCACACCGGCAGGTCCAGGGCCGGCACGAACAGCGACAGCGGAGTCCGCAGGAGCCCCAGCCACAGCGGGTCCTCGGCGCGCACGGCCCCGATGTTCTGCACGAACCGGTAGCCCCAGGACTGGTTCTGCACGAACTGCAGCGCCGCGGTCAGACACACCGCCGCGAGCGTCATCGGGAGCGCTCGCCAGCGCCGCTTGAGCAGCGGCTCGCGCACGGTGACCCAGAGCAGTCCCCATTCGGCGCGGACCCAGCGGGCGAGTGTCCTCATCTGTACGTCTCCAGGTGCTTTCGGTGCAGCCACTTCGGCAGCCCAGGTGCCTCCAGGAACCCTTCCGCGCGCGCCGACGCCAGGCCGATGCGCGGCAGGTCCGCGCTCTTCTCGAAGAGCAGGAACCGGGGCTCCCAGATGGGCCGGTACTTCGCGTTGGCGCGGTACAGCGACTCGATCTGCCACCAGCGCGAGAAGAAGCTGAGCAGCGACCGCCACAGCCTCAGTACCGGCCCGGCACCGAGGCGTGCGCCACGCTCGAAGACCGAACGGAACATCGCGAAGTTCAGCGAGACCTGAGTGATCTTGATCTCCCGGGCCCGCCGCAGCAGCTCGATGACCATGAACTCCATCAGTCCGTTGTCGGAGTCCCGGTCCCGCCGCATGAGGTCGAGCGACAGTCCCTGCGGACCCCAGGGGACGAATGACAGCAGCGCCTTGAGCTCGCCGTTCGCGTCCGTGCACTCCAGCATCACGCACTGTCCGTCGGCGGGGTCCCCGAGCCGCCCGAGCGCCATGCTGAAGCCGCGCTCGGTCGCCCCGTCCCGCCAGTCGTCGGCCCGGCCGACGAGGTAAGCCATCTCGTCGGCCGGAATGTCCGCGTGCCGCCGGATGCGCACCTGGTACCCGGCCCGCTTCACCCGGTTGAACGCCTGCCGGACGGTGCGCATCGCCCGCCCCTCCAGCGTGAACTCGGCCACCTCCACGATCGCCTCGTCGCCGAGCTCCAGGGCGTCGAGCCCGTGCCGTGCGTACACGGTCCCGGCCTCCTCGCTCGCCCCCATCACGGCCGGGATCCACCCGTGCTCGCGCGCCTGGGCCAGCCACGGCACGATCGCCCCGGGCCAGGCCTCCGGGTCGCCGATCGGATCCCCGGAGGCCAGCGACACCCCGCCCACCACCCGGTAGGCCACCGCGGCCTTCCCGGTCGGCGACCACACCGCGCTCTTCTCCCGGCGCAGCGCGAAGTACCCGAGCGAGTCCCGCTCGCCGTGCCGGTCGAGCAGCGTCCGCAGCCGCTTCTCGTCGTCCTCGGTGAGCGGGTCGACGGCGCGCCGGGAGCGGAAGGCGGCGTAGAGGACGGCGAGGACGAGGATCGTGCTGAGCACGTTGATGACGACGTTGACCCAGTTGGGCGTGGAGATCCCGGGGAAGCGGGACTCGTCGGCGGCGACCGAGATCAGCCGCAGCGTGCCGTAGTGCCAGCGCTCCGTGAACGTCGAACGGGCCGCGTCCGGCGCCTGGTCGGTGACCGTCACCAGGAGCGCGGCCAGCAGGGAGGCGAGCAGCCCGCCGCCGACCGCGACGGTGGCGGCGAGCTTGGGGTTGGACCGGTCGCCCTTGGCGTAGAACTCCCGCCGCCCCACGAGCAGCGCGCCGACGAAGGCGGCCGTGAGGACGAGGGAGATCCAGTTCTGTGCGTACTGCCGGATCTCCGGGAACGCCATGGCGAGGACGAACAGGGCCAGGAACACCCCGCTCAGCACCAGGTTCAGGATCCACGCGGCCCGCTTGCGGCGCCGCATGGTGATCGCCAGGAAGGCGGTGAAGACACCGGAGGCGAAGCCGGCCGTCAGCAGATACGGCGTGAAGAAGTTCTCCTGGTTGTGCCGCCGCACGTCCTGCCCCAGGGACACCCACACCGCGCTGAGGAAGTTGATGAAGGCGACGGCCCGCAAGTACCAGACGGCGAAGGCGGCGGCCCGCCGGGAGGCCCCGGTGGACCGCCGCTCCGTGTCACCCGGGCGCCCCGGGCCGGCTTCCTGTTCAGCGGCAATTCGGGCATCTCCCATAGGGGAGGATCATATGGGCGCGGACACGGCGAACCGCGTCATTCAGGCCGGACCGCCCTCTTCGGATTAGTCCTCTTCGACGCCCTTCTCCGCGTCCGTCCCGGCGTCCGTCACCGCGTCCTTCGCGGCGTCCGCGTCGGAGCCGTCCTCGGCGTCCTTCTCCGGCTCCTTCTCGGGAAGCTCCGCCGCCAGCGCCGCCGCGGCCTGCACGAGCGGCAGCGCGAGCAGCGCCCCGGCGCCCTCCCCGACGGTCACCCCCTGGTCGAGCAGCGGCTCCAGGGCCATCCGGTCCAGCGCCTTCGCCTGCCCCGGCTCCCCGCTGCCGTGCCCGGCCAGCCACCAGTCCGGCGCCCGGAACGCGACGCGCTGCGCGACCAGCGCACACGCGGCCGCCACGACCCCGTCCAGGATCACCGGCAGCTTCCGTACGGCGGCCTGCAGCAGAAACCCCGTCATCGCGGCGAGGTCGGCCCCGCCCACGGTGGCGAGCAACTCCAGCTGGTCGCCGAGCACCGGCCGGGCCCGGCGCAGCGCATCACGGACCGCCGCGCACTTACGCATCCAGGTCAGGTCGTCGATCGCGAGCCCGCCCCGCCCGGTGACCACCGACGCGTCGGTCCCGCACAGCGCCGCGACCAGCACGGCCGCCGCCGTGGTCCCGCCCACGCTCACATCCCCGAGCACCACCAGATCCGTACCCGAGTCGGCCTCCTCGTCGGCCACCGCGACACCCGCACGGAAGGCGGCCTCCGCCTCCTCCGCGGTCAGCGCGTCCTCGATGTCGATACGACCGCTGCCGCGCCGCACCCGGTGCCGTACGACGTCCTGCGGCAGCGCGTCCGGCTCGCAGTCCAGCGCCATGTCCACGACCCGCACCGGCACACCGAGCCGCCGCGCGAGCACCGACACCGGGCTGGCCCCCTCCAGCACGGACCGCACCAGCAGCTCGGCGCTGCCCGCGGGCCGCGCGGAGACGCCCAGTTCGGCGATTCCGTGGTCACCGGCGAAGAGAACGACCCGCGGCCGTTCGACCGGTCGTACCGGCACCGCGCCCTGCGCGGCCGCCAGCCACTCACCCAGTTCGTCCAGACGCCCCAGCGACCCGGGCGGCACGACCAGACGTTCCCGTCGCGCCTCGGCGTCACGGCGCACGCCCCCGTCCGGGCGCTCGATCAGATCGGTGAAGTCGTCGAGATTAAGCGAGCTCATTCGCCGAACAGTACCGGCAGAGAACCAACGGTTCCGCGCCACATCGCCACCCCACCCGGACGGCGTCTTGGCACCCAAGATCGGAATCCCATACGTTCCGCTTTGCAGCGGATTGTCGTACAGGGAGCCGCCCATGCCGCCCTCGCCCCCCACCCCGCAGTCCACCGACGGATTCCACGAGCCGCGCCGCGAGGACTGCCCCTGGTGCGGTTCGAGACGCCTGCGCACCCGGCTGCGCGCGCCCGACTTCACCCGGCACAGGCCCGGCACGTTCGTCGTCGACGAGTGCCGCGACTGCGCCCACGCCTTCCAGAACCCACGGCTCACCTCCGAGGGACTCGCCCTCTACCACCGGGACTTCTACGAAGGGCACTTGGAGGACTTCGCCGAGCGCATCCTCGCCGCCCGCGCCGGCCGGCGGCGCCACCGGGCCGCGGCCCGCGCGATGCTCGCCCTGCCCGAGCCGGAGAGCTGGCTGGACGTCGGCACGGGCCACGCCCACTTCCCTCAGTCGGCGAGGGAACTCTTCGCCTACACGTCCTTCGACGGCCTGGACCCGACCCCGCGCGTGGAGTGGGCCCGGGCGGCCGGCCGTATCGAGGAGGCCCACCAGGGCCACCTCACCACCCCCGCCGTACTCGCCCGGCTGCGCTCCCGCTACGACGTGGTCAGCATGTTCCACCACCTGGAGCACACCCCCGACCCGCGCGCCGAACTCCGCGCCGCCCTCACCGCCCTGCGCCCCGGCGGCCATCTCCTCGTCGAAGTCCCCGACCCCCACAGCGCGTTCGCCACGCTCCTGGGCAAGTGGTGGCTCCCCTACAGCCAGCCCCGCCATCTCCATCTGATGCCCCTGGACAACCTGCGCGCGGAACTGGAGTCCCAGGGCTGCACCATCGTCACCACGGACCGCAGAGCCCCCCACATCCCCTACGACCTGTCAGCGGCCCTCTCCCTGGCCCTGACCCATGTCCTGCCCAGGGCATGGCACCCGGCGACCACCCCCCTGGTGACCGCCGCGACAGCCCTCGACCACACCCTGGCCCCGCTCCTGCGCCGCACCCGCTTCTCCAACGCCTACCGGATCATCGCCCGCAAGAACCCGGCACAACCTGCGTAGCCCTCAAGGCCGCAGCACCAGGGCCTGCCCCGCCACCACCAGCAGCACCTGCTCGCACTCGGCCGCGAACGCCGCGTTCAGCCGCCCCAGTTCATCCCGGTAGCGCCGCCCGGACGCGGTGGCCGGCACGATCCCCGAACCCACCTCGTTCGACACGGCGACCACGGTCCGCCGGGCGGCCCGCACCGCCGCCGTCAGCTCCCGCACCCGCTCCCGCAACGCCCGTTCACCCCCGGCCGCCCACTCCGCGTCGTCCCACGCCCCGACCGAGTCCATCGCATCCGTCAGCCACAACGACAGACAGTCGATCAGCAGCGGCGGCCCGTCCTCCGCCAGCAGGGGCACGAGGTCGCAGGTCTCCGTCGTACGCCACGACCCCGGCCGCCGCTCCCGGTGCGCGGCCACCCGGGCCGCCCACTCGGTGTCCCCGTTGCGCGAACCGCCCGTCGCCACGTACAGCACGTCGGGAAACGCCTCCAGCCGCCGCTCGGCCTCCACGGACTTCCCCGACCGGGCGCCACCGAGGACCAGCGTGCGCCGCGGCACGTCGGGCACCTCCTCGTACGCCCCCACCACCAAGGTCGCCCCGTCCGGCACCGCCCGCGCCCCCGCGGCGGCCAGCCGGCGCCGCAACTCCGCGCCCGGCGGCACATCGTGGTCCAGATGCACGGCGACCACATCCGTCGTCGGCCCCACGGCCCCCACCGCCCGCAGCTTGGCCAGCGCGTCCGGCCGCCCCACGACGTCCGCGAGGACCAGGTCGTACACCTCGGCGGGAACCGTCCCCTCCTCCAGCCCGGCCGGCGCGGACCCGGGCGGCAGATACAGCAGCCGCTGCCCCGCCGGCCCGGTCACCGCGTACCCGGTGCCGCCCGCGTCCATCGCCAGCGCCCGCACCCGATGCCCCGTCAGCAGCGCCAACTCCCGCCCGTCCGGCACCCGCACCGGCTGCGGCAGCCCGGCCGGCACCTCCACGGCGGGCCCGTCGTGCGGATGCGACAGCAGCACCTGCCGCACACCCCCCAGCGAACGCCCGGCCCGAGCGGCCGCGAACGCCGCCCCGGGCGTGAGATCGAGCAACAGCGCCCCGTCCACGAGCAGCGCGGCAGCAGCCCGCGCATCCGGCCCCAACGCCGTCGCACAGACGGCACAGGGACATGCGGGGCGGGGCAGTCCCGCGGGGGCACCGGTTCCGAGCAAGGTCACTTCCACGGACCGATTTTCACCCGGCGGCGCAGGTCTCGCGCACTGGTAGCCCCGAAGGGGCACCAGTAGGGGCGCGGGGAACTGCGCGACAAGCCCCCACCGGCCGAGAGTTGATCCACAACCCGCAGTGCTCTCACCGCCGACCCAGCGGAGCGAATAGGCTGACGCAGGCGGGAGCCGATCAAGATTCCGGCCCCTGATCTGCACGTGCCGACACCTTGGAGGCGTACATGGCGGCATGGACGTGGCGGTTCGAGAAGGCCGACGGGACGGAGGTCCAGCCCGCGGTGCAGCCCGAGGAATTCACCACGCAGGGGGATGCCGAGTCATGGATCGGTGAGCACTGGAAGGCCCTTCTCGAGGGCGGCGCGGACCAGGTGCGGCTCTTCGAGGACACGACGGAGATCTACGGGCCGATGAACCTGCACGCCGAAGAGTCGTAGGACCTCCGGGTCGGCTCTCACGGGGCGGTCCCGCCGACGCGGCCGCCCCGTTCCCTTTCGCCCCGGCGGCTCAGCCCCGTACGCCGCACAGATGCAGCAGCGCCGCGACCCCCCGGTAGGGATCCGTCCGCCCGGCCCGCTCCTCGGCGGCCAGCAGCGTGTCCAGGTCGGCCGGGATCTCCGTGCCGTCCGCGGCCGTGTCGGTGAAGACCCGTACGCCGTACCAGGCGTGCAGCGGGGCGCCGATCCCGGCCAGCGTGGCCGTCAGCGTCTCCAGCCGGTCGGCCCGTACGTCGAGCCCCAGCCGGTTCCGGTAGGCCGTCGTGTCGAACGCGCCCAGCGCCCCGGCCCAGTCGCCGGCCAGCCCCGGCCGCATGGCCAGCGCGTCCCCGTTGCGCACCAGCAGCGACAGCAGTCCGCCCGGGGCGAGCATCCGGGCCAGCCCGGCCACCAGCGGGTCGGGCTCCTCGACGTACATGAGCACGCCATGGCAGAGCACCACGTCGAAGCTGCCCGGCAGGAAGTGCACGCCGGTGTCCCGCCCGTCGCCCTGGACGATCCGCATCCGCTCGCGGATCCCCTCCGGCTGCCCGGACAGGACCTCACGGGCGGCCGCGATCATCGTGGCGTCCTGCTCGACGCCGGTCACATGATGCCCGGCCCGGGCCAGCCGCAGCGCCTGCGTGCCCTGGCCCATCCCCACGTCGAGCACCCGCAGCCGCTGCCCGACCGGGAACCGCCCGGCTATCTGCTCATCGAGCTGCCGGGCCACCAGCTCCTGTCGTACGACATCACGCAGACCGCCCAGCCTGCTCAGCCAGGCATCGGCCGCACCCCCGGAGAAAGCCTCTGCGCTCAGGGCCGCTCTCCGCGCTTGACCTGCGGCTTCGGCAGCCGGAGCCGGCGCATCTGGAGGGAGCGCATCAGGGCGTAGGCGACCGCGCCCCGACGGTTCTGGTCCGGGAAGCGCTCGCCCAGCCGCTTGCGCAGCCGGAACGCCGAGACGATCGAGTCGAGCACGATCAGCACGATCACCACGAGCCAGAGCAGCAGCGCGATGTTCTGCAGCGAGGCCACCCGCACGACGCTCAGCACGAGGATGACCACGGCCAGTGGCAGGAAGAACTCCGCCACGTTGAAGCGCGAGTCGACCCAGTCGCGGGCGAACTTGCGGACCGGGCCCTTGTCGCGGGCGGGCAGATACCGCTCGTCGCCGCCGGCCAGCGCCTGACGCTGCCGCTCCATCTGGGTACGGCGCTCGTCGCGCTGTCGCTTGGCGGCCTCCTTGCGGGTCGTCGGCGTGTTGGCGACGCTGCGGCGCTGGGACTGGGCCTCACTGCGCTTGGGCGTGGGCCTGCCCTTGGGGGCCTGCGGGTCACGGGGCTGCGTGGAGTCGGTCACCGGCACCTTGTCGGTGGGCGCCTTCTCGTCCTTTGAACGGCTACGAAACACAAAACCCAAGGGTACGGGGTGGCGGGGCGTAGACCCCAGCGGAGCGGGGAACGATCCGGCAACACCAGTCGTCTGTAGGGGGACAGAGGGGACGTTGCAGGCGGTTCACCCGGCAGTCACCTCGGGGGCTGCCTCGGGGGCTGCCTCGGGGACCACCTACTCCCTACGCCGGAGCGGGACCGTCCGTAGTCGTCCTTGGGGATGAGCGCATCCGTCCCCGAACAGTGCGGTAATGGAGTCAGGGCCCGTACTGTGGGTTCTGTCGCAGATCTGTGAGCTGGAGTCCGTCAGAAGGGGGCGCGCGAAGCCCATGAGCGGTGTCATGAAGCGTATGGGGATGATCTTCCGCGCGAAGGCGAACAAGGCCCTTGACCGGGCCGAGGACCCGCGCGAGACCCTCGATTACTCGTACCAGAAACAGCTGGAACTGCTCCAGAAGGTCCGCCGCGGCGTCGCGGACGTGGCGACCTCACGCAAGCGCCTGGAGCTCCAGCTCAACCAGCTCCAGCAGCAGTCCACCAAGCTGGAGGACCAGGGCCGCAAGGCGCTCGCGCTGGGCCGGGAGGACCTGGCCCGCGAGGCGCTGTCCCGCCGCGCCGCCCTCCAGCAGCAGGTCACCGACCTGGAGACACAGCACACCACGCTCCAGGGCGAGGAGGAGAAGCTCACCCTCGCGGCCCAGCGCCTCCAGGCCAAGGTCGACGCCTTCCGCACCAAGAAGGAGACGATCAAGGCGACCTACACCGCGGCCCAGGCCCAGACCCGCATCGGCGAGGCCTTCTCCGGCATCTCCGAGGAGATGGGCGACGTCGGCCTGGCCATCCAGCGCGCCGAGGACAAGACGGCCCAGCTCCAGGCCCGCGCCGGCGCCATCGACGAGCTCCTCGCCTCCGGCGCCCTGGACGACCCCTCCGGCATGGCCAAGGACGACATCCAGGCCGAGCTGGACCGGCTCTCCGGTGGTACGGATGTAGAGCTGGAACTGCAGCGCATGAAGGCGGAGCTGGCCGGAGGCTCGCCCCAGCAGGCGATCGAGGGCGGCACCGGCCAGTCGCAGTCCCAGCAGCAGCCGCAGGACACCCCGCGCTTCGACAAGCAGTAGCCACAAGCCTGGAGGGCCGAGATGGCGGACATGATCGTACGGATCATGGGGGAGGGTCAGGTGAGGCTGGCCGGCAGCCACCTCGCCGAACTCGACAAGCTGGACGACGAGCTCCTGTCCGAGATGGAGAACGGCGACGGCCCGGCCTTCCGCCGCACCCTCCAGGCACTCCTCGCCAAGGTCCGCGACCTGGGCGAACCGGTACCCGACGACTCCCTGGCCCCCTCCGACCTGATCCTCCCGTCACCCGACGCGACGCTGGAGGAGGTCCGGGAACTGTTGAGCGACGACGGTCTCATCCCGGGGTGACGGGGCTGGGGGCGGCGGCATCCGGCGACGTACTGTTCACCCCGTGAGCACCCTGGAACGCGCCCGCAGCCGGCTGAAGGCGCACCCCCTCGCGCTCGACGCGGCGATCGCGGCGGGCGCTCTGGTGTGCATGGTCGTCGGCTCCTTCGTGGACCCCCACGGGGAGGCCGACGCCATCTGGGGCATCCGCAGCCCGGACCCGCTCAGCCTCGTCCTCATGACCGTCGGTGCTGCTGCGCTCGTCCTCCGCCGCAGCGCCCCCAAGACGGTCCTCGCGATCACCGGCACCGTCGCCCTGGTCGAGTGCGTCACCGGTGACCCCCGCGCACCGGTCGCGATGGCCGCCGTGGTCGCCCTCTACACCGTCGCCTCCACCACCGACCGGCCCACCACCTGGCGCGTCGGCCTGCTCACCATGACCGTGCTGACCGGCGCCGCCATGCTCGCCGGCCCGCTGCCCTGGTACGCCCAGGAGAACCTCGCCATCTTCGCCTGGACCGGCATCGGCGCCACCGCCGGAGACGCCGTCCGCAGCCGCCGTACGGTCGTCCGGGCCATGCGGGAGCGTGCCGAGCGTGCCGAGCGCACCCGGGAGGAGGAGGCCCGGCGGCGCGTCGCCGAGGAGCGGCTGCGCATCGCCCGCGATCTGCACGACGTCGTCGCCCATCACATCGCCCTGGTCAACGTTCAGGCCGGGGTCGCCGCCCATGTCATGGACAAGCGCCCCGACCAGGCCAAGGAGGCCCTCGCGCATGTGCGCGAGGCCAGCCGCTCCGCGCTCAACGAGCTTCGCGCCACCGTCGGTCTGCTCCGCCAGTCCGGCGACCCCGAGGCCCCCACCGAGCCGGCCCCCGGCCTCAGCCAGCTCGACGAACTCGCCGGCACCTTCCGCAGCGCCGGCCTCCCGGTCCAGGTCGCCCGCGCCGACCAGGGCACCGCACTGCCCGCCGCCGTCGACCTGGCCGCGTACCGGATCATCCAGGAGGCCCTGACCAATGTGCAGAAGCACGCGGGCCCCGAAGCCAGGGCCGAGGTCAGCGTCGTACGCGTGGGACCGAACATAGAGGTCACCGTCCTCGACGACGGCTCCGGGGACGACGCCACCGTCGAGGTGGGCGGCGGCCACGGACTGCTCGGCATGCGCGAACGCGTCACGGCCCTGCGCGGCACCCTCACCACGGGTCCCCGCTACGGCGGCGGCTTTCGCGTGCATGCGATCCTTCCGGTCAGGACCCGCACCGCCGCGACGGGGGAGACCGCATGACGATCCGTGTCCTGCTCGCCGACGACCAGGCACTGCTCCGCAGCGCGTTCCGGGTGCTCGTCGACTCCGAGCCCGACATGGAGGTCGTGGGCGAGGCGTCCGACGGCGCGGAGGCGGTACGGCTGACCCGGGAACGGCAGGCCGACGTCGTCCTGATGGACATCCGGATGCCGGGCACCGACGGCCTCGCAGCCACCCGCCTGATCAGCACCGACCCTTCCCTCACGGATGTCCGCGTGGTGATCCTGACGACCTTCGAGGTCGACGACTACGTGGTGCAGGCGCTGCGCGCGGGCGCTTCCGGCTTCCTCGGCAAGGGGTCGGAGCCCGAGGAACTCCTCAGCGCCATCCGGATCGCCGCGGGCGGCGAGGCCCTGCTCTCCCCGACGGCCACCAAGGGCCTGATCGCCCGGTTCCTCGCCCAGGGCGACGCGGGGGACGAC
The DNA here is from genome assembly GCF_040654755.1 of Streptomyces sp. NPDC050625. Taxonomy (NCBI): domain Bacteria; kingdom Bacillati; phylum Actinomycetota; class Actinomycetes; order Kitasatosporales; family Streptomycetaceae; genus Streptomyces; species Streptomyces sp. NPDC050625. The sequence continues at coordinate 16,534 of NZ_JBFAIQ010000007.1, forward strand.
GGCCGCGACCCCGCCCGCTCCGACCGGCTCGGCGCCCTCACGGGCCGGGAGCGGGAGGTGCTGGTCCAGGTCGCCGGCGGCCACTCCAACGACGAGATCGCCGAGCGTCTGGTGGTCAGCCCGCTGACGGTGAAGACGCATGTCAACCGGGCCATGGCCAAACTGGGCGCCCGGGACCGGGCACAGCTCGTGGTGATCGCGTACGAGTCGGGCCTGGTCCGCCCCAGAGCGGACTGACTCCGCCGCCTCGCGGGCCGGAAAAGCGGTGCCCCTCGTCATCTTGAGGGGCACCGCTCCGGTGCATGCGGGGTGCTTCTGTACGGCGGGTCTTACGGCAGCTGTACGCGGTCGTCTTACGGCAGCAGCTGTACGCGGGTCTTACGGCAGCGCCAGCATGCGCTCCAGCGCCAGCTTGGCGAACGCCTCGGTCTCCTTGTCGACCTCGATGCGGTTGACCAGGTTGCCGTCGGCCAGGGACTCCAGGGCCCAGACCAGGTGGGGCAGGTCGATGCGGTTCATGGTCGAGCAGAAGCAGACCGTCTTGTCGAGGAAGACGATCTCCTTGCCCTCGGGCGCGTAGCGGTTCGCCAGCCGGCGGACCAGGTTCAGCTCCGTGCCGATGGCCCACTTGGACCCGGCCGGGGCGGCCTCCAGGGTCTTGATGATGTACTCCGTGGAGCCGACGTAGTCGGCGGCGGCCACGACCTCGTGCGTGCACTCGGGGTGGACCAGGACGTTCACACCGGGGATCCGGGCGCGCACATCGTTGACCGAGTCCATGTTGAAGCGGCCGTGGACCGAGCAGTGGCCCCGCCACAGGATCATCTTCGCCGCGCGCAGCTCGTCGGCGGTCAGGCCGCCGTTCGGCTTGTGCGGGTTGTAGACGACGCAGTCCGCGAGGGACAGGCCCATGTCGCGGACGGCGGTGTTGCGGCCGAGGTGCTGGTCCGGCAGGAACAGGACCTTCTCGCCCTGCTCGAAGGCCCACTCAAGGGCCCGCTTGGCGTTCGAGGAGGTGCAGATCGTGCCGCCGTGCTTGCCCGTGAACGCCTTGATGTCCGCGGAGGAGTTCATGTACGAGACGGGCACGACCTGCTCGGCTACGCCGGCCTCCGTCAGCACGTCCCAGCACTCCGCCACCTGCTCGGCCGTGGCCATGTCGGCCATGGAGCAGCCGGCGGCCAGGTCGGGCAGGACGACCTTCTGGTCGTCGGACGTCAGGATGTCGGCCGACTCGGCCATGAAGTGAACGCCGCAGAAGACGATGTACTCGGCCTCCGGGCGCGCCGCCGCGTCCCGCGCCAGCTTGAAGGAGTCGCCCGTGACGTCGGCGAACTGGATGACCTCGTCGCGCTGGTAGTGATGGCCGAGCACGAAGACCTTGTCACCGAGCTTTTCCTTGGCCGCGCGGGCGCGCTCGACCAGGTCCGGGTCGGACGGCGCGGGCAGGTCGCCGGGGCATTCGACGCCGCGCTCGCTCTTGGGGTCGGCATCACGGCCGAGGAGCAGCAGGGCGAGGGGAGTCGGCTGTACGTCGAGCTCCTGGGTCTGGGCGGTGGTCACGACACGCACCCTTTCTTCTTTTCGTCGAACTGACGCTATCTATCATAACCGGTTCACGTCAGTTTGACGATGCCGATAGCGTCGATGTGACGTGAATCCCGCCGGGCCGGCCCCGGGTTCACTGTTCGCTCCACGACGCGTGTGCGAGCATGAAGAGGAACCGAAAACGCAAGTGCTCGGCCTGGAATGAATTCGTGGGCCCGCCGGTTGCACTGTCGGCAAGCAGTCTCCGTACAACCCGGGAGAGATAGATGTCCGTATCGGACGAGACCACCACCGTCACCGACGGCATCGTTCTGACCGACGCCGCGGCGTCCAAGGTCAGGGCCCTGCTCGACCAGGAAGGCCGTGACGACCTCGCGCTGCGCGTCGCCGTCCAGCCCGGCGGCTGCTCCGGCCTGCGCTACCAGCTGTTCTTCGACGAGCGTTCGCTCGACGGCGACGTCGAGAAGGACTTCGACGGGGTCAAGGTCGTCACCGACCGCATGAGCGCCCCGTACCTGGGCGGCGCCACCGTCGACTTCGTGGACACGATCGAGAAGCAGGGCTTCACGATCGACAACCCGAACGCGACCGGCTCCTGCGCCTGCGGCGACTCCTTCAGCTGAACCGCACCCCAAAGACCGCGAAAGGCGGCGGCCCCCTCCGACGGGGCCGCCGCCTTCGCGCATCCCCGCGCCGTGGTCAGCGCGCCGAGGACGGCTGCGGCAGTCGTGCTCCCGGCTTTTGCAGCGGGATGTCCTGGCCGTCCGAGCCGACGACCTTGCGGGTGCCGAGGGGTTCGTCCAGCTGGACGGTCTGCTGGAACTGCTTGGCGATCATGATGCAGATCTTGTTGGGCCACGGCTTCTCGGTCACCGTGACCGTCACCCGGTCCGCGCTCTCGTCCGCGGAGGCCTTGTAGTCGGCGCACACCCCGCCCATGAAGCTCACGGTCAGCTCCTTGTCGTCGGCCGTGTAGCCGTCGACGTGGACGTCCCTCGTCTTCGGCGCCGAGCTCGGCTCACCGCCCGGTGAGGCCGGTTCCGTGGCCGGCGCCGACGAGGTCAGATACTTCGGGTCGACCGCCGGATACGTGACGGTGAAGGTGCCCCGCGCCTGCGCCCCCGTCACCTCGAACAGCCAGGACGGCACCAGCGCCTGCCGCCCCTCGACCGAGTGCGAGGCCAGCCCGAACACCGCGCGGTCCACCGTGACCGTGGACGGGTCCTGCGCCGGGGTGGGAGTCGCCGACAGCGGCGAGGTCGGTGCCGACGTCGACGCGCCGCAGGGCTGTTCGAGCCGGTCCTTCAGTGGTACGGGGGTGGCACAGCCGCCGATGCCCATGCGGGCGTCGGTCCGCGGTGCCGAGTTCATCAGGTCCAGCGTCTTCCGCGCGCTCAGCACCGGATACGTGTCGCCCTTGACCGGTGTCTTCAGCAGCCCGTAGCCGCCGATCACCTCACCCTGCCTGCCGACGGTCAGACCGGTCGTCCAGCCGTAGGTGGGCAGCCCGCCGACCACCGGATCGGCGTTCACCACCCGCTGGGCGCCCATCACCTGGCTCGCGTCGGCCTTCGCGTCGTCCTGGCCCAGCGCCTTCAGGATCGGTGCCGCGGCCTTCTGCGCGACGGCCACGCTCACCGGGGCGCCGGCCGGGGCGCCGGGGTCCTGGGTGCACACGAGGGTGCTCTTGCAGTTGTCGGTACCCGGCGCGTACCGGCTGAAGGTCCAGCTGCCCGGCGCCTGCCTGTTCACCTGCAGACTCGGCCCCGAGCCGTCCTTGTCCGGCCCGACCCGCCAGGTCTGCCCCTCGGCCACCGGCGTCCCGTCGATCCCGAACGCCTCGGCCAGCCGGGCCACCTCGTCCTCGGTGACCTCCCCGGCAGGCCGGTACACGGCCGCCGAGCCGGGCCCGTCGGGCAGCTTGCCGCTCGCCTCGTAGGTCACGCCGTACGGATTGGGCTCACCGGGCGCGATGCCGTTCGTACCGCCCGAGGCGGACGCATAGCCGTCAAGGGCGAGCGGCGGGGGAGTCCCTCCACCCCCGGGCGTCCCCGACCCGCTGCTCCCTCCCGAGCCACCACCGGCATGCGCGGCCAGATACGCCCCACCACCACCGACCAGCAACACGGCGGCGGCAACAGAAGCAACAAGCGCCACCGACCGCCGCCGCCCGCTCCGCTCATCCCCGCCGCCGAAGTCCCGTGCGACCTCCGGGACCTCGCCGCCCGACCCGGAACCGCCGCCCTCCGCCCCGGCGACTTCAGCCTCCGCCCCGACCGACACCGCGCCGTCGGCACTGCCCGCGCCCGGGCGCCGGGCCTCCGGCCCGGTGGGCTTGTCGTCGGCAGTCTGGTGCCGGGCTTCGGCTTGGGTGGCCTCGGTGTTCAGGGGCTCCGCCTCGGCGGACGGCGCGCCGTCGGTGCTGTTCGGGCCCGGGCGCCGGGCCTCCGGCCCGGTGGGCTCGTCGTCCGCAGTCCGGTGCCCGGCTTCGGCCTCGGTGGCGTCGGTGCTCGGAACCTGGGCCTCGGCCGATGGTGTGAACGCAGCGCTGTCCGAATCCCGATGCCCGGCCTCCGGCTCGGTGGCCGCCTCGCCCGCTGTCCCGCGTGCGGCGCGGGGCTCGGGGGCCATGGGCTCGGCGCCGTCCCCTGGCGCCTCGCGCGTGGCCTCCGAGCCCATGGCTTCGCCGTCCTGCGCCCCCAGGGCCTTGTCGGTCGGTGAGTCGTCCCCGGCCTCCGGGGCAGCTGACGTACCGGCGGACGCTTCCGCGTTCTCGCCGGTAGTCGCTTCGAAAGCCGTGCTCGGTGCCTGCGTCGTCTCCGAGTCGCCCGAGGGAGTTCCGTCGCCGGGCTCCGTGTTCCGCGGCCCGCCGGAGGCCTCCGCGTCGTCGTGGTCGGGTCGCTCGGTGTTCACCGCATCGCTCCTCGCTGGGTCGTATCCCGCATCCCCTTCACGGGGGACGGCAATGGGACGCAGCGGGGGAGCGCGCGGTTCCCTGAAAGGCGCCGGGGCGGATCAGGGGGCGTACTTCACTGGGGCGTCGCTCAGTCGCCGTAGTCGGACATCGCGTCCAGCAGTCGGGCGGACCTGGCCGGGACCTTCACGCCGTGGATGAGTGACGGGGAGACCGGACGGGCATCGATGTGCTCGGGAGCGGCCCAGTGGGGAGCCATCCGCGCACAGTCCCCGCGCAGCGACGCCAGGTCGCCGTCGAGATCGGCCGGAACGGAGGCATGGACCTTCAGGTTCGTCATGGCGGAACCGTAAGCACGTCGAGCCGCGCGAAGAAAGATCTACTATCGGGTAGTTTTGCCAACTTCAGAGCCTCGCCCGAACCCGGTAGCGTGAACTGTCAACCCGCCCCCCTCCAGGAGAGTCCTCGCCGTGCGCATCGCAGTCACCGGCTCCATCGCCACCGACCACCTCATGACCTTTCCCGGCCGCTTCGCCGACCAGTTCGTCGCGGACCAGCTGCACACGGTCTCGCTCTCCTTCCTGGTCGACAACCTGGACGTACGCCGGGGCGGCGTAGCCGCGAACATCGCCTTCGGCATGGGACAGCTCGGCTCGAAGCCGATCCTGGTCGGCGCCGCCGGCTTCGACTTCGACGACTACCGTGCGTGGCTCGACCGGCACGGTGTCGACACCGAGTCGGTCCGTATCTCCGAGACCCTGCACACCGCCCGCTTCGTGTGCACCACCGACGCGGACCACAACCAGATCGGCTCCTTCTACACGGGCGCGATGAGCGAGGCCCGCCTCATCGAGCTGAAGACGGTCGCGGACCGCGTCGACGGCCTCGACCTGGTCCTGATCGGCGCCGACGACCCGGAGGCGATGCTCCGCCACACGGAGGAGTGCCGCTCCCGTTCCATCGCCTTCGCCGCCGACTTCTCCCAGCAGATCGCCCGCATGGACGGCGAAGAGATCCGGATACTGCTGGACGGCGCGAAGTACCTCTTCTCCAACGAGTACGAGAAGGGCCTCATCGAGTCCAAGACCGGCTGGACCGACGAGGAGATCCTCGGCAAGGTCGGCCACCGCGTCACCACCCTCGGCTCCCGCGGCGTCCGCATCGAGCGGGCCGGCGAGGACCCGATCGAGGTCGGCTGCCCGGAGGAGGAGCGCAAGGCCGACCCCACCGGCGTCGGCGACGCCTTCCGCGCCGGCTTCCTCTCCGGCCTCGCCTGGGGCGTCTCCCTGGAGCGCGCCGCCCAGGTCGGCTGCATGCTCGCCACCCTCGTCATCGAGACGGTCGGCACCCAGGAGTACCAGCTGCGCCGCGCCCACTTCATGGACCGCTTCACCAAGGCGTACGGCCATGACGCCGCCGCCGAGGTCCAGGCGCACCTGGCCTGATCAGGACACCCGGCGGACCACGTACGCCGACCCCTGGTCCGCCGGCTCCTCACCCATGTACTCCTGCCCCCGCATCTCGCACCACGCGGGAATGTCCAGCCGGGCCGCCTCGTCGTCCGACAGGACCCGCACCGTGCCGCCCACCGGCACGTCCCCGATGACCTTGGCCAGCTCGATCACCGGGATCGGGCAGCGCTTGCCGAGGGCGTCCACCACCAGCTCCTCGGCCCGCACCACGGTCGCCGGAGCCGGCGCCCCCAGCTTCTCCCGTACCCCGGCCACCGCCCCCGCGAGCACCCCGAGGAACCGCTCGACGTCCTCCTCGGCCGTCCCCGGCGGCAGCGACACCCGTACGTTCCCCTCGGTCAGCACCCCCATCGCCGTCAGCACATGGCTCGGCGTCAGCGTGCTGCTCGTACAGGACGATCCGGACGATACGGAGAAACCCTCCCGGTCCAACGCGTGCAGCAGGGCCTCGCCGTCCACATAGAGACAGGAGAAGGTGACGATCCCGGGCAGCCGGTGCTCCGGATCGCCGACCACCTCCACGTCCGGCACCAACTGCGGTACCCGCGCCCGGATCCGCTCCGTCAGCTCCCGCAGCCGTACCGCCTCGGCGGCCGCCTCCGCTCGTACCGCCCGCAGTGAGGCGGCCGCGGCCACGACGGCCGGGATGTTCTCGAACCCGGCCGCACGCCCCGACTCCCGCTCGTCCACGGGCCCTTGGGAGGCGAACCGCACTCCCTTGCGCACGACGAGCAGTCCGACCCCGGACGGCCCGCCCCACTTGTGGGCGCTCGCCGCCAGCAGCGACCAGTCGCCCTCCACCCGCCCCCAGCCCAGCGACTGGGCCGCGTCCACCAGCAGCGGCACCCCGGCCGCCCGGCACGCCCCGGCCACCGCCGCGACCGGCTGCTCGGTCCCCACCTCGTGGTTGGCCGACTGCAGACAGGCCAGCGCGGTGTCCGGCCGCAGCTCCTTCTCGTACGACTCGACGCTCACCGCACCGGAACGCAGCACCGGCACCCGGGTCACCGTCCCGCCGTCCGCCTCGAACGCCTCGGCCGAATGGAGCACCGAGGAGTGTTCGACCGCTGACACGATCAGGTGGCGTCCGACCCGCCGACGCCCGGCCAGCGCTCCAGCGACTCCCATATGCACGGCACGCGTACCGGACGATGTGAACACCAGCTCATCACTCCGGCACCCCACGGCCTCGGCGGCCGCCTCCCGCGCGGCGTCGAGCAGCAGCCTCGCCCTGCGCCCTTCCCGGTAGAGCCGGGAGGGATCGGCCCATCCCTCGTCGAGAGAGGCCAACAACGCCTGACGGGCAACGGGATGAAGGGGAGCGCCGGAGGCAGCGTCGAAGTAGGACATACAGCAACGTTAAAGCTTGCGGCAGGTCACGAAGGCGCGAGGAACTGCGCGACCGGCCGAGAGGCTCCCGCACCCGCCGAACCACACGAACCCCCGAGCTACTAGGCGCTTTCGGGTGACCCGCAGCGCGTATGGCACCCTCCCCTCGAACCCCCGGAGGGCGTCGGCTAGGGTTTGGTCCGCATAAACATCAAACCCCTGCCCGACGCAGGACGGCGACCGACCAGCGAGAAGGCCGCAGCCAAACGCGCGGGCGAGACTCTCGGGAAGGCGCTACGTGAGTCCCAACGGCTCCGACCGCTCGCCGCGGCGCCCGATGCGGCGGAAGCTGCTGCAGGCAATGACCGCGGGCCTGGTCCTGGCGACCGCTACCGGTTGCACATACAAGGACTTCCCCCGCCTTGGTATGCCCACCCCGGTCACGGAAGAGGCTCCGCGGATCCTCTCCCTGTGGCAGGGCTCCTGGGCTGCCGCGCTCGCCGTCGGCGTGCTGGTGTGGGGCCTGATCCTCTGGGCGGCCATGTTCCACAGGCGCAGCCGCACCAAGGTCGAGGTACCTCCGCAGACCCGGTACAACATGCCGATCGAGGCCCTGTACACGGTGGTCCCGATCATCATCATCTCGGTCCTGTTCTACTTCACGGCCCGGGACGAGACGAAGCTCCTGGACCTCTCCAAGAAGCCCGACGTCACGGTCAACGTGGTCGGCTTCCAGTGGAGCTGGGGCTTCAACTACGTCGCGGATGTGCCCGGTTCCACCGGCAACGCCAAGACGTCCCCGGAACTGGTCGCCATTCCGGACCGGTTCAAGAAGGACTTCCCGGCGAACGCCGGCGGTGTCTACGACGTCGGTACGCCCGGCACGAGGAACCCGCAGACCGGCAACCCCGGCCCGACCCTCTGGCTTCCCAAGGGCAAGACGGTCCGTTTCGTCCTCACCTCGCGTGACGTCATCCACTCCTTCTGGGTGGTGCCGTTCCTGATGAAGATGGACGTCATCCCGGGCCACACCAACGCCTTCCAGGTGATTCCCAGCCAGGAGGGCACGTTCCTCGGCAAGTGCGCCGAGCTCTGCGGCGTCGACCACTCCCGGATGCTGTTCAACGTGAAGGTCGTCTCTCCCGAGCGTTACGAGCAGCACCTCAAGGACCTCGCCAAGAAGGGGCAGACCGGTTACATTCCCGCCGGCATCGCGCAGACGCCGCACGAGAAGAACCGGGAGACGAACAACCTGTGAGCATCCTCAACGAACCCCAGGGTGCCGCGGCAGCTGAAGACTCGTACGAGAACGAGCTGCCGGTCAGGCGCAAGCAGCCCGGCAACGTCGTGGTGAAGTGGCTGACGACCACCGACCACAAGACGATCGGAACGCTGTACCTCGTCACGTCGTTCGCGTTCTTCCTGATCGGCGGCGTGATGGCACTGCTCATGCGTGCCGAGCTGGCCCGTCCGGGCCTGCAGTTCATGTCGAACGAGCAGTTCAACCAGGCGTTCACGATGCACGGCACGATCATGCTGCTGATGTTCGCGACGCCGCTGTTCGCCGGCTTCACGAACTGGATCATGCCGCTCCAGATCGGTGCCCCCGACGTCGCCTTCCCGCGTCTGAACATGTTCGCCTACTGGCTCTACCTGTTCGGCTCGACGATCGCGGTCGGTGGCTTCCTCACCCCGGACGGCGCGGCCGACTTCGGCTGGTTCGCCTACTCCCCGCTGTCGGACGCGGTCCGCTCGCCGGGCATCGGCGCCGACATGTGGATCATGGGTCTGGCCTTCTCCGGCTTCGGCACGATCCTCGGCGCGGTCAACTTCATCACCACGATCATCTGCATGCGCGCCCCGGGCATGACCATGTTCCGCATGCCGATCTTCGTGTGGAACGTGCTGCTGACCGCCGTCCTGATCCTGCTCGCCTTCCCGGTCCTCGCGGCCGCGCTGTTCGCCCTGGAGGCGGACCGCAAGTTCGGCGCCCATGTATTTGATTCCGCCAACGGCGGAGCCCTGTTGTGGCAACACCTCTTCTGGTTCTTCGGCCATCCAGAGGTGTACATCATCGCGCTGCCGTTCTTCGGCATCATCTCCGAGGTCATCCCGGTCTTCTCCCGCAAGCCGATGTTCGGCTACATGGGCCTGATCGCCGCGACCATCTCGATCGCCGGTCTGTCCGTGACCGTGTGGGCCCACCACATGTACGTCACCGGCGGTGTGCTGCTGCCGTTCTTCTCCTTCATGACCTTCCTGATCGCGGTACCGACCGGTGTGAAGTTCTTCAACTGGATCGGCACCATGTGGAAGGGCTCGCTGTCCTTCGAGACACCGATGCTCTGGGCGACCGGCTTCCTGATCACCTTCACGTTCGGTGGTCTGACCGGTGTCATCCTGGCCTCGCCGCCGATGGACTTCCACGTCTCGGACTCGTACTTCGTGGTGGCGCACTTCCACTACGTGGTGTTTGGCACCGTGGTGTTCGCGATGTTCTCCGGCTTCCACTTCTGGTGGCCGAAGTTCACCGGCAAGATGCTGGACGAGCGGCTCGGCAAGATCACCTTCTGGACGCTGTTCATCGGCTTCCACGGCACGTTCCTGGTCCAGCACTGGCTGGGCGCCGAGGGCATGCCGCGTCGCTACGCCGACTACCTCGCGGCCGACGGATTCACTGCCCTGAACACGGTCTCGACGATCAGCTCGTTCGTGCTCGGCCTGTCGATCCTGCCGTTCCTCTACAACGTGTGGAAGACGGCCAAGTACGGCAAGAAGGTCGAGGTCGACGACCCGTGGGGCTACGGCCGCTCCCTTGAGTGGGCGACCTCCTGCCCGCCGCCGCGGCACAACTTCATCACCCTGCCGCGGATCCGCAGTGAATCCCCGGCGTTCGACCTGCACCACCCGGAGATCGCCGCCATGGAGCAGCTGGAGCTCGCCGGTCACGGCAGCAGCGCCATCGCGGGCAGCAAGGAGGCCGGCAAGTGAAGATCCAGGGCCGGTTGTTCGTCTGGCTGAGCGTCTTCCTCCTCGTCATGGCGATCGTCTATGGCGTGTGGTCGAAGGAGCCGGCCGGTACCACGGCGCTCTTCCTGGCCTTCGGCCTGAGCATCATGATCGGCTTCTACCTGGGCTTCACCGCCCGGCGGGTCGACGCGGGTGCCCAGGACAACAAGGAGGCCGACGTCGCGGACGACGCGGGCGAGCTGGGCTTCTTCAGCCCGCACAGCTGGCAGCCGCTCGCCCTCGGCATCGGTGGCGCGCTGGCCTTCCTCGGTGTCGCGGTCGGCTGGTGGCTGCTGTACTTCTCGGCGCCGATCATCGTGATCGGCCTGTTCGGCTGGGTCTTCGAGTACTACCACGGTGAGAACCGCACCCAGTAGCACGGCGCCGCGCCAACAGGGGAGCCCGGACACTCCGTCAGGAGGTCCGGGCTCCTTCGTCTGCGGTGCGGGGGCACCCCGCGCGCGTCCCCCGTTCGGCCCCATCCACCGCGCCGCGGCCGGTGAAGCTTCTTAGCGTGAGGCCATGAGAACCTCTCCGCGCACCCGCACCGTCGTCGTCGGCTGCACGCTGCTGGTGACCGCCCTGGGCGCCGGCGCCACCGCGTGTGGTTCGGACGAAAACCCGCTGGCGGCCGAGCCGTACGACGCAGCGGACCAGATCTCCTTCAACAGCCCCACCGGGGCGGGGAAGAAGGTCGACCCGGACAAGCCCCTGGAGGTCACCGCGGAGGACGGTGAGGGACGCATCACGGACGTCACGGCCACCGACTCGACGGGACGCTACGTGGCGGGCGAACTGGCCGCCGACGGCAGCCGCTGGCACAGCACCTCCCCGCTGGCCGCGGACGCCCACTACACGGTGCGGGTCAGCACCGAGGACGAGGACGGGGCCCCCGGCCGCAAGGTCCTCACCTTCGACACCAGCAAGCCCACCACCAAGAAGACCCTGGACGTCACTTTCGGGCCCAAGGCGGGCCAGTACGGCGTCGGGCAGCCCGTCACGGCCGACCTCAACCAGCCCATCAAGGACAAGGCCCAGCGGGCCGTCGTCGAGCGCGCCCTCAGGGTGGACTCCACGCCCGCCGCGGACGGCACCTGGTACTGGGTGAACGACAAGCAACTGCACTTCCGCCCCAAGGACTACTGGCCCGCCCACGCGACCATCCTGGTGCACAGCAACCTGGAGGGCGTGAAGATCGGCGACCGGCTGTGGGGCGGCAAGGCCAAGCCGCTGACCATCACCACGGGCGACAAGATCGTGGGCGTCACGGACGCCTCGGCGCACTCCATGACGGTCTACAAGAACGACGCGCTGATCAACACGATCCCGGTCACCACCGGAAAGCCCGGCTTCGAGACCCGCAACGGCGTCAAGGTGGTGCTGGAGAAGCAGTACTTCGTACGGATGCGCGGCACCACCGTCGGTATCTCCGAGGACAGCTCCGACTCCTACGACCTGCCCGTGTACTACGCGACCCGCGTCACCTGGTCCGGCGAGTACGTGCACGCGGCACCCTGGTCGGTCGGCTCCCAGGGGTCCGCGAACGTCAGCCACGGCTGCACCGGTATGAACACCAGCAACGCCGAGTGGTTCTTCGGCACGTTCCACCCCGGCGACCTGGTCAAGGTCGTCAACTCCAACGGGCACGAGATGGAGCCGTTCGGCAACGGCTTCGGCGACTGGAACCTCGACTGGGCCAAGTGGCGCTCGGGCAGCGCCCTGACCAACGGCAAGCAGGACGCCCCGAAGCCCCAGGACGCGGACCGCCTCCGGCCGACGGCGGTATGACCGCCGGCCCCCTGCCCGTGGGCCCCTAGGCGCTCTGGAGCCTCTTCTGCCGCAGCAGGGCCGCCAGGGCACCGGCGAACTCCACCGGCTCCACAGGGAGCGTCACAGCCGCGTCGGCGCGGCTCCAGGTGGCCAGCCACGCGTCCTGCGGGCGGCCGATCAGCACGAGCACCGGCGGGCAGTTGAACACCTCGTCCTTGATCTGGCGGCACAGGCCCATGCCCCCCATGGGCACGGCCTCACCGTCCAGCACGCAGACGTCGATGCCACCCTTGTCCAGCTCCGTCACAACGGCGGCGGGAGTCGCGCATTCCACGAACTCCACCACAGGGACGTCCGGAGCCGGCCTGCGTCCGGTGGCGAGCCGCACCTGCTCGCGGGTGTTGGAGTCGTCGCTGTAGACCAGCACCGTGGCGGTCGGCTGCATTGTTCCTCCGGGACGTCAGCGTCGTACGGACAGGATCGATGGGCCGGATGCTACCCCCTCCGACACCGTGTCAACAGCGGCTCGGACAGGACTTCGAAAGACCGCTGGATGGGCCATCCGGGCAGTACACACGGTACGGACACTCCGAACGGCACCCCCCGGAGTGAGGGCGGGATAAGCGACCGACATAATGTCGGTCGTGGCGACAGCAACGACAGTAGATACCGGGCACGCGCACCCGTCGGTCAATCGGCCGAACCTCACCAGCGTCGGAACCATCATCTGGCTGAGTTCCGAGCTGATGTTCTTCGCGGCCCTCTTCGCGATGTACTTCACCCTCCGATCGGTGACCGGTCCAGAGCACTGGAAGCACATGGCCGAGGCCTTGAACTTCCCGTTCTCGGCGACGAACACCACGATCCTGGTGCTCTCCTCCTTCACCTGCCAGATGGGCGTCTTCGCCGCCGAGCGCGGTGACGTGAAGAAGCTCCGTGCCTGGTTCATCGTCACCTTCATCATGGGTGCGATCTTCATCGGCGGTCAGATCTACGAGTACACCGAGCTGGTGAAGAAGGACGGGCTCTCGCTCTCCTCCGACCCGTACGGCTCGGTGTTCTACCTGACCACCGGCTTCCACGGCATGCACGTGACGGGCGGCCTCATCGCCTTCCTGTTCGTCCTCGGCCGCACCTACGCGGCGAAGAGGTTCACCCACGAGCAGGCGACCGCGGCCATCGTCGTGTCCTACTACTGGCACTTCGTCGATGTCGTCTGGATCGGCCTCTTCGCCACGATCTACATGATCAAGTAGCCGGGGCCGTTCCCGCACGCGTTCCTCGAAACGCACATCCCAGAAGCATCGACGCAGAAGATCCTGACACCGGGGTAATCCGTGAAAAAGCTCTCCGCACGACGACGCCATCCGCTGGCGGCGGTCGTCGTCCTACTCCTCGCGCTGGCGGCCACGGGGGGGCTGTACTCCGCGTTCGCGCCCGCGAGCAAGGCGCAGGCCGATGAAACCGCCCAGTCCCTGACCATCGAGCAGGGCAAGAAGCTCTACTCGGTCGGTTGCGCCAGCTGCCACGGCACCGGTGGCCAGGGCTCCTCCGACGGGCCGAGCCTGGTGGGCGTCGGCGCCGCGGCCGTCGACTTCCAGGTCGGCACCGGCCGTATGCCCGCCGCCACCTCCCAGGGCGCCCAGGCTCCGCGCAAGAAGCCCGTCTACACGCAGGCCCAGATCGACATGCTCGCGGCGTACGTCGCCTCGCTGGGCGCGGGTCCGCAGGTGCCGACGGGCGAGCAGTACAGCCCCGAGGGCGCGGACATCGCCAAGGGCGGTGAACTGTTCCGCACCAACTGCGCGCAGTGCCACAACTTCACCGGCAAGGGCGGCGCCCTGACCGATGGCAAGTACGCGCCGCCCCTTGCGGGCGTCGCCCCGAAGCACATCTACGAGGCCATGCTCACCGGCCCGCAGAACATGCCGTCCTTCCCCGACACGACCCTGTCGGAGAAGAACAAGAAGGACGTCATCGCGTACCTGAACGCGGTCGACAGCGACCAGACGGAGAACCCCGGCGGTCTCGAACTGGGCGGCCTCGGGCCGGTCACCGAGGGCCTGTTCGCGTGGATCTTCGGTCTCGGCGCATTGATCGCGGTCGCCGTCTGGGTCGCCGCTCGGACCGCAAAGGCCAAGAAGTCATGAGTAGCCAAGACATTCCAGAAGAGAACCTGCCCGCTGAGCAGGAGACCGCGCACGGCGCGGTGAGCATCGCGGACGAGAAGGACCCGTTCGCGGACCCGGGCCTGCCGCCCCACGAGCACCGGATCCAGGACATCGACGAGCGCGCCGCCAAGCGGTCCGAGCGCGCCGTCGCCCTGCTGTTCACGGTCTCGATGCTCGCCACCGTCGGCTTCATCGCCTCGTACGTGGCGATCCCGCACGACAAGTCGATCTTCGTCTTCCCGATCGGTCACGTCAGCGCGCTGAACTTCGCGCTGGGCCTGACCCTCGGCGCGGCGCTGTTCTGCATCGGCGCGGGCGCGGTCCACTGGGCCCGCACCCTGATGTCCGACGTGGAGATCGCCGACGAGCGTCACGCGATCTCGGCGCCGCCGGAGGTCAAGGCGAAGGTCATCGCCGACTTCAAGCAGGGTGCCAAGGAGTCGGCGATCGGCCGCCGCGGGCTGATCCGCACCACGATGTTCGGTGCGCTCGCCCTGGTGCCGCTCTCCGGCGTCATGCTGCTGCGTGACCTCGGCCCGCTGCCCGGGACGTCGCTGCGGCACACCCTGTGGGCCAAGGGCAAGCTGCTCGTCAACATGAACACCAACGAGCCGCTGCGGCCCGAGGACGTCGCCGTCGGCTCGTTGACCTTCGCCAAGCCCGAGGGCCTGGAGGAGACCGACGAGGAGTTCCAGGAAGAGATCGCCAAGGCGGCCCTGATGATCGTCCGGCTCCAGCCGGACAACATCAAGGACAAGCGCGAGCTCGCGTGGTCGCACGAGGGCATCGTGGCGTACTCGAAGATCTGCACCCACGTCGGTTGCCCGATCTCGCTGTACGAGCAGCAGACGCACCACGTGCTGTGCCCCTGCCACCAGTCCACCTTCGACCTCTCCGACGGTGCCCGGGTGATCTTCGGCCCCGCCGGTCACGCCCTGCCGCAGCTCCGCATCGGCGTGAACGACGAGGGCTACCTCGAGGCGCTCGGCGACTTCGAAGAGCCCGTCGGTCCTGCATTCTGGGAGCGCGGATGAGCACCAACGAGAACAACGAGCGACGCGGCAAGGCGCCCGCCGGCGAGCGCGTCGCCGACTGGGCCGACGGCCGGCTCGGGATCTACTCCCTGGCCAAGACCAACATGCGCAAGATCTTCCCCGACCACTGGTCGTTCATGTTGGGCGAAGTGTGCCTGTACAGCTTCATCATCATCATCCTCACGGGTGTGTATCTGACGCTGTTCTTCCACCCGTCGATGAACGAGGTGGTGTACCACGGCAGCTACGTCCCGCTGCAGGGACAGCTGATGTCCGAGGCGTTCAGCTCGACCCTGCACATCTCCTTCGACGTGCGCGGTGGTCTGCTCATCCGGCAGATCCACCACTGGGCCGCGCTGATCTTCCTGGCCGGCATGTTCGTGCACATGATGCGCGTGTTCTTCACCGGCGCGTTCCGCAAGCCGCGTGAGATCAACTGGCTGTTCGGCTTCCTGCTGTTCGTCCTGGGCATGTTCACCGGCTTCACCGGTTACTCGCTCCCGGACGACCTGCTCTCCGGCACCGGTGTCCGCTTCATGGAGGGCGCGGTCCTGTCCGTGCCGATCGTCGGCACGTACCTGTCGTTCTTCCTCTTCGGCGGTCAGTTCCCCGGCCACGACTTCGTGGCCCGGTTCTACTCGGTCCACATCCTGCTGCTGCCGGGCATCATGCTCGGCCTGGTGGTGGGCCACCTGATCCTGGTCTTCTACCACAAGCACACGCAGTTCGCGGGTCCCGGAAAGTCCGAGAAGAACGTCGTCGGCATGCCGCTGCTGCCGGTGTACATGGCCAAGGCCGGAGGCTTCTTCTTCCTGGTCTTCGGCGTCATCGCGGCCATCGCCGCGGTCGCGCAGATCAACCCGATCTGGGCCATCGGCCCCTACCGTCCGGACCAGGTGTCCACCGGCGCCCAGCCCGACTGGTACATGGGCTTCTCCGAGGGCCTGATCCGCTTCATGCCGGGCTGGGAGGTCAACTTCTGGGGTCACACGCTCGTCCTGGGTGTGTTCATCCCGCTGGTGATCTTCCCGCTGGTCCTGGTCGCGATCGCGGTCTACCCGTTCATCGAGTCCTGGGTCACCGGGGACAAGCGCGAGCACCACATCCTGGACCGCCCGCGCAACGCCCCGACGCGCACCGGGCTCGGTGTCGCCTGGATGACGGTGTACCTGACGCTGCTGGTCGGCGGTGGCAACGACCTGTGGGCCACGCACTTCAACCTGTCGATCAACGCGGTCACCTGGTTCGTCCGGATCTTCGTCTTCGTCGGACCGGTCCTGGCGTTCCTCCTCACCAAGCGGATCTGCCTCGGCCTGCAGCGCCGGGACCGGGAGAAGGTGCTGCACGGTCGCGAGACCGGCATCATCAAGCGCCTGCCGCACGGTGAGTTCATCGAGATCCACGAGCCGCTCAGCCAGGAGCAGCTGCACACCCTCACGGCGCACGAGCAGTACGCGCCGGCCGAGATCGGCCCGACGGTCGACGAGAACGGTGTCGAGCGCAAGGTGCCGGGCTCGCAGAAGCTGCGAGCCAAGCTCAGCGACGCGCTCTACGGCGAGGAGTCCCAGATCCCGAAGGCCACCGTCGAGGAGTACAAGGAGATCACGAGCGGCCACGGCCACCACTGATCGCTGCGCACGCCACGCCACGGCAGGGGCCCCGTCCGGTGTTCGGACGGGGCCCTTCGCCATGCCCGGCGGCTGGATAGGGTGGACCTTGTTGAGATTGGCGTCCCGGAATCCGGGACCTCACCCAGGAGCGGCTTATGAGCGCTGTGACCCCCGCTGGAGGCGACACCGCGGCGGGCCGTTCCTGGCCCGAGGTACTGAACGCCCTGCTGGACGGTCGTGACCAGAGCGCCGACGCGACGGCCTGGGCGATGGACCGGATCATGCGCGGCGAGGCGACCGACGCGCAGATCGCCGGCTTCGTGGTGGCACTGCGGGCCAAGGGCGAGACCGTCGAGGAGATCACGGGCGTCGTCCGGGCGATGTACGAGCACGCCAAGGTGATCGAGGTGTCCGGCCGCACGGTCGACATCGTCGGCACGGGCGGCGACGGCGCGAAGACGGTGAACATCTCCACGATGTCGGCGCTGGTGGTGGCCGGCACCGGCGCCAAGGTCGTCAAGCACGGCAACCGGGCCGCCTCGTCCGCGTCCGGCTCCTCCGACGTCCTGGAGAAGCTCGGCGTGAACCTCGACCTGACGCCCCAGCGCGTCGCCGAGGTCGCGGAGGAGGCGGGCATCACCTTCTGCTTCGCCGTGAAGTTCCACCCTGCGCTGCGCCATGTCGCCGCGGCCCGCGGCCAGTTGGGCATCCGCACGGTCTTCAACGCCCTCGGACCGCTGACCAACCCGGCCAAGGTCAGGTCCCAGGCGGTCGGCGTCGCGGACCCCCGGCTGGCGCCGATGATCGCGGGCGTCCTGGCCGAGCGCGGCAACTCCTCCCTGGTGTTCCGCGGCGACGACGGGCTCGACGAGCTGACCACGACGTCCACCTCCCGCGTCTGGGTCGTCCGGGACGGCAAGGTCACCGAGGAGAGCTTCGACCCGCGGGACGTCGGCCTCGAACTGGTGCCGGTGGAGGCGCTGCGGGGCGGGGACCCGTCGTACAACGCGGAGGTCGCCCGGCGGCTGCTGGACGGCGAGAAGGGGCCCGTACGGGACGCGGTGCTGCTGAACTCGGCGGCCGCCCTGGTGGCCCTCGACCCGGGCCCCGGCACCCTCGCCGAGCAGCTCGGCGCCCAGATGGCCAAGGCCGCGGAGTCGATCGACTCGGGCTCGGCCAAGCGGGTGCTGGAGCGGTGGGTGGCCGCGAGCAACGCCTGACATGAGCGGTCGGCGGTCCCGCGATCCGGACACGGGTTGCGGGACCGCGATCACTTCACGTACTTTCCTGTCCAGGTCATGAGTGACAGTCATGAGGCCCCGGCCGACTGTCCGGCAACCCTCCGTCCGTGGCGGGGTGCCCCGGGTGAGGACCAGGTCGTAGGCAGCGAGGTCTACGGCAAGCGCGGACCCCTCGTACACCAGGGGTCCTGGTCGTCGAGGGAGCCTTCTGTGAGCAAGCGAATGCGATAGGGCGTAGAGCCCCGCCTCCGCGTACCCCTTTTCACCTTCCCCGCGCTTGAGCCGTGCGTGCTCGCGTGGTGGTTCCGCCTTGCTTCTCACGGGAGTTCACCATGTCCGTCTCCACCGCTGCCGCCGTCCGGACCGTTTGCTGTGACATTCCGGGGCCGCTGCCCGTCCTGGGCGAGGACGTCACCGTCCCGCTCGTCACGGGCGGCGAAGTCACCTACGCCGCGCTCGACTACGCGGCCAGCGCCCCCGCCCTCCAGCGCGTCTGGGACGACGTGGCGGCCTACGCCCCCTACTACGGCAGCGTCCACCGCGGCGCCGGCTACCTCTCCCAGCTCTCCACCGACCTCTTCGAGAACGCCCGCGCGACCGTCGCCGAGTTCCTCGACTGCCGCGACGCCGACCAGGTGATCTTCACCCGGTCCACCACCGACTCCCTCAACCTGCTCGCCGCCGCGCTGCCCGCCGACTGCCACGTCTTCGTCTTCGAGACCGAGCACCACGCCTCGCTGCTGCCCTGGAAGGACGCCCGGGTCAGCTACCTCGACGCCCCGCGCAGCCCGCGCGAGGCGGTCGCGACCCTGGAGCGGGCCCTCGCCGACCGTGACCCTCACGGCCCGGCCCTCGTCTGCGTCACGGGCGCCTCCAACGTCACCGGCGAGCTGTGGCCGGTCCGCGAACTGGCCGCCGCCGCCCACGCGCACGGTGCCCGGATCGTCCTGGACGCCGCCCAGCTGGCCCCCCACCACCCGGTGTCGGTCCAGGACCTGGACGTCGACTGGGTCGCCTTCTCCGGTCACAAGCTGTACGCCCCCTTCGGCTCCGGAGTGCTGGCCGGCCGCGCCGACTGGCTGCGCGCGGCCGAGCCGTACCTGGCGGGCGGCGGCGCCAGCCGCGGGGTCAGCCGCCGTGCGGACGGGGGAGTGGCCGTGGAGTGGCACGAGACCGCGGCCCGCCACGAGGCCGGCTCCCCGAACGTCATCGGCGTCTACTCCATCGCCTCCGCCTGCAAGGCCCTGACCGAGGCCGGATTCGACACCCTGGTGGCCCGTGAGGAGCACCTGATCCGCAAGGTCAGGGACGGCCTGGCCGAGGTCCCGCAGGTCCGCGTCCTCTCCCTCTTCGGCGACGACGCCCCGCGCGTCGGCGTGATCTCCTTCGTCGTCGAGGGCTGGAACAGCTCGCACTTCGCCGCCGCGCTCTCCGCCGAGTACGGCATCGGGGTCCGCGACGGCCTGTTCTGCGCGCACCCGCTCGTCCGCACCCTGCTGGGCAGCGACCCGCAGACCCAGGGCGAGTGCGGCGCTCCGGAGGCCGCGCCCGGCGAGAAGTCCCTCAACGCCGTCCGCGTCAGCTTCGGCGCGGGCACGCCGGACGAGCACGTCGACCGGTTCGTGAACGCCGTGAAGGAACTGGTCCGGGACGGCGCCAAGTGGCAGTACCGCACCGAGGACGGGCGCTGCGTCCCGGCCGTCTGATCGCCGTACGTCACCGCGGTATACGCTCCCCCTGTCAGCCGGACTCTTGACGGGGGAGCACGGGGTGGACGCGCTGCGCGCGGCGGATCCGCGGCGGATCGGGCCGTACGAGGTCCTGGGCAGGCTCGGCGCGGGCGGGATGGGCGAGGTGTATCTCGCCGAGTCGCGCACCGGACTCCGGCTCGCGGTGAAGGTGGTGCGCGCCGAGCACGCCGAGGACCGCACCTTCCGGGCCCGGTTCCGTCATGAGGTACGGGCCGCGCAGACCGTCGGCGGGGCGGGCACGTACACCGCGCGGGTGGTGGACGCCGACACCGGGGCGGAACGGCCCTGGATGGCAACGGAGTTCGTGGAGGGACCGAACCTGCGGGACGCGGTGCTGGACGGGGGCGCGCTGCCCCGGTCGGCGGTACGGGTCCTGGCGGGGGCCCTCGGGGAGGCGCTCGCCGCCATCCATGCCAAGGGGATGGTCCACCGCGACCTGAAGCCCTCCAACATCCTGCTGGGCGCGGACGGCCCCCGGGTCATCGACTTCGGGATCGTACGGGCCCTGGAGGCCACGGCGCTGACCCGCACCGGCGCGGTGGTGGGCTCGGTCGGCTACGTCTCGCCCGAGCAGATCCGCAACGGCGGCCAGGTGGGACCGCCGAGCGACGTTTTCTCCCTGGGCGCGGTCCTGGCCTACGCGGCGGCCGGACGCGAGCCGTTCGGCGAGGGCCAGGACTCGGTGATCCTGCTGCGCATCCTGACCCGCGACTTCGACCTGTCCGGGGTGCCGGACGACCTGCGCCCGCTGGTGGCGGCCTGCCTGCGAGAGGACCCACTGGAGCGCCCGACCCCCGCGGACCTCCTGACGTCCACCGGCCACACCCCGGCCTCACTGCGCACGGACATCCGCCCGGGCTGGTACGCGGCCACCCCCGACCCCACACCGCCCCACACCACCCCCCACTGGATCCCGGCGCCCCACGCGACCGGCGTGGAGTACGCGGCCCCACACACCCCCACACCACCGACAGCGACGTCGGCACCGGGAGCTGCCGTGTCCGGCGCGGATGTCGCCGCGTCTGCGTCGCACGCTGCTGTGTCCGGTGCGGATGCTGCCGCGTCCTTGATCGACGTCGGTGCGCCGGGGGTCGACATGGTCGCGCCCGGGCCTGACGGCAAGGTTTCCGCGTCCGGCGTTGCCACGCCTGCGACCGATGTCGACGCGTCTGCGTCGCACTCTGCCGTGCCCGGCACGGATGTCGCCGCGTCTGCGTCGCACTCTGCCGTGTCCGGCGCGGATGCTGCCGCGTCCTTGATCGACGCCGGTGCGCCGGGGGCCGACATGGTCGCGCCCGGGCCTGACGGCAAGGTTTCTGCATCCGGAGTTGCCACGCCTGCGACCGATGTCGACGCGTCTGCGTCGCACGCTGCCGCGTCCTTGATCGACGCCGCCGTGCCAGGGGCTGACAGCACCGCGTCCGTGACTGATGCCGACCAGACTGCGACCGGAAGTGCCCTGCCTGTCGCCGACATCGCCGTGTCCGGAACCGACGGCGCCGCACCGGTTGCGGATGCCTACGCGGCTGTGGCCGAATCGGACGCGTCTGTGATCGACGCCGCCGCGCCCGGTGCCGATTCCAGCGCGTTCGTGATCGGTGCCGGCACGGGTGCGTCAGCCGTTGGCGCGTCCGAGGCCGAAGCCGAGGCAGGCGCATCCGGGACCGGTGTCCCCGCGTCCGTGAGCGCTGCCGTTGCTCCACCTGTGGCCGAAGCCTCCGTGCCCGATGCGTACGCGAGCACCGTCACCCCGGCGGGCGTGGTGGCTCCCGGGCGGCGGCGGTTGTTGCAGGTCTTGGCCGGTGGGGCCGTCGTTGCCGCGGGGGCCGGGGTCGGAGGGTGGCTCTGGCAGCGGGGGACGGGGAGCGAGGGCGAGAGGGGAGGCACGTCCGTGGGGGCGTCCCGCACGGGCGGGGACCGTACCGGCGGGCCCGCCATGCTGCGGTGGCAGTACGACGTCGGTGGCCTCGGCGGGCTGGACGGCCCCTGCGTCGCCCTCTCCCCGGACGGCTCCGCCGTCTACCTGGGCAGCTCCAGCGGCACCCTGCACGCCGTCTCGCGCACGGGAAGCCGCCGCTGGAAGATCAAGCTCGGTGACGAGGTCTCGACCCCCGTGGTCACCGCGGCCGGCGTCTTCTGCGTGACCTGGGACCACGACCGCAACCTGCGCCGCCTGCGCGCCGTGGCCCTCGACGGCACCCCGAAGTGGCAGCAGACCCTCGGCGACCACGGTTACGGCATCCCGGTCCTGCTCGGCGACCACGTCCTCGTCGTCATGGGCGGCACCGACGCCGGCGGCCTGCGCTGCGTCGCCGCCGACGGCAGCGAGCGCTGGCTCGTGACGACCCCCGCCGGCCCCACCGGCATCCCGCTGGTCGCGGGCGGCGTGGTCTACACCGGCAGCTACGGAGACCGGCTGCTGGCGCTGGACGCCACGGACGGCTCCCGGAAGTGGTCCGTGCCGGGCGGAACCGACGTGAGGGTGTCGGCGCTGGCCGGCACGACGCTGCTCGCCGACTCCGGCCCCGGCCTGCAGGGCTTCCGGAGCACGGACGGCAGGCGGCTGTGGCGCAATCCGGACAGCAGTCCGACGGCCCCGGTCCCCGGCAACCGGTCCCTCGCCGTCGCCACCGAGAACGGCGGCGTCTACGCGCTGCGCGCCGCCGACGGCACCAAGGCGTGGACGCGCCAGGTCGGCGACGGCACCTCCTCGCTTCCCGGCGCGGTGGTGTCCGGCGACACCGTGTACGCCCGCGTCGACGACCGCGTCCAGACCCTGGCCCTGGTCGACGGCGGGCCACGCTGGAGCGCGGACATCGGCCGGAGCCAGGGCGACGACCAGCACACCCCGGTCGTCCGCGCCGGCCGCCTCTACGTACCCTCGGGCACCGGGATCGCGGCGGTCGACGTGACCGTCTAGCCGTCCTGACCGAGCGGGTAGGTCGTCCCGACCGAGCGGCTAGTTGTCCAGCCCGATCGAGAACGCCGCCTCGAGGTCGTGCTGCGAGTACGTGCGGAAGGCCACGTGCGTGTCCGTTCCCTCCACCCCGGGGATCTTGCTGATCCGGCCCGGGATGACCTCCGCCAGCTCCTCGTGCTCCTTGACCCGCACCATCGCGATCAGGTCGTACGTACCGGTGACGGAGAAGACCTCGCTCACCGAGTCCAGCGAAGCGATCTGCTCCGCGATCTCGGGGATCCGGTCCACGCTGGTCTTGATGAGGACGATCGCGGTGATCACGGCTGTTTCTCTCCCTCGGGGGCCGGAGCTGGGGCGTCCCTCACTTTAGTAGGCCGCCCGAACCGCACCCACGCGAAGACGAAGCCCAGCGAGAAGCCCACCAGATGGGCCAGATAGGCCACCCCCGGACCCTGGGAGGCGCGGCCCGCCGCCAGCCACTGGATGGCCGCCCAGAAGGGCAGGACCACCCAGGCCGGGAAGCGCAGTGGGAGGAAGAACAGGAAGGGGAGGAGACTGGTGACACGGGCATCGGGGAACAGGTACAGGAACGCTCCGAGTACCGCCGAGATCGCCCCGGACGCGCCCACCAGCGACTGCTGGGACGAGGCGTTGGCGGCCGCGTAGCCGATCAGCGCGAGATAGCCGCAGCCGACGTAGAACAGGGTGAACTGCACGCGGCCCATCCGCTCCTCGGTCATCGCCCCGAAGACGTAGAGGAAGAGCATGTTGCCGAGCAGATGCACCCAGCTGCCGTGCACGAAGAGGGCCGTGGCGGGGGTGAGGGCCTCCTGCGCCGGCTGCTCGAACAGCTTCGCGGGGATGACGCCCCAGTGCCGGAAGTACGCCCGCTGCACGGCGAGCAGCGCGTCCCCCGTGCCGTACGCCGGATTGAGCCCCGACGCCGGACCCATCACGAAGATCAGGCAGCACAGGGCGATGAAGGTGTACGTCATCGGCGCCGGCGTGCCCCGAACCGCCCTGAAGGTCCTCGCGGCCACCGCGCTCCAGTTGCTGATCATGGACACAGAGCATGACGTAAGGGGACGCACTCCCGCAGACCGCCTCGCCGCCATGGACGCACCAGCGACGAGTCCCCACCAGGCCGTAGGGTTACGAGCCACACGCGTCGGGCAGATGGCGCGTCACGGACACTAGAAGGAAGCGAACAGCCACGATGCCGGTTCCCCTGCCTACCGCCACGACGCGGTGGCGCTGCTCCCTCTGCGGCAACCTCACGCGTTTCGACGTGACGCGCGCCTCGAAGGTCGTCGAGTACGTCCATCTCGACCTGGCCGGAGAGCCGAAGGTCGAGGAGCGCGAGGTGGTCAGTGAGACCATCGAGTCGGTCCGCTGCCGCTGGTGCAACGCGGTGGACCAGGTGGAACTGGTGGACAGGCCGGGCGCCGACTCCTGACCGGGAGCGGCCCCGTACGGATATTGGGGTGTGACGGATGGTGGAGACCACAGGCGGGGGGCCGGGCGACGGCACCGCTGAGGTGCTTGACCGTCCGCTGCCCGACGGCGTGCGACGCCGTGTCGTACAGATCGTCTCGGACGGTTTCGGCGGGCTGACCGTCGGCGAACTGCCCGCCCAGTTGCGGCAGTACGCCCGGTTCGCCCCGAACCGCCGGGCGAAGTTCGCCGGGAACGCCATGGCGGCGGCCCTGGAGACCGACGCCCTGTTCCGGCAGCGCATCGGCGAGAAACTGAGAGAGGCCCAGCCGGAACTCGCCGGCGCCCTCGACTCCGGCTCGCCGCCCCCGGCCGCGGACCCGCTCGACGTGGCGGCCGCGGCCTATGTACTGCGTCCCACGGGCTGGGTGAAGCTGGTCACCGCGGCCGGCGAGGAGGCCCAGCGGGCGGACGCCGAGCGCGCGGACGAGGAGAGCCGGGCCGAACTGGAGCGGCTGCGCGAGGAGCTCGACCGGGCCCGGGAGCAGACCCGGGCCGAGACCGAGCGGCTGCGTACCGAGTTGGAGACGGCGAAGAAGGAAGCGGAATCGCTTCACCGCAAGCTCCGGGCGGCCCTGAGCGACGTCAAGCGCGGCGAGGCGGCCCTGCGCAAGGTCCAGAGCGAGATCGAGGCCGTGCGGGCCGAGGGGCAGGCCCAGGTGTCCACCGCCGAGAGCGAGACCCGGCGGCTCAAGGCCCGCCTGGGGGAGGCCGAGGCCGCCCTGGAGGCGACCCGGCGGGCCGCCCGGGAGGGGCGCAGCGTCGAGGACATGCGGGTACGGCTGCTGCTCGACACCGTGCTGGAGGCGGCCCAAGGACTGCGCCGGGAACTGGCGTTGCCGCCCGTCTCGGTCCGTCCGGCCGAGACCGTGGATGCGGTCGAACCGGGACGAATGACCCCGAAGGACATCGCCGCGCGGGCCCTGTCGGACAGTGATCCGGCCATTCTCGACCAGCTTCTCGCCCTGCCACAGGCGCACTTGGTGGTCGACGGCTACAACGTCACCAAGACCGGCTATCCGCAGATGCCGCTGGAGAAGCAGCGCCTGCGGCTGCTCGGCCAGCTCTCGCAGCTCGCCGCGCAGACCGGCGCCGAGGTGACCTGTGTCTTCGACGGCGCCGAACTGGCGGCGCCCGTCCTGCTCGCCCCGCCGCGCGGCGTCCGGGTGCTGTTCTCCAAGCCGGGCGTCACGGCCGACGAGCTCATCCGCCAGCTGGTGCGAGCGGAGCCGCCGGGGCGTCCGGTCATCGTCGCCTCGACCGACCGCGAGGTGGCCGACGGGGTCGCCAGGGCCGGTGCCCGACCCGTCGCGTCTGCGGTGCTTCTGAAGCGACTGTCCTGAACATTCAAGGTGCATATGCAATGCCCGAATTGACCGGACTGTCGCCCAACGTAGCGTCAATCGGAGATCACTGCATGTGAGTTGTGTGCAAAGAATGCACTGCGGGACGGGATTTTTTGGTGTGAGGATTTGAACTGATCACAGCAAGGTCACTAGGGTCAGGGCTCGAACCTCCACACGGGTGATCACTCAAAAGAAGGAGCCCGTCTCCGTGGCGTCCCACCGTCGACCCAAGCAGCCGAGCCGCACGCGCGTGACCGTGCTGACCACCGCAGCCGCCGCTGCCGTCGCCCTGAGCGCGAACGCCGCCAACGCGGCACCGAGCGAGAAGCTCAGCAAGGACGAGGTCAAGGCGAAGGTCGACGCGCTCTACGAGCAGGCGGAGCAGGCCACCGAGAAGTACAACGGGGCCAAGGAGAAGCAGGAGAAGCTCCAGAAGGAGATCTCCACCATCCAGGACAACGTCGCCCGCGGCCAGGAGGAACTCAACAAGCTGCGCGACGGCCTGGGTTCGATGGCGAGCGCCCAGTACCGCTCAGGCGGCATAGACCCGTCCGTCCAGCTCTTCCTCTCCTCGAACCCGGACGACTACCTCGACAAGGCGTCCACGCTCGACCAGTTGAGCAGCCAGCAGGTCGAGGCCCTGAAGAAGATCCAGGACAAACAGCGCGAACTCGCCCAGGAGCGGGCAGAGGCCACCGACAAGCTCAAGGACCTCGCCTCCACCCGCACCGAGCTGGGCAAGAAGAAGAAGGAAGTCCAGGGCAAGCTCGCCGAGGCGCAGCGGCTCCTCAACACGCTGACGGCCAAGGAGAAGGCGGCGCTCGCCGCCGAGCAGAGCCGCGCCAGCCGCTCCTCCACCGAGCGCGTGGACCTCGGCAACGACACCTCCGCCTCCGGCCGGGCCGCCGCCGCGTTCTCCGCCGCCCAGAGCAAGATCGGCTCGCCCTACGTCTACGGCGCCTCCGGTCCCTCCTCCTTCGACTGCTCGGGCCTGACCTCCTGGGCCTACGCCCAGGCCGGCGTCTCCATACCGCGCACCTCCCAGGCCCAGGCGGGCATCGGAGCCCACCTCTCCATGAGCCAGCTCCAGGTCGGCGACCTGGTGTTCTTCTACGGCGACCTGCACCACGTCGGCCTCTACGCCGGCAACGGCCAGGTGCTGCACGCCCCGCACACCGGTGCCGTCGTGCGCTACGAGTCGATCAACAACATGCCGTTCCAGTTCGGCGTCCGCGTCTGACCCCGCGGCTGCCGCCCTGCGGATGCCGCCCGAACGGGCGATTCGCGACAACCCGAACTGACTCCACGACCCGCTGCTGACCTGCGTCGGCGGCGGGTCGTCGCGTCGGGCGACCGGCTGGGAGACTTTGGACGCTGCGTGTCCGCGCGGCTACTGTCTGGCGAGTTTCCGAACAGTCAGCCGTCCGCCAGCGGAAGGAGCGCGGCTTCCCGTGGGGTCCCATCGCCGCCTTGTACCGTCCGGGTTCAACCGGGGCGCCGTCGTCCTGTGCGTCCTGTCCGCCGCCGCCGCGGCCCTAGGCGCCGTACCCGCGGCCGCCGCGCCGCACGGCGACCCCCGTGCCGAGGTGGACCGCCTCTACCAGGAGGCGGAGAAGGCGACCGAGGCTTTCGACAGGGCCGGCGAACGCGCGGGCGTGCTGCGCAGGCAGGTCGGCGACGCACGGGACCACATCGCCCGTCAGCAGGAGCGCATCAACACCATGCGGGACGAACTGGGTTCGCTGGCCGGCGCCCAGTACCGCTCCGGCGGCATCGACCCCACCGTGGCCCTGCTCTTCTCCGACGACCCGGACGACTACCTCGACAAGGCGGCCACGCTCGACCGGATCGGCGCCCACCAGGCCGGCCGCCTCAGGGAACTCCAGTCGGCCCTGCGCGAACTCGCCCAGGAGCGCACCGAGACGGTCGGTAAGCTCACCGAGCTGGAGCGGAGCCGCAGGGCCGTCGCCGCGCACAAGCGGACCGTCGAGAAGAAGCTCGCCGAGGCCCGCAAGCTGCTCAACTCCCTGCCTGACGCGGAGCGCGCCGCCTACGAACGGGCCACCCGCGGCGCCCGCCCGTACATGCCGGAGCTCTCGGGCGCCGCCGCCCCGGCCGGCCGCGCGGCCGCCGCCCTCGCCGCCGCCCGCTCCGCCCTCGGCCGCCCCTACGTCTGGGGCGCCAACGGGCCCTCCGGCTTCGACTGTTCGGGCCTGATGCAGTGGTCGTACGCGCACGCGGGGGTCCAGCTGCCGCGCACCTCGCAGGAGCAGCGCTACGCGGGCCGGCGGATCCCGCTCTCCCAGGTGCGCCCCGGTGACCTGGTCGTCTACCGCTCCGACGCCGGTCATGTGGCGATGTACGCGGGCAACGGCCAGGTGATCCACGCGCCCCACCCCGGCGCACCGGTGCGCTACGACCCGGTCGGGATGATGCCCATCTCCTCGGTCACCAGGGTCTGATCCGGCGCGCCGGGCCGTACGATCGGGAAATGGCTGGTCTCAGACGGGCGTGGCGCTCGGGAGTGGTGGGACTCTGTCTGCTGCTCGTTCCCCTGACCGGGTGCGGCGGCGGACGGACGGCCGCCGACTCCGCGCGCACCGAGGTGCAGCAGGTGCTCGACCGGCGGGCGGCGGCGCTACTCGGCCACGACGAGACGGCGTACGGCAGGACGGGCTCGCGCACGCAGTACGAGAACCTCCGTACCGTCCCGCTGGACGACTGGAGCTACCGGCTGACCAGCCTGCACCGCACCGGCTCCACGGCCACCGCCGCCGCCGAGCTCCGCTACCGGCTGCGCGGCATCGACAGGGCCCCCGTGACCACCGGCCGCACGCTCACCCTGCGGCGCACGGCCGACGGGCAGTGGTACGTCGCCGCCGACAGGCCCGCGAAGAAGGCGGCCCAGCAACTGTGGGACCAGGGCGCGGTGACGGCCGTCAAGGGCGGGCACAGCCTGATCCTCGGGGTCGGACAGTCGACCGACATGCTGCACACCTACGCGCGGCTCGCCGACCGCGCGGTGCCCGCCGTCTCCCAGGCGTGGGGTACGCACTGGACGCGGCGGGTCGTCGTGCTCGTACCGCGGTCCCTGGAGGGCATGGCGGGCGTCCTCGGCTCACCCGTCTCCTCCTACCGCGGGATCGCCGCCGTCACCACCGGCGAGGCGGGCGGCTCCGGCCGGGCACCCGCGGACCGGGTGGTGATCAACCCGGAGGCGTACGCCCTTCTCGGCGACGTCGGCAAGCAGGTCGTGCTCACCCATGAGACGACCCATGTGGCGACCCGTGCGAACACCACCCCGGCCACGCCGCTGTGGCTGTCCGAGGGCTATGCCGACTGGGTCGGTTACCTCGGCACGGGCCGCACGCCCGGCGAGGCCGCGGCCGAGCTGGCGCGGGCCGTCCAGGAGGACCGGGTGCCGGCCGGTCTGCCCACCGACAAGGACTTCGGCTTCGACAGCAACCCCACCAGGCTCGCCCAGGCCTATGAGAGCGGCTGGCTGGCCTGCCGGATGATCGCCGACCGCTGGGGCGAGGTCCGCCTCGGCGAGTTCTACCGGGTCGTCGGCGGGCACGGGAAGCGGGCGGGCGCGGTCGAGGGCGCGCTGCGGAAGGTGCTCGGCACGACACCCGAGGCGTTCACCGCGCAGTGGCAGGACTACGTGCGGGCTCAGCTCGGCTGAGAGAGCAGGTCGAGGGCCTCGCGCAGCCACTCGCGCTCCGCCCGGCCCGTCGCCCGAGCCACCCGCAGCATGCCCTGCCGGAACAGATCGTCGGCCTCCTCGGCCCGTACGGGCTTCCCGTCCCGGTAGAAGAAGCTCGCCGGGGTCTCCAGGAAGTCGAGGCGGCGGCGGAGCACGGCGGCCCGCTCCGTCCGGTCCGGCAGGTGCCGCAGGAAGGCCAGCACCGTGTTGAACCGGACCTGGTCCGTGATGTCCGTCTGCTTGGGGTGCCGCAGCCGCTCATGGAGGTCCTCGCGGCCGGCGTCGGTCAGTGACAGCACCCGGCGCGGGGCGGCGCTCGCGCCCTCCGCCATGTGCTGGTCGAGCTTGCCCGCGGCCACCAGGCGGGTGATCGCCGGGTAGAGGGCGCCGTCGCTGACCGGGCGGACATGGCCGCTCAGTGCCTTGATGCGTTCCTTCAGCTCGTATCCGTGCAGGGGCTGCTCGGCCAGGAAGCCCAGGATCGACAGTTCGAGCACGCGGTTCCTCCTTGCGGACGTAGTGACCCCATGATACCTCTAATCGAGCTACCTCGATTAGAGGTAAGCGGCTGTCGACGCAGCCGTCACGAGGGGGTACGTACCATGACCAGTCACCGCAAGCAGCTCATATCGCTCGCCCACCCCGTCTACTTCTCGCTCCTCGCCTCCGTCGCCTCCGGGATCATCAACACCGTCTGGGTGTCCCGGCTCGGCGGAGCCGCGGTCGCCGCGGTCGCCGTCGCGACCAACACCGAGAACGTGCTGCTCGGCGTCGCCCTGGTCTTCGCCTCCGGCACGACCGTGCTCGTCGCGCATGCCGGAGGGGCCCGGGATCCGGAGGCCGTACGGGCCGCGGTACGCGGTGGCTGGGCGTTGTTCACGCTGGTCACGCCGGTGGTCGTGGCCGGCGGGCTGCTGCTGCGCGGGCCGCTGGCCGAGCTGGTGCTCGGTGCGGACGGGGGCGCCGCGCCGGCCCTCGCGGCCGCCTACTTCGCGATCTCCCTGCCGGGCATGGCCGTCTTCTTCGCCCAGCAGCTGGTGGACGGCATCCTCAAGGGCACCGGCGACACCCGCACCCCGATGCGGCTCGCCCTGCTGGCCAACGGGCTGATCCTGGTCTGCGACCCCGTCCTCATCCACCTGTACGGCGTCCGGGGCGCCGCCCTCTCGACCGTGCTGTGCCGCTGCGCCGCGCTCGCGGTGGGACTGCGCGCCCTGCGCCGGAACGCACTGCTGCGGACGGCGGCACGGGCCCGCCCCGCCGAGCCGGTACCCGCGGCCCTGCGCCGCACGCTGACCTGCGGGCTGCCCATGTCCGCCGACTTCACCGTGCGGCAGGGCGGGGCACTGGTGCTGGTGGCGATCGTGGCGCGGATCGGGGTGACCGCGGTGGCCGCCTACGCGATCGCGTACAAGGTGATGTACATCGCCACCATGGCCTTCTACGCCGTACGCCAGGCCGCCTCGATCCACACGGCACACACCCGCGGAGCCGGCCAGGACGCACGCCGGGACATCGGCCGACAGGCGGTGTTGCTCTCGGGAGCCCTGGGGCTCACGTCGGCCGCACTGTTCGCGGCCACGGCCCCGTGGATCATGGCCGCGTTCGGAGCCGGGCCCGACGTCGCCCACCAGGGCGTGCTCTTCCTGCGCTGCGTGGGCCCTTACCTCCTCCTGATGGCCTGCTTCATCGCACTCGGCGGAGTCTTCGAGGGCAGCGGCGGAGCACCGGCCCTGCTCCGCGTGACACTGCTGGGCACAGCAGTCCAGCTCCCCCTCGCCCACGCTCTGTCCCCACTCGGCCTCCCGGGCATCTGCCTGGCACTGGCACTGGCGATGACACTCCAGTACGGCTTCGCCACACTGCTGTTCGGACGGTCCCGGAACCGGGAGGAGTCGAAGACCCCGTTCACCCGGGCGGCTTGACCTGGCGGGGGACGTTGTCCCACGTCCGCTCAGGAGGACACCGGGGTCCCGTTCGTGTGGGTCGGCTGGCTCGGCAGCCGTGGGGTGCCGGGCGCGGAGACCGTGGTGTGCCACAGGGTGTGGGCGGCCAGGAGCGTGGCGGTGAGGAGCAGTCCGTTGCGCAGGAGCAGGAGGGTCGTGCCGTACAGGTCGCTGGCGACGACGTGGGCGAAGCCGATCGGGAACTCCAGGACCGTGACGAAGGCGGCCGTCACCAGCAGCAGGGCGGGCAGCCCCATGCGGCTCTGCCGGGAGCACAGGCAGACGGCGGCCAGGCCGATCAGCCACACCAGGTACTGCGGACTGATCACCCGGCTGGTCACCGTGAACATCAGCACCGCCGTGAAGGCCGCCTCCGCGAGCGCCTGCGGCGGGAAGCGGTTCGCCCGCAGCCGCCACAGCACCAGCCAGCCGAAGCAGGCGCCGGTGAGCGCCAGGGCGGCCGTGCTCACCAGGCCGACGTACGGCCCGAGGAACTCCACCGAGCCGTAGTTCAGCAGCACCTGGCCGTGCCAGCCGAAGTGCCGCGCCACATGGAAGACCAGCGCGCCCAGTGACTCCACCTCGGTGCCCCGGCCGCGCTGGGCGGTGAGGAAGGTGAAGGCGCCGGGCATGGCCGCCGAGAACAGCACCGCCAGCGCGCCCGCGGTCACCGCCGCCGCGGCCCACGCCCGGCGCCGTACGGCCCCCACGAGCAGCAGCACCGGCCACACCTTGACCATCGCGCCGAAACCCG
Organism: Streptomyces sp. NPDC050625; assembly: GCF_040654755.1. NCBI lineage: Bacteria > Bacillati > Actinomycetota > Actinomycetes > Kitasatosporales > Streptomycetaceae > Streptomyces > Streptomyces sp. NPDC050625. Next base: position 48,549 of record NZ_JBFAIQ010000007.1, read on the forward strand.
CCAGCACGCCCATCACCCGGGGGTGCCGGGCTCCCGCGAGCAGCGCGGCGACCGCCACCGCGGTCACCATCAGGTCGTAGCGCGCGTACACCGTGGGCCCGAGCAGCGGGACGCCGGCCACCCACACCCAGGCCCCCCGCGATGACGCGTCGGGACGCCGGCCCGCGTACAGGAGCAGCGCCAGGGCGGTCAGGTCGGCCAGGCAGGCCAGGACGAAGAACGCCGTGGTGTAGCCGAGGAAGGGCAGGACGCCGGGGGCGAGGATCGCCAGCGCCGCCGCGGGCGGGTACTGCCAGGTCACGTCGCCCACCGGGAAGCTGCCGTGGCGCAGCACCTCGTACCAGCCGTGGTAGATCACGGACACGTCGGTCGTGACGTCCACCCCCGGGATGACGAACACCCTCACCACGAAGAGCACCAGCACCACCCGGGTGACGCCCCAGGCGCCCAGCAGCCACACCGGGGACCACCCCGCGCCCGTCCTGTTCACCTGAACCCCTGTTCGTCCGACTGCGGTGGGTGCGGCCCCATGATCCCCCGTCGGCCTGTGCGAGTGCCATGAAGCACGGCCGCGGGCGCCCGTGCCCCTCGTGCGCCGGTTGGGTAGGGTCGGCGGCGATGCACAAGACGCTGATCGTGACCAACGACTTCCCGCCCCGGCCGGGCGGCATCCAGGCGTTCCTGCACAACATGGCGCTGCGTCTGGACCCCGACCGGCTGGTCGTCTACGCCTCCACCTGGAAGCGGAGCCGGGAGGGCGTCGAGGCGACGGCCGCGTTCGATGCCGACCAGCCCTTCACCGTCGTACGCGACCGTACGACGATGCTGCTGCCGACGCCGGGGGTGACCCGGCGGGCGGTCGGGCTGCTGCGCGAGCACGGGTGCACCTCGGTGTGGTTCGGGGCGGCGGCCCCGCTCGGACTGATGGCCCCGGCGTTGCGCAGGGCCGGCGCCGAGCGGCTGGTGGCCACCACCCACGGGCACGAGGCCGGCTGGGCCCAGCTGCCCGCCGCGCGGCAGTTGCTGCGCCGGATCGGCGAGTCCACCGACACGATCACCTACCTCGGCGAGTACACCCGCTCGCGGATCGCCGGCGCGCTGACGCCGCGGGCGGCCGGCCGGATGGTCCAGCTGCCCCCGGGCGTCGACGAGAAGACCTTCCATCCGGAGTCGGGCGGCGACGAGGTACGGGCGCGGCTCGGGCTGACCGAGCGGCCGGTGGTGGTGTGCGTCTCGCGCCTCGTGCCGCGCAAGGGGCAGGACACGCTGATCCGGGCCATGCCGGCGATCCTCGCCAAGGAGCCGGACGCGGTCCTGCTGATCGTGGGCGGCGGGCCGTACGAGCGGGACCTGCGCCGGCTCGCCCGGGAGACCGGGGTCGCCGACTCGGTGCGCTTCACCGGGGCCGTGCCCTGGTCGGAGCTGCCCGCGCACTACGGCGCCGGGGACGTCTTCGCCATGCCGTGCCGGACCCGGCGCGGCGGGCTGGACGTCGAGGGGCTCGGGATCGTCTATCTGGAGGCCTCGGCCACCGGGCTGCCGGTCGTCGCCGGCGACTCGGGCGGGGCGCCCGACGCGGTGCTCGACGGGGAGACCGGATGGGTCGTGCGGGGCGGCTCCCCCGGGGACGCCGCCGACCGGATCGTCACGCTCCTCGGGGACCCCGAACTGCGCCGTCGGATGGGGGAGCGCGGGCGGCAGTGGGTCGAGGAGAAGTGGCGCTGGGACCTGCTCGCGGAGCGGCTCAAGGAGCTGCTGTGAAGCGGACCGAGGCGCTGCTGTAAAAGGCTGCTGCCCTGTAAGAAGCTGCTGCAAAGGTTCGATTCAGACCCTGCCGGTCCTCTAGGCGGAACCGGAAAATCCGCACATGCTGCGCGCATGACAGCAAAACTGATGCAGCGTCAGCTGACGAGACGTCAAATCCTGGGCATGGTCGCCCTCCAGACCGCCGCCACGGCCGGTCTCACCCGCATCGGTCTCCAGTCCGCCCACGCCGCCGAACCGGCCGCCGCCGAGAGCGCCCCCGCGATCGTCGTCGGCTCCGGCTACGGCGGCGCCGTGGCCGCCCTGCGCCTCGGCCAGGCCGGCATCCGCACCCTCGTGATCGAGATGGGCCGGCTGTGGAACACCGCCGGTTCCGACGGCAAGGTCTTCTGCTCCACCAGCGCCCCGGACGAGCGGTCCATGTGGTTCCGCACCCGCACCGAGGCACCGCTGGCCACGTTCCTGTGGCTGGACCTCGTCAACAAGAACATCAGCTCCTACCCGGGCGTCCTGGACCGGGTGCACTACGACAACATGTCCGTGTACGTCGGGCGGGGTGTCGGCGGCGGCTCCCTGGTCAACGGCGGGATGGCGGTCACCCCGCTCCAGTCGTACTTCACCGAGCAGTTCCCGACCGTGGACGCGGCGGAGATGTACGGCACGTACTTCCCGCGCGCCCGTTCCATGCTCGGCGTGAACACCGTCGACCCGGCCTGGTTCGAGTCGACCGAGTGGTACAAGTTCGCCCGCACCTCCCGTAAGGCCGCCGCCAACGCGGGCCTGAAGACCACCTTCGTGCCCAACGTCTACGACTTCGGCTACATGCAGCGCGAGGCGGCCGGCACGGCCACCAGGTCCGCGCTCGCCGGCGAGGTCATCTACGGCAACAACTACGGCAAGCGCAGCCTCGACAGGACGTATCTCGCCGCCGCGCTCGGCACCGGCAACGTCACCATCCACACGCTGGAGAAGGTGAAGGCCGTCAGCCGGGCGGGCGACGGGACGTACGTCCTGACCGCCGACCGGATCGACGCCACGGGCGCGGTCGTCGAGACCAAGCAGTACAGCTGCACCTACCTCTTCCTGGGCGGCGGCAGCCTCGGCACCACCGAACTCCTGGTCCGCGCCCGGGACACCGGCACCCTGCCCGACCTGAACTCCAGCGTGGGCGCCGGCTGGGGCACCAACGGCAACACCATGCTCGGGCGCGCCAACCACATCTGGGACACGGTCGGCGCCAACCAGGCGACCATGCCCGTCCTGGGCATCGACGACTGGGCCAACACCGACAACCCGGTCTTCGCCGAGATCGCCCCGCTGCCCATGGGCTTCGAGCACTGGGTCAGCCTCTATCTGGCGATCACCAAGAACCCGGAGCGGGCGAGATTCACCTACGACGCGGCCTCCGGCTCCGTGAAGCTCGGCTGGACCCCGGCCCAGAGCGCGGTGTCGGTCGGCATGGCCAAGAAGCTGTTCGACCGGATCAACCTGGCCAACGCCACGATCTACCGGTACGACCTGTTCGGCTCGACCAGCAAGGTCTTCGCCGACGACTTCACGTACCACCCGCTGGGCGGCTGCGTGCTGGGCAGGGCCACCGACGACTACGGCCGGGTGAAGGGCTATTCGAAGCTGTACATCACCGACGGCTCGCTGGTGCCCGGGTCGATCGGGGTGAACCCCTTCGTCACCATCACCGCGCTCGCCGAACGCACCATGGCGCGGGTCCTCGCCGAGGACACCGCGCCATGACGCACCGACAGCAGGACCGCTACTTCCGGTAGATCGCCTCGATCTCGTCCGCGTAGTCCTTCGCCACCACATTGCGCTTGAGCTTCAGGGACGGCGTCAGGTGGCCCGACTCCTCCGAGAACTGGGAGGACAGAATGCGGAACTTCCGCACCGATTCCGCCTTCGACACCGCGGCGTTGCCGTCGTCGACCGCGTCCTGGATCGCAGCGACGAGATCCGGGTCCTCGCGCAGCGACGCCGCGGTGGAGCCCGCCGGCTTGCCGTGCTCGGCGGCCCAGCGGCCCAGGAACTCCTCGTCGATGGTGACCAGCGCGCCCACGAACGGCCGCCCGTCGCCCACCACCATGCACTCCGCGACCAGCGCGTGCGCCCGGATACGGTCCTCGATCACGGCCGGGGCGACGTTCTTGCCGCCCGCGGTGACGATGATCTCCTTCTTGCGGCCGGTGATCCTGAGGTAGCCGTCCTCGTCGAGGGTGCCGATGTCACCGGTGTGGAACCAGCCGTCGGCCAGCGCCTCGGCGGTCGCGGCCTCGTTGTTCCAGTAGCCCTTGAACAGGTGCTCGCCGTGCAGCAGCACCTCGCCGTCGTCGGCGATGCGCACGACCGAGCCGGGCAGCGGCTGGCCGACCGTGCCGATCTTCTGCCGGTCCCACGGGTTGAACGCGGTCGCCGCACAGGACTCGGTCAGGCCGTAGCCCTCCAGGACCGTGAAGCCGATACCGCGGAAGAAGTGGCCCAGACGCTCGCCCAGCGGGGCGCCGCCCGAGATGGCGTACTCGCCCCGGCCGCCGAGCACCGCGCGCAGCTTGCTGTAGACGAGCCGGTCGAACACCTTGTGCTTGATCTTCAGACCGATGGACGGGCCCGACGGCGTGTCCAGCGCCTTGCTGTACGCGATCGCCGTGTCCGCCGCCTTGTCGAAGACGGCGCCCTTGCCGTCCGCCTGCGCCTTGGCGCGCGCCGAGTTGTAGACCTTCTCGAAGACGCGCGGGACGCCCAGGATCAGGGTCGGCCGGTACGCGGCCAGCTCGTCGGTGAGGTTCTTGATGTCCGGGACGTTGCCCAGCTTGATCGGCGCCATCATCGGCGCGACCTGGACCAGCCGGCCGAAGACGTGCGCGAGCGGCAGGAAGAGCAGGACGGAGCACTCACCGGTGCGGAACAGCGGCCGCAGCCGCTCCACGATGTTCCCGCACTCGGCGAAGAAGCTGCGGTGGGTGAGGACACAGCCCTTGGGCCGGCCGGTGGTGCCGGACGTGTACACGATGGTCGCCGGGTCGTCGGCCCTGGCGCGCGAGCTGCGCTCCTCGACGGTGGCGTCCGTGACGTCCTGGCCGAGCCGGCCCAGCTCCTCCACGGCGCCGGCCTCGATCTGCCAGACGTGCTTGAGGGCGGGCAGGCGGTCGCGCACCGAGTCGACGGCGGCGGCGTGGGTGTCGAGCTCGACGATGCACGCGGTGGCACCGGAGTCGCTCAGGATCCACTGCACCTGCTCCGGCGAACTGGTCTCGTACACCGGCACGGTGATCGCGCCGGCGCTCCAGATCGCGAAGTCGAGCAGGGTCCACTCGTAGCGGGTACGGGACATCAGGGCGACCCGGTCGCCGGGCTGCACACCGGAGGCGATGAGTCCCTTGGCCGCGGCGCGCACCTCGGCCAGGAACGCCGTGGCCGTCACGTCCTGCCAGACACCGTCGACCTTGCGGGCGATGACGGCGACGTCGGGATGCTGCGCGGCGTTTCTGCGGACGATGTCGGTCAGATTGCCGTCCGCAGGGACCTCGTACAAAGCCGGAAGGCTGAACTCGCGCAAGACTGCTGCTCCTCATAGGGCGCCGGCGCCACGACGTTGTGCGATGCGACGGTGCGGTCCAAGGCTCGGGCAGGTACTCCGGTTGTCCACCACGAACCTTGAGGATCAGTGGTTGAAATCCAGAGCACGACTGGACTGCCCGGACGTTACCCGCCGGTATGGCTTTTTCGACAGGGGTTCCCGGCGAGATGTTCGCTGCGTCACACAGACTGGTGTTCCTTCGCGTACGGTAGTCCACCCCCTTACTGACTGGCCAGTAACCGCAGGTCCGACCGTCACTGTTCACCTGTGCCGCACACGCCTACCCTTGATCACCATGGCACCCACACCCGCCGGTAACCGAAGGACGCGCATCCATGTGGTCAGCGATGTGCACGGCAACGCCCATGATCTGGCCAGCGCCGGTGACGGCGCCGACGCCCTGATCTGTCTGGGCGACCTCGTGCTCTTCCTGGACTACGCCGACCACTCGCGCGGGATCTTCCCCGACCTGTTCGGCGTGGCGAACGCCGACCGCCTCGTCGAGCTGCGCACCGCCCGCCGCTTCGAGGAGGCGCGGGAGTTCGGGGCCCGGCTGTGGGCGGGCATGGGTGCCGACCGCGCCTCCGCGATCGAGAAGGCGGTGCGCAAGCAGTACGCCGAGATGTTCGCCGTGTTCCCGACGCCGACGTACGCGACGTACGGCAATGTCGACATGCCCCCCCTGTGGCGGGAGTACGCCGGTCCCGGCACCACGGTCCTGGACGGACAGCGGGTGGAGATCGGGGGCTGGACGTTCGGCTTCGTCGGCGGCGGACTGCGCACCCCGATGCGGACGCCGTACGAGATCAGCGACGAGGAGTACGCGGCGAAGATCGAGGCGGTCGGCGAGGTCGACGTGCTGTGCACGCACATACCCCCGGAGGTCCCGGAACTGGTGTACGACACCGTCGCGCGCCGCTTCGAGCGCGGCAGCCGCGCCCTGCTGGACGCGATACGCCGCACCAGGCCCCGCTACGCCCTGTTCGGGCACGTCCACCAGCCGCTGGTGCGGCGGATGCGGATCGGCGCGACCGAATGCGTGAACGTGGGGCATTTCGCCGGGACGGGACGGCCCTGGGTACTCGAATGGTGAACGACCCCAGATGGGGTGAAGGCGCCTGGTCGGGCGCGCGGTAGCCTTCACGCTGCACACACGTGCGCACGCTCGCGCACGTCGCACCCGACTAACGGCCCGCATCTGGAGGAGCCACGGCGATGGCGGAACACACCAGTTCGAGCATCACGATCGAGGCGGCTCCGGCCGACGTCATGGCGGTGATCGCCGACTTCGCCCGCTACCCGGACTGGACCGGCGAGGTGAAGGAGGCGGAGGTCCTCAAGACCGACGACCAGGGCCGCGCCGAGCAGGTCCGCCTCGTCATGGACGCCGGGGCCATCAAGGACGACCAGACCCTGGGCTACACCTGGACCGGCGAGAACGAGGTCTCCTGGACCCTGGTGAAGTCCCAGATGCTGCGCTCCCTGGACGGCTCGTACCTCCTCAAGCCCGCCGGGGCCGGCGCCACCGAGGTGACGTACCAGCTCACCGTCGACGTCAAGATCCCCATGCTCGGCATGATCAAGCGCAAGGCCGAGAAGGTCATCATCGACCGGGCGCTGGCGGGGCTGAAGAAGCGGGTGGAGTCGCCCGAGAAGTAGGCGCGACGTCCCGGGGCGGCGCGCGGCGGTACCGTTCACCCTCATGCGCACCATCCTGATCACGGGCCCGGGCGGCTGTGGACGTACCACCCTCGCCGCCGCCACCGCCCTGCGTGCGGCGGGCGAGGGCAGCGACACCCTCGTGCTGAGCGCGGACCGCACGGACACCCTCGGTGCGGCGCTGGGCACGGCGACGGGACCCGCCCCGGCGCGGATCGCGCCGCACCTCACCGCGTGGCGCCCCGACGCGGCCGAACGCTTCCGGGACGACCTCACCGCGTTCCAGTCCCGCGCCGCGAACGTCCTCGACCTCCTCGGCGCCTCCCGCCTGGACGCCGAGGAAGTCACCCCCCTCCCCGGCGCCGAGGAACTGTCCTTCCTGCGCGCCCTGCGGGACGCCGCCCTGTCCGAGCGCTACGACCTCCTGGTCGTCGACCTCCCACCCACCCCGCAGGCCCTCGCCCTGCTCGCCCTGCCCGAGGAACTGCGCCGCTACCTGCGCAGGCTGCTGCCGCCCGAGCGGCAGGCCGCCCGCGCCCTGCGCCCCGTCCTCGGCCGGCTCGCCGGCGTCCCCATGCCCGCCGACTGGCTCTACGAGACGGCCGCCCGCTGGGACCTCGAACTGGCCGCCGTCGAGGCCGTCGTGGCCGACCGCGCCACGTCCGTACGGCTGGTCGCCGAACCGGGACCGGCCGGCGCCGACGCCGTCCGCGCCGCCACCCTCGGCCTCGCCCTGCGCGGTCTGCGCACCGAGACCCTGGTCGCCAACCGCGTGCTGCCCGAGAACGCGTCCGACACCTGGCTCGCCGGACTCGTCGCCCAGCAGCGCAAGGCCCTCGCCGACTGGCAGGAGTCCTACGACGTCCACCCGGTCGCCCACCTCGGCCGCGACCCGCACGGCCACGACGACCTGGCCGAGCTCGCCGTGCCCGCCGTCAACCCGGCGCCCACCCCCGTCGAGTGGCCCGTCACCGACCGGATCGCCGAGGACGGCGTGCTCGTCTGGACCGTCCCGCTCCCCGGCGCGATACGCGACGAACTCGACCTCGTCCGGCGCGGCGACGAAATCGTGATCACGGCCGGCCGCTTCCGCCGGATCGTGGCCCTCCCGTCCGCCCTACGCCGCTGCACGGTCGCCGGCGCGGCCCTGCGCGAGGGCGAACTGCGCATCCGATTCGCCCCGGATCCGCGCCTGTGGCCGCGCGGGCAGTGATTCCCGCTCGCCGGGCGGCGGGGCGGGGGCCGAGTCCGGCCGAGGTGAGGGGATCGTGATGACGCAGGGCCGGTTCCGTCGGTTCGCGGCGCTTCCGTCGGCTCTGCGGCGCTGCACCAGTGCCGGCGCGGCGCGGAGCTGCGCGAGGGGGAGCTGTATCCGGCTTGTGCGGGTTCCGGGTTTGTGGCCCGCGGGTAGTGGTTCCCGTTCGTCGGGTGGCGGGGCGGGGGCCGAGTCCGGCCGAGGTGAGGGGATCGTGATGACGCCGGGCCGGTTCCGTCGGTTCGCGGCGCTTCCGTCGGCTCTGCGGCGCTGCACGGTCGCCGGTGCGGCCCTGCGCGAGGGCGAACTGCGCATCCGGTTCGCCCCGGATCCGGGCCTGTGGCCGCGCGGGTAGTGGTTCCCGTTCGTCGGGTGGCGGGGCGGGGGCCGAGTCCGGCCGAGGTGAGGGGATCGTGATGACGCCGGGCCGGTTCCGTCGGTTCGCGGCGCTCCCGTCGGCTCTGCGGCGCTGCACCAGCGCCGGCGCGGCGCTGCGCGAGGGGAGCTGTATCCGGCTCGTGCGGGTTCCGGGTTTGTGGCCGCGCGGGCCGTGGTTCCCGCTCGTCGGGCGGCGAGGCGGGGGCCGATCCGGCGTGGCGACGGGGTCGGGATGACGGTCGGCCCGTTGCGGCGGATCGTGGCCCTCGCGGTCGCCCTGCGTCGCTGTACCGTCGGCGGTGCGGGGTTGTGCGAGGGGGAGTTGCGTATCCGGTTCGCGCCGGATCCGGGTCTGTGGGCGCGCGGGAAGTGATTCCTGCTCGCCCGGCGCCGGAGCGGCGGCCGATCCGGCCGCGCCGACGGTGAACCCCGCACGCCCATTCGGGTAACGTCGTAGAGACGAACCGTAGTCAGGAGTCCGTCATGAGCGAAGAGCGCCCCACACCTGACGCCCCCGAGGCGGACGAAGAGGTTCGGGCGACCGACGCCGATGCCTGGTCCAAGGCCTGCGCCGAGGACCTGGAGGCCGAGCGGGCCCGCCGTCGTGCCCAGTACGGCTCTCCTCAGGGATCGGCCGCCGAGGAACTGCGCAAACTCGTCGACGCCGTCGCCGACAAGCTGTCCGGCCTCCAGTCCCCGCTCCTCGGGGCGGTCGCCGGGCCCGCCGCACAGCAGATGGTGCGGCAGGTGGTCCAGCAGGCCAAGGCCGCCGTCGAGCCCGTCATGGAGCGCAACCCAGATGTCTTCGACCACCTCGCGGCGGCCGGCAACGAACTGCTCGCCGCGTACCGCTCCGCCGTCCAGGCACAGGAACAGCGCTGGACGTCCCGCACGGAAGACCTGAAGGACCGGGGCGACGGCACCGGCTCAGGAGAACGCATCGACTTGGACTGACAGCCCCCGCCGGTAGGGCCTCGGGTACGGTTGGCCGTAGCGGGGCTCGACCGAAACTGAGGGATTCATGGGACTCACCATCGGCGTCGACATCGGCGGCACGAAGATCGCGGCCGGCGTGGTCGATGAGGAAGGCAACATCCTCTCGACCCACAAGGTGCCGACCCCGGGCACGCCCGAGGCGATCGTGGACGCCATCGCCTCGGCCGTGGAGGGCGCACATGCGGGTCACGACATCGTCGGCGTGGGCATCGGTGCGGCCGGTTACGTGAACCGGCAGCGCTCGACCGTCTACTTCGCCCCCAACATCGACTGGCGCCAGGAGCCGCTCAAGCAGGAGGTCGAGGCCCGCGTGGGCCTCCCGGTCGTCGTCGAGAACGACGCCAACGCGGCCGCGTGGGGCGAGTACAAGTTCGGCGCGGGCAAGGGCCACCGCAACGTCATCTGCATCACCCTCGGCACCGGCCTCGGCGGCGGCATCATCATCGGCAACAAGCTGCGCCGCGGGCACTTCGGCGTGGCCGCCGAGTTCGGCCACATCCGGATGGTCCCGGACGGCCTGCTGTGCGGCTGCGGCTCGCAGGGCTGCTGGGAGCAGTACGCCTCCGGCCGTGCCCTGGTCAGATACGCCAAGCAGCGCGCCAACGCCACCCCGGAGAGCGCCGAGATCCTGCTCGGCATGGGCGACGGCACCCCCGAGGGCATCGAGGGCAAGCACATCTCCATGGCCGCCCGCCAGGGCGACCCGGTCGCCGTCGACTCCTACCGCGAGCTGGCCCGCTGGGCCGGTGCGGGCCTGGCCGACCTGGCCTCCCTCTTCGACCCCTCCGCGTTCATCGTCGGCGGCGGCCTCTCCGACGAGGGCGAGCTGGTCCTCGACCCGATCCGCAAGTCGTACAAGCGCTGGCTGGTCGGCGGCAACTGGCGCCCCGTCGCCGACGTGATCGCCGCCCAGCTGGGCAACAAGGCGGGCCTGGTGGGCGCGGCCGACCTGGCCCGGGAGCCGGACCCGATCATGTAAGTGACCTGTGCTGTGCAGGGGCGCGAGGCTGTGTAGATCTGCGGCTCCGCCGCGTGGGCGCGACAAGCCACGACGAACCGTCAGTCGCGCACGCACCTCGCGCCCCGAGCTACTGGGCGTACATTGATCCACATGGCGCTGCTCCCCAACTCCCGCACGGAGCCAGACGGTTCCGCGGTCATCCGCGTCCTCAGCTACAACATCCGCTCGATGAGGGACGACACCGCCGCCCTCGCCCGTGTGATCACCGCCTGCGCCCCCGACCTGGTCCTCGTCCAGGAAGCCCCCCGTTTCTTCCGCTGGCGCAAGAAACTGGCCCGGCTCGCGGCCGCGTCCGGGCAGGTGATCCTCACCGGGGGCGCCACCGCGGCGGGACCGGCGATCCTGTGCGGCCTGCGGGCCACCGTCGAGCGGACGGAGGACGTACTCCTCCCGCTCACGCCGGGACTGCACAGACGGGGCTTCGCCACCGCCGTCGTCAAGTTCGGCGGCGCCCGGCTCGGCGTCCTGAGCTGTCACCTCAGCCTGCAGCAGGACGAGCGTCACGAGCAGGCCGGCATGCTCCTCGACCGGCTGGCCGGGATGGGCGTGGAGCACGCCGTCGCGGGCGGCGACCTCAATGAACGCCCCACCGGACGCACCTTCCGGCGCCTGGCCGACGGACTGACGGACTGCTGGGCCACCGCGCCCTGGGGCAGCGAATACACCTCCACCCCGACCGACCCCCACCAGCGCATCGACGCGATCTTCGCCACCAAGGGCATCGAGGTACTCGGCTGCGGGGTACCCCTCGGCCACCCCGGAGTGACCCGGGCAGACCTGAGGGCGGCCACGGACCACCTTCCGGTCCTGGCCGCCCTCAGAATCCCAGCGGTGTAAGGCGTCGCTCAGACGACTGCGCCCCGCCCAGGGTCACCATCCTCGTCGTCGTCCGTCTTCATCCGTGTCACCAGCGTGACGAAGCCGCCGAGGAAGCCGCCGATGCCGAGCGTCGTCAGCCACCACGTCATGTCCCAGCCGAGCAGCACGGCCAGCAGGAGCAGGATCGGGCCGCCGACCACCCCCAGCCAGGCGAACTTGGCGGTCGTGTCGGCGGCGGGCAGCGGCGGCGGCTCGGGCGGCACGAAGTGGCCCTCGTCGTCCTCGTCGAAGTCGTCGTCGGACGGCTCCGGCGCCGCGTAGTCGCGCGGCCCGACGCCGGGCGCGAAGGAGACGGAGCTGCCCAGCGGCTTCGCGGGCTGCTGTGCCTCGGTGTCGTCGTCCTCGTCCGGCCCGGTCTCGGGCAGCGCGAGATCCTCGATCGACTTGAACGGCCTGGCGCCCGGCGGGTCCGGCGGTTCAGCGCCGTATCCGGCGACGATCGCCGCCCAGGCCGCCTCCTCGTCGAAGGGCACGCCCTTCTCGTCCGGCTCGCGGTCCTCGCGGTCGGAGTCGTGCTCAGCCAACTGAGGCCGTCCCTTCCTTGCCGACACTGGGTGCGAGCCGGCCGATGAAGGCGAGGCTCTCCTCGAAGATCCGGTCCGCATCGTGGTCCAACGTCGCCACGTGGTAACTCTGTTCCAGCACGACCTCCGTTACGTCCAGGGAGGACACCCGGCTCAGGATGCGGGCCGAGTCGGCCGGCGGCACCACATGGTCCTGGGCGCTGTGCAGGAGCAGCAGAGGCTGGGTCACCTGCGGGAGCTCGCCGTCCAGCAGCCGGAAGTAGGTGCGCAGGGAGTGGGCCGCGTGCAGCGGCACCCGGTCGTAGCCCGTCTCCGCGGCGCCCGGCTTGGCGATGTCGCTGGCGATGCCCTTCGTCGTCCGCACGAGGTGCCGGGCCACCGGAAGGGCGTACGCCGACAGGCCGTGCACCTTGTTCGCCGGGTTGACGACCACCACGCCGTCGACCGCCTCCCCGTGCTTCGCGGCCAGCCGCAGGGCGAGCGCGCCGCCCATCGACAGGCCGGCCACGAACACCCGCGCGCAGCGCTCGCGCAGCACGCGCAGCTCGCGGTCCACCTCCGCGTACCAGTCCTGCCAGCCCGTGAGCTGCAAGTCCTCCCAGTGCGTGCCGTGCCCGGGCAGCAGCGGCAGCGACACGGTCAGGCCCCGCGCGGCATGATGCTCCGCCCAGGGGCGCAGCGACTGGGGCGAGCCGGTGAAGCCGTGGCAGAGGAGAACACCAACCTCCCCGCCCTCGTGGCGGTACGGCTCGGCTCCGGGGAGAACCGGCACCTTTCGGTCTCCTGTCCATGAGAAGGGCGTGAACGACTCCGGTGTGCTTCACCGTACGCGACCGCACTGACACCGACCAGGGTCGTCGGCTCCTTTGCGAGCGCTCCGGGTTAAGGTCTGATCTACGGAAACAGGAGGCACTCGGTTGTTGTACGGCACGATGAAGGTCGCCATCGGGGGACCGCTGAAGGTCGCCTTCAGACCCTGGGTGGAAGGCCTGGAGAACATTCCCGCCGAGGGTGCCGCCATCCTGGCGAGCAACCATCTCTCGTTCTCGGACTCGTTCTTCCTGCCCGCGGTCCTCGACCGCAAGGTCACCTTCATCGCGAAGGCGGAGTACTTCACGACGCCCGGCGTGAAGGGACGGCTGACGGCGGCCTTCTTCAAGGGCGTCGGCCAGCTCCCGGTGGACCGCTCCGGCGCGCGCGGCGCGGGCGAGGCGGCGATCAAGAGCGGCATAGAGGTCCTGGAGCGCGGTGAGCTGTTCGGCATCTACCCGGAGGGCACCCGCTCGCCCGACGGCCGCCTCTACCGCGGCAAGCCCGGCGGCCTCGCCCGCGTGGCCCTCGCCACCGGCGCGCCCGTCATCCCCGTCGCGATGATCGACACCGAGAAGATCCAGCCGCCCGGGAAGGTCGTCCCGAAGCTGATGCGGCCCGGCATCCGCATCGGCAAGCCGATCGACTTCAGCCGCTACCAGGGCATGGAGCACGACCGGTTCGTGCTCCGCGCGGTGACCGACGAGGTCATGTACGAGATCATGAAGCTCTCCGGCCAGGAGTACGTCGACATCTACGCGACCGCCGCCAAGCGGCAGATCGCGGAGGCGGCGAAGGCCTCGAAGGAAGCCGAGAAGGCGGAGAAGCAGAAGGCCGAGAAGGCGGAGAAGCAGAAGAAGGAATCCTAGACAGGGGGCCCGGGCGGGGGAGTCCGGGACCGGGGTGGGGGAGCGCGTGCCGAAGCGCGAGAAGGTCATGAGGATGTCGGTCGAGCTGCCGCTGTGGCGTGCGCTCGCCGGCTACCGGGTCCTGACGATGCTGTACGCGGTCGGCCTGTTCGCCTCCGCGTACCACGAGTACGACCGCCCCGTCGTCGCCATCGCCTACTACGTCCTCCTGTGCGCCTGGACGCTCGCCACGCTGCCCCGGGTGCGCAACGCGGTGGCCTGCACCAAGCGCTTCCTCGCCGTGGACCTCGCGATCGCGCTCACCGGTATCGTCCTCACCCCGTGGGTGGTCACCGACCACCACATCGACCGCGGCGGCCCCACCCTGCCGTCGATCTGGACGGCCGGCTCGGTTCTCGCCTTCGCCATCAAGGGCGGCTGGCGCTGGGCCGCGTTCGCCTCCACGCCCGTGGCCGTCGCCAACCTCGTCGAGCGCGGCAGGCCGGCCCGCGACACCGTCCACAACGTGATCCTCGTCTGGGTCGCCTCCATCGCCATCGGATACGTCGTCGAGGTCGCCCGGGCCTCCGAGCGCACCCTCGCCCGCGCCCTGGAGATCGAGGCCGCCACCCGGGAGCGGGAGCGGCTGGCCCGGGACATCCACGACAGCGTGCTGCAGGTGCTGGCGATGGTGCAGCGGCGCGGCGCGGTCATCGGCGGGGAGGCGGCCGAGCTGGGCCGGATGGCGGGGGAGCAGGAGGCGGCGCTGCGCGCGCTCGTCTCCGGCGGTCTGGTTCCGGTCCCGCGCGTGTCGTACGACGCGGCCGAGGGGGCGGTCGTACGGACCGTGGAGGAGCCCGACGACACCGCGGGGCCGGTCGACCTGCGCACCCTGCTCGTCCCGTACGCCGGTGCCCGGGTCAGCTTCGCCGAGCCCGGCGCCCCGGTGCCGCTGCCGCCCGGTGCGGCCAGGGAGTTGGCGGCCGCCGTCGGCGCGGCCCTGGACAATGTGCGCAGGCACGCGGGTCCGGACGCGCGGGCCTGGATCCTCGTCGAGGACGAGCCGGACGAGGTCGTGGTGACCGTCCGGGACGACGGACCCGGCATCCCCGAGGGGCGGCTCGCGCAGGCCGAAGGAGAGGGGCGGCTCGGGGTCGCCCTGTCGATCCGGGGGCGGCTGCGCGATCTCGGCGGCAGCGCCGAGCTGCTCTCGACTCCGGGGCAGGGCACGGAAGTCGAGCTGAAGGTACCCAAGGCCCCGAAGGACCCGGACGTCTCCCGGGGGAAGGCGGAGAAGCGATGACGCAGCGGCAGGGCCCGATCAAGGTGATGGTGGTCGACGACCACCCCATGTGGCGCGACGCGGTCGCCCGCGACCTGACCGAGTCCGGCTTCGAGGTGGTCGCCACCGCCGGGGACGGCGAGCAGGCGGTGCGCCGCGCGAGGGCCGCGGCGCCGGACGTCCTCGTCCTGGACCTCAACCTGCCCGCCAAGCCCGGCGTCCAGGTCTGCAAGGAACTCGTCGGCGCCAACCCCGCGTTGCGCGTCCTGGTGCTGTCGGCCAGCGGTGAGCACGCCGACGTACTGGAGGCCGTGAAGTCGGGCGCGACCGGCTATCTCCTCAAGTCGGCCTCCACCGAGGAACTGCTGGACGCGGTGCGCCGTACGGCGGTCGGCGACCCGGTGTTCACCCCCGGGCTCGCCGGTCTGGTCCTCGGCGAGTACCGCAGGCTGGCCTCCGAGCCCGCGCCCGCCGCCGACGCCGACGAGCCGGGGGCGCCCCGGCTGACCGAGCGTGAGACCGAGGTGCTGCGGCTGGTCGCCAAGGGCCTGAGCTACAAGCAGATCGCCGAACGGCTGGTCATCTCCCACCGCACGGTCCAGAACCACGTCCAGAACACCCTCGGCAAGCTCCAGTTGCACAACCGGGTCGAGCTGGTGCGGTACGCGATAGAGCGCGGGCTCGACGACGCCTGACCGGTCCCGTCAACCAACCGCCTGACTTTTCACCGGAATTGCGCTTCCCGCCCATCCCTGTGTGACCGGGATCACCATTAGCGTGACCTGCATCAGGCAACCGCGGCGAAGGGACTTTTCCATGCGGGTCGGAGTACTGACCGGAGGCGGCGACTGCCCCGGGCTCAACGCCGTCATCCGGGGCATCGTGCGCAAGGGCGTGCAGGAGTACGGCTATGACTTCGTCGGCTTCCGGGACGGCTGGCGCGGACCCCTCGAAGGCGACGCCGTCCGCCTCGACATCCCGGCCGTGCGCGGCATCCTGCCCCGCGGCGGGACGATCCTCGGATCCTCGCGGACCAACCCCCTCAAGATGGAGGGCGGCATCCGCCGCATCAAGGACAACCTCGCCAAGCAGGAGGTCGAGGCACTCGTCACCATCGGCGGCGAGGACACCCTGGGCGTGGCGGCGCGGCTGTCCGACGAGTACGGCGTGCCCTGCGTCGGCGTGCCGAAGACCATCGACAACGACCTCTCCGCCACCGACTACACCTTCGGCTTCGACACCGCCGTCGGCATCGCCACGGAGGCCATCGACCGGCTGCACACCACCGCCGAGTCCCATATGCGGGTCCTGGTCTGCGAGGTGATGGGCCGTCACGCCGGCTGGATCGCCCTCCACTCCGGGCTCGCGGGCGGTGCGAACGTCATCCTCATCCCCGAGCAGCGCTTCGACCTCGACCAGGTGTGCGCCTGGATCACCTCCCGCTTCAAGGCGTCGTACGCCCCGATCGTGGTCGTCGCCGAGGGCGCCATGCCGAAGGACGGCGACATGGTGCTCAAGGACGAGTCGCTGGACTCCTTCGGGCACGTGCGGCTCTCCGGCGTCGGTGAGTGGCTGGCCAAGCAGATCGAGAAGCGCACCGGCAAGGAGGCGCGGACCACCGTCCTCGGGCACATCCAGCGCGGCGGCACCCCGAGCGCCTTCGACCGCTGGCTGGCCACCCGCTTCGGGCTGCACGCCATCGAAGCGGTCCGCGACGGCGACTTCGGCAAGATGGTCGCGCTGCGCGGCACCGACATCGTCCGCGTCCCGATCGCCGAGGCCACGGCCAAGCTGAAGACCGTGGACCCGAAGCTGTACGAGGAAGTCGGCGTGTTCTTCGGCTGACCCGCGCGGGCCGACCAAGGGCTCGCTTCTCAGCGCCGGTCGGCGAAACCCGGTCCGTCCGGCGCTGTACTCGTCCCGCGCAGCCGGCCGATCAGTTCCCGCACGATCACCGCCCCGTTCAGGGTGAGGACCGACTCGGGGTGGAACTGCAGCCCGGCGAACCCGAGCCCCCGCAGCGCGTGCACCTCCCCGTTCGCGGCCCGGCTCACCTCGACGCCGTGGGCCGCGAGTTCCCCGAGGGCGTCCTCGTCGCAGCGGGCCACGAAGCTGTTGTAGAAGCCGACGGTCTCCGGCCGTCCGAACAGGTCGACGGTCGTCTGCGCCCCCTGGTACGGCACCTCCTTGCGTACGATCTCCAGCCCCAGCTCGGCCGCGATCAGCTCGTGCCCGAGGCAGACACCGAGGACGCCGTGCCGGTGCCCCCGGATCACCTCGGCGGTGAGCTCCCGCAGGAAGCGCATCTTCGGGTCGGCGAGGTCCGAGGGGTCACCGGGCCCGGGGCCCAGCACGACCGGGCCCTCGTGCGCGAGCACCGCCTCCCGCAGCCCCGGCTCGTCGTAGCGCCGGACGGTCACCGTCGGCCCGCTCGACCGCAGCACGTGCGCGAGCATCGCCGTGAAGGTGTCCTCCGCGTCGACGACGAGCGCATGGCCCGCGAGGGCCTCGGACCGCTCCTGCATCCGCAGCCAGAACGGCGCGAGCGAGGCCCGGCGCCCGTCCAGCGCCGCCCGCACCCGGGCGTCGTCGGCCAGCCCGGGGCGTGTGTGCTCCCCGCGGGGCCGGGAGGGCCGTACCCCGAGAGCCGCCAGCACCCCCGCCGCCTTGGCGTGGGTCTCCGCCACCTCGCCCGCCGGGTCCGATCCCCGGACCAGGGTGGCGCCGACCGGGACGCGCAGCCGCCCTGCCGCGTCGATGTCCGCGGTGCGGATGAGGATCGGGGAGTCCAGCGTCTGGGCGCCGCCCGGGTCGCGGCCGAGCAGGGCCAGCGCGCCCGCGTAGTAGCCGCGGCCCCCGACCTCGTGCCGCTCGATGACCCGGCACGCGTTCTGCACCGGCGAGCCGGTGACCGTGGCGGCGAACATGGTCTCCTTCAGCACCTCCCGTACGTCCAGGGAGGACTTGCCGCGCAGCTCGTACTCGGTGTGCGCGAGGTGCGCCATCTCCTTCAGCCGCGGGCCGACCACCACCCCGCCCATGTCACCGACCGTGCACATCATCTTGAGCTCCTCGTCGACCACCATCGACAGCTCCTCGATCTCCTTGCCGTCGGCGAGGAAGTCCAGCAGGTGCTCGGGCGTCGGGCCGCCGTCCGGGTAGCGGTACGTGCCGCTGATCGGGTTCATGACGACCGTGCCGCCGGACATCCGGACGTGCACCTCCGGGCTCGCCCCGACCAGCGTGCGCTCCCCGGTATGGACGACGAAGGTCCAGTACGCGCCCCGCTCACCCTCCAGCAGCCGCCGGAACAGCGCGAGGGCGTCCGCGCGTCCGAACCCCGGGATCTCACCCCCGTACGTCCGCCGGATGACGAAGTTCGCGCCCTCGCCCCGCCCGATCTCGTCGCGCAGCACCCGGCCGACGATCTCGCCGTACTCCTCGTCGCCGACGTCGAAGCCCCCGCCCTCGACCCGCACCTCGTGCGCGGGCAGCTGCGCCAGGGCGTCGGCCAGCGGCAGGGTCCGGGTCTCCTCGGGGATCAGCACGGCCAGCGGTGTGCCGTCGTCGCGCACGTCGAAGCCGCGTTCACGGATCTGCCGGAAGGGGACGAGCGCGAGGCCCTCGTCGGGCAGGTCCGCGAGCCGGTCGTACGTGGTGACGGGACCCAGGAACACCTCCACGGTGTTCTCGTCGTGGCCCGGGGTGCGGCGGCGGAGCAGGGCGAAGGGACGTGAGTCGGACAGCAGGTCCAGCAGGTTCATGGGTCGGTGATCCTTCTCGATCTTCTTGACGGAGAGGAACGACCCCGGAAACACCGAAGGCCGCCCCTCGGGCGGCCTTCGCGAAGTCTTGCGTACGCGCAGTCAGTGGGCCGCCGGATGAGCGGTCCACCACCAGTTCTGGGTCGAAAGCGCGAACATGCGGTGCACCTTACCCGATCTCCGGTGCGTCCACAGGTGAGCGCACAACCGTCTCACCTGTCGAGCCGGGAGAAAACGACACGACACGACCCCGTAGTGTTGAGTGCGTGACCGTGAACGCTAAGACCAGCGCGAGCGCTGGCAACACCTGGCGAGACCTGCCCGCGGCGCAGCAGCCCGAGTACCCCGACGCCGAGGCTCTGCGCGCAGCGATCGCGGACCTCGAGTCGTATCCGCCGCTCGTCTTCGCGGGCGAGTGCGACCAGCTGCGCGCCCGGTTGGCTGCTGTCGCCAAGGGAGAGGCGTTCCTCCTCCAGGGCGGCGACTGCGCCGAGGCCTTCGACGCGGTGTCCGCCGACCACATCCGCAACAAGCTCAAGACGCTGCTCCAGATGGGCGCCGTGCTGACGTACGCCGCCTCGGTGCCCGTGGTGAAGGTCGGCCGTATCGCCGGCCAGTACTCCAAGCCGCGCTCCAAGCCGACCGAGACCCGTGACGGCGTCACGTTGCCGGTGTACCGGGGCGACTCCGTGAACGGCTTCGACTTCACCGAGGCGAGCCGGATCCCGGACCCCGAGCGGCTGAAGCGGATGTACCACGCGTCCGCCTCGACGCTGAACCTGGTGCGCGCCTTCACCACCGGCGGTTACGCGGACCTGCGCCAGGTGCACGCCTGGAACCAGGACTTCGTGCGCTCGTCGCCGTCCGGCCAGCGCTACGAGCAGCTGGCCCGCGAGATCGACAACGCGCTGAACTTCATGCACGCCTGCGGGGCCGACCCGGAGGAGTTCAAGACCGTCGAGTTCTACTCCTCGCACGAGGCGCTGCTGCTGGCCTACGAGTCCGCCCTGACCAGGGTCGACTCCCGCACCGGCAAGCTGTACGACGTCTCCGGGCACATGGTGTGGATCGGTGAGCGCACCCGGCAGCTGGACCATGCGCACATCGAGTTCGCCTCGAAGATCCGCAACCCGATCGGCATCAAGCTCGGCCCGACCACCACGGCCGAGGAGGCGCTGCAGTACATCGACCGCCTCGACCCCGAGCGCGAGCCGGGCCGGCTGACCTTCATCGTCCGCATGGGTGCCGACAAGATCCGCGACAAGCTCCCCGAGCTGGTCGAGAAGGTCACGGCGTCCGGTGCCGCGGTGGCGTGGGTGACCGACCCGATGCACGGCAACACCTTCGAGGCGGCCTCCGGCCACAAGACCCGCCGCTTCGACGACGTGCTCGACGAGGTCAAGGGCTTCTTCGAGGTCCACAAGGCGCTGGGCACCCACCCGGGCGGCATCCACGTCGAGCTCACCGGTGACGATGTCACCGAGTGCGTGGGCGGGGGCGACGAGATCTTCGTCGACGACCTGCACCAGCGCTACGAGACGGCCTGCGACCCGCGCCTGAACCGCAGCCAGTCGCTCGACCTGGCGTTCCTCGTCGCCGAGATGTACCGGGACCAGTGACGGACCTGCCCGTCGGGGACAAGTGAAGTGGGGCGCGGATCACATACGATCCGCGCCCCTGCCCACTTTTGCGGTTCCTGAGTGATGGGTAAGGTTAGGTTTGCCTCACCGATCAAACGGGACGGCGCCAGTCATCGATCCCGTCGGGAGGTGAATCCGCGTGTACGTGTGCAGCTGCTTCGGTGTGACCGAGGCGCAGGTCAAGAAGCACGCGGAGGACGGCGCGTGCACCCCGCGCCAGATCGCCTCGCAGTGCAAGGCGGGCACGGACTGCGGTTCGTGCGTACGGCGCATCCAGTCGATCCTCGGCCGTGGTGCCTGCCCGCGCCGTGAGCCGGCCGACCAGGGCAGGCCGATCCTGGCCAAGCTCGGCGGGGCTGAGCTCGACGGGGCCGAGCCGGCCGCGGCCGCCTAGCTCTCCGGCTGTTCGATCAGCTGCGCGATGTAGAGCGCGTCACCGAGCTTCTCCACCAGCTCCAGCTGGGTGTCCAGGTAGTCGATGTGGTGCTCCTCGTCGGCGAGGATGTCCTCGAAGATGTTCGCGGACGTGATGTCGCCCTTCTCGCGCATCACCTTGATCCCGCGCCTGAGCCGGTCGATCGCCTCCACCTCGACCTCCCGGTCCGCCTCGAACATCTCCCGGACGGTCTGCCCCACCCGCACATGGAACAGCCGCTGGTAGTTCGGCAGCCCTTCCAGGAACAGGATGCGGTCGGTGAGCACCTCGGCGTGCTTCATCTCGTCGAACGACTCGTGGCGCGTGTACTTGGCGAGCTTCGTCCAGCCGAAGTTCTCCTGCATCTTCGCGTGCAGGAAGTACTGGTTGATCGCGGTGAGCTCACCGGTGAGCTGCTCGTTGAGGAATTCGATGACCTCGGGATCGCCCTGCATCGCACGGGCTCCTTCCGCATGGGGGAAATGGGGAGGCTGCGGCCGCATGATTGCACCGGCGTCGAAGATCGTCCAGTAAGTGCGTACTTAGTAAGTAAGTCCATGCTTGCCATTGGTTGTCCGATTCGGGGCAGGGCTGGTCAGGTGCACTGCTCCGGGTCTGTCAGGATGGAGTCATGGGTCATCCGGTGGAGCGCGAATCTGGAGAAGCGGCAGGGTCCGAGCTTCCGCCGGGGCAGCGACTGCAGCGCGGCTGGCCCGTCACGCACTACGGTCCGGTACCCAAGTTCCGGCCCGAGCGCTGGGAGTTCAGGGTCTTCGGTGCCACCGCCGACGGTGAGAAGCACTGCTGGAACCACGAGGAGTTCACGGCCCTGCCCTACACCACCGTCATGGCTGATCTGCACTGCGTGACGAAATACAGCATGCTCGGCGCGGAGTGGGGCGGCATCCCGGCCCGGACGATCCTGGAGATCGCCCCGCCCGCGACCGACGCCACCCATGTGATGGTCTGGGCGGAGTACGGCTTCAGCTCGAACCTGCG
This sequence comes from Streptomyces sp. NPDC050625, assembly GCF_040654755.1. Classification (NCBI taxonomy): domain Bacteria; kingdom Bacillati; phylum Actinomycetota; class Actinomycetes; order Kitasatosporales; family Streptomycetaceae; genus Streptomyces; species Streptomyces sp. NPDC050625. Next base: position 70,372 of record NZ_JBFAIQ010000007.1, read on the forward strand.
CCTCGCGGACTTCGCCTCCGACCGCTCGATCTTCGCCACTCACAAGGACGGTGAACTCCTCACCGCCGAGCACGGCTTCCCGGTCCGCCTCGTGGTGCCCCACCTCTATGCCTGGAAGGGGCCCAAATGGGTCCGGGGCGTGGAGTACATGACCGCCGACCGCCGCGGCTTCTGGGAGGAGCGCGGGTACCACAACGTAGGCGACCCCTGGAAGGAACAGCGCTACTCCTACCAGGAGGAGCCCGGGGACGGCCCCGAGCTCTGACCTCTCTGACCTCTCCTGGCCGGCCGCTCAGTGGTGGTACTGGTGCACCACCGCATGGCCCTTGCCCCGGCCGATCGTCCACTTGTTGACCGGCGTCGTGACCACGAAGGCCACCACGAGCGAGATCAGCAGTGAGCCCCAGAACAGCAGGTCGTCCAGCTGTGCGTCCATCGCGTCCGGCCACAGCACGATCACACCGTTGTCGATCAGCTCCATCACCGCGATGGACAGGGTGTCCGCGGCCAGCGCCACCCGGAAAGCGGTGCGGAAGTCGACGCCCGCCTTCAGCACCCCGCGCAGGGTGAGCGAGTAGCCGAAGAAGAAGGCCAGCACGATCGCCAGGATCATCGTCGGCAGGTTCCCCCACCCGAGTGCCGTTCCCACGGCCATGCCCAGTACCTCGCCGATGGCGCAGCCGGTGAGGCAGTGCAGGGTGGCCCGGGCGGCGACGGACCAGGTGGTCACGGCCGGCCCGTGGTGGCCGGCGTGCGTGTGCGTGTGTGTATGCGTGTGTGTGTCCGCGTGTGCGTGTGCCTCGTGCTGCATGAGTGCCCCCAATGTCAGGTAACGGTTCCCGCACCGAGCAGGAACCGTATACCCCCCTGGGGTATTCCTCAATGCGTTATCCGTCGCGCAGTTTCTTCAGCCGCTCCACATCCGCCGCATGCCCTTCCTTCCCGCCGGGCGTCTCGATGATCAGCGGTACGCCCTCGGTCGCGGGGTGCGTCATCAGGGCCCGGAACGGGTCCTCGCCGATATGGCCGGAGCCGATGTTCTCGTGCCGGTCCTTGTGCGCGCCCACCACGTCCTTGGAGTCGTTGGCGTGGATCAGCTTCAGCCGCCCCTCGCCGACCGTGCCGACCAGCAGGTCCAGCGTCCGGTGCATGCCGTCCGGACCGGTCAGATCGTGCCCGGCGGCGAAGATGTGACAGGTGTCCAGGCACACGCCCAGCTTCGGATGCGCGTCCAGCGCCTCGAAGTACGGCCCGAAGTCCCAGGTGCGGGAGCAGAGCGAGGAGCCCTGCCCGGCGGTCGACTCCAGCAGCAGGAACGGATCGTCGTCGTGGGTCAGCTCGTCCAGCAGCGGCAGCATGCGCTCGCGCACCTGCTCCAGCGCCACCGCCCGCTCCCGGCCGCCGGTCGCGCTTCCCGTGTGCACGACGACCCCCAGCGCGCCGATCTCCCGCCCGCGCCGCAGCGAGTGCCGCAGGGACTCCACCGACCTCTCGACGGTCGCCTCGGTGTGCGAGCCGAAGTTGATCAGGTACGGGGCGTGCACATACGCGGGGACCGACTCCTCGGCGCACGCCGCCCTAAACGCCTCGTCCTGGCGCGGACTGCCCGCCGGGGTGGCCCAGCCGCGCGGGTTGGCTACGAAGACCTGCACGGTCTCGGCCTTGAGGTCATGGGCGTACGACAGGCCCACGGAGTGCAGGCCGCCGGCCACGGGGACATGACCGCCGACGGGGTTGCGGGAGGGGCCGGGGACGGCACCGGAGGAATGCTGACTGCTCACCCGTTCAGGGTGTCACGCCCACAGATCGCCCCGGCCGGCCGCTCCCGTCACCTGATGGTGATCGTGATCGTCGACCCCTTGGGCGCCGTGTCGCCGCCCGCGACCGACTGCTTCTTCACCGTGTCCCCGAACAGCCCGAGCAGCCCGCGGTCCTCGTCGACCTTGAAGCCGGCACCCTCCAGCGCCTTGTGCGCGTCGTCGACGCTGTCCCCGACCACGTCCGGGACCTGGATCATCTCCGGGCCCTTGGAGACCGTCAGCGTCACCGTGTCACCCTCGGCGGCCCGGCTGTCGCCCGCCGGGGTCTGCCGGGCCACCTTGCCCTTGTCGTACTCGGAGTTCACCTGCTGCGCGGCGATCTCCACCTTGAGACCGGCGTTCTCCAGTTCCTGCTGGGCGTCGGCCAGGTCGTCACCGGTGACGTCCGGGACGTCGATCGGGCTGCCCTTGCTGACGACCAGTGCGATCGCCGAGCCCGCGTGCCGCTTCGTACCGGCCGTCGGGTCGGTGCTGATCACCGAGCCCTTCGCGACGCTGTCGCTGAACTCCCGGGTCACCATCCCGGGCGCCAGCCCGTCCGCCGTCAGCCGGGCCCTGGCCTTCGCCAGCGGGATGCCCTGGACGTCGGGCACGTTCACGGTCTCCGGGCCCTTCGAGATGATCAGCGTCACCGCGTTGTGGCCGCGGATCCGGGCGCCGGCCGCCGGGTCGGTGCGGATCACCGTGCCCCGCTTCACCGTGTCGTCGTAGGCGCGCTCGACCTTGGCGTCGAGCCCCGCCTCGCTCAGCCGCGCTTTCGCCTCCGCCTCGGTCTTCGCCAGCAGCGGCGGGACCCGGGTGAACTGACCGGAGTTGATGTACCAGACACCGGCGCCGACACCGAAGACCAGCAGCACGGCGGCGATGACCGTGAGCAGCGTCCGCCGCGGCCGGGCCGGGCCGCGCCGGTCGGGCACGGGCGGGGCCTGCAGCCGGCTGGTGCGGTCGACGGCCCCCACCGGGGCGTCGTCCTCGTTGACCGGCAGCAGCCGGGGCACGGTCAGCGAGCGCGGGATCACGCTCGTACGGTCCTCGGCGTTGTCGTGCTCCGCGGACAGCGCCTGCGGCGGCACGGCGTCCAACTGCTCGTCGGTGAGCCCCGCGCGGGCCTCGCGGAGCCGGGCCAGCAGCGCCACGGCGTCCTGCGGCCGGAGGTCCGGGGTGCGCGCGGCGGCCTCGGCCACCAGCTCGTCCAGCTCGTACGGCAGTCCGGGCACGGTGGCCGAGGGCGGCGGCACGTCCTCGTGGATGTGCTTGTAGAGCACCGTGGCCGGGGAGTCCCCGGCGTGCGGCTTCTCGCCGGTCAGCATCTCGTACAGGACGACACCGCACGCGTACACGTCCACCCGCGGGTCGGCCGTGCCGTGCTCGATCTGCTCCGGCGCGAGATAGGAGACGGTGCCCAGCACGGTGCCCGTGGTGTTCGTCACCGTGTCCACGGACCGCACCAGACCGAAGTCGGCGACCTTGACCCGCCCGTCGTCCCCTATCAACACGTTCTCGGGCTTCATGTCACGGTGCACGAACCCGGCGCGGTGCGCGCCGCCGAGCGCGGCGAGCACCGGCTCCAGGATGTCCAGCGCCGCACGCGGCTGCAGCGCACCGCGCTCGCGCAGCACGTCACGCAGCGTGCACCCGGCGATGTACTCCATCGCGAGATACACATACGACCCGTCGGCCCCCTGGTCGAAGACCTGCACCACGTTGGGGTGCGCCAGCCGCGCCACGGACTTCGCCTCGCGGATGAACCGCTCCACGAACGACCCGTCGGCCGCCAGCGTCGGATGCATCACCTTGAGCGCGAGCACCCGGTCCAGACGGGTGTCCAGGGCCCGGTAGACCGTGGCCATCCCGCCGACCGCGATCCGCGCCTCGACGCGATAACGGCCGTCGAGCACCTGCCCGACGAGAGGGTCCTGAAGGGTCGTATCCACGCAGGTGAGTGTACGAGCCGCGACCGACAGGGCCGGGGGTTACGCCGATCCGGGGACGGAATGCAGCAGAGCTGTGACTGTTGTGCGACTAGAAGGCGGGGCGCTCGGGATCCAGGTGTGCGCGCCCCTCGGAGGGGGAGGAGGCCTCCGCGAAGTGCCGGGGCGGGATGCGGCCCGCCCGGCGTGCCAGCCGGCCCGCCTCCACCGCGTGCTTCATCGCCTCCGCCATCAGCACCGGCTCCTGGGCCCGCGTCACCGCCGAGGCGAGCATCACACCCGCGCACCCCAATTCCATCGCCAGCGCCACGTCCGAGGCGGTGCCGGCCCCCGCGTCCAGGATCACCGGCACGCGCGCGTGCTCGACGATCAGCTGGAAGTTGTGCGGATTGCGGATGCCGAGCCCGGAGCCGATCGGCGAGCCCAGCGGCATGACCGCGGCGCAGCCGACGTCCTCCAGCTTCCGGGCCAGCACGGGGTCGTCATTGGTGTACGGCAGGACGGTGAAGCCGTCGTCCACCAGCGTCTCCGCCGCGTCCAGCAGCTCGACCGGATCCGGCAGCAGCGTCCGCTCGTCGGCGATGACCTCCAGCTTGATCAGATCGGTGCCCAGCGCCTCCCGCGCCAGCCGCGCCGTGAGCACGGCCTCACCCGCGGTGAAACACCCCGCCGTGTTCGGCAGCACCCGGATGCCGAGCCGCTCCAGCACCGACAGCACGGAGCCGTGCACCCCGGGATCGACCCGCCGCATCGCTACCGTCGTCAGCTCCGTGCCGGAGGCGACCAGTGCCCGCTCCAGCACATCCAGGCTGGGCGCACCGCCCGTACCCATGATCAGCCGGGAGGAGAGGGGCGTACCACCGAGGACAAAGGGATCGTCGGCCATGGGTCAGCCTCCTTGCACGGCGGTGAGGACTTCGACGCGGTCTCCCTCGCGCAGGGCCGTGGCGGACCACTGCGCGCGCGGGACGACGGTTTCGTTGAGCGCGGCGGCCACTCCGCGCGGTGCCGCGGTGAGCGACCGCACCAGGGTGTCGAGAGCGGTGCCGGGCGCGACCTCCCGGCGCTCCCCGTTGACCGAGATGTTCATGCGGGCTGCTCCGAAGGGACCGGGGCCGACGGGACGGCGACTGCGTTTCCGAACCGCTGCGGTGTGAAGGGGCGGGCCAGGTCCGGGAGTTCACCCGTGACCAGGACGTGGGCCATGACATCGCCGGTGACCGGTGTGAGCAGCACGCCGTTGCGGAAGTGCCCGGTGGCCATCAGCAGCCCGTCGAGCGCGGTCGGACCGAGCATCGGCGCGTTGTCCGGGGAGCCGGGGCGCAGTCCGGCCTGCGTCTCCACCAGCGGCAGCTCGGTGATCCCCGGCATCAGCTCATGGGCGTCCCGCAGCAGTTCGTACACACCGCCCGCGGTCACCGTCGTGTCCCAGCCCAGCTCCTCGCTCGTCGCCCCCACGACCAGCTCGCCGTTCTCCCGGGGCACCAGGTAGACATGCCCGCCGCGCACCACGGCCCGTACGGTACGGCTCAGGAAGGGCGCGTACCGCCGAGGCACCGTCAGCCGCACCACCTGCCCCTTCACCGGCCGCACCGGCGGCAGCAGACCGTCCGGCACGCCCGCGAGCCGCCCGCTCAGGCTGCCGGCCGCGAGCACCACCCGGTCCGCGCCCAGGACGTCTCCCTCACGGGTGACGACACCGGCGGCCCGGTCCCGTACGACCGACAGCCGCTCCGCCCACGTGCGGTGGAACACCACCCCCGCGCGCTCGCACGCGGCCACCAGCGCGGCCGTCAGCCGCCGCGGATCGATCTGATCGTCGCCGTCCACCCGCAGCCCGCCGCGCACACCGGGCGCGAGCATCGGCTCCAGGCGCCGGCACTCCCGCCCCGACAGCCACTCGGACTCCAGGCCCGACCGCTGCTGCAGGGCGTGCAGTTCGCGCAGATGGGCGCGGTCGTCGGCGTCCAGCGCGACGGCGAGCGTGCCGCACCGCCGGTAGCCGACGTCGTGGCCGGTGACCTCGGTGAGCTCGGCCACGAAGTCCGGATAGCGGCGGGCCGAGGCGAGGTTCAGGCCCAGCAGGGTCTGCTCGCCGTAGTGCAGTTCCGTGACCGCGGCCAGCATCCCGGCCGCCACCTGGGCGGCCCCGCCGCCCGGCTCGGGATCCACCACGGCGGTGACGAGCCCGCGCTGCGCGGCCCGCCAGGCCGTGACCAGGCCGATGATTCCGCCCCCCACGACGAGGACGTCTGACGTACGTGACGACATGGGCGTCCAGCCCCTCCCTTCGCCGGCATGACCCGGATCAGGTTCGTACGGTCGGAGGCCGCCAGCCTCCCTCTCAGCCCGGTGCGTCCGGGCTCCCGCGAGTGCTTGTACGGTGGCCACCCTAGCCCGCGGAGCTTCGCCCGGGTAAGGGAGCCTCCGTCCACGGCCCGATCGGGAGGCGCGGCGGGCCCAGCGGAACGAGCGTTGTGGAGCAGGTCACCCAGCACGCCCCCTGACTGACAGTTTGTCAGTTGTCTATGGTGATCTGGTGAGCGAGCAGACGCAGCAACGGGGCACGTCACAGGCACGGCGCGTGGTCGTCGTCGGCGCGGGCATGGCCGGGGTGCAGACCGCGGTCGCCCTGCGGGAACAGGGCTTCACCGGCACCGTCACGCTGATCGGCGCGGAGCCGCACCAGCCCTACGACCGGCCGCCGCTGTCCAAGGCCGTGCTGCTCGGCAAGGCCGAGGGCTCCGCCTTCGACGTCGACTTCGAGTCGCTCGGCATCGAACTGCGACTGGGGTGCGAGGCGGACGGCGCGCGCCCCGCCGACCACGAGCTGGACACCGAGTCCGGGCCCGTTCCGTACGACGTCCTGGTCGTCGCGACCGGCGCCGAACCGATCCGCCTGCCCGGCACGGAGGGCGTCCCCGGAGTGCATCTGCTGCGCACCTTGGACGACGCCGAACGGCTGCGGCCCGTGCTCTCCCAGCAGCACGACATCGTGGTCGTCGGCGCGGGCTGGATCGGCGCCGAGTTCGCCACGGCGGCCCGCGAGGCGGGCTGTGCGGTGACGGTCGTCGAGGCCGCCGACCGCCCCCTCGCGGGAGCCCTTCCCGCCGAGGTGGCCGCGCCGATGACCGCCTGGTACGCCGACAGCGGAGCCGCGCTGCGCACCCACGCGCGCGTGGAGCGCATCGAGCCGGGCGCGGTGGTGCTCGACGACGGCGCGCGGCTGCCCGCGGGCGCCGTCGTGGTCGGCATCGGCGCGCGCCCCGCCACCGACTGGCTCACCGGCTCCGGCATCGAACTCGGCGCGCACCGCGAGATCGTGGCCGACGACCATCTGCGCGCCTCCACCCCCGACGTGTACGCGGTCGGCGACTGCGCCTCCTTCCCGTCGGCCCGGTACGGCGAGCGGCTGCTCGTCCACCACTGGGACAACGCCCTCCAGGGCCCGCGCACGGTCGCCGCCAACATCATCGGCGAGGAACCGGCCGTCTACGACCCCGTGCCCTACTTCTGGTCCGAGCAGTTCGGCCGCTTCGTCCAGTACGCCGGTCACCACGCGTCCGCCGACACGCTGCTGTGGCGCGGCGACCCGCTCGGGCCCGCCTGGACCGTCTGCTGGCTCCGCGAGGGCCGCCTCGTCGCCCTGCTGGCGGTGGGCCGGCCACGGGACCTGGCCCAGGGGCGGCGGCTGATCGAGGCGGGCACGCCGGTGGTCGCGGAGCTGCTGACGGATCCGGCGCGGCCCTTGAAACAGGCCGCGGCACGGTAGTGAAAAAGCCCAGCTCGGACGGGCCCGGCTTCCGAGTGTCAGTCCGGGATGGCAGGCTGTTTCCGTGACCGAGATTGACGCAAAGATCGATGCTCTCGTCCCCGCCTGGCTCACGCTGCCCGACATCGCCGAACAACTCGGCGTCGAGGTGACACGTGTGCGGCAGCTGGTCAAGGAGGGCCAGCTCATCGCCGTACGCCGTGGCGAGAACCGCGCGCTGCACGTCCCCGCCGCCTTCATCGACGAGGACAAGGTGGTCAAGGGCCTGTCCGGGACCCTGACGCTGCTGCGGGACGACGGCTTCACGGACGAAGAGATGCTGGAGTGGCTCTTCACTCCCGACCCGAGCCTGCCCGGCACCCCCGCCCAGGCACTGAGTGAGAACCGCGGCACGGAGGTGAAGCGCCGCGCCCAGGCGCTCGCCGTCTGATCCCAACACACCGATACGCCGCAGCGACGTACGCCGAGGGGCCGTGGCCCGGCCCGGCCCCTGGGTGGCGTGCGCCCGCGCCGCCATCGCATCGGACCGCATCGCATCGCCATCGGACCGCATCGCATCGCTTCGCTTCGCACCGACAACCGGGGGAGTCAACCCATGCCCGACACCGCAAGCGCACGTGCCCGTCTCGCCGACGCCCGGGTCTACCTCTGCACGGACGCCCGCAGACGGCAGGGCGACCTCGCCGAGTTCCTGGACGCGGTGCTGGCCGGCGGCGTCGACATCGTGCAGCTGCGGGACAAGGGCATGGAGGCGGCCGAGGAACTGGAGCACCTCCAGGTGTTCGCCGAGGCCTGCGCACGGCACGGCAGGCTGCTCGCGGTCAACGACCGCGCGGACGTCGCCCACGCCGCCGCCTCCGACGTGCTCCACCTGGGCCAGGGGGACCTTCCGGTGCCCGCCGCCCGGGCCGTGCTCGGCGACGAGGTGCTGATCGGCCGGTCCACCCACGCCGAGCGGGAGGCCGCCGCGGCCGCGGTGCAGGAAGGCGTGGACTACTTCTGCACGGGCCCCTGCTGGCCGACTCCCACGAAGCCCGGCCGCCACGCCCCCGGCCTCGACCTGGTCCGCCACACCGCCTCCCTCGGCACCGAGCGTCCCTGGTTCGCGATCGGCGGCATCGACCTCGGCAACCTCGACGAGGTGATCGACGCGGGCGCCCGCCGGGTGGTCGTCGTCCGTGCGATCACGGAGGCGGAAGACCCGGGAGCGGCGGCGGCCGAGTTCCGGAAGCGGCTGCGGCAGGTGTAGTACCCGTCACTGTCCGTATTCCTGCCCGTCTGCTGTCCAAGGAGTGGACAGAAGGTCGACAAAACGGGCAAATCTCCGGCCCTCGGTTGGGCCTCCGCCCGCCCCTGGCTAACCTGCCGGTATGGCCCTCGGAACCGCATCGACCAGGACGGATCGCGCACGCACCGTGCGCGACATCCTCGGCACCGGCAAGAAGACGTACTCGTTCGAGTTCTCAGCGCCGAAGACCCCCAAGGGCGAGCGGAACCTGTGGAGCGCGCTGCGCAGGGTCGAGGCGGTCGCGCCCGACTTCGTCTCCGTGACGTACGGCGCCGGCGGCTCAACCCGGGCGGGCACGGTCAAGGAGACCCAGCAGATCGTCGCCGACACGACGCTCACGCCGGTCGCCCATCTCACCGCGGTCGACCACTCCATCGCCGAACTGCGCAACATCATCGGCCAGTACGCCGACGCGGGCATCCGCAACATGCTCGCCGTGCGCGGCGACCCGCCCGGCGACCCGATGGGCGACTGGGTGCCGCACCCCAAGGGCCTGACCTACGCGGCCGAACTCGTCCGTCTCATCAAGGAGTCGGGCGACTTCTGCGTGGGCGTCGCCGCCTTCCCGGAGATGCACCCGCGCTCCAGCGACTGGGACACGGACGTCGAGCACTTCGTCGACAAGTGCCGCGCGGGCGCCGACTACGCGATCACGCAGATGTTCTTCCAGCCGGATTCCTATCTGCGGCTCCGCGACCGGGTCGTGGCCGCGGGCTGCGAGACGCCGGTCATCCCCGAGGTCCTGCCGGTCACGAGCGTGAAGATGCTGGAGCGGTTGCCCAAGCTCAGCAACGCCATGTTCCCGGAAGCCCTGAAAGAGCGGATCCTCACAGCAAAAGACGATCCGGCGGCGGTACGCTCCATTGGCATCGAATTCGCCACGGAGTTCTGCGCACGGCTGCTGGCCGAGGGAGTCCCCGGACTGCACTTCATCACGCTCAACAACTCCACGGCACCGCTGGAAATCTACGAGAACCTGGGCCTGCACCACCCCCCGCAGGCCTAGACCGGCCGCACGGGTATACGACACACTGCGTAGCGGTCACTGGGAGAGGGGCGTACATGGGCTGGACGGTCCTCTACATCGCGTTCGGCATCGTCGCGCTGTGGTTGCTCGGCGAGGTGCTGCTGCAGTACAAGGCGCGCCTGCGCTGGCGCCTGCTCGCCTTCGTCGGCTTCCTCGGCGTCGTGCTCGGCGTGCTGATCCCCTCCGTCGTGGTCATCGGACTGGGCGCGGCCGCCTTCGCGATCGGCCAGACCTACGTCACGCTGTCGTTCCGCCGTGGCTTCGCGGCCGGCTGGGCGGTCCGCGGCCCGGCCGCGGGCGGCAGCAGCAAGCGCCGCCGCGGTGAGCCGGTCGACCCCACCCTTGAGGTCTCCGACCTGGAAGAGGCCGAGGGGGACGACGACCGGGACGGCGCCTACCGCCGCGACAGCGTCTCGTACGGCGACGACGACTACGACCGCGACGACGTGTTCGCGCCGACCCGCTCCGCCGAGCCCACCGCCGCCGAGGCGACCGCCGTCTACGAGCCGCAGCCGCTCCCCGACGACACGGGCTCGTACGGCATATATGGCGGCCCCGCCTATGCGACCGCGGGCCAGCCCCAGGACCAGAGCTACGCGACCGCCGCCCAGGGCACCGACCAGAACTACGCGTACGACTACTCCGGCTACGGCCAGCAGCAGTACGGCTACGACACCACGGGCCAGCAGCAGTACGCCAACTACTCCGACCCGTACGTGGGCAACGAGACCTACGGCGGTGCCTCGTACGACAACGGCTACGGCGGCCAGCAGTACGCCCAGCAGGGCTACGGCCAGGACCAGTACGCCACCGGCGGCTACGGCGAGACCCCGGCCGGCGGAGTCTGGGTCCCGCAGCAGCGCACCGACGAGACGTACGGCGGCGAGCTGCCGCAGGAGCAGCAGTACCCGTACCAGCAGGGCAACGGCCAGCGGCCGGGGAACGGCTACGACGAGCAGTACCGTTTCTGAAGGCTAGCGGGGCCTCACTGGGAGCCCCGGAAGTCCGGTCCCTCCACCATCAGCCCCGCGACCAGCGCGCCCGACATGCCCGCGTGGGGGAGTCCACCGCCCGGGTGCGACCAGCCGCCCACCCGGTACAGGCCCGGCAGGCGCGTGGTGTTCGCCGGATGCAGGAAGCGCCCCCCGCCCGCGGCGAGCGCGGGAGCGGGCACCGGCCCGGCGCCGGTCTCGTCCGCACTGTGGCCGGGCGTACGCACCTCACGCCAGATGATCCGCTCGCGCAGCCCGGGCAGGGCCGCCCCCGCGGCCTCCACCACCATGTCGGCGAAGCCGTCGACGGTGCTCTCCCGCTCCCAGCCGGCCTCCGTCGGCACGGTCGCCGACACGACCACCGACTCATGGTCCGCGTCCGGGCACAGGGCGGGGTCGGCGGGCCGCAGCACGGTGACCGTGGGGCGCGCCGGCCCGGCGCCCGGCGAGGTCAGGAAGTCCAACTCGGCGTCCCGGTCGGGCGCGTGCACGACCGTGCGGTGCGCGGCACCGGCCTCGCGCGCGCCGCGCAGCGCCAGCAGCACGGTGAACCGTCCGGGCCGGGCGGCCGCGGTCTCGGCTCGTACGTCGCCCTGCGCGTCGAGCGGATGCCCCGTCAGCCCCCGCAGCCGTACCGGATCCACGTCCGCCACCACATGGTCCGCCTCGGCGACCTTTCCGTCGGCGAGTTCCACCCCCGCCGCCCGGCCGTCCTTCTCCAGGATCCCGGTGACCTCGGCGCCGAAGACGAACTCCACCCTGCGGGCCAGACACCGCTCGTGGACCGCGCGCGCCAACTCCCGCATGCCGCCGCGGACATACCAGATGCCGAAGGCGTGCTCCATGTACGGCAGCACGGCCGCGCTCGCCGGAGCCACCCGGGGATCGAGGCCGTACGCCAGGGCGTGGCTCTCCAGGAGCGCCGCGAGCCGCGGGTCGCGCAGCTCCCAGGTGCCGACCTCGGCGAGCGTGACCGCCCGGCGGGTGCGCAGCAGACGCCTGTGGGGGACGGACGGATAGGGCTCACGCTCCGCCAGCACCCCCCAGTCGGGCCACAGCGGCTCCTCCAGCAGGGGCCGGCGGGTGCGGTCCCAGGCCTCCCGGGCCCTGACGAGGAAGTCGCCCCAGCGCTGGCCCGTGCCCGCTCCGAGGGCCTCCTCCAGGGCGGAGACCACGCCCGCGCGCGAGGCGTTGGGCAGGGACACGGCGGTGCCGTCCGCGAACACATGCCGGGACGACGGATCGACCTGCACCAGCTCGACGCAGTCCTCCAGCGGCTCTTTGCCGGTCTTGACGAACAGGTCGCGGTACACGGCGGGCAGCGGCAGCAGCCCGGGACCGGTGTCGAAGCGGAACCCGTCCCGCTCGAACCGGCGCAGCGCGCCGCCGTATGTCTCCGTGCGCTCATACACCACTACCCGGTGGCCCGCGACGGCCAGCCGGGCGGCAGCCGCCATCGCGCCCATCCCGGCGCCGATCACCGCAATCCGTGCCATGCCCGCGACTTTATCGACCGCCACTGACAATCCCGCCCGCGGGCGGTCGGTCCAGCGGCCGGCCCTCGTACGCGACCGGCTGCCGCTCTTCCCGGCGGGGGGCTCTGGGCCGCTGCAAGCGGCGGCGGCTCTGCGAGGGCAGGAAGAACAGCGCGACCAGTCCGGCGGCCGGAAGGACCGCCGTGGGTCGGTCCGGGACAGGCTCTGGTGCGCGGTCGGCTGCCGCTCTGCTCGGCGGGCTCTGGGCGCGGTAAGTGGGGGCTCTGTGAGGGCGGGAAGGGTGGCGTGGTCGGTCCGGCGGCCGGAAGGGCCGCCGTGGGTCAGTCCGGTGGTCGGCCCTCGTGCGCGGCCAGCCGGCGCTCCTCCCGCCGCTGGGCCCTGCGCCGCAGGAAGCGGCGGATCCGTGAGACCAGGAAGAACAGCGCGAGCAGTCCGGCGGCCAGCAGGACCGCCGCGATCACCGCCGCCGCCCCCGGATGGAACATGGCGAACGTGACGATGCCGGCCACCCCGAGATCCTCGGCCAGGCTCATGATCATGTTGCTGAAGGGCTCCGGCGAGGTGTTGATCGCCATGCGGGTGCCGGCCTTGACCGTATGGCTGGCGAGCGCCGTCGAGCCGCCGACCAGGGCCGCCGCCACATCGGACGGCGAACCGCTGTGCCCGGCGAGCAGCGCCCCGACCCAGGCTCCCGCGACCGGCCGGACCACCGTGTGCACGGAGTCCCACACCGAGTCGACGAACGGGATCTTGTCGGCGACCGCCTCGCACAGGAACAACACGCCCGCCGCGATGAGGACCTCGGGCCGCTGCAGCGTCTCGGGGACGTCGTCGCTCAGCCCCGTCGCGCCGAAGACGCCGAGCAGCAGCACCACGGCGTAGGCGTTGACACCGCTGGCCCAGCCGCTCGTGAAGACGAGAGGGAGTACGGACACGGACGCGATCGTAACCAGCTGGCATCGGCGCGTCCTGGGCATGAGCGCGCAGGCCTGAGTACGCGTACCTAGGGAGTGAGATGAGTACGCGCGCGGATGGGGGCCGACCGGCGCGAACGAGACAGTGGAGACACGGAAAGGGCGCCACGTCCGGCACCGCCGACACGGGGCGGCGGAACGGCAGTCGCGCCCTGGTCCGCTCCTTCCGCCGATTCGTCGGCGGAAGCGAGACACGGGGGGAGCAAGGGGGAGACCCGGGGGAAGACCGGAACGGGGGTTCCAACGGGGGAGTACGGAAGGCGCCGGTCCGACGGTGGCCCGCGGGGGACGCGGCCACGGCGGACCGGCGTTTTCGCGTTCAGCGCCGTCCGCTCACCCGTCCCTGGAGCAGCCGGGACAGGGCCGCGTGGACATCGTCCAGGGACCGCTCCGGCTGGAACGACTTCCAGTCCAGCGCGGCCACCAGCACCATGCCCACCAGCGCGGCCGCCGTCAGCTGGACATCGATCTCCTCGCTGAACTCGCCGTTCGCCACGCCCTCGCGCAGCACGCCCTCGACGACCGCGACGGCCTCCTGCCGGACCACCATCAGGGTGGACTGCCAGGCCCGGTTGGTGCGCCACAGCTCGGCCACGTACAGCTGGGTGAACGCCGGGTACCGGTCGATGAAGACGAGCCCGGCGCGGACCATCTCGTCCAGGGCGTCGACCTTGCTGCCGCCCTCGCGCTCGGTCCGTTCGGCCGCCTCCCGGAGGGAGGCGGTGAGGAGGCCCACGCCGTGTCGCAGCAGCTCCTCGAAGAGGACCGACTTGCTCGCGAAGTTGTAGTAGACCGTGCCCTTCGCGACCCCGGCCCGCTCGGCGATCTCGTCCACGGTGGTGGCGGAGAAGCCCTGCTCGGCGATGAGTGTGACGGCCGCCTCGTAGAGCTTCTGCCGGGTGGCCTCGCGGCGCGTGCGGCCGCCCGACGTGGTGCTGCTGCTTTCCATGGGCCCGATTGTCACAGGAACCGTGGTCCTGGAGGGCGTGGAGGCCGAGGTCATACGCGAGGTTGTCACAGGCTCAGCTCCGGGTGCAGCCGGTCCAGGGTCCACACCTGGCTGCGGCGGGCCGACAGGGCGGTCAGCGCCAGGGCACCGGCCGTGAAGGCGATCAGAACGGCGCACGCCTGCCACACCGGGCCCAGGCCGCCGCCGGTGATCAGCCTTCTGAGCGCCGCGACGACATAGCTCATCGGCAGGAAGGGGTGGATCGCGTTGAAGAAGCCCGGACTGGTCTGTACGGGGTACGTGCCGCCCGCCGACGTCAGCTGGAGCATCAGCAGGGCGAGCACGAGGATCCGGCCCGCCGCCCCGAAGCGCGCGTTCAGCCACTGCACGAGCGCCCCGAAGCACGCCGCCACCAGGAACAGGAAGCCCACCGTCCCGGCCGCCCGGGCCATCTGCAGACCGATCGCCCAGTGCAGCACCGCCATCAGCGCCGCCGTCTGCAGCACGCCGACCGCGACCACCGGCAGCCAGCCCGCCAGCGCGATCCGCCAGGCGGCGGAACCGGCCGCCAGGGCACGCCGGTTGAGCGGCTGGATCAGCATGTACGCCACCATCGCGCCCACCCACAGGGACAGCGGGATGAAGTACGGGGCGAACCCGGTGCCGTAGTTGGGCGCCTTGTGCAGGTCCCTGGAGGCGAGCTGGACCGGGTCGGCCATCACCTCGGTGCGCTGGTCGCGGTCCTTCTTGTCGTAGTCGGGGATCCGCCCGGCCCCGTCGTGCAGTCCGCCGGCCAGCTTCCCCGAGCCGTCGACGAGCTTGTACATGCCGCCGTTGAGGTCCTCGGCGCCCGTCTTGAGCTTGCCGACGCCCTCGTCCAGATCGGCGGCGCCGGTCCGGGCCGTGCCCAGCCCGGTGTGCAGCTTCTTGGCGCCCGCGGCGACCTTGCCCGCGCCGTCGTTCAGCTTGTTGATCTTCTTGACGGCGTCGTCGACGTCCTCGGAGAGGTGCGGCGAGCGGTCGGCCAGGGCCTGGGCCTGCTTCTGGAGCGTGCCGAGGTTGGCGCGGAGCGTCTTCAGGTCGCCGTCCTGGTCGGCGATCAGCGTGTTGAGGTCGTCGGCCACCGTGGCCACGTCCGCGGCGGCCTCCTTGGCCTTCTTCAGATCGGGGCAGATCGGGTCGGGCAGCACCGTTGCCTCGCAGTGCGTCCGGTAGACCTCGTCGAGCGCCTCGGAGGCCGCGTGGGCGGTCCTGGCGGCGCCCGGGGCGGCCTTCACCAGGACGTCGAGGTTGTGGCCGACCGCCTTGGCCGAGTCGGCGACCAGCTGTGCCGTGTCACCGATGGTCTTCTCGTTGTCCTTGAGGAACGGGCCGACCTTGTCGTAGACCCCGTTGACGTTGTCCGCGAGCGTCTGCGTGCCCTCGGAGACCTGCTGCGAACCGTCCTCCAGGTCGCCGGCGCCCGTGTTGAGCTTCTTCAGGCCCTTGGACAGCTTGCCGCTGCCGCTCTTGGCGTCCGTCAGCCCGTCCGCCAGGTCCTTGGAGCCCTTCTCCGCCTTCCCGATGCCGCCCTTGAGCCTGTCGGCGCCGTTCGCGGCCTTCACGGTCTGCCCGTGGATGTCGGAGAAGGAGATGAAGATCCGGTCCAGGAAGGACCGGGAGGTCTTGGTGGACGCGGCCGTGCGCACCTCGCTGAAGACCGTCCGGGATATCTGCCCGACGATGTAGTTGTTCGCGTCGTTCGTACGCACCTGGAGGGCGCCCGTCTCCGGGGAGTCGCCCGAGCTGGAGGCGACGCGCCGGCTGAAGTCGGCCGGCATGGTCAGCGACAGGTAGTACGTGCCGTTCTCGACGCCCTTGCGTGCCTCGGCCGCGTCGACCTCGTGCCACTCGAAGGTCTTGCTGTCCCGCAGCCCGCCGACGATGTCGTCGCCCGCCGTGATCCTCTTCCCGCCGGCGGTCGCCCCCTTGTCGTCGTTGACGAGGGCCACGGGGATGCGGTCCAGACGGCCGTACGGGTCCCAGAAGGACCACAGGTACAGGGCGCCGTACAGCAGCGGCAGGACCAGGAGCGCGACCAGGGCGGCACGCGGCAGCTTCCCCCGGCCGAAGCGCCTCAGCTCAAGCGCGGCCAGCCTCGGCGAGCGCATCGCCGTCCTCCTTCGCCAGGTCGTCGATCGTGGTGTCGGTGTCGGTGTCGGTGCCGCTGCCGGTGCTGGCCTCGGTCTCGGTCTCGGTCTCGGTCTTTGTTTCCTTCGTGGTCCCGGTCGAGATGACCACGGCGTCGTCCGGGGCCTGGCTGCACACCGCGACGACCGTCGTCCCGGCTTCGGCGAGGGACCTCAGGAGGGCCCAGACCTCGGCCCGTTCGGCGTCCGAGAGCTTCAGGTCGACGTCGTCCACCCCGAGCAGCCGGGGCCTGCCGATGAGCGCGAGGGCGACGGACAGGCGCAGCGCCTCCAGCCGCTCCAGATCGCGTACGGCGGTGCGGGAACCCTTGGGCAGGGCCTCCCGGTCGAGCCCGGCGGCACCCAGCGCGGCGTCGATCCTCAGCCTCGCCTCCAGCGTCCGCTCCCGGTGCGGCCGCATCAGCCCGCGCAGCGAATCCCCGAACCGCCGCTGCAGCAGCGCCCGTTCACGCAGGTGCTCGCCGACGGTCAGGGCCGGTTCGAGGTCGGTGACACCGGCGACGTTGGCCACCGCGCTGAGGCGGCGCACCACCGCGAGCTGCTTGGGCAGATGGGCCGGGCCCACGGCCGCGGTTCCCGTGGTGGCCTTCATCCGGCCGGTGAGCGCGAGCAGCAGACACGTCCGGCCGGAGCCGGACGGTCCCTCGACGGCGATCAGCGAGCCGGGCTCCGCGTCGACGGAGACCCCCTGGAACGCCCAGCCCCGGGGGCCCTTGAGGCCGAAGTCCCGGGCGGCGACGGCGAGTCCTGGCGGACTGCTCACAGCTCCCCCATCCCTGGGGCCCGGGGACGTTCCCCGCGTCCCCGATCGTTCCCCATTTGAACTGACTGGTCAGTGCAAAAACTAGCCCGAACTTTCGATCGAAGCAAAACCCCAGGTCAGAACGGATTGTCAGTGGCATACCTCACGATGGGCACATACGGCATCACCGGACAGGTCGTGCCGTCACCCAGACGACAGGAGGTTCGTCATGGCCAACTCGTCCGCAGCCGCCGCACGTCGGCGCAGCGCCACCGGCCCTGCCCCCTCACTGACCGGCCCGGCGAGCGATGTGCACCCCGTGCTCCGCCGGACCACGGCCCCGCCCGCTGCCCTCGACCTGCTCGCCCAGGCCCGCGCCGGACTCGACGAGGCCGCCGTCCTCGAAACACCGAACGAGCGCTATGCGACGGCCCATCTCGCCGCCCTGCGCACGGCCGCCGCCGTCCTCGCCGCGCGAGGCCGCCCGGAGCCCTCCACCAGGCGCCGCCCCCGCATCAGGAGCGCCTGGGAAGTGCTCCCCGAGATCGCGCCCGAGCTCACCGAGTGGAGCGCGCTGTTCGCCTCCGGCGCCCGGCGCCGCGCCCGGGCCGAGGCCGGCATCCAGGGCGCGGCCACCCAGCGGGACGCCGACGACCTCATACGGGACGTGGCGATGTTCGTCCGCCTCGTCGAGCGGATGCTGGTGCTCCAGCCGGTCCTGCCACAGCCACGCCAGGACACGGACGGGCCGGACCGCCCCCTCGCCCGCGGAGAGCTCCCGGACGCGGGCTGACCACCCGCCGCGGAGCGGGCCGAGGGCGACCGGTGTCCGCCGTGCGAGACGGACGCGGCGGGACACCATCGCGGTGAGCTGGTACGGCACCGGAGGCAATAGGGTGGAGAGCGCCTGCAGCCTTCCCTCCTCCGGTACCCCGGGCCGGGGAGGCACCCCGTTCGCGCCGCCGGGCAACAGGCGGTGCCGTGCCGAGGAGTCAACTGCCGTGTCGGATCCGATGCGCCCCCGTTCCTCCCTCCGTACCGCCGTGGTCTGGGAGGTCCTCCAGGACGCCCTGGACCGCCGCGTCAAGGCCACGGGCCGGGACTCGCTGGACGTGCTGGACACCGGCGGCGGCAGCGGCAACTTCGCCGTGCCCCTGGCGCGCCTCGGCCACCGCGTCACCGTCGTCGACCCCAGCCCGAACGCGCTGTTCGCGCTGGAGCGCCGGACCGCCGAGGCCGGGGTCGCCGACCGGGTCCGGGGCGTGCAGGGCGACGCCCACGGGCTCTTCGACGTGGTCGAGCGCGGCGGCTACGACGTGGTGCTGTGCCACGGCGTCCTGGAGTACGTGGACGACCCGGCCGAGGGCGTCCGCAACACGGTGGCCGCCCTGCGCTCCGAGGGCGTCCTCAGCCTCCTCGCGGCCGGCCTCGGCGGCGCCGTGCTCGCCCGCGCCCTCGCGGGCCACTTCACGGAGGCCAAGCAGGCGCTGGAGGACCCGGCCGGCCGCTGGGGCACCGGCGACCCGATGCCGCGGCGCTTCACCGCCGAGCAGCTCACCGAACTGGTCGAGGCCGCGGGCCTGCGGGTGGCCGCCGTGCACGGCGTACGGGTCTTCGCCGACCTGGTACCCGGCGTCCTCGTGGACACCGAGCCCGGGGCCCTGGACGCCCTGCTGAAGCTGGAGGCCGCGGCGGCCGAGCTGCCCGCGTTCCACTCCGTCGCCACCCAGCTGCACGTCCTGGGCGAGACGAGCGGTGCGACCGGGGCCTGAGCCGCCCCCCCCGAGTCACGCTGCTGATCAGCGCCGCGGGCGCACATGGAGTACGCCACAGGCCCCCCGATCGAGCGGTTTGCGCCGTATGATCGAGGGAGACCGCCCGGCATGACGGGTCGGCCGCCGGGGAATGGAAGCCTCAGCGAGCCGGGCCGGCCATGGCGGGATTCCGGTTGGCCAATTGGCGTAGAGGGGCGGGTTTCACGGGGGCGATTCCCTGCCTATCCTGAAGGGACCCCCGGGTCGCCCCGGCGACTGCACGATGAGGAGGACTCCGTGCCGCTCTCGGAGCACGAGCAGCGCATGCTCGAGCAGATGGAGCGAGCGCTGTACGCCGAAGATCCCAAGTTCGCGACAGCGCTTGAGGGAAGCGGGCTGCGCACGTACACCCGGCGACGGGTCTACCAGGCGGTGGCGGGCTTCCTCGTAGGTATCGCGCTCCTCATGGCCGGAATGGTCGCACAGCAGATCTGGGTCAGCGTGGTGGGCTTCCTCGTCATGCTGGGCTGTGCGGTACTCGCCGTAACGGGGTGGCGCAAGGCTCCCAAGCCGGGCGAACAGCCCGCCGGCACCCCGCATGCCCGCCGTCAGGGACGGCCGAAGCGTTCCATGATGGACCGCATCGAACAGCGCTGGCAGCGCCGCCGGGACGAACAAGGCCACTAGTACCGCGCCTGCTTCGCCGGAAGATCCGAGCGAGACGCCCTGAGGGGTGACCACCCACCGGTGGTCACCCCTCAGTTCTGTCCTCGGCGCCCGCTGGTCCGTCCTCAGCCCCGCTGGCCCGACGGCCTGCGCAGGGTGGGCCGGGCCGCCGCCGTGCGGGCCCTGAGCGACGCCCACCGGGCCGAGACCGCCCACAGCACCCGCACACTGGACCGTGGGGCGAACCGCGCGCGCAGTTGCGTACCGCGGCCGACCGTGCCCTTCAGCCCGCCGACGGCCCGGCGCACGTCCTCGGCGAGCCCCGCCGTCGCGCGCGGCCGCGGCGCGTAGAGGACCTGCTCCACGGCGTCGGCCACCCGGTGCACCGCGGCCCCGGCCACCGGGTCCAGATGCCCGAGCCGGACGATCCGGGCGGCCGCCTTGCGCGGGGTCTGCGAGTCGTCCGGCATGATGCCGAAGTCCCATGCGGTGTCGGTCAGTTCCTGCCAGGCCGCCAGCGCGTGGGCCGCCGCGCCCTCGTCGGTACGGGCATGCCCGCCCAGCCGCACGGCCCGCAGCCGCATCCGCCACAGCATCGGCGCCAGCGGGATCGTCACGACGGCCAGCCCGCCGAGCGCCCACAGCGCGTACTCCCACCACCGGGGACCGTTGTCGTCCGTGTGCGGCACGGCCGCCGCGGACGGGCTGGAGCACGCGTCCTGCTTGCGCTGCTGGGCCGTGCAGCTCTCGCTCGGCGAGGCCTCCGTCGAGGGCACCGCGCTCGCCGCCTGGGACGGGCGCACCTGGTCCGGCAGGGAGCTGCCGGGCGTGTCCGTCTGGGTGTACGAGGGGGTCGTACCGCGGGTCGGGGTCGGCTCGAAGCGGGTCCAGCCCACGCCCTCGAAGTACAGCTCGGGCCAGGCGTGCGCGTCCTTCAGACCGACCGACACCGAGCCGTCCGCCTGCGGGGAACCGGGCGCGAAGCCCACCGCGACCCGGGCCGGGATGCCCAGCGTGCGGGCCATCGCGGCCATCGCGAAGGAGAAGTGGACACAGAAGCCCTGCTTCTTCTGCAGGAAGGCGGCGATCGCGTTGCGGCCCCTGCCGACCTCCACCTGGGTGTCGTACTGGAAGCCGCCCGTGACGGCGAAGTAGTCCTGGAGCTTGACCGCCTGGTCGTAGTGGCTCGTCGCGCCGTCGGTGACCTCCCTGGCGGTCTTGGCCACGACCGACGGGAGCGAGGAGGGCACCTTGGTGTAGTCGCGCTTCAGCGCCGCCGACGGCTCCGGCGCGGTGGCCAGCTGCTCCGCGGAGGGCTGTACGTCCAGGCTGGTCACCCGGTAGGTCGCGCCGCGGGTGTTCTGGCCGTGGTCGCCGACGAGCGTCATGCCCACGGGTTCGTAGCGCCAGCTGCCGCCGACCTTCACGCTGCTCGGCGGGTAGGGCATCGGCAGCCAGTCCTGGGCGTACCAGTCCGCCGCCGAGATGGTGGTCGTGACCGTCGTGCGCTTGATCCCCTGGCCCAGGCCGATCGGCGTGGGGAACCGGTCCGGTACGCCGACGATGTGCCGCTGGGACGGCTTCCAGGTGACGCCGTCGAAGTCGTCCAGGGAGACGATGCGCAGATACAGGTCGGAGATGTCGTTGGTGTCGGTCTTCACGGACAGGACCTGGCGGTCCTGGTTCACGTTCAGACTGTCGCGCAGCGACACCAGGGGGTTGACCGCGGAGATCGTGCCGCCGTTCCCGTTGCCCGCGCCCACGCCGGTTCCGGTGCCGTCCAGGAGGCCGCCCTGCATCGCGGGCAGGGCGAGCGGCACGAACAGGGCGACGCCGAGCGCGACCGCGCCGATACGGCGGCCGGTGCGGACCGGCGCCACCGCGTTGCCCGCGGGCTCGCCCGGGGCGCGCGGCGCGCCGCCGAAGACGCGGCCCCACTGGGAGAGCCGGTCCCGGCCCTCGGCCAGGAGCAGCATCAGATAGCCGGCCGCCGCGACCAGGAACCACAGCCAGTCGGCGCCGCCGTCGGACAACCCCGCGGCCACCGAGTAGAGCGCGAGCAGGGGCAGCCCGGCCGGGGCCGCGCTGCGGAAGGTCACCGCGAGGGTGTCCACGATCAGCCCGATCACCAGGACGCCGCCGACGAGCATCAGCCGGATGCCGTCGGACAGCGGTGCCGGGATCGCGTACTGGTTGACGTCCTCCGAGCCCTGCTGGAACAGATCGGCGAAGTGCCGGATCGCGTCCGGACCGGGGATCAGCCCGGCGATCGCGTGCTCCCGGGCGAACATCAGGGTCAGCAGCATCAGCGTGGTGAGCGCCTGTGCCGCCACGGTCAGCGGCCGGGCCAGCGGCACCCGGCGGGTCGCCGCGCCCACCCCCGTCTGCATCGCCACCAGGAAGACCGCCTGCAGCAGCCACGTGGGCTTGTCCACCAGCGGCAGCAGCGCACACGCCGCCATCAACGTCGCCGCGGCGGCACAGATGGCCAGCCGTGCCCGCCCACTCATGACAGTGCCTCTCCGCCGGACACCGCGGCGACGCCCGTGCGTTCGCGGTCCGCCTGGCGCCACAGTTCGCTCAGTGAGGCGCCCCGGGGGACGCTCACGGCGGTCCAGCCCGACTCCCGCAGCAGGCGCAGCCGCTCCCCTTGCTGCGCCGTAGGGGCGGGCACATCGATCGGCTCGCGCATCCACGCGTCGCTGTCCAGCAGGAACGCGACCGCGCCGCCGCTGCGCTGGCGCATCTTGGACACCACCGCGGCCTGTTCGTCGTCGAGGTCGCCCAGGAAGGCGACCAGCAGTCCTTCGTTGCCGCCGCGCAGCACGTCGTAGGCCCGGGAGAGCCCCGAGCCGTCCGAGTGGTCGATCACGGCGAGGGTGTCCATCATCAGCCCGGCGGCGTCCGCGGTCTCCTGGCTGGCGCCCGCGAACCCGTCGGTGCCCTCGCCGGGCACGGCGCTGCCGGTGTCGGTCAACAGCCGCACCGAGAAGCCGCGTTCGAGCATGTGGACCAGGACCGACGCGGTGCCCGACACCGCCCACTCGAAGGGCGAGTCCGGACCCGCGCCCGCGAAGGCGATGCCGCGCGTGTCGAGCAGCACCGTGCAGCGGGAGCGCTGCGGCTGCTCCTCCCTGCGCACCATCAACTCGCCGTAGCGGGCGGTGGAACGCCAGTGGACACGGCGCAGGTCGTCGCCGTAGCGGTACCCGCGCGGGATCACGTCGTCCTCGCCCGCCAGGGCCAGTGAGCGCTGCCGCCCGTCGCCGTACCCCTTCGCCTCACCGCTGAACCGGACCGGCGGCAGCGACTCCACGCGCGGGATCACGGTCAGGGTGTCGAACGTCGAGAAGGACCTGGTCAGTTCGCACATCCCGAACGGATCCGTGAGACGCAGCTGGAGCGGGCCGAGCGGATAGCGGCCGCGCAGGTCCGAGCGGACCCGGTAGGACACCTCGCGGCGGCCGCCCGGCTCCACCCGGTCCAGGACGAAGCGGGGCCGGGGACCGAGCACGTACGGCACCCGGTCCTGCAGCATCAGCAGTCCCGTGGGCAGCCGCGAGACGTTGTCCATCCGCAGATGGACCCGGGCCTCGCTGCCGGCCGGCACCCGCGAGGGGGCGAGCCGACGGCTGCCGGCCACCCGGTAACGGGTGCGGTAGAGCATGGTCGCGCAGATCAGGGGCAGGACGGCCAGCAGCAGCCCGACCCGCAGCAGATCGCTCTGCCCGAGGACGTAGGCGCAGATCGCGGCCGCGATGCCCGCGGCCAGGAAGGACCGCCCGCGGGTGGTCAGCCCCGCCAGGGCCGTACGGACGCCGCCCTTCTCGTCGCGCTCGGTCTCCGCCTGCCCGGTTCCCCCGGCCGTCATCACAGCCTCCGCGGAGGCTGCGAGGGATAGGTGGGCGTGCCCCGGACCAGGCCGCCGAAGCCGGACTGCTGCTGGGGCGCCGCGGGCACCGGGGTGTGCTGCAGGATCTCCTGGACGACCTGCTCCGAGGTACGACGGTTGAGCTGGGCCTGGGCCGTCGGCAGCAGCCGGTGTGCCAGGACCGCCACGGCGAGGGCCTGCACATCGTCCGGCAGCGCGTACTCCCGGCCGCTGAGGGCGGCCGACGCCTTCGCCGCGCGCAGCAGGTGCAGCGTCGCGCGCGGTGAGGCGCCGAGTCTCAGATCGGGGTGCGTACGCGTGGCGGCGACCAGGTCCACCGCGTACCGCCGGACCGGTTCGGCGACATGGACGCCCCGCACGGCCTCGATCAGCTTCACGATGTCGTGCGCGTGGGCCACCGGCTGGAGGTCCTCCAGCGGGCTCGCCCCGCCGTGGATGTCGAGCATCTGCAACTCGGCCTCCACACTGGGGTAGCCGACGGAGACCCGGGCCATGAAACGGTCGCGCTGGGCCTCGGGCAGAGGGTAGGTGCCCTCCATCTCGACCGGGTTCTGCGTGGCCACCACCATGAACGGGCTGGGCAGTTCATAGGTCTGCCCGTCGATGGTGACCTGGCGCTCCTCCATGGACTCCAGCAGCGCGGACTGGGTCTTGGGCGAGGCGCGGTTGATCTCGTCGCCGATCACGATCTGCGCGAAGATGGCGCCCGGCTTGAACTCGAAGTCCCGCCGCTGCTGGTCCCAGATGGACACGCCGGTGATGTCCGACGGCAGCAGGTCGGGCGTGAACTGGATACGCCGCACCGAACAGTCGATGGACCGCGCCAGCGCCTTGGCCAGCATGGTCTTGCCCACCCCGGGAACGTCCTCGATCAGAAGATGTCCCTCGGCGAGCAGCACGGTCAGCGAAAGCCGTACGACCTCGGGCTTGCCCTCGATCACTCCCTCCACCGAACTGCGGACCCGCTCCACAGTGGCAGTCAGATCAGTGAGGCTCGCTCGATCGTCATAGGTCGTCACCCGGCCCTCCTCGGCCCGTTCTTACTCCGGGCCGTCGCTCTGCGATGCGGACCGGCCCACCCCGAACACGGACACCACGCGTGAATGGTTCCGCGTGACGCCACACCCCGCATTCTTGCTGCCGTTACCGATTCGTGTCACTCGCCTGTGGACAACTGCCTGCACTATGTCGGTCTTACGGCGCTTTCGACCGGCATTTTCGATGCCGGTGGCGGGACGTTGCGTAGCGGACGGGCCGTCGGCGGGCCGGTCAGGCCGGGTCGACCTCGCGCAGCAGACCCGTCCTGACGTCGAACACGAAGCCGCGCACATCGTCGGTGTGCAGCAGGAACGGCGAGGTGCGCACCCGCTGCATGGACTGCCGTACGTCCTGGTCGACGTCCCGGAAGGACTCCACGGCCCAGGCCGGGCGCTGGCCGACCTCCATCTCCAGTTCGGTGCGGAAGTCCTCGGTGAGGGACTCCAGGCCGCAGCCGGTGTGGTGGATGAGGACGATGCTGCGCGTGCCCAGCTTGCGCTGGCTGATGGTGAGCGAGCGGATCACGTCGTCGGTGACCACGCCGCCCGCGTTGCGGATGGTGTGGCAGTCGCCGAGCTCCAGGCCGAGCGCGGCGTGCAGGTCGAGCCGGGCGTCCATGCAGGCCACGACGGCGACATGGAGGACGGGGTGCGCGTCCATGCCGGGGTCGGAGAAGGCGGCGGAGTAGTGCTGGTTGGCCTCGACCAGGCGATCCGTCACGGTGCCGCCGTGAGTTATGGCGCCTTCGGATCCAGTGGGAACTGCTGCGGAAGTCGTCATACCCATGACGTTACTGGTCACCGCTGGTACGAGCCTGTTGTGAGAGTGGACAAAGAACGTCATCGTGGCTTGTTGTGAGCTAACCCACACGGAGGGCAAACCTGTGCCGGACGGGTGATTGCCGTCGAAATGCGCTCCTGCCCGAGGCGCGGTCCGCGACGCGCAGGCCGGTTGATTGACCGCGAGACAGGGTGGACTAAAGTGACGCGAAGCGGGAGGCGAGACTCTCCCTGCTGGACTGACTTCCCCGGAGATCCCGGCTCCGTCCGGACCGTCTCCCCACGTGCGCGGCGCGTACGTACGGCTCGGCCTCCTCCCGCTCCCGGTCGGCTGACGCTTCCGGCGCCGGCAGGCCTCCCCTTCACGAGCGGGCGGGGACCCGGCGGTGCGTACGGCCCGCGCCGGACCTGAGAGGCCCCCTTGAGCCAGAGTCGACACGTCCCGGTGATGCTCCAGCGGTGCCTGGATCTGCTGGCGCCCGCACTGGAGCGGCCGGGAGCGGTGGTCGTCGACTGCACCCTGGGCCTGGGCGGCCACAGCGAGGCGCTGCTGAGCCGGTTCCCCGAGGCCCGGCTCGTCGCCCTCGACCGGGACAAGGAGGCCCTGCGGTTGTCCGGCGAGCGGCTCGCGCCCTTCGGTGAGCGGGCCACCCTCGTGCACGCCGTGTACGACGAGCTCCCCGACGTACTGAAACGGCTCGGCATCACGCGCGTGCAGGGCGTCCTGTTCGACCTCGGCGTCTCCTCCATGCAACTCGACGAGGCCGACCGCGGCTTCGCCTACGCCCAGGACGCGCCCCTCGACATGCGCATGGACCAGACGACCGGCATCAGCGCGGCCGAGGTCCTCAACACCTACCCGGCGGGCGAGCTGGTGCGGATCCTGCGGGCGTACGGCGAGGAGAAGCAGGCCAAGCGGATCGTCGCCGCGATCGTCCGCGAGCGCGACAAGGAGCCGTTCGACAACAGCGCGCGGCTCGTGGAGCTGATCCGCGATGCCCTGCCGCAGGCCGCCAAGCGGACCGGCGGCAACCCGGCCAAGCGCACCTTCCAGGCGCTGCGGATCGAGGTCAACGGAGAGCTGTCCGTCCTGGAGCGGGCGATCCCGGCCGCGGTCAAGGCGCTCGACGTGGGCGGGCGGATCGCCGTGCTGTCGTACCACTCGCTGGAGGACCGCCTGGTCAAGCAGGTGTTCGCGGCCGGTGCCGCGAACACCGCGCCACCCGGACTACCGGTCGTGCCCGAGCGCTACCAGCCCCGGCTCAAGCTGCTCACGCGCGGTGCCGAACTTCCCACCGAGGAAGAGGTCGCCGAGAACCGCCGGGCGGCTCCGGCGCGGCTGCGCGGGGCCCAGCGCATCAGGGAAGACGTCGTATGAGGGGCGTGAGTGAGTTGGGTACCCGAACTCACCGGAGGGCATGTGAGTAGGAAACCCGAACTGAGGGGGAGGGCCGCCCGGCTCGCACGGCTCTTTCCGGCCGGGCGGGGGCAGGCGGCCCGGACGCCGTTCGTCCTCCTCGTCGTCCTGCTCCTCGCCGGTGGTCTCATCGGGCTCCTGGTGCTGAACTCGGCGCTCAGCGAAGGCTCGTTCCGGCTGGACGACCTCCAGAAACAGACGAAGAACCTCACCGACGAGCAGCAGGCCCTCCAGCGGGACATCGACGCCTACTCCGCCCCCGACGCCCTCCAGCGCCGTGCCCGTGAACTCGGCATGGTGCCCGGCGGCGACCCGGCCTTCCTCGACCCCGACGGCACCGTCAAGGGCGTCCCCGGCCCCGCCGCCCTGCGGCAGTCCGCCACGACCACGACCGCGCCCCTCCCGCCCGAGGCGATCCTCCCGGCCGCCCCCGCCCCCGCCCCCGCGTCCCCGGCCCGGCAGACCACACCGGGCGCCCCGACCCCCACCTCCCCGGTCCCCACCTCACCGGCCCCCGCCTCCGCGGCGCCACCGACGCCCGCCTCCACCCCCCAGCCCGCCACGACCCCGACCCCCGGCAGGTGACGGAAGTGTCCGACAGGGAACCGCCGCGCCGCCGCGTGCCCGGCCCCGCCAAGCCGTCCCGGCCCGGGAACGGTGGCCGTCGGCAACCCGGTCCCGGGCCCGGGGCCCGCCCGGTCCGCCGCCCCCAGCAGGCCCGCCCGGCGGCCGCCCGCCCGTTGCGCCTCGGCAGCCACCGCCCACGCCTGCGCATGGTCAGTCTCGCGCTGACCCTGGTGCTGCTCGCCTTCGTGGTGCGGCTGCTCCAGGTGCAGGCCGTCGACGCGAGCGCGTACGCGGCCAAGGCCGAGCAGAACCGGTATGTCGTCCACACCCTCGCCGCCGAGCGCGGCGGGATCACCGACCGCAACGGCGTGGCCCTGGCGATCAGCGAGGACGCGTACGACATCACGGCCGACCCGACGATGTTCACGCGCAAGCAGCTCGGCATCGACGACGGCCCGGAGCGGGCGGCCGCACTCCTCGCGCCGATCGTCGGGCAGGACCAGGACACACTCGTCCGCAAGCTGCGGCCCGCCAACAAGGACCTGCGCTACGTCAAACTCGCCGGCCGCCGGACCCCGCAGGTCTGGAACCAGATCAAGGACCTGAGGAGCGCGCTCGCCCAGAAGGCGAGCACCGACAAGACCACCGTCAACGTCCTCGCCGGTGTCTTCTCCGACCCCAGCAGCAAGCGCGTGTACCCGAACGGCGACCTCGCCGCCGGGATACTGGGCTGGGTCAATGCCGAGGGCAAGGGCGGCGGCGGCATCGAGCAGCAGCTGAACAAGACGCTGACCGGCACGGACGGCAAGATCCGCTACGCCCAGTCCGGCGGCCGCGAGGTGCCCACCGCGGGCTCCACCGAGACCCCCGCCGTGCCCGGAGCCGACGTCGAGCTCACCATCGACCGCGACATCCAGTGGGCCGCGCAGAACGCCATCGCCGAGCAGGTGAAGAAGTCCAGGGCCGACCGCGGCTATGTCGTCGTACAGGACACCCGTACCGGCGAGATCCTCGCCATGGCCGACTCACCCGGCTTCGACCCGAACGACCTGTCGAAGGCGGATTCCGCCGCGATGGGCAACCCGGCCCTCCAGGACGCCTACGAGCCCGGCTCCACCGCCAAGGTGATGTCGATGTCGGCCGTACTGGAGGAGAACGCCGCCACCCCGCTCACCCATGTCGTCGTCCCCAACCGGCTGCACCGCGGCGACCGCCTCTTCCAGGACGACGTCGACCACGGGACCTGGTACCTCACGCTCAACGGCGTCCTGGCCAAGTCCAGCAACATCGGCACCATCCTGGCCGCCGGCCAGCTCGGAAAGACCCAGCGGGAGGCCAACGACGTCCTCTACTCCTATCTGAAGAAGTTCGGCCTCGGCAGCTACACCGGACTCGGCTTCCCCGGTGAGACCAAGGGCATCCTCGCGCCCGCGGACAAGTGGTCGACGTCGCAGCAGTACACGATTCCTTTCGGCCAGGGCATGTCCCTCAACGCCATGCAGGCGGCCTCCGTCTACTCGACGATCGCCAACGGCGGCGTCCGTATCGAACCCACCCTGGTGCGCGGCACCGAGGGCGCCGACGGCCGCTTCACCCCCGCCGCCAAGCCCGAGAAGACCCGGGTGATCAGCGACAAGACGGCGAAGACCGTCGCCCAGATGCTGGAGTCCGTCGTGGACGACCGGGAGGGCACCGGCACCAAGGCGCGCATCCCCGGCTACCGCGTCGCGGGCAAGACGGGTACGGCCAACCGCGTGGATCCGGCCACCGGCAAGTACCGCGGCTACACCTCTTCATTCGCCGGATTCGCACCCGCGGACAACCCCCGGATCACCGTCTACTGCGCCATCCAGAACGCCACCGCCGGCAGCTACTTCGGCGGCCAGATCTGCGGCCCCATCTACAAGCAGGTGATGGAGTTCGCCCTGAAGACCCTCCAGATCCCGCCGACCGGGGCCAAGGCCGCGAACCTGCCGGTCACCTACAAGCCCTGACCTGCACCGGTACCTCGCACAGACCACCAGGAACGAGCTCGTGAGAACGATCACCCAGGATCCCGGGAACCACGGCCCCTCCGGCCCCTCGCTTCGCTCCACGGCGGGTGCGCCCGGTACGCTCACCGCCGTGCCACACGCTGATCAGTCCCAAACCACCCAGAAGGGCGCTTCCGTGACCTACCCGGGGCCGCCACGACCGGTTCAGGTCTCCGCCACACCCCTCGCGGAGCTCGCCGATCAGCTGGGTGCCGCCACTTCGCACCCTGCCGCCGAGGTCACGGGCATCACCCACGACTCGCGCGCCGTCCGCCCCGGCGACCTGTACGCCGCCCTCCCGGGTGCCCGGCTGCACGGCGCCGACTTCGTCACCCAGGCCGCGGGCCTGGGCGCGGTCGCCGTGCTGACCGACCCGACGGGCGCCGAGCGCGCCGCCGCGACCGGCCTGCCGGTCCTGGTGGTCGACGACCCGCGCGCGCGGATGGGCGAGCTGGCGGCCACGATCTACGGCCGTCCCGGCCGTGATCTGCTCCAGATCGGCATCACCGGCACCTCCGGCAAGACCACCACCGCCTATCTCGTCGAGGGCGGCCTCAGGACGGTGAAGTCCACCGGTCTGGTCGGCACGGTCGAGATGCGCATCGGCGACGAGCGCATCAAGTCCGAGCGCACCACCCCCGAGGCCACCGACCTCCAGGCCCTGTTCGCCGTCATGCGCGAGCGCGGCGTCGAGGCGGTCGCCATGGAGGTCTCCAGCCACGCCCTGGTCCTCGGCCGGGTCGACGGCTGCGTCTTCGACATCGCCGTCTTCACCAACCTCAGCCCGGAACACATGGAGTTCCACTCCGACATGGAGGACTACTACCGGGCCAAGGCACAGCTGTTCACGCCGCAGCGCAGCAAACGCGGGGTGGTCAACCTCGACGACGAATACGGCCGCCGGCTCGCCGAGGAGGCCTCCGTCCCGGTGGTCACCTTCTCCGCCGAGGGACACCCCGACGCCGACTGGCGTGCCGAGGACGTCCGGATCGGCCCGATGGACTCGACGTTCACCGTCGTCGGCCCCCGGGGCGAGCGGATCACCGCGAAGTCGCCGCTGCCGGGCCCGTTCAACGTGGCGAACACCCTCGCCGCCGTGGTCGCCCTCGCCGCCGCGGGCCTCGACCCGCAGACCGCCGCCGACGGCGTCGCCGCCGTACCGGGCGTGCCGGGCCGCCTGGAGCGGGTGGACGCCGGACAGCCGTACCTCGCGGTCGTCGACTACGCCCACAAGACCGACGCGGTCGAATCGGTGCTCAAGGCGCTGCGCAAGGTCACCAAGGGCAGGCTGCACGTCGTCCTCGGCTGCGGCGGTGACCGCGACCGGACCAAGCGCTCCCCGATGGGCGCCGCCGCGGCGCGGCTCGCCGACACGGCCGTACTGACCTCCGACAACCCCCGTTCAGAGGATCCCCTGGCGATCCTCGCCACCATGCTCCAGGGCGCGGCGTCCGTACCCGTGCACGAGCGCGGTGAGGTGCTCCTCTTCGAGGACCGGGCCGCCGCGATCGCCGCCGCGGTGGGCCGTGCCGCGCCCGGCGACACGGTGCTGGTCGCGGGCAAGGGGCACGAGCAGGGCCAGGACATCGCCGGAGTGGTCCGTCCCTTCGACGACCGCCAGGTGCTCCGCGAAGCTATCCAGAAGACCCAGGGATGAACTTGTGATCGCCCTCTCCCTCGCCGAGATCGCAGCAGTCGTCGGCGGGCAGACGCACGACATACCGGATCCGTCCGTCCAGGTCACCGGACCGGTCGTCCGGGACTCCCGCGAGGTGGTGCCCGGCAGCCTCTTCGTCGCCTTCGCCGGCGAACGCGTGGACGGCCACGACTTCGCGGCGGCCGTCGTCGAGGCGGGCGCGGTCGCCGTACTGGCGACGCGCCCCGTCGGCGTGCCCGCGATCGTCGTCGACGACGTCCAGCGCGCCCTCGGCGCCCTGGCCCGGCATGTCGTCGGCCGCCTCGGCGCGACCCTCGTGGCCCTCACCGGCTCGGCGGGCAAGACCAGCACCAAGGACCTCGTCGCCCAGGTGCTGCGCAGCAAGGCGCCGACCGTCTTCACCCCCGGCTCCCTCAACAACGAGATCGGGCTGCCGCTGACCGCCCTCAGCGCCACCGAGGAGACGAAGTTCCTCGTGCTGGAGATGGGCGCCCGCGGCCTCGGCCACATCCGTCACCTCACCGAGCTGACCCCGCCGAGGATCGGCCTGGTGCTCAACGTGGGCACCGCGCACATCGGCGAGTTCGGCGGCCGCGAGCAGATCGCCCTGACGAAGGGCGAGCTCGTGGAGGCGCTTCCCGAGGACGGAGCGGCGATCCTCAACGCCGACGATCCGTTGGTCCGGGCCATGGCCTCCCGTACCAAGGCGAAGGTGATCCTTTTCGGAGAGTCGGCCGAAGCGGACGTACGCGCCGAGAACGTACGACTCACGGACAGCGGACAGCCCTCCTTCAGGCTTCACACACCCTCCGGTGCAAGCGATGTGACCATGCGCCTGTACGGTGAGCACCACGTGTCGAACGCGCTCGCCGCGGCCGCCGTCGCCCATGAGCTGGGCATGTCCGCGGAAGAGATCGCCACCGCGCTCTCCGAGGCGGGCACCCTCTCCCGCTGGCGGATGGAGGTCACCGAGCGCCCGGACGGCGTGACCATCGTCAACGACGCCTACAACGCCAATCCCGAGTCCATGCGAGCCGCTCTGCGCGCGCTCGCGGCCATGGGCAAGGGGCGGCGGACCTGGGCGGTGCTCGGCAAGATGGCCGAGCTCGGGGACGAGGCGCTCGCCGAGCACGACGCGGTCGGACGGCTCGCCGTCCGGCTCAACGTCAGCAAGCTCGTCGCGGTCGGGGACAGGGAAGCGTCCTGGCTGCAACTGGGCGCATATAACGAGGGTTCGTGGGGTGAGGAGTCGGTGCACGTGTCCGACGCACAGGCGGCGGTCGACCTGTTGCGCAGCGAGTTGCGCCCGGGGGACGTCGTACTCGTGAAGGCGTCCCGTTCGGTGGGTCTGGAGAGCGTTGCCCAGGCGCTGCTCGAGTCCGGTGCCGAGGGTGAGGTTGCCGCCCGATGATGAAGCAGATCCTGTTCGCGGGTGTCATTGGTCTGTTCCTCACCCTGATCGGCACCCCGCTGCTGATCAAGCTCCTCGCGCGCAAGGGCTACGGCCAGTACATCCGCGACGACGGCCCCCGCGAGCACGCCAGCAAGCGCGGTACGCCGACCATGGGCGGTATCGCCTTCATCCTGGCGACGATCGCCGCGTACTTCCTGTCCAAGGTGATCACCGGCTACGCGCCGACCTACTCCGGCCTCCTGGTGCTCGGCCTCATGACCGGCATGGGTCTGGTCGGCTTCCTCGACGACTACATCAAGATCGTCAAGCGGCGCTCGCTGGGTCTGCGGGCCAAGGCCAAGATGGCCGGCCAGCTGCTCGGCGGCATCGCCTTCGCCGTGCTCTCGCTCCAGTTCGCGGACGCGCGCGGCAACACCCCGGCCTCCACCAAGCTGTCGTTCATCACCGACTTCGGCTGGACCATCGGCCCGGTGCTGTTCGTGGTCTGGGCGCTGTTCATGATCCTGGCGATGTCGAACGGCGTGAACCTCACCGACGGTCTGGACGGTCTCGCCACCGGCGCCTCCGTGCTGGTCTTCGGCGCCTACACCTTCATCGGCGTCTGGCAGTTCCAGGAGTCCTGCGCCAACGCGGGGACCCTGACCAACCCCAACGCCTGCTACGAGGTGCGCGACCCGCTCGACCTCGCGGTCGTCTCCTCCGCGCTGATGGGCGCCTGCCTCGGCTTCCTGTGGTGGAACACTTCGCCCGCCAAGATCTTCATGGGTGACACCGGTTCGCTCGCGCTCGGCGGTGTGCTCGCGGGTCTCGCCATCTGCTCCCGCACCGAGCTGCTGATCGCCATCCTCGGTGGCCTGTTCGTCCTGATCACCATGTCGGTCGTCATCCAGGTCGGCTCCTTCAAGCTCACCGGCAAGCGCGTCTTCCGGATGGCACCACTCCAGCACCACTTCGAACTCAAAGGCTGGTCCGAAGTCCTCGTAGTGGTCCGATTCTGGATCATTCAGGGCATCTGTGTCATCGTCGGACTGGGCCTCTTCTACGCGGGATGGGCAGCGGACAAGTGACCTCATCGGTGTCCTCGGCGGCTTCGGCGTCTTCCGGCGCGTTCGAATTCCGGGGCAAGCACGTCACCGTCGCCGGGCTCGGCGTCTCCGGCGTCCCGGCGGCCAAGGTGCTGCACGGGCTCGGCGCCCTCGTCACGGTCGTCAACGACGGCGACGACGAGCGTGCCCGCGCCCAGGCGGCCGACCTGGAGGCGCTCGGCATCACCGTGCGCCTCGGCGACGGCGCGACCCTGCCCGAGGGCACCGAGCTCATCGTCACCGCACCCGGCTGGCAGCCGGACAAGCCGCTGTTCACGGCGGCGGCCGAGGCGGGCGTGCCGATCTGGGGCGACGTCGAGCTGGCCTGGCGGCTCCGCGGCCCGGACGCCGCCCCCTGGCTGGCCGTCACCGGCACCAACGGCAAGACCACGACCGTCCAGATGCTCGCCTCCATCCTGGCGGCGGCGGGCCTGCGCACGGCCGCCGTCGGCAACATCGGCGTCTCGCTCCTCGACGCCGTCCTCGGCGAGGAGGAGTACGACGTCCTGGCCGTCGAGCTCTCCAGCTACCAGCTCCACTGGGCGCCGTCGCTGCGCGCCCACTCGGCCGCCGTACTGAACCTGGCGCCCGATCACCTCGACTGGCACGGCTCCATGGAGGCGTACGCCGCCGACAAGGGCCGTATCTACGAGGGGAATCGGGTCGCCTGCGTCTACAACGTGGCCGACAAGCTCACCGAGGACCTGGTGCGCGAGGCGGACGTCGAGGAGGGCTGCCGGGCCGTCGGCTTCACCCTCGGCACCCCGGGACCCTCCCAACTCGGTGTCGTGGACGGCATCCTGGTCGACCGCGCCTTCGTCGAGAACCGCCACAAGAACGCGCAGGAGCTGGCGGAGGTCTCCGACGTCAACCCGCCCGCCCCGCACAACATCGCCAACGCCCTTGCCGCGGCGGGCCTCGCCCGTGCCTTCGGGGTGCCCGCCACGGCCGTACGGGACGGGCTGCGGGCCTTCAGGCCGGACGCGCACCGCATCGCGCACGTGGCCGACGTGGACGGGGTCGCGTACATCGACGACTCCAAGGCCACCAACACGCATGCCGCGGAAGCCTCGTTGGCGGCATATGAGTCGATCGTATGGATTGCGGGCGGTCTGGCGAAGGGCGCGACCTTCGACGAGCTGGTCGCCAAGTCGGCGAAGCGGCTTCGCGGCGCCGTCCTCATCGGCGCCGACCGCGCCCTGATCCGCGACGCCCTCGCGCGACACGCCCCGGAAGTACCCGTCGTCGACCTCGACCGGACCGACACTGGGGCGATGCTCCAGGCGGTCCAGGAGGCGAAGCGGCTCGCGCGGCCCGGCGACACGGTGCTCCTCGCCCCGGCCTGCGCCTCCATGGACATGTTCACCAACTACAACAAGCGCGGTGACGCGTTCGCGGAGGCGGTTCGCGAACTCGGCGCGGGCGCCTGACGGCGGGTCTCGGCCACAGCGGGTGCTTCGGGACCCTGGGAGGGACGCGTGACTCGCATGTGGATCGGGCCGGGAGGAGCCGGGGATGTCCGGTAGTCGTACGGGGCGTCCGCCGGTCCGGCGGACCGCCGGACGGCCCACGGCCCCCCGCGTCCCGCGTGAGAACCCCGTACGACGGCTCTACACGCGCGCGCGAAAGGCCTGGGACCGGCCGCTGACCGCGTACTACCTGATCCTCGGCGGCAGCCTGCTGATCACAGTGCTCGGCCTGGTGATGGTCTACTCGGCCTCCCAGATCACCGCGCTCCAGCTGGCGCTGCCGGGCTCGTACTTCTTCCGCAAGCAGTTCCTGGCCGCCGTCATCGGCGGCGGTCTGATGTTCGCCGCCTCCCGCATGCCGGTGAAACTGCACCGGGCGCTGGCCTACCCGATCCTCGCCGGCGCCGTGTTCCTGATGGTCCTGGTGCAGGTGCCGGGGATAGGGATGGCGGTCAACGGCAACCAGAACTGGATCTCCCTCGGCGGCTCCTTCCAGATCCAGCCGAGCGAGTTCGGCAAGCTGGCGCTGGTGCTGTGGGGCGCGGACCTGATCGCGCGCAAGCAGGAGAAGAAGCTGCTGACCCAGTGGAAGCACATGCTGGTGCCGCTGGTCCCGGTCGCCTTCCTGCTGCTCGGGCTGATCATGCTCGGCGGCGACATGGGCACGGCGATCATCCTCACCGCGATCCTGTTCGGGCTGCTGTGGCTGGCGGGAGCGCCCACCCGGCTGTTCGTCGGCGTGCTCTCGGTCGCCTCCGCGATCGGTGTGATCCTGATCAAGACCAGCCCCAACCGCATGGCCCGGCTCGCCTGCATCGGCGCCACCGAGCCGCGCTCCGGGGTCACCGACTGCTGGCAGGCCGTGCACGGCATCTACGCCCTCGCCTCCGGCGGGCTCTTCGGCTCCGGCCTCGGCGCGAGCGTGGAAAAATGGGGCCAACTACCCGAAGCCCACACCGACTTCATCTTCGCCGTCACCGGTGAGGAACTGGGCCTCGCCGGGACGCTGTCGGTACTGGCCCTCTTCGCGGCTCTAGGCTATGCGGGTATCCGCGTGGCCGGACGCACGGAGGACCCCTTCGTGAGGTACGCCGCGGGAGGCGTGACCACCTGGATCACCGCGCAGGCAGTGATCAACATCGGTGCGGTGCTCGGTCTGCTGCCGATCGCCGGCGTCCCTCTCCCGCTGTTCTCCTACGGAGGTTCCGCCCTGCTGCCGACCATGTTCGCCATCGGGCTGCTGGTCGCCTTCGCGCGCGACGAGCCCGCCGCGCGGGCGGCACTTGCCATGCGGCAACCTCGGTTTGGTAGAAAGCGGGCCGGGGGTACTCCGGGACCCCGGAGATGGAACACGATGCGACGGCGTGCCTCTGCGGCGCGCTCGTCCGGAGAGCGGTGAATTTCGGTGCATGTCGTACTCGCCGGTGGGGGGACCGCCGGCCACATCGAGCCCGCGCTCGCCCTCGCGGACGCCCTGCGCAGGCAGGACCCCACCGTGGGGATCACGGCCCTGGGCACTGAGCGCGGCCTGGAGACCAGGCTCGTGCCCGAGCGCGGCTACGAGCTCGCGCTGATTCCTGCGGTGCCGCTGCCGCGCAAGCCGACGCCGGAGCTGATCACCGTCCCGGGCCGGCTGCGCGGCACGATCAAGGCGACCGAGCAGATCCTGGAGCGCACCAAGGCCGACTGCGTGGTCGGCTTCGGCGGCTACGTGGCCCTGCCCGGCTATCTCGCCGCCAAGCGCCTCGGTGTGCCGATCGTGATCCACGAGGCCAACGCCCGGCCCGGACTCGCCAACAAGATCGGCTCCCGGTACGCGGCCCAGGTCGCCGTCTCCACGCCGGACAGCAAGTTGCGCAACGCGCGCTACATCGGCATCCCGCTGCGCCGCTCCATCGCCACGCTGGACCGCGCGGCCATGCGTCCCGAGGCCCGCGCCCGCTTCGGCCTGGACCCGAACCTGCCCACGCTGCTCGTCTCCGGCGGCTCGCAGGGCGCCCGCCGCCTCAACGAGGTGGTCCAGCAGGTCGCTCCCTGGCTCCAGCAGGCCGGCATCCAGATCCTGCACGCGGTCGGCCCGAAGAACGA
Source organism: Streptomyces sp. NPDC050625 (assembly GCF_040654755.1). Classification (NCBI taxonomy): domain Bacteria; kingdom Bacillati; phylum Actinomycetota; class Actinomycetes; order Kitasatosporales; family Streptomycetaceae; genus Streptomyces; species Streptomyces sp. NPDC050625. The sequence continues at coordinate 107,411 of NZ_JBFAIQ010000007.1, forward strand.
ACTGCCGCACGTGCAGCAGATGCCGGGGATGCCCCCCTACATCCCGGTAAGTTATCTGGACCGGATGGACCTCGCGTACGCCGCGGCCGACATGATGCTCTGCCGCGCCGGCGCGATGACCGTCGCCGAGCTCTCCGCCGTCGGACTCCCGGCCGCCTATGTCCCGCTGCCCATCGGCAACGGCGAACAGCGGCTCAACGCCCAGCCGGTGGTCAAGGCCGGAGGCGGACTGCTGGTCGACGACGCGGAGCTGACCCCCGAGTGGGTCCAGCAGAACGTCCTGCCCGTGCTCGCCGATCCGCACCGGTTGTACGAGATGTCCCGCGCCGCCGGTGAGTTCGGCCGCCGGGACGCCGACGACCTGCTCGTCGGCATGGTGTACGAGGCGATCGCCTCGCACCGCCGCTAGTCCGAAGGGGCGCCCCGGAGGGCAATCGAGCCGTGAAGGAGCGCGCGCGTGGCCGGACCGACCACCACCGAGCGTGGTGACCGCCAGCAGGAGTCGTCCGGCCCGCCGCTCGTCCGACGGTTGAAGAATCCCCGCGTTCGTACGATCGTCATCCTGGCGGTCGTCGTCGGGCTCCTCGGTGCCGGTTCCGTCTGGCTGTTGTACGGCTCGCAGTGGCTGCGCGTGCACCATGTGTCGGTCTCCGGGACCCGTGTCCTGACGCCCGCACAGGTGCGCGAGGCCGCCGATGTGCCGGTCGGGGAGCCGCTGATTTCGGTCGACACCGATGCGATCGGGGCCCGACTCCGCAAGAAATTGCCCCGAATTGACACGGTTGATGTGGTCCGTTCCTGGCCCGGGGGAATCGGGCTGAAAGTGACCGAGCGTACCGCGGTCCTCCTTGTCCAAAAGGCCGGAAAGTTTGTCGAAGTGGACGACGAAGGTGTCCGTTTCGCCACGGTTTCACAGGCGCCGAAAGGCGTTCCGACGCTGGAATTGAAGGCACCTCGCCGGGGTTCGGCCACCGCGAGCCTGCGGCGCTTCGGGCCGGACCGGCTCGTGCGGGAGGCGGTCCGGGTCGCCGGCGACATTCCGGCCGCCGTCGCGCACGACACGAGAGCCGTCAAGGTCCGTTCCTACGACGACATCTCGCTGGAGTTGACCGGCGGCCGCACGGTCGCCTGGGGCAGCTCCGAGAGCGGCCGCGCCAAGGCCCGCACCCTCACCGCACTGATGAAAGCTTCGCCCGGCGCACGGCACTTCGATGTCAGTGTTCCCACCGCCCCTGCGTCAGCGGGGAGTTGACGCACATCAGCGCAGGCCAGCACCCTGGTTGGGCACCGCTATGCCTGATCACATAGGGTGAAAAGAAAAACGGGAGGTTCGGCGTGTTCGTTGAACGTGCGCCACTTGTCGACTTAGTGTCCTGTTCAGAAGACTCCAAGGAACGGAAACACTGGTAACCCTAAACTTCAGCGTTAGGGTTCGGGTCGGCGCTCGGACCGTCCCATTCGGCATCAGTCGGCGGAGCGCGGCGGACCCGCGAGACGACGGCAACGTAATTCGAGGCGAGAGGCCTTCGACGTGGCAGCACCGCAGAACTACCTCGCAGTCATCAAGGTCATCGGTGTCGGCGGCGGTGGTGTCAATGCCATCAACCGGATGATCGAGGTCGGTCTCAAGGGTGTCGAGTTCATCGCCATCAACACCGACGCGCAGGCGCTGTTGATGAGCGACGCCGACGTCAAGCTCGACGTCGGCCGCGAACTGACGCGCGGACTCGGAGCCGGAGCCAACCCGGCCGTCGGCCGCAAGGCCGCCGAGGACCACCGCGAGGAGATCGAGGAGGTCCTCAAGGGGGCCGACATGGTCTTCGTGACGGCCGGTGAAGGCGGCGGCACCGGCACCGGCGGCGCGCCCGTCGTGGCCAACATCGCGCGCTCCCTGGGTGCCCTCACCATCGGCGTGGTCACGCGCCCGTTCACCTTCGAGGGACGGCGCCGGGCGAACCAGGCCGAGGACGGCATCGCCGAGCTCCGCGAAGAGGTCGACACCCTCATCGTCATCCCGAACGACCGGCTGCTGTCCATCTCGGACCGCCAGGTCTCGGTGCTCGACGCCTTCAAGTCGGCCGACCAGGTTCTGCTCTCCGGTGTCCAGGGCATCACCGACCTCATCACCACCCCCGGCCTGATCAACCTCGACTTCGCCGACGTCAAGTCGGTCATGTCCGAGGCCGGCTCCGCCCTCATGGGCATCGGCTCGGCCCGCGGCGACGACCGTGCGGTGGCCGCGGCCGAGATGGCGATCTCCTCTCCGCTGCTCGAAGCTTCCATCGATGGCGCGCGGGGCGTGCTGCTGTCCATCTCCGGTGGCTCCGACCTCGGTCTGTTCGAGATCAACGAGGCCGCCCAGCTGGTCAGCGAGGCCGCCCACCCCGAGGCCAACATCATCTTCGGCGCGGTCATCGACGACGCCCTCGGCGACGAGGTCCGGGTCACCGTGATCGCGGCCGGCTTCGACGGCGGCCAGCCGCCGGCCCGCCGGGACAACGTCCTCGGCTCGGCCTCGGCCTCCGCCCGTCGTGACGAGCCCGCTCCGGTGCGGCAGCCGGAGAGCCGCCCGTCCTTCGGTTCGCTCGGCAGCGTGACCCCGAAGGAGGAGCCGGAGCCCGTTCCCGCCCCGGTGAACGAGACCCCGGCCGTCCCGCCGATCACCCCGGCGCCGCGGACCTACGCAGACAGCGCGGCCGAGGAACTGGACGTGCCGGACTTCCTGAAGTGATAGGACAGCGCGACACCGTGAACGGCGCGCACTTCGCCTTCACCGACAGGTGGGGCGGGGTGAGCGCCGTTCCGTACGAAGAGCTCAACCTCGGCGGCGCGGTCGGCGACGACCCCGCCGCCGTCCGGGCCAACCGCGAACTCGCGGCCGAGTCCCTGGGGGTCGACCCGGGCCGAGTGGTCTGGATGAAGCAGGTGCACGGCGCCGACGTGGTCGTGGTGGACGGACCTTGGGACCCCGCCGCCGAGATCCCCTCGGTCGACGCGGTCGTCACCGCCCGCCGCGGACTCGCCCTGGCCGTGCTCACCGCCGACTGTGTGCCGGTGCTGCTCGCCGATCCGGTCGCCAAGATCGCCGCCGCGGCCCACGCGGGCCGTCCCGGGATGGTGGCCGGGGTCGTCCCCGCCGCCGTACGGGCCATGGTGGAGCTCGGCGCCGAGCCGTCCCGGATCGTCGCCCGCACCGGGCCCGCCGTCTGCGGCCGGTGCTACGAAGTGCCGGAGGCGATGCGCGCCGAGGTCGCCGCCGTCGAACCGACGGCGCACTCGGAGACGAGCTGGGGCACACCGGCGGTCGATGTGAGCGCCGGAGTGCACGCGCAGCTCGAACGGCTCGGGGTGCACGACCGGGAGCAGTCGCCGGTGTGCACGCTCGAGTCGGGCGACCACTTCTCGTACCGACGCGACCGCACCACCGGACGGCTCGCGGGCTATGTGTGGCTGGACTGATGGGGCATGACGGACCGTAAGACTGAACTCGCCCGAAACCTGGCGAAGGTGGAGGAACGCATCGCCGCCGCGTGCGCGGCCGCCGGGCGCAAGCGGGAAGAGGTGACCCTGATCGTGGTCACCAAGACCTATCCGGCGAGCGATGTACGAATGCTGTCGGAACTCGGTGTGCGTCACGTGGCCGAGAACCGCGACCAGGACGCGGCCCCCAAGGCCGCCGCCTGTTCGGATCTGTCCCTTAATTGGCACTTTGTCGGCCAATTGCAGACCAACAAGGTGCGATCCGTGGTCGGTTACGCGGATGTCGTGCAGTCCGTCGACCGTTCCCGACTTGTCACGGCTCTGTCGAACGAGGCCGAGCGGGCCGGACGCGAGGTCGGGTGCCTCATCCAGGTCGCGCTGGACGCGGGCGCGGCCGGCCGGGGCGAGCGCGGTGGCGTGGCACCCGGCGGAATCGAAGAGTTGGCCGACCTGGTCGCCCGTGCTCCGGGGCTGCGGCTCGACGGACTGATGACCGTCGCTCCGCTCACCGGCGAATACGCGGGACGTCAACAGGCTGCGTTCGAGCGGTTGATGGATTTGTCGACTGACCTGCGCCGGATCCATCCGGCTGCGAACATGGTCTCTGCAGGGATGAGTGCGGACCTCGAGGAGGCCGTGGCGGCCGGGGCGACACATGTGCGCGTCGGTACCGCGGTACTCGGAGTCCGCCCCAGCCTCGGGTAACGTCGCCAGGAAGTCGGACCACAGCAGAAAATATGGTCAATGCCGCCGAAGGCGGGCACAACGACCTCGTGGATCGCGGGACTTGGCAGTCGTCAGCCGATCCACCACAGAGCGGAGGACTCAGAGCATGGCCGGCGCGATGCGCAAGATGGCGGTCTACCTCGGCCTCGTGGAGGACGATGGGTACGACGGCCGCGGATTCGACCCCGACGACGACTTCGAGCCCGAACTGGACCCGGAGCCCGAGCGGGACCACCGGCGGCACGAGCCGTCACATCAGTCACACGCCGCACATCAGTCCCAAAGGGACGAAGCGGTGCGAGTGGTGCAGCCGCCCGCGCAACGCGAACCGGTGTCCCACGCCGCTTCGCTGCCTGCGGATTCCGGGCGCCCCGCGCGGATCGCGCCCGTGGCGTCCATCACACAAGAACGTCAGTCCCTGGAGAAGAACGCACCGGTGATCATGCCCAAGGTCGTGTCGGAACGAGAGCCGTACCGGATCACCACACTGCACCCCCGGACCTACAACGAGGCCCGTACCATCGGGGAACACTTCCGTGAGGGCACCCCGGTGATCATGAATCTGACTGAGATGGACGACACAGACGCGAAGCGACTTGTCGACTTTGCGGCTGGTTTGGTGTTTGGTCTTCACGGCAGCATCGAGCGGGTGACGCAGAAGGTGTTCCTGTTGTCGCCTGCTAACGTCGATGTCACGGCGGAGGACAAGGCCCGCATCGCAGAGGGCGGGTTCTTCAACCAGAGCTGAGACGCAGACCGGTCGAACGCACGGAAACAGGGGAGAGGGAAGCACGGACCATGAGCGTGTTCCTGGACGTGATCTACATCGCGCTGATGTGCTTCCTCATCGTGCTGATCTTCCGGTTGGTCATGGACTATGTCTTCCAGTTCGCCCGCTCATGGCAACCCGGCAAGGCGATGGTGGTCGTTCTGGAGGCCACCTACACTGTCACCGATCCACCGCTCAAGCTTCTGCGGCGGTTCATTCCGCCGCTGCGTCTCGGGGGCGTGGCGCTCGACCTGTCCTTCTTCGTACTGATGATCATCGTCTACATCCTGATCTCGATCGTGAGCCGGCTGTGAGCGATGTGAACTACCGTCTTGCCGATGCCGACGACTACGTTGAGGTGAAGAGATGCCGTTGACCCCCGAGGACGTGCGGAACAAGCAGTTCACGACCGTCCGCCTCCGAGAAGGCTATGACGAGGACGAGGTCGATGCCTTCCTCGACGAGGTCGAAGCCGAGCTGACCCGACTGCTTCGCGAGAACGAGGACCTGCGCGCCAAACTGGCCGCGGCGACGCGTGCTGCTGCCCAGAACCAGCAGAACATGCGCAAGCCTCCGGAGCAGGACGGACCTCCCGGCATGCCTCAGCAGGGGATGCGAGGTCCCGGCGCTCCGGTGCCCGCCGGCATATCGGGCCCGCCGCAGCAGCAGATGGGTGGCCCCATGGGAGGCCCGCCCCAGCTGCCCAGCGGTGCTCCGCAGCTGCCGGCCGGTCCCAGTGGCCAGGGCGGTCCGCAGGGTCCCGGTCCGATGGGCCAGGGTCCGATGGGCCAGGGCCCCGGCATGGGTCAGGGTATGGGCCAGGGCATGGGCCAGGGCATGGGCCAGGGGCCCATGGGTGGTCAGCCCCCGATGCAGCAGATGGGCGGCCCGATGGGCGGCCCCATGGGCGGCCCGATGGGCGGCCCCGGTCAGGGCCCCGGTGGCGACAGCGCCGCCCGTGTCCTCTCGCTGGCCCAGCAGACCGCCGACCAGGCGATCGCCGAGGCCCGCTCCGAGGCGAACAAGATCGTCGGCGAGGCCCGCAGCCGCGCCGAGGGTCTGGAGCGTGACGCCCGTGCCAAGGCCGACGCCCTGGAGCGGGACGCGCAGGAGAAGCACCGCGTCGCGATGGGCTCCCTGGAGTCCGCCCGCGCCACGCTGGAGCGCAAGGTCGAGGACCTGCGTGGCTTCGAGCGCGAGTACCGCACGCGCCTGAAGTCGTACCTGGAGTCGCAGCTGCGCCAGCTGGAGACCCAGGCCGACGACTCGCTCGCCCCGCCGCGTACCCCGGCCGCGGCCTCCCTGCCGCCGTCCCCGGCGCCTTCCATGGCTCCGGCCGGCGCGAGTGCCCCGTCCTACGGCGGCAACCAGCCCATGGGTGGTCCCCCGGCGCCTCCTGCCCCGTCCTACGGCGGCCAGCAGCAGATGTCCCCGGCGATGACCCAGCCGATGGCTCCCGTCCGTCCGCAGGGCCCGGGCCCGATGGGCCAGGCTCCCTCGCCGATGCGTGGGTTCCTGATCGACGAGGACGACAACTGACGGCCGGCACGGTCAGTAGTACGCCTTAGGCGTCGGCGGCGTTCAACAGGGCGGGGCCCCGGATTTCGATCCGGGGCCCCGCCCTGTTTACGCGTGTTGACGGTGATGTCGGTGGGGGTTGTAGCGTGCGCACCGTGGACGATCAGGAGTTCGCCGGGTACCGGCAGGCCGACGCCGAGACGTTGCGGCGCTGGGAGGCGTGGGCGAGCGAGGCCCGTACGCAGTTGGCGGCGGCGGGGCTGCCCGTGGAACCGCACGGACTGGACCCGGCCGTGGGAGCCGGCGCCGTCGTGGAGGTCGACCCGGGAGCGGACGAGGCGGGCGGGGTCTACGTCAGTTGGCGCCCGGCACCGGTGCTGCGCGTGGCCGCGATGCGCTGTGCCGTGGAGCAGCGGCCCGAGGACCCGGTGCTCGGGCACATAGGTGCGATCGACTCGGCGATGACGGAGGCGATCCGCGCCGTCCTCACCGCGGGCGGCTTCGACATCGGTGACAGCCCGAACGATTTTGCGGAGGGCGCGGTGTATGTGATCGGCCCTCCACGTCGGCGACTGCTGGAGTCGCTGGGCCTGGAGGCACCGTGCTGCGGGGGAGTGCTCGGCGTGGGGCGGGGTTCGGCTCCGGTGGGAGGGCCGGTTCCCAGGTAGGGGTGTGGCTCAGGGCTCGCGTGGGATCGCCGGGTCAGTGGTCGGTGAAGGCCCGAACGATTTTGCGTGCACCGTGCCGTGGGGGGGTGCCCGGCATGGGTCGGGGCCCGGCTCCGGTGGGAGGACCGGGCCCCGAGTAGGCGTGTGGCTCAGGCCTTGCGCAGGCGGAAGGTGAGCGACAGGCCCTCGTCGGTGAACGGCTCGCCGTAGGTGTCGTCCGCCTCGCCCTGGGCGAAGTCGGTCGCCAGGACCTCGTCCGCGATCAGTTCGGCGTGCTCGCCCAGGGCCGCGATGACCGCCGGGTCCGTGGACGTCCAGCGCAGCGCGATGCGGTCGGCCACGTCGAGGCCGCTGTTCTTGCGGGCCTCCTGGATCAGCCGGATCGCGTCACGGGCGAGGCCCGCCTGCCGCAGCTCCTCGGTGATCTCCAGGTCGAGGGCGACCGTGGCGCCGGAGTCGGAGGCGACCGACCAGCCCTCGCGCGGGGTCTCCGTGATGATCACCTCGTCGGGGGCGAGGGTGACCGTCTCCCCGTCGACCTCCACCGACGCCGTGCCCTCGCGCAGGGCGAGGGACAGCGCCGCCGCGTCGGCGTTCGCGACGGCCTTGGCCACGTCCTGGACCCGCTTGCCGAAGCGCTTGCCCAGGGTCCGGAAGTTCGCCTTGGCGGTGGTGTCCACCAGGGAACCGCCGACCTCGGACAGTGAGGCCAGGGAACTGACGTTCAGTTCCTCGGTGATCTGCGCGTGCAGCTCCGGGTCGAGGGACTCGAAGCCCGCGACCGCCACCAGGGCACGGGACAGCGGCTGACGGGTCTTGACGCCCGACTCCGCGCGCGTGGCGCGGCCCAGCTCCACCAGGCGGCGGACCAGGACCATCTGCCTCGACAGCTCCGGGTCGATCGCGGACAGGTCCGCCTCCGGCCAGGCCGCCAGATGCACCGACTCCGGAGCGCCCGGGGTCACCGGTACCACCAGGTCCTGCCAGACCCGCTCGGTGATGAACGGGGTCAGCGGGGCCATCAGCTTGGTGACCGTCTCGACGACCTCGTGCAGGGTGCGCAGCGCGGCCTTGTCGCCCTGCCAGAAGCGGCGACGCGAGCGGCGGACGTACCAGTTCGACAGGTCGTCGACGAACGCTGACAGCAGCTTGCCGGCGCGCTGGGTGTCGTACGCCTCCAGCGCCTGCGTCACCTGGTCGGTGAGCGCGTGCAGCTCGGACAGCAGCCAGCGGTCCAGCACCGGGCGGTCGGCCGGGGCCGGATCGGCCGCGCTGGGCGCCCAGTTCGACGTACGGGCGTACAGCGCCTGGAAGGCGACCGTGTTCCAGTACGTGAGGAGCGTCTTGCGGACGACCTCCTGGATGGTGCCGTGACCGACCCGGCGGGCCGCCCACGGGGAGCCGCCGGCCGCCATGAACCAGCGCACCGCGTCCGCGCCGTGCTGGTCCATGAGCGGGATCGGCTGCAGGATGTTGCCCAGGTGCTTGGACATCTTGCGGCCGTCCTCGGCGAGGATGTGGCCCAGGCAGACCACGTTCTCGTACGACGACTTGTCGAAGACCAGCGTGCCGACGGCCATCAGCGTGTAGAACCAGCCGCGGGTCTGGTCGATCGCCTCGGAGATGAACTGCGCCGGGTAGCGGCTCTCGAACAGCTCCTTGTTCTTGTACGGGTAGCCCCACTGCGCGAACGGCATCGAACCCGAGTCGTACCAGGCGTCGATGACCTCCGGTACGCGTGTGGCCGTCTTGGCGCACTGCGGGCAGCCGAAGGTGACGCCGTCGATGAACGGGCGGTGCGGGTCGAGCTGGGACTGGTCCGTGCCGGTCAGCTCGCTGAGCTCGGCGCGGGACCCGACGACGGTGAGGTGGTCGTCCTCGCAGCGCCAGACGGGCAGCGGGGTGCCCCAGTAGCGGTTGCGGGACAGCGCCCAGTCGATGTTGTTGTTCAGCCAGTCGCCGAAGCGGCCGTGCTTGACCGTCTCCGGGTACCAGTTGGTCTTCTCGTTCTCTTCGAGGAGACGGTCCTTGACGGCCGTCGTGCGGATGTACCAGGACGGCTGCGCGTAGTACAGCAGCGCGGTGTGGCAGCGCCAGCAGTGCGGGTAGCTGTGCTCGTACGGGATGTGCTTGAAGAGCAGACCGCGCTGCTGGAGGTCGTCGGTGAGCTTTTCGTCGGCCTTCTTGAAGAAGACACCGCCGACCAGCGGGACGTCCTCCTCGAAGGTGCCGTCCGGGCGGACCGGGTTCACGACGGGCAGGCCGTACGCGCGGCAGACCCGGAGGTCGTCCTCACCGAAGGCGGGCGACTGGTGGACCAGACCCGTACCGTCCTCGGTCGTGACGTACTCGGCGTTCACCACGTAGTGGGCGGGCTCCGGGAACTCCACCAGTTCGAAGGGACGTTGATACGTCCAGCGCTCCATCTCGGCGCCCGTGAAGGTCTGGCCCGTGGACTCCCAGCCCTCGCCGAGCGCCTTCTCGACGAGCGGCTCGGCGACGACGAGCTTCTCCTCACCGTTCGTCGCGACGACGTAGGTGACCTCGGGGTGGGCGGCGACCGCCGTGTTGGAGACCAGGGTCCAGGGGGTGGTCGTCCACACCAGGAGCGCGGCCTGGCCGGCGAGCGGACCGGAGGTGAGCGGGAAACGGACGTACACGGACGGGTCGACGACCGTCTCGTAGCCCTGCGCCAGCTCGTGGTCCGACAGGCCGGTGCCGCAGCGTGGGCACCAGGGGGCGACGCGGTGGTCCTGGACCAGCAGACCCTTGTTGAAGATCTCCTTCAGCGACCACCAGACCGACTCGATGTACTCGGGGTCCATCGTGACGTAGGCGTCGTCGAGGTCGACCCAGTAGCCCATGCGGGTCGTGAGCTGGGTGAAGGCGTCGGTGTGGCGGAGCACGGAGTCACGGCACTTGGCGTTGAACTCGGCGATGCCGTACGCCTCGATGTCCTGCTTGCCGGAGAAGCCGAGCTCCTTCTCGACCGCGAGCTCCACGGGCAGGCCGTGGCAGTCCCAGCCGGCCTTGCGGGCCACGTGGTAGCCGCGCATGGTGCGGAAGCGGGGGAAGACGTCCTTGAAGACGCGCGCCTCGATGTGGTGGGCGCCGGGCATGCCGTTAGCGGTGGGCGGACCCTCGTAGAACACCCACTCGGGGCGGCCCTCGGACTGCTCCAGGCTCTTGGCGAAGATCTTCTGCTCGCGCCAGAAGTCGAGCACCGCGTGCTCAAGCGCGGGCAGGTCGACCTGGGCGGGTACCTGGCGGTACGTCGGCGCTGTCATCTGCGAGCTTCCTCCAACGGACTTGCTGCCTTCCGTCGGAGGGACGAGAGCCGTATGTGCTACGTACGCCGTGTGCGGCGCGCTCCCGCGGTACCACCCTCCTTGGCTCCCCGTGCGCCGTATGCGCCGGTGAGCCCCCTCATTGGGGTCGCGATGCCGGTTCTACCGGCCCCTGGGTCTGCGCTGGGGCTTTCTTCCGGCGGCTCCGGGGTGATCTTCACGTCGCGCTCGCCCCCGGGCTTCCACCGTCCCCGGGTCGCTCTGGGCTGCGTACGTCGCTACTCGTCCCCATCCACGCTTTTCGCTCCGCCCAGTGTACGGCGCCGCGCGGACAGCGGCCGACCGGATTTCCAGCTCCGGGGCCGGGAGGCCCTGCCGGGGCGCCGGTCAGGCCTCCCGGCCGGCGGCGAGTTGACCCGAATGGCGAGGCGCGCGTGTTCGGATCCCGGTATGCCCGGCTCGGCGGATTACCTGGCGGGGAGCTGGGCACAACGCATGCAGACCTGCTGCGCGGGGGGCGCGGGGCGGGCGAATCGGGCGGCGTGCCCCGTTGCCGCGGGACTCAAGTCGATTTATCGTCCCAGCACGATTCGCGTGCAAGATCACAAAATGTGAAGGGGCCGCGGCCATGGTGGTGAAACAGACCGCCGTACAGCAGTCGGCGTCCGGCAGGTCCAGGGGCGCGGCGGCCTCCGGCAGCGCGGATGCCTCCGGCGGTACGGCCAAGGGCATAGGGGGGAAGAAGAGCACGCAGAAGGGCACCGCTGCGCGGACCGCGAACTCCGTGAAGCCGGTGAAGCCGGTCAAGGCCGTGCGGTCGGCCGGTGCCGAGGAGACCGTCGTGAAGAAGGCGGTCGAGGGGGAGGGGGGCGGGAGACGAGCGGGCAAGAAGGCGGCGACCGGGACGGCGGTCACCGAGCAGGGGGCGACCAAGAAGGCTGCTTCGAAGCAGGCCGCCTCCAAGAAGGCCGCCGCTAAGAAGTCTGCCGCGAAGAAGCCCGCTGCCAAGAAGGTGACCGTGAAGACGTCGATTGCGGAACAGACGGCTGCTGAGGAGACGACCGGCGCCGGCACGAGGACGGCAGCCAAGAGGGCCGCCACCTCGAAGAAGAAGGCCGCCGGGAAGACGGCCGCGGAGAAGAAGGTCGCCGAGAAGAAGACCGCAGAGAAGGCGGAGAAGAAGGGGGCCGCCAAGAAGACCGTCGGGAAGAAGGCGGTCGCGGGGAAGGCGGGTGCCGGGAAGGCCGCCGACTCCGGAAAGGCTGTCGCCAAGGGGGCGGCCAAGAAGAGCACGGCCAAGAAGGCGGGCGCGGCGCGGGCCGCGAAGCAGACGGGAGCCACGACAGTGGTTGCGAAGAAGACTCCTGGCACGGCCACGGCGGCGAAGACCGCCGTCCCCAAGGCGCGGGTTGCCGCGGTGGAGCCCGGCGAGCTCGCGGTGCGCCCGGGCGAGGACCCCTGGACGAAGGAGGAGGTCGAGGAGGCACGCGCCGAGCTGCTGTCCGAGGAGGCGCGGCTGCGCGCCGAGATCACCAACTCCGAGGAGTCGATCGTCGGCCTGATGCGGGACTCCGGTGACGGCGCGGGCGACGACCAGGCGGACACCGGCACCAAGAACATCACGCGTGAGCACGAGATGGCCCTGGCCGCCAACGCGCGCGAGATGCTCGTCCAGACCGAGCGCGCCCTGGAACGCCTGGACGCGGGCACCTACGGCCTGTGCGAGAACTGCGGCAACCCCATCGGCAAGGCCCGGATGCAGGCCTTCCCGCGCGCCACCCTGTGCGTGGAGTGCAAGCAGAAGCAGGAACGCCGCTACTGAGCGCGGGGGTCGTCCGAGGCGTGCCGTAGTCTCGTCCTCAGTCAGGCACCTAGGTTGAGGGACTCACGTGGCAGAGGCGGAGCGCATCATCGGTACGCCGGACACCCCGGACGACGGAGGCGAGCAGGCGGCAGCGGCCGACGCGCCCGCAGTCCCCGGTGCGTCCGGCGCGGACGAGCGGGGGACCGTGGCCGAGCGGCCCCGGGGCAAGCGCCGGATCGCCGTGCTGTTCGCGGTGGCCGCCTTCGCGTACGCCCTCGACCTGGCCAGCAAGATGCTCGTGGTCGCGAGGCTGGAGCACCACGCGCCGATCAAGCTCGTCGGTGACTGGCTGGAGCTCAACGCCCTGCGCAACCCCGGCGCGGCCTTCGGCGTCGGGCAGGCCTTCACGATCATCTTCACGGTGATCGCGGCCGCCGTGATCGTGGTGATCATCCGTCTCGCCCGCAAGCTCTACAGCCTGCCCTGGGCGATCGCGCTCGGTCTGCTGCTCGGCGGTGCGCTCGGCAACCTCACCGACCGGATCTTCCGTTCGCCGGGACTCTTCGAGGGCGAGGTCGTCGACTTCATCGCGCCGAAGGGCTTCGCGGTCTTCAACCTGGCCGACTCGGCGATCGTCTGCGGCGGCATCCTGATCGTGCTGCTGTCCTTCCGCGGTCTGGACCCGGACGGCACCGTCCACAAGGACTGAGGCCGCGGGACTCTCGTACGGGGCTGTCTCACCCGTCCGGCATACTCGACGGGTGAGCACGATTCCCGAGATCCGTACCCTGCCCGTGCCCGACGGCCTGGAGGGCGAGCGCGTCGACGCCGCCATCTCCCGCATGTTCGGCTTCTCCCGTACGAAGGCGGCGGAGCTCGCCGCGGCAGGCAAGGTGCAGGTCGACGGCTCGGTGGTCGGCAAGTCCGAGCGGGTGCGCGGCGGCGCCTGGCTGGAGGTCGAGATGCCGCAGGCGCCCGCACCGGTGCAGGTCGTGGCCGAGCCGGTCGAGGGCATGGAGATCGTGCACGACGACGATGACGTGGTCGTGATCGTCAAGCCGGTCGGCGTCGCCGCGCACCCGTCGCCGGGCTGGAGCGGACCGACCGTGATCGGCGGCCTGGCCGCCGCCGGCTACCGGATCTCCACCTCGGGCGCCGCGGAGCGCCAGGGCATCGTGCACCGCCTCGACGTCGGCACCTCCGGCCTGATGGTGGTCGCCAAGTCCGAGTACGCGTACACGTCGCTCAAGCGCCAGTTCAAGGAGCGCACGGTCGACAAGCGCTACCACACGCTCGTCCAGGGCCACCCCGACCCGACCAGCGGCACCATCGACGCCCCCATCGGCCGCCACCCCCACCACGACTACAAGTGGGCGGTCACGGCCGACGGCAAGCCCTCCGTGACCCACTACGACCTCATCGAGGCCTTCCGTGCCGCCTCCCTGCTCGACGTGAAGCTGGAGACCGGCCGCACCCATCAGATCCGCGTCCACATGGCCGCCCACCGCCACCCCTGCGTCGGCGATCTGACCTACGGCGCCGACCCGACCCTCGCCAAGCGTCTGCGCCTCACCCGCCAGTGGCTGCACGCCGTCCGGCTCGGCTTCGAGCACCCCGGGGACGGGCAGTGGGTCGAGTTCGAGTGCGACTACCCCGAGGACCTTCAGCAGGCCCTGGACCAGGTCCGCGAGGAGACCTGGGCATGAGCGCCCCCTACACCGTGCGGATCGCCGAGGACCTCACCGACCGCGAGGCGTGCTTCGCGGTGCGCAAGGAGGTCTTCGTCGTCGAGCAGCGCGTCCCGCAGGACATCGAGTACGACGAGTACGACGCCGTGGCCGTGCATGTGCTGGCGGTCCGGGAGGACGGCGTGCCGCTCGGCACCGGGCGGCTGCTGTTCGGCGAGGCGGCCGCTTCGAAGACCGGCGGCGACCCGTCGGTGGGCTCCCTGGGACGGCTCGCGGTCGCGCGGGAGGCGCGCGGGCTGGGCGTCGGCGTCGCGCTCGTACGGGCCATCGAGGAGGCGGCACGCGCGCGTGGCCTGACGGCGCTGGACCTGCACGCCCAGACGCACGCGCTGGGCTTCTACGAGCGGCTGGGGTACGAGGCGTACGGCCCGGAGTACCCGGAGGCGGGGATCCCGCACCGGGCGATGCGGCGCTCCCTGTAGCGGCCGGGCCGCCGACAGGCCGGTGCCGAGGCGGCCGTGGCAGGCTTGAGGCCTGCCGCGTGATCGTCGACTCCCGGAGCGCCGCCCGTGGATCAGTTGGCCCTGTTGTTCGTGTTGCTGCTGGGGGCCCTGGTGAGCGTGCCGGTGGGGGACCGGCTGGGACTGCCCGCTCCGGTGCTCATGACGCTGCTCGGCATCGCCCTCGCCGTGGCCGACTTCGTGCCGAACGTGGACTTCCCGCCCGAGCTGATCCTGCCACTGCTGCTGCCGCCCCTGCTGTACGCGGCGGTGAGACGGACCTCGTGGCGGCAGTTCGCGGCCAACAAACGGCCGATCTTCCTGCTGGCCGTGGCCCTCGTGTTCGTCACCACGGCGAGCGTGGCCGCCGTCGCCGGGGCGATCGTGCCGGGGCTGTCGATGGCCGCCGCCGTGGCGCTGGGCGCGCTGGTGGCCCCGCCCGACCCGGTCGCCGCCACCGCCGTCGCGGGGCAGCTCGGGCTGCCGCGCCGACTGGTGTCGATGCTGGAGGGCGAGGGGCTGTTCAACGACGTCACGGCGATCGTGCTCTACCACGTGGCGATCGCCGCCGTCGTCAGCGGCAGCTTCTCGCCGTGGCGGGCCGGTCTCGACCTCGTGCTGTCCGCGGTGGTCGCCGTGGCCGTGGGGCTCGCGCTGGGCTGGGGCGCGAACCAGCTGTTCGACCTGCTGGGGGACCCGACCCTGCAGATCGGCCTGACCCTGCTGGTGCCGTACGCGTCCTATGTGCTCGCGGAGGAACTGCACGGGTCCGGGGTGCTCGCCGTGCTCACCACCGCGCTGTTCCTCGCCGAGTACGCCCTGGGCGCCGACGACGTGATGACACGGCTCGCCGGGCACACGTTCTGGGACATCGTGGACACGCTCGTCACCGGCGTGGCGTTCGGGCTGATCGGCCTGGAGCTGCACAACGCGATCCGGACCGCGTCCGGGCGGTGGGGCGAGATGCTGGGCTGGGCGGGCACCGTCGTGGCCGTGGTGGTGTTCGTACGGCTGGTGTGGCTGCTCCCCGCCACCTGGCTGACCAAGCGGCTGCACGCCAAGCGGGACTACGACGAGGACATCCCGATGAGCTGGCGGGAGACGGTCGTCATGTGGTGGTCGGGGATGCGCGGGGTGGCGACGGTGGCCCTTGCGCTGGCCATCCCGCTGAAGACCGATGACGGCTCCGCCTTCCCCGACCGGGACGAGATCGTGTTCATCGCGTTCGGGGTGATCATGGCGACGCTGGTGCTGCAGGGGCTGACCCTGCCGTGGCTGGTGAAGCGGCTGGGCGTGCGGGCCGACAGCGAGCGGGAGAAGGAGTTCGAGAAGCAGCTGGCCGTACGGGCGGCGAAGGCGGCCAAACGCCGGCTCCGGGAGATCGAGCAGGTCGAGGACCTTTCGGAGGACCTGTCGGAGCAGATGCTGCGCAGCGCCTTCGACATCGGGGCGCGGATCAGCCCGGACATGGGTGAGGAGGAGCGGCGGGAGGCCCACCAGCAGCGGGTCCGGCGGCTGAAGCGGGTGCGGCGGATCCAGGGGGAGATGCTGAGCGCGGCGCGGCACGAGGTGCTGGCGGCGCGCAGCGAGCCGGGGGCGGATCCGGAGATCGTGGACCGGGTGCTTCGGCATCTGGATGTGCGAAGCCTGCGCTGAGGGCGCACGACGCGAGGCGTCCATGTGACGGCCGCACACACGACGCGATGGCGGTCAGACGCGACGGCGGTCATACGAACACACGGCGACTGTGGACATCCGGAGGCCGAGTCGTCGCGCCGCTCTTACTCTCGGATCATGGCTCGCAACATTGTGATCAGTGGTGGCGGTACGGGGATCGGGCTCGCGACGGCACGGGTCTTCGCGGCGGACGGGGACCGGGTGCTGCTGCTCGGGCGGCGCGCGGAGGTGCTGGAGAAGGCCGGGGTGCCCGGGGCACTCACCCGTGCGGCCGACCTCGGCGACCCGGCGGACGTGCGGGGCGTGGCCCGGTTCGTCGCCGACGAACTGGGCACCGTGGACGTGCTCGTGCACAGCGCCGGGGGCAACGGGGGACTGGAACCGGGGCCTGGGACCGACGATCCGCTCGACGCCCTCGCACACGCCTGGGGCATCAACTTCCGGCTCAACACCCTCACCGCCGTGCTGCTCACGGAGGCGCTCAAGGACCGGCTGGCCGACCCGGGAGGCCGGGTGCTGTTCCTGAGCTCCATAGCCGCCTTCCGCGGCTCGGGCAGCGGGGCCTACGCCGCATCCAAGGCCGCCCTCCACCCCTACGCCCATGACCTGGCCCGGGAGCTGGGGCCGCGCGGTGTCACCGTGAACGTGGTGGCGCCGGGCTATGTCGAGGACACCGACTTCTTCGGCGGGCCGATCGAGGAGGCGCGACGGGAGCGGCTCGTCGCCGAGACGTCCACCGGCCGGGCCGGCACCCCCGGGGACGTCGCCGCCACCCTGCACTGGCTGGCCTCCCCGCTGGCCGGGCACATCACCTCGCAGATCATCCAGGTCAACGGGGGTGCCGAACGAGGTCACTGACAGCAGCGGATCCGATGAAGGAGGGGTTCACCGGGGTTCACCGTGGGGTCACCCCCGGCCGGTCCGCGGCGGCTCGTGCGCCCGGCGCGCCGAGCCGTCGGGGGAGGGCACACCACCCGGCGGCAGGACCGCGTCCGCGGTGTTGACCCGGGGCAGCGCGTACGGATGCTCCGCGCACAGCCAGCGGATCATCTGCTCGCGGACCGTGACCCGCACGGTCCACACGTCGTCCGCGTCCTTGGCCGTCACCAGCGCGCGTACCTGCAGGGTGTTCGGTGTGGAGTCGGTGACCGCGAGCCCGTAGTCACGGCCGTCCCAGGCCGGGCACTCGCGCAGCAGGTCCCGGAGCTTCTCGCGCATCGCCTCGACGGGCGCCGAGTGGTCGAGGTGCCAGAAGACGATCCCGGTCATCTGCGGGGTGCCGCGGGACCAGTTCTCGAAGGGTTTGGAGGTGAAGTACGACACGGGCATGGTGATCCGGCGCTCGTCCCAGGTGCGTACGGTCAGGAAGGTCAGCGTGATCTCCTCGACCGTGCCCCACTCGCCGTCCACCACGACGGTGTCGCCGAGCCGCACCATGTCGCCGAAGGCGATCTGCAGCCCCGCGAACATGTTGGCGAGCGTGGACTGTGCGGCGACACCGGCGACGATGCCCAGGATGCCGGCGGAGGCCAGCAGCGAGGCACCGGCCGCGCGCATCGCGGGGAACGTCAGCAGCATCGCGGCCACGGCGACCACCCCGACGACCGCCGAGACCACACGCATGATCAGCGACACCTGGGTACGGACCCGGCGCAGCCGGGCCGGGTCGCGGTGCGCGCGGGCGTAGCGGCTGTAGGAGGTTTCGACGATCGCCGCCGTGATGCGCACCACCAGCCAGGCCGCCGACCCGATCAGCACCAGGGTCAGCGCCCGGCCGATGCCGACGCGGTGCGCCAGAAGCAGTTCCGCCTGGTCGTAGGAGCCTCTGAGCAGGGCCGCGCACAGCACCAGTTGGTAGGGGACGCGGGCGCGGCGCAGCAGACCCCACAGAGGCGTCTCGCTGTGCCGTTCGTCGGCCTTGCGCAGCAGCAGATCCGTGGCCCACCCGATCAGCACGGTCAGGACGACGGCGCCGCCGACCACGATCAGAGGGCGCAGTACGTTCTCCATGCCTCCGAACGTAACCGGCACCGGGCGGTCACGAACATGTGTGTTCGGGAGCTGGACGGGAAGGGCCGTGGTCCGGGGCTGTCGCGGTCGGCTGGCACGATGGCCTCATGAACATCATGCTCTTTCACTCGACCTATGGCCTTGGGCCCGCGGTGCGCGCGGCGGCGGACCGTCTGCGGGCCGCGGGGCACGAGGTGTGGACGCCGGACCTCTTCGAGGGGCGCACGTTTCGGACGGTCGAGGAGGGCATGGCCTTCAAGGAGGAGATCGGCAAGGACGAGTTGCTGAAGCGGGCCGTCCTGGCGGCGGCGCCCTACTCGGAGCGGGGGCTGGTGTACGCCGGGTTCTCGCTGGGCGCCTCCGTCGCCCAGACCCTGGCCCTCGGCGACGACAAGGCGCGCGGACTGCTGCTCCTGCACGGCACGTCGGACATCGCGCCGAACGCCTCGGTGGACGAGCTGCCGGTCCAGTTGCACGTGGCCGAGCCGGACCCGTTCGAGACGGACGACTGGCTGAGCGCCTGGTATCTGCAGATGGGCAGGGCGGGTGCCGATGTGGAGGTCTACAGATACGCCGGGGCGGGCCATCTCTACACCGACCCGGACCTCCCGGACTACGACGAGGAGGCCGCCGAGGCCACCTGGCGGGTGGCGCTCGGCTTCCTCGCGTCGCTCTAGCGGGCCGTTACACCGGGTCGTAGGTCCGCTCGACCTTCTGTGTGCCGGTGCGTGTCCGGTACGAACGCACCCAGGACGAGGTGGCGTTGGCGTTGGTGCGGTCGGACAGGACGTAGTAGTCCATCTGCGCGCGGTCGGCGGTGATGTCCAGGACGCCGTAGCCGTGGCGGTCGGTGTCGACCCAGTGGACGTGCCGGTTGGCGGCGCGGATGATCGGCGAGGCGATCGCGGAGACGGTGCCCTCGGGGACCTTGACGATGTCGTCGAGGTTGTCGGAGGTGACCGAGGTGACCACGAACTCCGTGGCGGCCGAGGCCGACAGCGGGTAGGTGCCCGCGTCCACCGGCACATCGTTGGCCCACGCCATGTGGATGTCACCGGTCAGGAAGACGGTGTTGCGGATGGCGTTGGAGCGCAGGTGGGCCAGCAGCTCGCGGCGGTCGTCGGTGTAGCCGTCCCACTGGTCGGTGTTGGCGGCGATGCCCTCCTGCGGCAGCCCGAGCAGCTTGGCGAGCGGCTTGAGCAGGTCGGCGGAGAGGGAGCCGAAGGAGAACGGCGAGATCATCACCGAGTTGCCGACCAGCCGCCACGTGGTGTCGGAGGCCTTCAGACCGGCCTTCAGCCAGTCGAGCTGTGCGCGGCCAGTGATGGTGCGGTCGGGGTCGTCGACCGAGCCGCTGGCCGTGGTCGCCTGCTGCGAGCGGAAGGAGCGCAGGTCGAGCAGGGACAGGTCGGCGAGCTTGCCGAAGCGCAGCCGGCGGTAGGTGGTGCCCGCGATGGCGGGGCGGACCGGCATCCACTCGAAGTAGGCCTGCTTGGCGGCCTTCTGACGGTCGGTCCAGGCGCCCTCGGCGCCCTCGGTGTGGTTGACCGCGCCGCCCGACCAGGCGTTGTCGGCGAACTCGTGGTCGTCCCAGATCGCGACGACCGGCGCCTTGAGGTGCAGGGCCTGCAGATCCGGGTCGGTCTTGTACTTGCCGTGCCGGGTGCGGTAGTCGGCCAGGGTGAGGATCTCGTTCGCCGGCGCGTGCGGGCGGACGACGGTGCCGCGGGCGGCGTACTCGCCGGACTTGTACTCGTAGATGTAGTCGCCCAGGTGCATCCAGGCGTCGAGGTCGTTGCGGGCGGCCAGGTGGCGGTACGCGGAGAAGTAGCCCGCCTCCCAGTTGGCGCAGGAGACCACGCCGAAGCGCAGGCCCGGCACGGCCGCGTCCGCCGCCGGCGCGGTGCGGGTGCGCGCCACCGGGGAGTCGGTACCGCCCGCCGTGAAACGGAACCAGTAGTCGGTGGCCGGGGCCAGGCCGCGTATGTCCGCCTTGACGGTGTGGTCGGAGGCGGCGGTCGCGGTGGTGGAGCCCCTGGCGACGATGTTCGTGAGCGACTTGTCGGTGGCGACGACCCAGCTCACCCCGGTGTCCGGGCCGAGCCCGGAGCCGGGTACCGCGTCGGCGGTGGGGGTCACACGGGTCCACAGCAGGATGCCGTCGGGCAGCGGGTCACCGGAGGCGACGCCGTGCAGGAAGGCGGGGGCGTCCGTGGCGGCGCGCGCCGGCAGGGCGGCGGCGAGCGGTCCGGCCAGGACAGCGGTCGCCGCCGCGGCCTTGACGACCGTACGGCGGCGGGGCGAGAGGGAGTTGAGGCGCTTGGCCGCCTCGGATGGCTTGTATGGACTAGTCACGACCGATCAGGTTACTGATCGGTACGCGCAAGAGCGGGCGAACTTCCAAAGTTCGCCCGCTCTTCATGCGGTGATTAGGTTCCGACGGATCGTCAGGAAGATCGTCAGCCCTTCAGGGCCGCGTCCACCACCCTGTTGAAATCGGCCACCGACATGGGCGGGTTGCCCTGGTTGTCGGCGGTGAGCTTCTTGCCGTCCATGACGAAGCTCGGGGTGCCCGACACGCCGTCCTTGTTGTCGTCGAAGGTCTTCGACATGGCCATCGCCCAGGCGTCGTAGGTGCCCTTCTTGACCGCGTCCTGGAACTTCGCGTTGCCCTTCAGCGCCGGCACGGTGTCGGCGATCTTGATGAGGTAGCTGTCGTCCTTGAACTTGTCGGTCGTCTCCTCCGGGTGCCACTTCGCGGAGTACATCGCGGTCTTGTACTCGAGGAACGCCTCGGGGCTGACGTTGAGCGCGGCACCCAGTGCGCTGAGCGCGTTCTTGGAGCCCACGCCGTTGTCGTGCCCGTCGAGGAACGTGCCGCTGATGAACTGGAGCTTGAACTTGCCGTCGTCGATGTCCTTCTTCACGGTCGAACCGACGGCCTGCTCGAACGAGGCACACACCGGGCAGCGCGGGTCCTCGTAGACCTTGAGGGTCTTCTTGGCGGTGTCCTTGCCGATGAGGACCGTGGTGCCGTTCGTGCCCGTGGTGTTGGCGGGGGCGACGACCTTGGCGTCCTTCATGCCCTCCCAGTAGCTGGGCTTGTTGCCCTGGACGACGGCGTAGCCTATGCCGCCCGCCGCGGCCAGTACGGCCACCACCGAGCAGGCCACGATGACCTGCCGCTTGACCTTGGCGCGCTTGGCCTGCTTCTCGCGCTCCAGACGCAGCCGCTCCCGGGCCGCGTTCTTCGCCGCCTGGCTGTTCCGCTTGCTCATGTTGGTGATCTCCATATGGGACGCGCATGTGTCGTGCGCGGGATACGTGTGGGGGACTGCTTGTGCTCAACTGCCGTCGCTCAGGCGAGGGCCAGTGAGCGGGAGCAGGAGCACGGCGGTCCGCGCCGTCCCAGGGAGTGCACGAGGAGCAGATCGCGGGCGGTGGCCCTGCGCGGCGCGGGGCGCGGCAGCCGGCGTACCGCGGCCGGCCGTACCGTCACCGCGGCCACCGCCAGCAGCAGCGGCCGGAAGGTGGTCGCGGCCACCGCGCGCAGGAGCTGGGTCAGAGCCCGCTCGCCCCGTCGCAGCCAGGCGGCGGCCAGGAGGCCGACGCCGATGTGCGCCGCGAGCAGCAGCCAGGCCGCGGCCGGGTCGGCGTGCGCGAGCAGCGCGGAGGCGTGGCCGGGGCCGCCGGTCACCTGGGCCAGCGGCGTGCCCACGGCGCCGCCACCACACAGCACGTCCAGGCCGACCGCGCGCAGCGGCCCGGCGACCGGGCCGCCCGCCCTGCCGTAGCACTCGTGCTGGCCGGTGGTGAACACCGTGTCGGCGGCCAGTTCCAGCGGGACCAGCAGCGCCGCGATGCGGCCGAAGCCGCGCTCGCGGCCCGCCAGCGTGTACGCGGTGAGGAACACTCCGGCGGCGACCGCCGCCACGGTCGTCAGCGGCAGCGGGGCCCGGGACAGCAGGACGTGCGACGCGGTGCTGAGCGTCACGACGAAGGCCGTGAACAGCGCCGCGCGCACGGCTCTGAGCTGAGTCCCGGATATGTCCATAGCGCTGGAGAGTCTGTCACGTACTGAGGTAAGAGACCCCTAAAGGGGGCCTGTGGATCCGGGAAGGTTACAGGCCCGGAATCCGGCCGTTGCGGAACAGGTCCACGAAGATCTGGTGATCGGCACGCGCGCGTGCGCCGTAGCTGTGCGCGAAGTCCGACAGCAGGCCCGCGAAGCCCTCCTCGTCGGCCGCGATCGCCGCGTCGATGGCCCGCTCCGTGGAGAACGGCACCAGGGACTCGCCGGAGGTGTCGTCCGCCGCCGCGTGCATGGTGGCGGTGGCCCGGCCCAGGTCGGCGACCACGGCCGCGATCTCCTCCGGGTCGTCGATGTCGCCCCAGTCCAGGTCCACGGCGTACGGCGAGACCTCGGCGACCAGCTGGCCCGCGCCGTCCAGCTCGGTCCAGCCCAGCCATGGGTCCGCGTGCGCCTGCAGGGCGCGCTGCGAGATCACCGTGCGGTGGCCCTCGTGCTGGAAGTACTCCGCGATCGCCGGGTCCGTGATGTGCCGGGAGACGGCCGGGGTCTGGGCCTGCTTGATGTAGATCACGACGTCGTTCTCCAGGGCGTCGCTGTGGCCCTCCAGGAGGATGTTGTACGACGGCAGCCCGGCCGAGCCGATGCCGATGCCGCGGCGGCCCACGACGTCCTTGACCCGGTAGGAGTCCGGGCGGTCCAGGGACGTCTCCGGCAGCGTCTCCAGATAGCCGTCGAACGCGGCGAGCACCTTGTAGCGGGTGGCCGCGTCCAGTTCGATGGAGCCGCCGCCCGGCGCGAAGCGGCGCTCGAAGTCGCGGATCTCGGTCATCGAGTCAAGCAGCCCGAAGCGGGTCAGCGAGCGGGCGTCACGCAGCGCGTCGAGGAGGGGACCCTGCGCGGTGTCCAGCGTGAACGGCGGCACCTCGTCGCGCTTGGCGCCGGTCGCCAGCGCGTGGACGCGCTCGCGGTACGCGCCCGCGTACACCTGCACCAGCTCGGTGATCTGCTCGTCGCTGAGCGCCTTCGCGTAGCCGATCAGCGCGATGGAGGCGGCGAAGCGCTTCAGGTCCCAGGTGAAGGGGCCGACGTACGCCTCGTCGAAGTCGTTGACGTTGAAGACCAGGCGGCCGTTCGAGTCCATGTACGTGCCGAAGTTCTCCGCGTGCAGGTCGCCGTGGATCCACACGCGCGAGGTGCGCTCGTCCAGGTACGGACCGCCGCGCTTCTCCGCGTCGAGGTCGTGGTAGAAGAGGGCCGCCGTGCCCCGGTAGAACGCGAAGGCCGAGGCCGCCATCTTCCGGAACTTCACGCGGAACGCGGCCGGGTCGGCGGCCAGGAGCTGGCCGAAGGCGGTGTCGAAGACGGCGAGGATCTCCTCGCCGCGCTGCTCGTCGTTGAGCTGGGGTACCGACATCGCTGGGTGCCTCCTGGTACAGGTGATGCGTGACGTATGGGGCGGACGGGACATCCGTCCGGGTGGGCCTTCCGAACTGTCCCAACGGACGAAGGTACGCGGGAGTGCCCATCCTGTGTCAGTGCCGGGGCATAGACTTCGACGCTGTCCCCCAGACTGTCCGCAGCCGGTCGGAAGATCGTCGACGCCTGTTTTCCTCGGAGGCCGAAACCGTGTCAAAGCCGCCCTTCACGCACCTGCACGTCCACACCCAGTACTCGCTGCTGGACGGTGCCGCGCGGCTCAAGGACATGTTCAACGCCTGCAACGAGATGGGCATGACGCACATCGCCATGTCCGACCACGGCAACCTCCACGGGGCGTACGACTTCTTCCACAGCGCGAAGAAGGCCGGAGTCACCCCGATCATCGGGATCGAGGCCTATGTCGCGCCCGAGTCCCGGCGCAACAAGCGCAAGATCCAGTGGGGCCAGCCGCACCAGAAGCGCGACGACGTCTCCGGTTCCGGTGGTTACACCCACAAGACGATGTGGGCCGTGAACAGCACGGGTCTGCACAACCTCTTCCGGCTCTCCTCGGACGCCTACGCAGAGGGCTGGCTCCAGAAGTGGCCCCGGATGGACAAGGAGACCATCGCCCAGTGGTCCGAGGGGATCGTGGCCTCCACCGGCTGCCCCTCCGGCGAGCTCCAGACGCGGCTGCGCCTCGGGCAGTACGACGAGGCACTGAAGGCCGCCGCCGACTACCAGGACATCTTCGGCAAGGACCGCTACTTCCTGGAGCTGATGGACCACGGCATCGAGATCGAGCACCGGGTCCGCGACGGCCTCCTCGACATCGGCAAGAAGCTCGGCATCCCGCCGCTGGTGACGAACGACTCGCACTACACGTACGCGCACGAGGCGACCGCCCACGACGCCCTGCTGTGCATCCAGACCGGCAAGAACCTCTCCGACCCTGACCGCTTCAAGTTCGACGGCACCGGCTACTACCTGAAGTCCACGGACGAGATGTACGCCATCGACTCCTCGGACGCCTGGCAGGAGGGCTGCGCCAACACGCTCCTCGTGGCCGAGATGGTCGACACCACCGGCATGTTCGAGGCCAGGAACCTCATGCCGAAGTTCGACATCCCGGACGGGTACACCGAGGTCACCTGGTTCAAGGAGGAGGTCCGCCGGGGCATGGACCGCCGTTTCCCCGGCGGCGTCCCGGAGGACCGGCAGAAGCAGGTCGAGTACGAGATGGACGTCATCATCCAGATGGGGTTCCCGGGCTACTTCCTCGTGGTCGCCGACTTCATCATGTGGGCCAAGAACAACGGCATCGCGGTGGGCCCCGGCCGAGGCTCCGCGGCCGGCTCGATCGTCGCCTACGCCATGGGCATCACCGACCTCGACCCGATCCCGCACGGCCTGATCTTCGAGCGGTTCCTCAACCCCGAGCGCGTCTCCATGCCCGATGTCGACATCGACTTCGACGAGCGCAGGCGCGTCGAGGTGATCAGGTACGTGACCGAGAAGTACGGCGCCGACAAAGTCGCCATGATCGGCACCTACGGCAAGATCAAGGCCAAGAACGCGATCAAGGACTCCGCGCGCGTGCTGGGCTACCCGTACGCCATGGGCGACCGGCTCACCAAGGCGATGCCCGCCGACGTCCTCGGCAAGGGAATCGATCTGAACGGCATCACCGACCCCTCGCACCCGCGCTACAGCGAGGCGGGCGAGATCCGCGGGATGTACGAGAACGAGCCGGACGTGAAGAAGGTCATCGACACCGCCAAGGGCGTCGAGGGCCTGGTCCGGCAGATGGGTGTGCACGCGGCCGGCGTGATCATGTCCAGCGAGACCATCACCGAGCACGTCCCCGTGTGGGTGCGGCACACCGACGGCGTGACCATCACGCAGTGGGACTACCCGAGCTGTGAGTCGCTCGGCCTGCTGAAGATGGACTTCCTGGGCCTGCGCAACCTCACGATCATGGACGACGCCGTCAAGATGGTGAAGTCCAACAAGGGGGTCGACATCGACCTCCTGAGCCTCCCGCTCGACGACCCCACGACCTTCGAGCTGCTCCAGCGCGGCGACACCCTCGGCGTCTTCCAGTTCGACGGCGGCCCCATGCGCTCCCTGCTGCGCCTGATGAAGCCCGACAACTTCGAAGACATCTCCGCCGTGTCGGCGCTGTACCGCCCGGGCCCGATGGGCATGGACTCGCACACCAACTACGCGCTGCGCAAGAACAAGCTCCAGGAGATCACCCCGATCCACAAGGAGCTGGAGGAGCCCCTCGAAGAGGTCCTGGCCGTCACCTACGGCCTGATCGTCTACCAGGAGCAGGTGCAGAAGGCCGCCCAGATCATCGCCGGCTACTCCCTCGGCGAGGCCGACATCCTCCGCCGCGTGATGGGCAAGAAGAAGCCCGACGAACTGGCCAAGAACTTCACCATCTTCCAGGCCGGCGCCCAGAAGAACGGCTACAGCGACGAGGCCATCCAGGCCCTGTGGGACGTGCTGGTCCCGTTCGCCGGCTACGCCTTCAACAAGGCGCACTCGGCCGCGTACGGCCTCGTCTCCTACTGGACCGCCTACCTCAAGGCGAACCACCCCGCCGAGTACATGGCCGCGCTCCTCACCTCCGTCAAGGACGACAAGGACAAGTCGGCGATCTACCTCAACGAGTGCCGCCGCATGGGCATCAAGGTGCTCCCGCCGAACGTCAACGAGTCGGTGCACAACTTCGCGGCCCAGGGCGACGACGTGATCCTCTTCGGCCTCGAAGCGGTGCGCAACGTCGGCACCAACGTGGTCGAGTCGATCATCAAGAGCCGCAAGGCGAAGGGCAAGTACGCCTCCTTCCCCGACTACCTCGACAAGGTCGAGGCGGTCGCGTGCAACAAGCGCACCACGGAATCCCTGATCAAGGCCGGCGCCTTCGACACCATGGGACACACCCGCAAGGGCCTCACCGCGCAGTACGAGCCGATGATCGACAACGTGGTCGCGGTCAAGCGCAAGGAGGCCGAGGGGCAGTTCGACCTCTTCGGAGGGATGGGCGAGGAGGAGAGCAGCGAGCCCGGCTTCGGACTCGACGTGCAGTTCACCGACGAGGAGTGGGACAAGACCTATCTGCTCGCCCAGGAGCGGGAGATGCTCGGTCTGTACGTCTCCGACCACCCGCTCTTCGGCCTGGAGCACGTGCTGTCCGACAAGGCCGACGCGGGCATCGCCCAGCTCACCGGAGGTGAGCACGCGGACGGCGCGGTCGTCACCATCGGCGGCATCATCTCGGGCCTGCAGCGCAAGATGACCAAGCAGGGCAACGCCTGGGCGATCGCCACGGTGGAGGACCTCGCGGGTTCCATCGAGTGCATGTTCTTCCCGGCGACGTACCAGCTCATCTCGACCCAACTTGTCGAGGACGCGGTCGTGTTCGTCAAGGGCCGGCTCGACAAGCGGGAGGACGTGCCACGGCTCGTCGCGATGGAGCTGATGGTCCCGGACCTGTCCAACGCGGGCACCAACGCCCCCGTGATCCTGACCATCCCGGCCACCAGGGTCACCCCGCCCATGGTCAGCCGCCTCGGTGAGATCCTCAGTCACCACAAGGGCGACAGCGAGGTCCGCATCAGGCTCCAGGGCCCGCGCAAGACGACGGTCCTGCGCCTCGACCGGCACCGGGTGAAGCCCGATCCGGCCCTGTTCGGGGACCTGAAGGTGCTGCTCGGCCCGTCCTGTCTGGCGGGCTGAGCGTCCGGCCCGGGACAGACATGACGGAGGGGCGTACCCGGCAGCGGGTACGCCCCTCGTCAGTACCTGGGCTCAACAGCCCTTGATTCAGTTGTGGCCGAAGCTCTTCTTCTGCTTACGGGCAACATCAGCGGGGCTGCCCTGGATGTTCGCCGCCGGGGACTCGTGCGCCTCCGTCGACGTCCGCTGCGCCTGCTCGCGGGCCTGCTCTGCCTGCGACGCGCGGGTCTGCTGGCCGCCCTGCTTGCGGTTCTTGTTCTTGGCCATGGTGATCTGCCTCCTGTGGGGGATCTAGGGGCCAGGGCCGGAATCAGATTCACATAGCCTGACAAGAGGCGCATGTCGGATAATTACCGTCTGTAACAGGGTTGGTCGGCGAACGAGGCCCCGAAACGCCACGCCGAAGATCGAGTTCGGGCCGTTAACCCCCGCGCAGTCGGGCAGACTCGAATCAGGCCCGAAGCAAACCTCCGGGGAAGAGGGTGAGTCGTGTGGACCGATGCATCGTCCTGGTGGACGCCGGGTATCTGCTGGGGGCCGCAGCCAGCCTCCTCGCCGGAGAACCCTCCCGCTCCCGCATCACCGTCGACCACACCGCGCTCATCCAGGCGCTGCGCGAGCGCGCCGAGGCCGACACCGAGCGGCCGCTGCTGCGCATCTACTGGTTCGACGGCGCCCCCGACCGCGTCCCCCAGCCGGAGCACCGCAGGCTGCGCGTGATGCCCCGGGTCACCGTCCGGCTCGGCGCCCTGACCCGCAGCGACGGACGCTGGGCGCAGAAGGGCGTGGACGCCGCCATGCACGCCGAGCTGACCGAACTGGCCCGCAACCGCGCCTGCTCCGACGTCGTCCTCGTCACCGGCGACGGCGACCTGCTGCCCGGCATGATGGCAGCCAAGGAGCACGGCGTCGCCGTCCATCTGTGGGCCGTACAGGCCGCCGACGGCGACTACAACCAGTCCGAGGACCTGGTCGCCGAGGCCGACGAACGGCGTGTCCTGGACCGTACGTGGATCACCAAGGCCGTACGCGCCAAGGAGCTCACCGGTATCTGCGCGCCGCCGCCCGCGCCCCGCCCCGAGATCGCCGCGATCCTCTCCGCGCCGCTGCCCGAGTCCTCCCTCGCTCCGGCTGCCGAGCGGCCACCGGAGGAGGGCGAACACGCGCCCGCCGCCGCGGTCTCGGAGAACGGCAGCCAGGAGCGGGTGCCGGCCAAGGGCGTGCCCACCCCCAAGGACCTCGCCGCGCTGCGCGCTCCCGGCGCCCAGCCCGCTCAGCACCCGGCGACCGCGACCCTGCGCTGGTCCTCCGACAAGGGCTGGGTGGACCGGCCGGGCGTGGCCGCGGAGCCGGCCGAGGCCGCCTCCATGCCGATGCTGGCCCAGCTGACCACCGCCGAGCAGCGGTGGGCCGACCGGGAGGAGGACATCACCACGGTCGGCGGCGACCCGTACGAGGTGGGACAGGTCTTCGCCCGGCGGTGGATCTCCCGGCTGAGCGACCAGAGCCATCTGCAGAAGCTGTCCGGCATGTATCCGCGCATCCCGCACCGCATCGACGGCGAGCTGCTGCGCTACGCCGCCCGCTTCGGGCTGCTGGCCCACAAGGACGACCAGATCGACGAGCACGACCGTTACGCCATCCGGGCGGGCTTCTGGCGGGAGATCGACGTCCCCACGGCCGCGGAGCATGCGCCCGCTGGAGAATGAATGGAGGTAGGAGGCCCCAAGGGCGAGTAGAGGT
Source organism: Streptomyces sp. NPDC050625 (assembly GCF_040654755.1). Lineage (NCBI taxonomy): Bacteria > Bacillati > Actinomycetota > Actinomycetes > Kitasatosporales > Streptomycetaceae > Streptomyces > Streptomyces sp. NPDC050625. The sequence continues at coordinate 136,480 of NZ_JBFAIQ010000007.1, forward strand.
CCCGGACCCCGTACTCTCGTGCTTTGTGAACACGCGCTCGGCACAGGCTCCACGGCATTCCGGTGACGTCGTGTGCGCGGTGCGCGGGCTGACCAAGACCTACGCGGCCGTACGCGGACGGCGCGGGGCGCCGGACGCACCCGAGGTGCGGGCCACCGACGGGGTGGAGCTGGACGTCCGGCGCGGTGAAATCTTCGGACTGCTCGGGCCGAACGGGGCCGGCAAGTCCACCCTCGTACGCCAGCTGACCGGGCTGATGCGGCCCGACGCCGGCAGCGTCGAGATCCTCGGCCACGACATCGTGCGCCACCCGGAGCGGGCCTCGCGCATCCTCGCCTACCTCGGCCAGGAATCCACCGCCCTCGACGAGCTGACGGTCTCCCTCGCCGTGGAGACCACCGCACGGCTGCGCGGACTGGACCTCGGGCGGGCGCGGGCCGAGCGGGACGCCGTGCTCGACGAGCTGGGGCTCACCCCGATCGCCGGGCGGGCGCTGAAGAAGCTGTCCGGCGGGCAGCGGCGGCTCGCCTGCTTCGCCACCGCGCTGGTCGGGGAGCGGCCGCTGCTCGTGCTCGACGAGCCGACCACCGGCATGGACCCGGTGGCCCGGCGCGCCGTGTGGACGGCCGTCGACCGGCGGCGCGCCGAGCGCGGTACGACCGTGCTGCTGGTCACCCACAACGTCATCGAGGCCGAGACCGTGCTCGACCGGGTCGCCGTCCTCGACAGGGGCCGGGTCATCGCCTGCGACACCCCGGCCGGGCTCAAGGAGCGGGTCGACGGCGAGGTGCGCGTCGAGCTGGTGTGGCGGGAGCGGGCGCCCCTGGAGGTGCCCGAGGTCGCCCGGCTGCGGGAGCGGGCCGTGGAGGCCGGCCGCCGCTGGACGCTGCGGCTGGCTCCCGAGGAGGCTCGCGCCGCCGTCGCCACGGTGACCGGCGGGGCCGCGTTCGCCGCCCTGGACGACTTCACGCTCGCCACGCCCAGCCTGGAGGACGTGTATCTGGCGCTCGGTGGCGCCGCACGGCAGGGGCTGGTGAAGGCGTGAGCGGTGGAGAGCCGTATGCGGATGGGACGGCGTGAGATCCATGGCGGAGAGGAGCGGTTCCAGGTGAGTGTCGTACCCGCCGAGGTTCTGCAGGGCAGTGCCGTGGCCGTGAAGGACACGGCGAAGGGCGCGGCCGAACTCGCGCCGGCCGCCCGGCTGTGGCCGTCACTGGCGGCCGTGTACCGGGCGCAGCTGTCCCGCGCGCGGGTGGCGCGGATCCCGCTGCTGTTCGTGGCGACCTTCCAGTCGGTCGGCATCATGATCATGATGCGCGGGGTGGTGGACAACCGCGTCGAGGCCCAGTCCGTGGTGGCGGGCGCGTCGGTCGTGGTCGTGGCGTACGTCGCGCTGAACCTGCTCGCCCAGTACTTCGGACAGCTGCGGGCCGGCGGCGGGCTCGACCACTACGCGACGCTGCCGGTGCCACCCGCGGCGGTGGTGCTCGGAGCGGCGGGGGCGTACGCGTCCTTCACCGTGCCGGGAACGCTGGTGACGGCCGGGTTCGGCTGTGTGCTCTTCGGGCTGCCGCTGACCAACCTCTGGATCCTGGCGGCCGTGATCCCGCTCGCGGGCGCCGCGCTCGCCGGGCTCGGCGCCGCCTTCGGGCTGCTCTCGTCACGGCCCGAACTGGCCACACTGCTCGGTCAGTTGGGCATGTCGGCGGCGCTGCTGCTCGGGGTGCTGCCGCCCGACCGGATGCCGGAGCTCGTGCGGCTGGCCCGGGACCTGCTGCCCTCCACGTACGGCGTGGAGGCCTACGCGCGGACCTTCGGGGCGCATCCCGACTGGGCGTTCGTCGTCGCTGACCTGGGCGTGTGCGCCGCCGTCGGGGTCGTCTCGCTGGCCGTCGCCACCTGGGCGTACCGGCGGGCTGCCGTCCGATGACGCGCCGCACGGGCCGACCTGGCACGATGTCAGGGTGACCGCACCGCTGACGCCGCCTCCGCCGCCGCACGACCAGTCCTCGCACCAGGCCTGGCAGGCGCCGCCGCCCGCCGGGGCGGTGGGAGGCGTGTACGAACAGGACGGTCCCGGAATGAAGACCGAAGTGCGCGACGCGGTCGTGATCACGCTGGCGGTGGCGCTCGGCGGAGTGGCGCTCGGTCTGCTGTGGCTGTGGCTGGCTCCGCACGTGCCGCTGGTCGGGGACCAGGTGGGCCGGGGCTGGGTCGTCTACATCAAGGACACCGAGGGGGAGCAGGCGATCGGGGTGGACGGAACGTTCACGCTGCTCGCCCTCGCCTTCGGAGCGGTCAGCGCGATTGTCGTCTTCCTGCTCCGGCGGCGCGGCGGTGTGCCGCTGGTGGTGGCGCTGACCGTCGGGAGCCTGCTCGGGGCGCTCCTCGCCTGGCGGCTCGGGGTGTGGCTGGGGCCCGCCCAGAACGTCCTCGCCCACGCCAAGGAGGTCGGCAAGGGCGTGACCTTCTCGGCACCGCTGAAACTGGGAGCGAAGGGCGCGCTACTGGCCTGGCCGGTGGCCGCACTGGTGGTACACCTCGGCCTCACGGCCCTGTTCGGCCCGAGGGACCCGGACCCGTACGAGGAGGGCCCGTACCCCCAGGGACCGTACGCGGCGCCGCCTGCGTAGGGGGCTGGGGCGTTTCGCTCCGGGGGCGCGCGTTTCGGCGCGAAGGGTCTTGTCTACGAGTGCCGGACGGGCTGGGTCGCGCGGGCCGGCGCCGCTGAGGCTGGGGCTGAAGGGCGCATGGCCGGCGTGGCCGGGGGCCGTGCCGGTGGTGTGCGTCGGGCTCACGGGGTCCGTGGGACCGGACCCGTACCGGCAGGGCCGTAAGCGGTGCCGCCCGCCCAGGGCGTTCAGGCGCCCCGTTCCGGGGGCGCGCGTTTCGGCCCCGGGGCCGTGCCGGTGGCGTGCGTCGGGCTCACGGCGTTCGTGGGTTCCGGACCCGTACCCGTAGGGACCGTACGCTGCGTCGCCCGCTGAGGGCGCTCAGGTGCCCCGTTCCGGAAGTCCCCGTTTCGGGCCGGGTCGTCTCGTCCCTCAGCGCCGGACGGGCTCGGGTGTGTCGGCCGGCGCTGAGGGGGTGGCTTCTATGCCGGGCGCCTCCCGTGGTTCGAGCGGCCCTTCTTGATGCGCCACTTGCGTTTCCGGGTTTTCTTCGACATGTCCCTCGTACTTAACCGAGGAAAGGGCGCCCGTCGAGAGGTCAAACGCGCCCGATGGGGGCCAGCGTCGCCCCGGTGAGGCCGGCGAGGTCCGCGGGGGACAGTTCGACCTCCAGGCCGCGGCGGCCCGCCGAGACGCAGATCGTGGTGTGCGCCGAGGCCGACTCGTCCAGGACCGTGGGGAGCTTCTTGCGCTGGCCGAGTGGGGAGATGCCACCGCGGACGTAGCCCGTCGTGCGCTCGGCGAGGACCGGGTCCGCCATCGCCGCCCGCTTGCCCCCGACGGCCGTCGCCAGGGCCTTGAGGTCCAGGGAGCCCGCCACGGGGACCACGGCCACCGTCAGGCTCCCGTCCACGTCCGCCACCAGTGTCTTGAAGACCCGGTCGGGGGAGACGCCCATCGCCTCGGCCGCCTCCTCGCCGTAGGAGGGGTGGCCGGGGTCGTGGTCGTAGGAGTGGACCGTGTAGTCCACGCCCGCGGCCGTCAGCGCCACCGTGGCGGGGGTGCCCCCGGACTGCTGCTTCTTCGACTTCTTCGCCATCGAGGTTCCGGCCTCAGTTCAGACTCGTCCGGCCGCGCGTCAGGTCCGACGCCGGCAACGACGGCAGGTTACGGATGATGGCCGTCTCCGAGCGAAGGAGTTTCAGCTCGTCCCGCAGCCGAGAGGCGGTGTCCGGGGCCTGGAGCAGGCGCTGCTTCGTCGGGGTGTCCAGCATCATCGCCGCCGCCACGAGATAGGAGACCACCGCCGGTTCGTCCGGGAGTTCCGCGCTCGTGGACAAGGAGCGTTCCCGCGCGCCCGCCAGGCGCTTCTGGTACTGCCGGAACGCGCGCAGTACCCCCTCCGCCAGCGCGCCCGCCTCGTCGCCCGGCTCCTCCGGCAGCTCCTCCAGCTCGGCCGTCAGGAACGCGCCCGAGGAGTCCACCGACAGCAGCCGCACCCGGGTCGTGCCGGTCGCCAGCACCTCGAAGGTGCCGCCCGACCGCTCCCGGATGGTCGCCGCGTCGGCCACGCAGCCCACCGCGTTGAAGGCCTTGGCCGGGTCGGCGCCGAAGCCCGCCGCCGGGCCGAGCTCGGGCACGGCCGTCGGGTCCGGCATGCCCGGTGCGCTCGGCGCCACCTCGTGGCCGTCGCGGATCGCCACGACGGCGAACCGGCGCGGCTCGTCCTCGGGGGTCTTCAGCAGTTCGCGCATCATGGCGCGATAGCGCTCCTCGAAGACGTTCAGAGGGAGCACGAGCCCCGGGAACAGCACCGAGTTCAGTGGGAAGAGGGGGAGACGGACGGTGGTCACGGCGCCACCCTAATGGTCACCGGCGTGGGCATGTCCGCCGTGCCCGGTCCGTGGGCGCCGGGCGGGCGGTCGTCAGGAGTTCGGCGCGCAGCCGCAGGAAGTGGCCCAGAGGGTCGTCCGACAGCCGGTCCCAGGGGAAGGACGTGGCATACGGGCCGATCAGGCGCAGCTGGGCCAGGGCGTCCTGCCGGCGGTCCAGCGTGACGAGGACGCACATCAGTTTGTTGCGGATCTCGGCCGGCCAGGGGTCCGCCGCGGGGAACTGGGCGGACAGGGCGATCGCCCGGTCGGCCGCCGCGTCCAGCCGCTCCCGTGCCACCTCGGCCCCGCAGTCGTCGGTCAGATAGCCGAGGGCCGCCCGCACGGGCAGCGCCTGGACCAGTGAGTCCGGCGGGGCGTCCTGCGCGGCCAGGTCGGCGAAGTCGAAGCACTCGCGGTGAGAACCACGCCAGGAGGCGGCCAGATAGCGCAGGGCCGCCGTATGACAGCCGGAGTGGTGCGGGGCACGCCGGACCGCGGCGCCCCACAGCTCCTCGAAGTACTTGGGCCCGGCGTGCGAGCCGCGCGCGTGGTCCAGCGCGATCCGCCACGGCACCGGGTCGCGGTCGTCGGCGCGCGCGGCGGCCGTGATCAGCGGGCTGACGTTGCGCAGCAGCTCGGCGCGGGCCGGTGACGGCCAGGCGCGGTCCACCGCCAGCTGGGCTCCGACCAGCAGCCCGCCGGGGTCGTCCGGGGCTTGTCTGCGCCACTCCTCGAACCACTCGGCACGCGAGCGGGCGAAGGCGGCCAGGCGCCGCGTGTACCGGTCGCGGTTCTCCCACTCGGCGGCCGCGCGGGTGGCGGCCAGCAGCTCGGCGGCGGCACGGAAATCGCCCCTGCCGGCCGCGACGAGAGCGGGGCCGAGGCGGTCGTCGGGCGCGTCGAGCAGCACCTCGTCATCGACCGGTGGACCGGCCGGGAGCGAGGCGATCCTCCTCATCCGGGTGGGGCGGATGAAAGCGGGCAGCAGAGCCATGGTGTCGACCATTGAAGGTCCGCAGGTCCCGGACGCGCCAGGGGGTATGCCCAACCCGAGGAAAGTTGTACGCGCACCGGTCAAGGCCGGGTAAAAGGTGACTGTTCCATTCCTGTTAGGTACCTGCCACAAGGCGCACCTGTCACAAGGAACACCTGTCACACAGCCGGTTCCGACGGGGTACCAGCCGGTTCCGACAGGGACCTACCCGCGTCTGAGCAGTCGTGTCGCCCCCGCCGCCACCGTCGTCGCCAGGATCCAGCCCAGCAGGATCATCGCCGCGGACAGCCACTGCCAGCCGCCGCGCAGCTGCCACTGGCCCACCTGGCCGAGGTCTATCACCGGCAGCAGCAGATCGAGGGCGAACAGCGCCGGGTTCCAGACCGGGTGCCCGCCGGGGTTCATCGGCGGATGGCCGGCGTGCGCGAAGGCCAGTGTGCCCGCCGCCCACAGCACCGCCATCCACACGGCCGCCCGGCCCGGCCGGTAGCCGTAGGCCACCGTCCAGTCCTGGGCGTACCCCCACAGCTTGGCGGCCAGCGGCAGCGTCTCGCGGCGCCGGCGCTGCTTGGCGAGCAGCACCTCGCGGGCGTCCTCGTCCTCGCCGGCGGCGCGCAGCACGGTGGCGAGCCGCTCGTACGGCTCCGGGTTGTACTCGGCGGTCGCCGCCGCCACCCAGTCCAGCCGCCGGTTCAGCGGGAACGGGCCCTGCGGCACCAGGTTCTCGTACGCGAAGCCGCCCATGTGCAGATTGCCCGGCCCCGGCCAGCCGGCCGCGCGGTCCACGAGGTTGACGGTCCGCGCGCCCGACAGCACCACCTTGCCGCGCTGCGGCGCGTCCCCGAGGAAGCGCAGCTCGGGCGTCTGCACCCGGCGCAGCGACAGCTCCTGGTCGTCGGTGAAGGTGAACCGCGCCCGCTCCAGGTCGACCGCGTCGCCGAACCGCCCGTCGTCCAGCCGCACCCCGCCCTGGCACTCGAACCGCTGGATCCGTGTCCCGCGCGCGGGCGTCGTGCCGCTCAGCAGCGGGCTGCCCACACCGGCCGGGGTCAGATACAGCGTGCGCTCGACCGTCAGCTGGGGCGCGTTCAGGGCGAGCCGCGAGTACGGGTTGAGCAGCCGGGCACCGCGCAGGCTCAGCGAGACCCCGATCTTGGCGCCGCGCAGGCTCAGCTCGCCGTGCGACTCCAGGAGCTCCGCCTGTAAGTCCTGGCCGACGGTCATCCCGTCCCCGGCGATCGAGCGGCCGCTGCGGTCCCGGTACACGATCGCCTGGTTGAGCAGCAGATCCGTGCCGATGTGCGCGTCGGTCAGCCGGACGCCGTTGTGGAAGCGGCAGCGCGGCAGATGCAGATCCCCCTCGGTGTGCACCCGGGCCGCCTCCAGCCGGGGCACCGAGCAGTTCACGAACCGCGCGGTCGTGAAGCGGGCCTCCGGCAGCAGGACCTCCTGGTCGAAACGGCAGTCCCGCAGCTCCAGATACGGCATGACCGTGCCGCCCGCCAGGTCGAGTGCGCCGGTGACGCGCACACCGACGAGCTTCAGCGAGGACACGCGGCCGGCCAGCGCGGGCGGACCGTCCAGCAGCAGCCAGCACACGATCCTCGCCCGCACGGTCCGCTCCGGTCCCCAGGGGTGACCGCCGTGCGGGTCGTCCACGACGGCGTCCCCGCTGCTCAGGTCGTACACACTGCCGTTGCGGAAGGCCTGCCACATGCCGGCCTCGGCGGCGGTCAGATCGTCCGGCAGGTCCCCGGCGCGCAGGCCGGCCCCCTCGGTCACTGCTTTTCCTTCTTTCTCACCTACTCGCGACTTTCTCAACTACTCGCGAGTCGCAACTGTGTACAACCGTTCATGCCCGCTGAGTGACGTCCCGAACGCGAGACGTGAAGCGGATCTTCCGGGTTCCCGGCCAGGTTCTGTATCAGCCATTGATACGCGCGGACGACCGCCGACGCCGGTCTGCGAGAATTGGGGCTGTGATCTCCCGAATCGATCTGCGCGGCGACGCCCTTCCCGAGGGACCCGCCCTGCGCGACCTGCTGCCCCGAGCCGACTTCGACGTTCAGGCCGCCCTTGAGAAGGTGCGTCCGATCTGCGAAGCCGTGCATCATCGGGGCGACGCGGCGCTGATCGACTTCGCCGAGAAGTTCGACGGCGTACGGCTCGAATCCGTACGGGTCCCGGCGCAGGCGCTCGCCGACGCCCTGGAGTCCCTCGACCCGGCCGTACGGGCGGCCCTGGAGGAGTCCATCCGCCGGACCCGCCTCGTGCACCGCGCCCAGCGCCGTACGACCCACACGACCCAGGTCGTGCCCGGCGGCTCGGTGACCGAGAAGTGGGTGCCCGTGGAGCGCGTCGGCCTGTACGCGCCCGGCGGTCGTTCCGTCTACCCCTCCTCCGTGATCATGAACGTGGTGCCCGCGCAGGAGGCGGGCGTCGGATCGGTCGCGCTGGCCTCACCGGCCCAGGCGGACTTCGGCGGCCTGCCGCACCCGACGATCCTCGCCGCGTGCGCGCTGCTCGGCGTCGACGAGGTCTACGCCGCGGGCGGCGCCACCGCCGTCGCGATGTTCGCGTACGGCACCGAGTCCTGCGCCCCCGCCAACATGGTCACCGGCCCCGGCAACATCTGGGTCGCCGCCGCCAAGCGCTTCTTCACCGGCAGGATCGGCATCGACGCGGAGGCCGGCCCCACCGAGATCGCCGTCCTCGCGGACGACACCGCCGACCCGGCGCACGTGGCGGCCGACCTGATCAGCCAGGCCGAGCACGACCCGCTCGCGGCGGCCGTGCTGGTCACCGACTCCGTCGCGCTGGCCGACGCGGTGGAGAAGGAACTGGAGCCGCAGATCGCGGCCACCCGGCACGTCGACGACCGGATCGTCCCCGCGCTGCGCGGCAGGCAGTCCGCGATCGTGCTGGTCGACGGCGTCGAAGAGGGCCTTCGGGTGGTCGACGCGTACGGCGCCGAGCACCTGGAGATCCAGACGGCGGACGCGGCCGCGGTCGCCGACCGGGTCAGGAACGCCGGCGCGATCTTCATCGGCCCCTGGGCGCCCGTCTCGCTGGGCGACTACGCGGCAGGCTCCAACCACGTCCTGCCCACCGGCGGCTGCGCCTGCCACTCCTCGGGCCTGTCCGTCCAGTCCTTCCTGCGCGGCATCCACATCGTCGACTACACGAAGGACGCGCTGGCCGAGGTCGCGCACCACGTGGTGACGCTCGCGGAGGCGGAGGACCTGCCCGCGCACGGCGCGGCGATCAAGGCAAGGTTCGGGTGGAAGGTACCGACGAGCAAGTGAGCTTCGGAATCGACGATCTCCCCGTACGGGACGAGCTGCGCGGCAAGTCCCCCTACGGCGCGCCCCAGCTGGACGTCCCCGTACGGCTGAACACGAACGAGAACCCGTACCCGCTGCCCGAGCCGCTGGTCGAGCGGATCGCGGAGCGGGTGCGCGAGGCCGCCCGCAACCTGAACCGCTACCCCGACCGGGACGCGGTCCAGCTGCGCACCGAGCTGGCGGCCTACCTGACGAGGACGGGCAAGTACCCGCTCGGCATGGCGAACGTCTGGGCGGCCAACGGCTCCAACGAGGTCATCCAGCAACTGCTGCAGACCTTCGGCGGACCGGGCCGTACGGCGATCGGCTTCGAGCCGTCGTACTCGATGCACCCCCTCATCGCGCGCGGCACGGGCACCGGCTGGATCTCCGGTCCCCGGCGCGAGGACTTCACCATCGACGTCGCGGCGGCCGAGCGGGCCATCGCCGAGCACCGGCCCGACGTCATCTTCATCACCACCCCCAACAACCCCACGGGCAACGCCGTCCCGCCCGAGACGGTGCTCGCGCTCCACGACGCGGCGCAGGCGGCCAAGCCGTCCATGGTGATCGTGGACGAGGCCTACATCGAGTTCAGCCACGGCGACTCGCTGCTGCCGCTGCTCGAAGGCCGGCCGCATCTCGTCGTGTCGCGGACCATGTCGAAGGCCTTCGGCGCGGCGGGTCTGCGGCTCGGCTACCTCGCCGCGCACCCGGCGGTGGTGGACGCCGTACAGCTCGTACGACTGCCGTACCACCTGTCTTCGGTCACCCAGGCGACCGCCCTGGCCGCCCTGGAGCACACCGACACGCTGCTCAAGTACGTCGAGCAGCTCAAGTCCGAGCGGGACCGGCTGGTGAGCGAGCTGCGGGCGATCGGTTACGCCGTCACGGAGTCCGACGCGAACTTCGTGCAGTTCGGCCGGTTCGAGGACACCCACGCCGCCTGGCAGCAGATCCTCGACCGGGGTGTCCTGGTCCGGGACAACGGCGTACCGGGGTGGCTGCGGGTGTCCGCCGGAACCCCGGAGGAGAACGACGCGTTCCTCGACGCGGTACGTGACTTGAAGTGTTTCGTGGGGGACACCCCCACCCCCCTGAAGGAGCTGGACGCATGAGCCGCGTTGGACGCGTGGAGCGGACCACCAAGGAGACGTCGGTCCTCGTCGAGATAGACCTCGACGGCACCGGGAGGACCGACATCGCGACGGGCGTCGGCTTCTACGACCACATGCTCGACCAGCTCGGCCGGCACGGTCTGTTCGACCTGACCGTGAAGACCGACGGCGACCTGCACATCGACTCGCACCACACCATCGAGGACACCGCCCTCGCGCTGGGCGCCGCCTTCAAGCAGGCGCTCGGCGACAAGGTGGGGATCTACCGCTTCGGCAACTGCACGGTGCCGCTGGACGAGTCCCTCGCCCAGGTCACCGTCGACCTGTCCGGCCGCCCGTACCTCGTGCACACCGAGCCCGAGAACATGGCGCCGATGATCGGCGAGTACGACACGACGATGACCCGGCACATCCTGGAGTCCTTCGTCGCCCAGGCACAGATCGCACTCCATGTGCACGTGCCCTACGGGCGCAACGCACACCACATCGTGGAGTGCCAGTTCAAGGCGCTGGCGCGGGCACTGCGCTACGCCAGCGAGCGTGACCCGCGCGCGGCGGGCATTCTGCCGTCCACGAAGGGTGCGCTGTAAACCATGAACGGTCTGTCCACCGTCCTGATCGTCGTCGGCCTCTTCCTGGTCGGCGGCATCATCTCCTTCGTCAAGCAGAAGATGCCCACGAGCCTGATCGTGCTGCTCTCGATCGGTGCGGCGATGTGTCTGGTCGCGGGTGTGCTGCGGCTGGAGGTGTGGAACTGATGAGCGCGCCGAAGAAGGTCGTGGTCTTCGACTACGGCTTCGGCAACGTCCGCTCCGCCGAGCGTGCCCTCGCGCGCGCGGGGGCCGACGTGGAGATAACGCGCGACTTCGACGCGGCCATGAACGCCGACGGCCTGCTGGTGCCGGGCGTCGGTGCCTTCGCCGCCTGTATGCAGGGCCTGCGTGAGGCCCGCGGGGACTGGATCATCGACCGTCGGCTGTCCGGCGGGCGGCCGGTGATGGGCATCTGCGTCGGCATGCAGATCCTGTTCGCGCGCGGCATCGAGCACGGCGTGGAGACCGAGGGCCTGGACGAGTGGCCCGGCTCGGTCGAGCCGCTCCAGGCCGAGATCGTGCCCCACATGGGCTGGAACACCGTCGAGGCGCCCGCCGACTCCGAGCTGTTCGCCGGCCTGGACGCGGACGCGCGCTTCTACTTCGTGCACTCCTACGCCGTCCACGGCTGGTCCCTGGAGACGCACAACGCGGCGATGCACGCCCCCAGGGTGACCTGGTCGACGCACGGCAAGCCCTTCGTGGCCGCCGTGGAGAACGGCGCCCTGTGGGCCACGCAGTTCCACCCCGAGAAGTCCGGCGATGCCGGAGCCCAGCTCCTCACCAACTGGATCGGAACACTGTGAGCAAGCTCGAACTCCTCCCCGCCGTCGACGTCCGGGACGGACAGGCCGTCCGCCTTGTGCACGGCGAGTCCGGGACCGAGACCTCCTACGGATCCCCTCTGGAGGCCGCGCTCGCCTGGCAGCGCTCGGGTGCCGAGTGGCTCCACCTCGTCGACCTGGACGCCGCGTTCGGCACCGGCGACAACCGTGCGCTGATCGCCGAGGTCGCGAAGGCGATGGACATCAAGGTGGAGCTGTCCGGCGGTATCCGTGACGACGACACCCTCGCCGCCGCGCTCGCCACCGGCTGCACCCGGGTGAACCTCGGCACCGCCGCGCTGGAGACTCCGGAGTGGGTCGCCGAGGTCATCGCCGAGCACGGTGACAAGATCGCGGTCGGTCTGGACGTGCGGGGCACGACCCTGCGCGGCCGCGGCTGGACCCGCGACGGCGGCGACCTCTACGAGACGCTGGAGCGTCTCGACAAGGAGGGCTGCGCCCGCTACGTCGTCACGGACATCGCCAAGGACGGCACCCTCCAGGGCCCGAACCTGGAGCTGCTGAAGAACGTGTGCGCGGCGACCGACCGGCCGGTCGTGGCCTCGGGCGGCGTGTCGTCCCTGGACGACCTGCGGGCCATCGCCGACTTGGTGCCTCTCGGTGTCGAGGGCGCCATCGTCGGGAAGGCCCTGTACGCGAAGGCATTCACCCTGGAAGAGGCCCTGGAGGCGGTGTCCCGGTGAGCGACGTACGACGTGTGTCCACGGGTGCGCCCTGGGAGGAGCAGTTCGGTTACTCCCGCGCGGTGGAGCTGCCGAACGGTCTGGTGCTGGTAGCCGGCTGCACGTCCGTCGTAGATGGTCAGATCGTCGGCGGTGGCCCGTACGAACAGGCGGTCAACGCCTTCGACGTCGCGCTGTCCGCGCTGCGGCAGGTGGGACTCGGGCGTGACGACGTCGTACGGACGCGCATGTACATCACGCACGCGCGTGACGTGGACGAGGTCGGACGGGCGCACAAGGAGCTGTTCGACACCGTCCGGCCCGTGGCAACGATGATCATCGTCTCCGGCTTCGTGGACCCCAGCCTGGTCGTCGAGATCGAGGTGGAGGCGTTCCGAGGAGTGTCCTCATGACCCTGGCCGTACGCGTGATCCCGTGCCTGGACGTGGACAACGGCCGGGTCGTCAAGGGCGTCAACTTCCAGAACCTGCGCGACGCGGGCGACCCCGTCGAGATGGCGAAGGTGTACGACGCCGAGGGCGCCGACGAGCTGACGTTCCTGGACATCACCGCGTCCTCGGGCAACCGTGAGACGACGTACGACGTGGTGCGCCGCACCGCCGAGCAGGTGTTCATCCCGCTCACGGTCGGCGGCGGTGTGCGCACGGCCGAGGACGTCGACAAGCTGCTCCGCGCGGGCGCGGACAAGGTCGGCGTGAACACGGCCGCGATCGCCCGGCCCGAGCTGATCCGCGAGATCGCCGAGCGGTTCGGCCGGCAGGTGCTGGTGCTGTCGGTGGACGCGCGCCGCACGCAGAGCGGCTCCTTCGAGGTGACGACGCACGGCGGCCGCAAGGGCACCGGCATCGACGCCGTCGAGTGGGCGCACCGGGCCGCCGAGCTGGGCGCGGGGGAGATCCTGCTCAACTCGATGGACGCGGACGGCACGAAGGACGGCTACGACCTGGAGATGATCGCGGCCGTGCGCAAGCACGTCACGGTCCCGGTCATCGCCTCCGGCGGCGCCGGCCGGCTCGCCCACTTCCCGCCGGCCATCGAGGCGGGCGCGGACGCGGTCCTGGCCGCTTCGGTCTTCCACTTCGGCGACCTGCGCATCGCCGAGGTGAAGCAGACCCTGCGCGAGGCGGGCCACCCCGTCCGTTAGCGCACCCACATACGCCCACACCGGCCCCGGCGGACTGCCGCCGGGGCCTCTTCGTGGCGGATCACCGATGTCGGCACGCTCAAGTGCCCCTGCTGGAGCCGTACGGGTCCGGGAGCTGTCGGCCGACGACACGGCCGGGGCGCGGCGGGACACCGCCTGGTGGGACCTGAGGGCCGGGCTGGACCACATCCGGCGCCATCGTGTCCTGGCTCCCCTGATGCTGGCCGGGACGGGCACGGTGCTCGCGGGATCGGTGTCGGCGCCGGTGCGGCCTCCCTGCGGCTGACCGTCCGGGGGCGACTGCCGCGCGCGGGGCTGGTCACCGGGTGCGCGATCCTCGCCGACTCCGTCGCGGTGGCCCTGCTGGTGGGGCTCCTGGCCGGTGGCCGGGCTCAGCGGTGCCCTGTGCGGTGCCCTGCTGCAGACCGTCGCCGACCCCGCCCGCCTGGGCCGCGTCACCGCGGTCTCCGGCCTGGTCAGCCTCGGCCTCGCCCCGCTGGGCATGCCCCTCGCGGCCGCCGCGATCGGCGCCTGGGGCCTTGGCCCGGTGTACGTCGTCAGCGCCGCCGTGTGCGGGCTCGGCGGAGTCGTCGCCCTCGCCGTCCCGGGCCTGCGCCGCGCCGAACTGCCCCGCTGAGGTTCAGCCGCCCGGCCGCCGCAACGGCTGTGTCAGCTGCACATAGTTGCCGACCGTGTCGTCGAGCACGGCCGCGAGCACCGGTCCCTGCTGCTGCGGCTCGTGCGTGAACCGCACACCGAGGCCGCGCAGCCGCTCGTACTGCGCCGCGATGTCGTCCACGGAGAAGACGATGGCGGGAATCCCGGCCTCGTACAGGGCCCGGCGGTACGGCTCGGCGATGGGGCTGTCGCCGGGCTCCAGCAGCAGCTGGAGATCCGGCTGGCCCCCGTCCGGCGCGCCGACCGTGATGAACAGCGTGCCGCCGCCCAGATCCAGGTTGGTGCGCGTCTCGAAGCCGAGGACATCCGTGTAGAAGGCGTGGGCCTTGGTCACGTCGTCGACGAACACGCTGGTCATCGCGACCTTGATCATGAGGGGTCCTCTCAGATGCCGAGCTGCTTCGACTCGTGCAGCTTGGCGATCGCGTTCTCGTCGCCGTCCAGCTCGACCTTGGCGGCGCTCTGCCGGCCGAACGTGAACAGGAGCAGCTCCGACGGCTCGCCCGTCACCGTCACCACCGGCGAGCCCCGGTGCGCGACCGCCGTCTGGCCGTCCGGCCGCCGCAGCACCAGGCCGGTCGGCGCACCCCGGCCCAGCAGCCGGGCGGTGCGCTCCAGCCGGGACCACAGCGCGTCCTGGAAGACCGGGTCGAGCTCGCGCGGCGTCCAGTCGGGGTGGGCACGGCGGACGTCCTCCGTGTGGACGTAGAACTCCACCGTGTTCGCCGCTTCGTCGATCTGCTTGAGCTGGAACGGCGAGAACCGCGGCGGGCCGGTGCGGATCAGCTGGATGAGCTCCTCGTACGGCTTCGCCGCGTACTCCTGCATCACCTTTTCCAGACGCGGCGCGAGGGGCTTGATCAGCGTGCCCCCGGCGGCGTCCGGCCGGCGCTCGCGCACCACCACGTGCGCGGCCAGATCGCGGGTCTGCCAGCCCTCGCAGAGGGTCGGTGCCTCCGGACCGGCGGTTTCCAAGAGGTCGGCGAGCAGGAGCCGTTCACGCTTGGCGAAGGTCGACATACAGCCAGCCTACGACCAGCCACGGGGCCGGCCCAGTGGACGGACCCGCACGCGCGCGTGCGGGTCCGTCCACTGGACACGGACCGTCACTGTCCGTGCGGCGCGGCACAATGGCCGCATGACCAGTACGACCGGTACGCCCGGGCCCAGCAGCCTCGACCCCGAGATCGCCGCGCGCCTCAAGCGCAGCGCCGACGGTCTCGTCCCCGCCATCGCCCAGCAGTACGACACCGGAGAGGTGCTGATGCTCGGCTGGATGGACGACGAGGCGCTGCACCGCACGCTGACCACCGGCCGCTGCACCTACTGGTCGCGCAGCCGCCGGGAGTACTGGGTCAAGGGCGACACCTCCGGCCACTTCCAGTGGGTCAAGTCCGTCGCCCTCGACTGCGACGCCGACACCGTGCTGGTCCAGGTGGACCAGGTCGGCGCCGCCTGCCACACCGGCGCCCGCACCTGCTTCGACGCCGACGTACTGCTCAAGGACGCCGATTCCGGCGTACCCGTCTCGGATCAGT
Source organism: Streptomyces sp. NPDC050625 (assembly GCF_040654755.1). Lineage (NCBI taxonomy): Bacteria > Bacillati > Actinomycetota > Actinomycetes > Kitasatosporales > Streptomycetaceae > Streptomyces > Streptomyces sp. NPDC050625. Next base: position 151,882 of record NZ_JBFAIQ010000007.1, read on the forward strand.
AAGGTCAGCCGCCATGGACCTAGAGACGTTCCGCAAGCTGGCCACCGACCGCCGCGTCATCCCGGTCACCCGCAAGCTCCTCGCCGACGGCGACACCCCGGTCGGGCTCTACCGCAAGCTCGCCGCCGAGCGCCCCGGCACGTTCCTGCTGGAGTCCGCGGAGAACGGCCGCTCCTGGTCCCGCTACTCCTTCGTGGGCGTGCGCTCCGCGGCGACCCTGACCGAGCGCGACGGCCAGGTCCACTGGCTCGGCGTCCCGCCCGTCGGCGTCCCCGTCGAGGGCGACCCGCTGGCCGCCCTGCGCGCCACCATCGAGGCCCTGCACACGCCCCACCAGGAGGGCATGCCACCCTTCACCGGCGGCATGGTCGGCTACCTCGGCTACGACATCGTCCGCCGCCTGGAGAAGATCGGCCCCGGCGAGCGGGACGACCTGCGACTCCCCGAGCTCACCATGCTCCTCACCAGCGACCTCGCGGTCATGGACCACTGGGAGGGCTCCGTCCTGCTGATCGCCAACGCGATCAACCACAACGACCTCGACACCGGCGTCGACGAGGCCTACACGGACGCCGTGGCCCGCCTCGACGCCATGGAGGCCGACCTCTCGCGCCCCGTCGCCCAGCCCCCGGCCCTCCTGCCGCCCTCGGAGCTGCCCGAGTACACCGCACTGTGGGGCGGCCCGGATTTCCAGGAGGCCGTCGAGGACGTCAAGGAGCGCATCCGCGCGGGCGAGGCCTTCCAGGTCGTACCCTCGCAGCGCTTCGAAACGCCGTGCACGGCAAGCGCGTTGGACGTGTACCGGGTCCTCAGGGCGACCAACCCCTCGCCGTACATGTACCTGTTCCGATTCCCCGACGGGGACAACGGCGCCTTCGACGTCGTGGGCTCCAGCCCGGAGGCCCTGGTGAAGGTCGAGGACGGGCGGGCCATGGTCCACCCCATCGCCGGCACCCGGCACCGGGGCGCCACCCCGCAGGAGGACCAGGCCCTCGCCGACGAACTGCTCGCCGACCCCAAGGAGCGCGCCGAGCACCTGATGCTCGTCGACCTCGGCCGCAACGACCTGGGGCGGGTCTGCGCACCCGGCTCGGTCGAGGTGGTCGACTTCATGTCCGTCGAGCGGTACTCCCATGTGATGCACATCGTCTCGACGGTGACCGGACAGGTGGCCGAGGGCCGTACGGCCTTCGACGTCCTGACGGCCTGCTTCCCGGCCGGCACCCTGTCGGGAGCCCCCAAGCCGCGCGCGATGCAGATCATCGACGAGCTGGAACCGTCCCGCCGCGGGCTGTACGGCGGCTGTGTCGGCTACCTCGACTTCGCGGGCGACTCCGACACGGCCATCGCCATCCGTACGGCCCTGCTGCGTGACGGCACCGCGTACGTCCAGGCGGGCGCCGGCATCGTCGCCGACTCCGACCCGGTCGCCGAGGACCAGGAGTGCCGCAACAAGGCGGCGGCGGTCCTGCGGGCGGTGCACACGGCCAACCGGCTGGGCAAGTAGGGCGCTTACCGCACAGTGGGGCGCGTATCACGTGAACCCCGGGTGACGGTTCGCCCGGGGTTCAGGCGATAGTGGACTACGTGACTGCCGTACCTCACCCCCGTCCCGAAGCCGCCGGACCCGCACGCTCCGGCCGCCGCAGCCTCGCCGTCGCCCTCATGTGCGGTGCGCTCGGCGCTGCCGTGGCGCTGCTGGCCACCCGGCAGCGCTGGGCGGAGGGCACCGCGACCGTGGCCGGCGGTGCCTTTCCGCTGACCGCCAGGGGCAGCGACGTCACGGGCGTCCCCGCGGCCCTCGCCATAGTGGGCCTCGCCGCGCTCGTCGCCGTCTTCGCCGTCCGCCGGGCCGGCCGCCTGCTGGTCGCCGGGCTCCTCGCACTCTCCGGCGCCGGCACGATCGCCGCGGCCCTGGTCGGCGCCTCGGACAGCTCGGCGCTCGACGAGAAGGCCGCCGAGGCCACCGGAGACACCTCCGCGAGCGTGGCCGCGCTCACCCACACCGGCTGGCCCTATGTCGCGGCCGCCGGCGGGCTCCTGCTGCTGCTCGCCGGGCTCCTCGCCCTGCGCTACGGACGCCTGTGGCCCGCCATGTCCGGCCGCTACGAGCGTGGCACCGCCCGCCCCCGCCGCACGGCCCCGGCCGCGGACCCCGACCGCCCCGAGGACCTGTGGAAGGCCCTGGACCGTGGTGAGGACCCGACGGGGGCGTAGCCGCCGGCCGCCGGTCGCGGGCCCCCGGTCCCGATGTGGCGAAACAGACGCCACCCGAGCTCACGGCGGCCACCCGGGTACGGGACAATGGACCGTGAGCGTCCGGCTCACACGCACCAAGCACGTCCGGCTCACACGCACCAAGCAAACGAGCACGCAACCAGCAACGAGGAGCAAGCAATGGCGGGCAGCAGCCACGGACACACCCCGGCCGCCTGGACCGGTGTCACTATCGCCTTCTTCGGGTTCTGCGTCGCGGGCGCGTTCATGGTGATGGCCCAGCCGCTGGGCTTCTGGGCCGGTATGGCGATCGTGGCGCTCGGCGGTGTCGTCGGCGGCGTCATGCGCTCCATGGGCCTCGGCCAGCCGAAGAACGTCCACGCGCTGCCCCAGCCGCAGCCCCGGGCCGCGGTGACGCCGGAGCCGGCCGGCGTCGAGAGCTGACCCGCAGTTCCTGCCCGAGGGGCGGCCCGCACCGACGAGGTGCGGGCCGCCCCTCGCGCGCGTGCGGCCCGTGCGCGGCACAATGCGAGGCGTGAACGCCGACAGCCACAGCGCCCCGGGCATCGACCGGCGGACCGGGCCGCCCGCCACCCTGCCGGGACGGCTGGCCGCCCCCGCCGGGATCCTCGCGGCCGTCGTCGGGGCCTTCGCCTACGTCGGCGCCGTCGACCCCAACGAACCCGGCCACTACCCGGTGTGCCCGCTGCTGCGCTACGCGGGCGTCTACTGCCCCGGCTGCGGCGGTCTGCGCAGCGCCCACGCCTTCGTGCACGGGGACTTCCTCACCGCGCTCCAGGACAACGCGATGGCCGTGGCCGCCTATGCGGGCTTCGCGGTGCTGTGGACCGTCTGGGTCGTCCGGGCGGTGCGCGGACGGCCGCTGCGGATCGAGCTCGGGCCGCTGCCGCTTTGGGGGCTGGGGGCGCTGGTCCTGGCGTTCACGGTTGTCCGGAACCTGCCCTTCGGTGGCTGGCTGCATCCTTGATCGACCGGCGAATGTCCAGGTAGTGGGACCGCACGTCATCCGGATGCGAGGCCTGCGCCTTCCTCCGGATACCATCGCAGTGACCATGGGTTTTTCGATCGTTCGGAAGGGGGCCGCTCGCGTGAGTGTGCTCGACGAGATCATCGACGGAGTCCGTGCCGACCTCGCGGAGCGGCAGGCGCGCGTCAGCCTCGACGAGCTCAAGGAGCGCGCGGCGAAGGCGCCCGCGGCCAAGGACGGCGTCGCCGCACTGCGCGGCGAAGGCGTCAAGGTGATCTGCGAGGTCAAGCGTTCCAGCCCGTCCAAGGGCGCGCTGGCCGCGATCGCCGATCCGGCCGGGCTCGCCGCGGACTACGAGGCAGGCGGCGCGGCCGTCATCTCGGTCCTGACCGAGCAGCGCCGCTTCGGCGGCTCGCTGGCAGACCTGGAGGCGGTCCGCGCCCGCGTGGACATCCCGGTCCTGCGCAAGGACTTCATCGTCACGTCGTACCAGCTGTGGGAGGCCCGCGCGTACGGCGCCGACCTCGCGCTGCTGATCGTCGCGGCCCTCGACCAGCCGGCCCTCGAGTCGCTGATCGAGCGTGCCGTCTCCATCGGCCTCACCCCCCTCGTCGAGGTGCACGACGAGGACGAGGTCGAACGCGCGGTGGACGCGGGCGCCAAGGTGATCGGCGTCAACGCCCGCAACCTGAAGACGCTGGAGGTCGACCGCGGCACCTTCGAGCGGGTCGCGCCCGAGATCCCGGACGGCATCGTCAAGGTCGCCGAGTCCGGCGTCCGCGGCCCGCACGACCTGATCGCGTACGCCAACGCGGGCGCCGACGCCGTCCTGGTCGGCGAGTCCCTCGTCACCGGGCGCGACCCCAAGGCGGCGGTGGCCGACCTGGTCGCCGCGGGCGAGCATCCCGCGCTGCGGCACGGCCGGGGCTGAACTCCCGGTAGGCTGGCCCCGATGACGCTCTCGACCGCCCCGATGCCCCGGGACCCGTACGCCCGCCTCGCGCGCGGCTGCCGGCCCCGCGGCTGCCGCGCGCCCGCCCGCCGGGTGCACGGGCGCCGGGTGCGGTACGTCATCGGTGACGAACCCGGGCAGGTGAACGGCATGCGATGGCAGCAGCCGACCTACAGGGGCGCGGGGAGCTGCGCGCGCACCCACAACGGGCCTGCAGCCGACTGAAATCCCCGCCCCCACGGCGATTAGTGACCTTCCACCACTCACCGTGAGGTTTCCGCATGCCCAGCGAGTTCTTCATCCCTGATCCAGAGGGTCAGGTCCCCAGCGCCGAGGGCTACTTCGGCGCGTACGGCGGCAAGTTCATCCCGGAGGCGCTCGTCGCCGCCGTCGACGAGGTCGCCGTCGAGTACGACAAGGCGAAGGCCGACCCCGAGTTCGCCCGCGAGCTCGACGACCTGCTCGTCAACTACACCGGCCGGCCCAGCGCCCTCACCGAGGTGCCACGGTTCGCCGAACACGCCGGTGGCGCCCGGGTGTTCCTCAAGCGCGAGGACCTCAACCACACCGGGTCCCACAAGATCAACAACGTGCTCGGCCAGGCCCTGCTCACCAAGCGGATGGGCAAGACGCGCGTCATCGCGGAGACGGGCGCCGGCCAGCACGGCGTCGCCACCGCCACCGCCTGCGCGCTGTTCGGCCTCGAATGCACCGTCTACATGGGCGAGATCGACACCCAGCGACAGGCCCTCAACGTGGCCCGCATGCGCATGCTCGGTGCCGAGGTCGTCGCCGTGAAGTCCGGCAGCCGCACCCTGAAGGACGCCATCAACGAGGCCTTCCGGGACTGGGTCGCCAACGTCGACCACACCCACTACCTCTTCGGTACCGTCGCCGGTCCGCACCCCTTCCCGGCCATGGTCCGCGACTTCCACCGGGTGATCGGTGTGGAGGCCCGCCGTCAGCTCCTGGAGCGCGCCGGACGCCTGCCCGACGCGGCCGTCGCCTGTGTCGGCGGCGGCTCCAACGCCATCGGCCTCTTCCACGCCTTCATCCCGGACACCTCCGTCCGCCTCATCGGCTGCGAGCCGGCCGGGCACGGCGTGGAGACGGGCGAGCACGCGGCGACCCTCACCGCGGGCGAGCCCGGCGTCCTGCACGGCTCCCGGTCCTACGTCCTGCAGGACGAGGAGGGCCAGATCACCGAGCCGTACTCGATCTCGGCCGGTCTGGACTACCCGGGCATCGGGCCCGAGCACTCCTACCTCAAGGACAGCGGCCGCGGCGAGTACCGCGCGGTCACCGACGACGCGGCCATGCAGGCCCTGCGCCTGCTGTCGCGCACGGAGGGCATCATCCCGGCCATCGAGAGCGCCCACGCCCTCGCCGGAGCCCTGGAGGTCGGCAAGGAGCTGGGCAGGGACGGGCTGATCGTGATCAACCTGTCCGGCCGCGGCGACAAGGACATGGACACGGCCGCCCGTTACTTCGGTCTGTACGACAGCGGTGTGGACGCGGAGGTCGCCGCCGACGCCGACAGCGACACCGCCGAGATCGAGGGGGACGCCAAGTGAGCGGGAACATCAACTTGTTGACCGACACCCTCGCGGCCGCGAAGGCCGAGGGACGGTCCGCGCTCATCGCCTACCTCCCGGCCGGGTTCCCGTCCGTGGACGGCGGCATCGAGGCGATCAAGGCCGTACTCGACGGTGGCGCCGACGTCGTGGAGGTCGGGCTGCCGCACAGCGACCCCGTCCTGGACGGTCCGGTCATCCAGACCGCCGACGACATCGCCCTGCGGGGCGGTGTGAAGATCGCGGACGTCATGCGCACGGTCCGCGAGGCCCACGCGGCCACCGGGAAGCCGGTGCTCGTGATGACGTACTGGAACCCCATCGACCGCTACGGCGTCGAGCGCTTCACCGCCGAGCTGGCCGAGGCGGGCGGGGCGGGCTGCATCCTGCCCGACCTGCCGGTCCAGGAGTCGGCGCTGTGGCGGGAGCACGCCGAGAAGCACGGGCTCGCGACGGTCTTCGTGGTCGCCCCCAGCAGCAAGGACGAGCGGCTCGCCCAGATCACCGCGGCGGGCAGCGGCTTCGTCTACGCCGCCTCCCTGATGGGCGTCACCGGCACCCGTGAGTCGGTCGGCGCGCAGGCGCAGGACCTGGTGCGGCGCACCCGGGGCACCGGCACCGGCCTGCCGGTCTGTGTCGGGCTCGGCGTCTCCAACCGCGCCCAGGCCGCCGAGGTGGCCGGCTTCGCCGACGGGGTGATCGTCGGCTCGGCCTTCGTGAAGCGGATGCTGGACGCGCCGGACGACGCGGCCGGTCTCGAAGCGGTCCGCGAACTGGCCGGTGAGCTGGCCAAGGGCGTGCGCGGCAAGGTCTAGTCGTCCGGCACGACGGACCGCCCGTCAGGCATAACGGAATATTCGGTCACTCGAACGGGTGGACCTGGGACCGGGGAGGCGCGCTGCGCCTCCCCGGTTCGTTCTGGGGGTGTGAGCGAGAAGAACCGTGACGGAAAGCGCACCGCCCGGGAGCGGATTGCGGTCGAGCGCGAGAAGCAGAAGGCCGCGGAGAAGCGACGCCGTGCGCTGATCGTGGGCGCGAGCGTCGTCTGCGTCCTCGGCCTCGCGGCGGTGATCGGCGTGATCGCCGCGAACGCCGGCAAGAACAAGGGCAGCCAGAGCTCGGGCCCGGTGGTGGCGCCCTCGGGCGCGCAGGGCAAGGACAGCCTCGCGATCCCGGTCGGCAAGGACGGGGCCAGGTCGACGCTCCAGGTGTGGGAGGACTTCCGCTGCCCGGCCTGCCAGGCCTTCGAGGCGGCCTACCGCCCGACGCTCCACGAGCTCACCGACGCCGGAAAACTCAGAGTCGAGTACCACCTGGTCAGACTGATCGACGGCAACCTCGGCGGCACCGGCTCGCTGCGCGCGGCCAACGCGGCGGCCTGCGCCCAGGACGCCGGAAAGTTCCGCGACTACCACGACGTCCTCTACGCGAACCAGCCCAAGGAGACGGACGACGCCTTCGCGGACAACGCCAAGCTGATCGAGCTGGCCGGCAAGGTCCAGGGCCTCGACACCCCGGCCTTCCGGGCCTGTGTCAACGACGGGAAGCACGACAGCTGGGTCGACAAGTCGCAGGCGGCCTTCAAGGCGGGCAACTTCAGCGGCACGCCGACCGTCCTGCTCGACGGCAAGAACATCTACGAGGACCGGACGATGACCCCGCAGAAGCTGAAGCAGATGGTGGAGGCGGCCAACCAGGGGTAAGCGTTTCTCACACCCCCGTTATGGACCCGTAGCCGGGCTGCCTGCCGTGTGCCGGGCCCGGCACGGTAGCGTCGACCTTGCCATGGAACTTGCCTACATTCCCAGCCCGTCGCGCGGGGTCCTGTACCTCGGCCCGATTCCGCTGCGCGGCTACGCTTTCTGCATCATCATCGGCGTCTTCGTAGCCGTCTGGCTCGGCAACAAGCGCTGGATCGCCCGCGGCGGCCGGTCCGGCACGGTGGCCGACATCGCGGTCTGGGCCGTGCCCTTCGGCCTGGTCGGTGGCCGTCTCTACCACGTGATCACGGACTACGAGCTGTACTTCAGCGAGGGCCGCGACTGGGTGGACGCCTTCAAGGTGTGGGAGGGCGGCCTCGGCATCTGGGGCGCGATCGCCCTCGGCGCGGTCGGCGCGTGGATCGGCTGCCGGCGCCGGGGCATCCCGCTGCCCGCCTACGCCGACGCCATCGCCCCCGGTATCGCCCTGGCGCAGGCCATCGGCCGCTGGGGCAACTGGTTCAACCAGGAGCTGTACGGCCGCGAGACGCACATTCCGTGGGCGCTGCACATCACCTCCTCCGAGGGCGGCCGGGTGCCGGGCTACTACCACCCGACGTTCCTGTACGAGTCCCTGTGGTGCATCGGCGTCGCGCTCCTGGTGATCTGGGCCGACCGCCGCTTCCAGATGGGCCACGGCCGGGCGTTCGCCCTGTACGTCGCCGCGTACTGCGTGGGCCGCGGCTGGATCGAGTACATGCGCGTCGACGACGCCCACCACATCCTGGGCCTCCGCCTCAACGACTGGACCGCGGTGATCGTGTTCCTGCTCGCGGTGGTCTACATCGTCTTGTCGTCGAAGAAGCGGCCGGGACGCGAGACCGTGGTCGAGCCCGGCGCCGCCGAGGGCGAGGCCGCGGAAGATGGTACGGCGGAGCCCGAGGACAAGTCCGCGGACAAGCCGGAAGCCGAGGCCGTGGCCGAGTCGGGGGTGGAGGCCGAGACGGACGCCACCGGGTCCGCCGAGGACGCGGACGCCGAGGAGAGGGCCGAGGAGACGAAGGACGAGGCCGAGTCGGCGTCGAAGAAGAGCTGACACCTTCGGCCGTACGACGTCGTGTGACGACGTACGGCGACGTGTGACGGAGTATGAAGACGAGGGCGCCCGGACCGATCCGGGCGCCCTCGTCGCGTCTCAGGGTCTGTGGGCCAGCGACAGCGTGCGCTGTGCCGCGGCCACCACCGCCGCGTCGACGAATCTGCCGTCCGGCAGCGCCAGGGCGCCCTGTTCCTCCGTCGCGGCCTTGACGATCGTCTCGGCCTGTTCGATCTCCTCCTCCGTGGGCAGATAGGCCCGCTCGATGACCGGGAGCTGACGGGGGTGGATGGCGGCCCGGCCGAGGAAGCCCAGGGAGCGGCCGTGGGCGCAGGAGGCGGCCAGTCCCGTCAGATCGCGGATGTCGGGGTGCACCGACTGGGGCGGCGGGGCCAGCCCTGCCGCCCGCGCCGCGACCACGATCCGGGACCGGCACCAGTCCAGCCCCGCGTCCTCGCGTACGCCCAGGTCGGCCCGTAGATCCGCCTCGCCGAGGGAGACGCCCCGCAGGGACGGGTGGGCGGAGGCGATGGCATAGGCGTGCTCGATGCCCAGGGCCGTCTCCAGGAGGGCGTAGACGGGGAGCCCGGTGGCCTCCGCGACCCGCACCACCTCCTCGGCGTACGCCACCTTCGGGAGGCGTAGCCCGGCCACGCCCGGAAGCGCGGTCACCGCGCGCAGATCGGCGGCCGCCCACGGCGTCTCCAGGGCGTTGACCCGGACGTGGACCCGGGCCGGCCGGGGTTCGGACAGCAGGTCGGCGGTCGCCTCGCGGGCGTACACCTTGCGGTCCGGGGCGACCGCGTCCTCCAGGTCGATCACCACCACGTCCGCGCCGCAGGCCAGCGCCTTGGCCACCACGTGCGGACGGTCGCCCGGGACGTACAGCCAGGTGAGCGGGAAGGGGGTCACAGGGCGCCCTCCGCGCGCAACGAGCCGAGTTCCGCCGGGGTGAGGCCCAGCTCGGTCAGGACCGCCTCCGTGTCCGCGCCGTGCGGGCGGCCCGCCCAGCGGATCGCGCCGGGGGTGGCGGAGAGCCGGAAGAGGACGTTCTGCATGCGCAGGGGGCCCAGCTCCGGGTCGTCGACGGCGGTGATGGTGTCCAGGGCCTGGTACTGCGGGTCCGCCATCACGTCCCGCACGTCCTGGATCGGCGCCGCGGCGGCCTCCGCCTTCTCGAAGGCCGCCAGGACCTCGTCCCGGGTGCGGCCGGCGATCCAGGCGCCGACCGCCTGGTCGAGGACGTCGGCGTGCGCGGCCCGCTCGGCGCCCGTCGCGAACCACGGCTCGTCGATCAGCTCCGGACGGCCGACCAGGTGCATCACGCGCTCGGCGATCGACTGGGCGGACGTGGAGACCGCGACCCAGGTGCCGTCCGCCGTGCGGTATGTGTTGCGCGGGGCGTTGTTCTGGGAGCGGTTGCCGGTGCGCGGCTGGACGTGGCCCAGCTGGTCGTACCAGACGGGCTGCGGGCCGAGCACGGTCAGGATCGGCTCGATGATCGCCATGTCCACGACCTGGCCCGCGCCGGTGCGGTCCCGGGCCGCGAGCGCCGTCATCACCGCGTACGCCGTGGCCAGGCCCGCGATGGAGTCGGCGAGACCGAAGGGCGGGAGCGTCGGGGGTGCGTCCGGCTCGCCGGTGATCGCGGCGAAGCCGCTCATCGCCTCGGCCAGGGTTCCGAAGCCGGGGCGGTGCGCGTAGGGGCCGAACTGGCCGAACGCGGTGACCCGGGCGAGGACCAGCCGCGGGTTGGCGGCCGACAGCTCCGCCCAGCCCAGGTCCCACTTCTCCAGGGTGCCGGGGCGGAAGTTCTCGACGATCACATCGGCGGTGGCGGCCAGGCGCAGCAGGGTGGTGCGGCCGCCGGGCCTGGACAGATCGAGGGTGATGGTGCGCTTGTTGCGGCCGAGCAGCTTCCACCACAGGCCGACGCCCTGCTTCGAGGGACCGTGGCCCCGGCAGGGATCGGGCTTGGCGGGATGCTCGACCTTGATCACCTCGGCGCCGAAGTCACCGAGCAGGGTGGCGCAGAGGGGGCCGGCGAAGAGGGTGGCCAGATCGAGGACGCGCAGGCCGGTCAGGGGTTGGGTGGAGGTGTTCATGCGGTGTACTGCGCCTCGATCTCCGGGCGGTACGGCATCGACGCCGACGCCCCCTCCCGCTGGACGGAGACGGCGGCCGCCGCGGCGGCCCACGTCAGCGCCTCCCGGATCGGCCGCTCCTCGCCGAGCGCCACCGCGAGGGCGCCGACGAAGGTGTCGCCCGCGCCCGTCGAGTCCACGGCGGTCACCTTCGGGGCGGGAACCACGAGGGGTTCGGCCCCCCGGGTCAGGTACAGGCAGCCGACCGCGCCCAGGGTGACGACCACCTCCGGCACCTGGTCGAGCAGGACGTCGGCCGCCTCGCGCGGGTCGGGCCGTCCGGTGAGGGCGGTCGCCTCGTGCTCGTTGGGGACCAGCAGATCGGTGGCGGCGAGGAGTCCGTCCGGCAGCGGCCGGGCGGGGGCGGGGGTGAGGATCGTACGGACGCCGTGTCTGCGGGCCGCCTCCGCGCCCGCGAGCACCGCCGCCATGGGGATCTCCAGTTGCAGGAGCAGCGCGTCGGCGGAGGCGATCACGCCCTCGTCGCCTGGGGAGAGGTGGTCCACGGTGCCGTTCGCGCCCGGGACCACCACGATCGAGTTGCCGCCCTCGTCGTCCACCACGATGTGCGCGGTGCCGGACGAGCCCTCCATCGTGCGCAGGTCGTCGGTGTCCACGCCGGAGTGCTCCAGGGTGTCGCGCAGCCGGGTGCCGAAGACGTCGTTGCCGACCGCGCCGATCATCGAGACGGTGGCGCCCGCGCGGGCCGCGGCGATCGCCTGGTTGGCGCCCTTGCCGCCGGGGATCGTACGGAACTCCCGTCCCGTGACGGTCTCTCCTAGCTGTGGGGCCTTCTCGACGTACGCGACGAGATCCATGTTCAAGCTGCCGAGTACGGCGATATGGGTCATGGGCGGGTCGCCTCCAGGTGGGTGAGGTGGGCCAGGGTGTCGAAACCGGTGCCGTCGAAGTCGGCGACGGACGTGGCGAGCCGGTTCTTCAGGGGCGTCGTCCAGCGGTCGGGGAGGGCGGTGGGGCTCCCGGCGAGGAGGCCGGCGATGCTCCCCGCCGTGGCGCCGTTGGAGTCGGTGTCCCAGCCGCCCGACACCGCCCGGCAGACGGAGCCGGTGAAGTCGCCGTCCGCGTGAGTGAGGGCGGCGGCGATCAGGGCGGTGTTGGGGACGGCATGGACCCAGTGGTGGGTGGGGGAGTGGACGGCGTGGAGTCCGTCCACGACGGCGTCGAAGTCCTCGTGGGATTCGGCCAATTCGATGGCGTGGTCGATTGCCGCGGCCAGCCGGGAGCGGGGCGGGATCACCGTGCGGCCGGTGCGCAGGCAGGCGTGGATGTCATGGGTGCCGGTGGCCGCGGTGGCGATGACGGCCGCGATGAACATCGCCGCGTACACGCCGTTCGCGGTGTGGGTGAGGGTGGCGTCGCGGTGGGCCTGTTCTGCGGCGGCCGCCGGGTCTCCCGGGTTGGTCCAGCCGTGCACGTCCGCGCGGATCAGGGCGCCGATCCACTCGCGGAAGGGGTTGCGGTGGCGGGCGGTGTGCGGGGGTTCGACGCCGGTGAGGAGGTTGCGGTAGGCGATGCGCTCGGCGGTGAAGGTGCGGCCGGCGGGGAGTTCGTCGAGCCAGAGCCGGGCCACGTCCGTGGTGGTGAAGGCGCGGCCGTGGCGGCGGAGCAGGAGGAGGTTGAGGAGGGGGTAGTTGAGGTCGTCGTCCTCGGGCATTCCGTCGATGTTCTCGGCGAGGGAGGTGGGGGCCGAGCGGCGGTTCCAGGGGTGCGCGGCGAGGAGTTCCTCGGGGACGCCCTTTGCGGTGAACCAGGTGGTCAGGGGCCAGTTGCCGGTGGCCTTGGCGAGTTGCCGGATGCCGGCGAGGGGGAGCTTTTCCACGGGTTTGCCGAGGAGGCACCCTGCGGCTCGGCCGAGCCAGGCGGCTTCCAGGCCGAGCGGGGCGGGGGCCGGCGTGGGGGTGGGGACGCTCGCCCGCGCTTGCGCAGCCTGGGCGGGCCAAGCCGGACAGAGCGCCTTGATCTCTGTGAGGTCTGTTGGTTCCTCGTCCGTCAACCTGCTTGGCAGGTCGGCGAGTTCGTCCAGCAAGTCCTCCGCCAGCTGCCGGAGATAGCGCGACGCCCGCCCCGTCGAAGCGCCCGCCCGCGCCGGAGCCTCCGTGCCTCCCGCCGCCCGCCACCGTGCCGCGATCGCCCAGGGCTCGCGGCCGTCCTGGCTCGCCTGGCGGAGTTCGTGGCCGATCAGGTCCTCCGGCTGGACCCAGGTCAGTCGGAGCAACGCGGGCCCCCGAGCTCGGCGATCGCCCGCTCGTGCGCTCGCCGGCGCCGTACGTCCCGCTCGAAGATCTCGCGGGTCACCTCGGTGAGCGTCCGCGCGGGTTCCCACAGGTCCAGGCGGCTGGCCTCGGCGACCGTCTTCGACCAGTCGTCCGGGACCGGTGAGCCCAGGGCCCCGGCCAGCGCCCCCGCCATCGTCGCGATCGAGTCGCAGTCACGGCCGTAGTTGACCGCGCCCAGGACCGCCCGGCGGTGGTCGCCGCCGGAGACGACCAGCATGCCCAGGGCGATGGGGAGTTCCTCGATGGAGTGGAGGCGGGAGGGGCGGCGGGCCGCGAGGGAGGGTGCGCGGTAGTCGGGGCCGACCGTGTCGTAGGGCGCCACCGCCTCCCGGAGCGGGACCAGGGCCGACTCGAAGTCCCGGTGCGCGGCCGCCACTTCGCAGACCCGCTCGATCGCCTCCCGCGTGCCGTCCTTCGCCAGCGACAGACAGGCCGTCACCACCGACTCCGGTGTCGCCCCCGGCGCGCACGCGGCCGCGACCGCCGCCGCGAAGACGCCCGCCGCCTCACGGCCGTACGACGACTGGTGGGCGCCCGCGACGTCCAGGGCCTCTGCGTACGCGGCGGCGGGGTTGGCGGCGTTGACCAGCCCGACGGGGGCCATGTACATCGCCGCGCCGCAGTTGACGATGTTGCCCGTGCCGGCCTCGCGGGGGTCCACATGACCGTAGGCCAGCCTCGCCACCAGCCATTTCTCCGCGAGGAAGACGCGCTGGAGCAAAAGTGCCTCGGCCTCCAGCTCGGGGATCCAGCGCGGGTTGGTCATGAGGTCCGGGACCAGGTGGTCGGCGATCGCGTACGCGTCGAGATGGTCACGCACCGTCGCGTACACCCGGACCAGTGCATGCGTCATCAAGGTGTCGTCGGTGACGTGGCCGTCGCCCTTGTGGTACGGGGCGATGGGGCGGGCGGTGCGCCAGGCGTCGCCGTTCCAGGGGCCGACGACGCCGGTGACGCGGCCGCCGTGGCGTTCGAGGATCTGGTCGGGGGAGTAGCCCTCGACGGGACCGCCGAGCGCGTCGCCGACGGCGGCTCCGACGAGTGCCCCGGTGATCCGTTCGTCCAGGCCCGGCCCACCGTTTTCTTCTCCTTTGGGCGTCATGCCCCGAATCATCCTCCTGGTCGGGCCGGTTGTGCCGCTTCCAGGAGTTCGGCGAGTTCCACCAGGTCGGTGCCGGTGAGACGGGGGAGTGTGCAGCCGGGGAGAGTGCGGCAGGCCTCCCGCCAGGCGGGCGGGATCGACTCGCCGCCGCCCAGGGCGCCGGTCAGCGCACCGGCGAGGGCGGGCGCCGAGTCGGCGACCCGGGACAGACAGGCCGCGGCGGGGACGGCCTCGGCGATCCGGCCGTGCGCCGCCGTGGCCAGGGCGAGGGCGACCGGGACCGTCTCGGCGGCGGCGATGCCATAGCTGTAGACGTGGTCGACGATCTGGTGTTCGAGGAGCGGGATGAGGGCGAAGGCGGTGTCCGTCTCCCGCGCGAGGGCCAGTGCCTGCCGGGCGTTGCGGCCGATCTCCGTCTCCTGGGGCAGCTCGGCGAGCGCGGCCGTCACACACGCGTCGGCGTCCGCCCCGGTGAGGGCCAGCGCGAGTGCCGCCGCCATCGCCCGGGCGCCGTGCACCCCGTCGCCGTCCTGGGTGTAGCGGGCGTCGAACTCGGCGAGGTCGGCTGCGCCGCGGGGGTCGCCGGGGTGGGCCACGGCCAGGACACAGGCACGTACACAGGCCGCGTCGTCGAAGTAGTGGGGGTTGTCGTGGCCGGTGGCGGGCGGGCGCAGGCCGGTGGCGAGGTTGCCGAGTCCGGCGCGCACCGAGATGCGGGCGCGCAGGGGCAGTACCGCCGACTCGACCTCGGGGGCGCGGTCGGCGGCCGCCGCCACCTCGGAGGCGACGGCGCTCCAGGTGAGATCGATGGCGGCCCGGGTCCTGCGCTCCCGGCTGAGGTCCCCGAGCACGGTGTCGTCCCCGGCTCGCAGGACCGCCTCCGCGGCGAACACCGCCCACTCGGCGTCGTCGGAGGGGCCGAGGCGGAGCGGCTCGGGGGGCTGGTTGAGCGCGATGGGGACGGGCAGGGTCGTGGTCGCGTTCTGCTCGGCGAAGGTGTCCAGCTCGCGGGTGAGGCGCCGGGTCCACTCGGGCATCCGTGCGGCCCGGTGCCGGGCGGCGGGCCAGCCGGCGGCGTCGCCCGCGGCCAGGCCCAGCAGCAGGCCTTCGACACGGCGGCTCACGGCAGGACCTCGTCGACGCCGGCCGGCAGCACTCCCGGCGGATGATCCCGTACCACTCCCGGCGGGTGATCGCGCGCCACCTCCGGCAGTTGATCCCGTACCACTTCCGGCGGGTGATCGCGCGCTACCCCCGGCGGGTGATCCCGCGCCACTCCCGGCGGGTGATCGCGCGCTACCCCCGGCGGGTGATCCCGCGCCACTCCCGGCGGGTGATCCCGCGCCACTCCCGGCGGGTGATCCCGCGCTACCCCCGGCAGTTGATCCCGTACCACTCCCGGCGGGTGATCCCGCGCCACCTCCGGCAGTTGATCCCGTACCACTCCCGGCAGGTGCTCCCGCACCACTCCCGACGGATGGTCCGGCACCACTTCCGGCAGGTAATCGCGCACCACCCCCGGCAGATAGTCCGGTACGACCACGTCGGCGCCCCACTTGCCGCCCTCGCCCGGCACCAGCAGTTCCGCCACGTCCAGCACGTGGTGGCCCGCCATGGAGGGCAGGCAGCTGCCGCGGGCCGGGCCGATCGCCGCGGCCCAGTCGGCCGGGATCACGGCCACGCCCTGGGTCGCGCCGGCCAGGGCGCCCGCCACCGCGGCCGTGGTGTCGGCGTCGCGGCCCATGTTCACCGCGGTGAGGACGGCCTCCCGGAAGTCGCCGTCGGCCGCCGCGTACGCCCCGAAGGCCAGGGCCACCGCCTCGGGGGCCAGGTCCGTCCAGGGATAGCCGCCGACGACCACGGCGGAGCGGACCGCCCGTTCCCCGCGGTGGGCCGACGCCACCGCGCGGCGCAGCGAACGGGCCGTCCACGAGTCGTCGGGGACGACCGCCAGGGCGGATGCGACGACCACGCTCGGCGGGGCTCCCGCCATCGCCGCCGCGACCCCGGCCGCCACCGCCTGGCCGCCGTAGATGCCCTCGCCGTCGTGGCTGACCGAGCCATCGATGGCCACCAGGCGGGCGGCCTCGGCGGGGCGGCCCGCCGCGAACACCCCGAAGGGGGCCGCCCGCATCGCGAGGCCGTCGCTCCAGGCGTGGCGGTGCTGGGCCGAGATGGGCGCGGCCAGGCCCCGCCGGAGGTTCTCCAGGGTGCCGCGCTCGCTGAAGCCCGCGCCGCGGAAGGGGCCCTCGTCGCGGTCGGCGATCCACTGGTGCCAGGCCGCCTCGACATGGGCCGGGGTGAGCGCGGAGCCGTGCCGGGCGAGCAGCAGCCCCGAGAAGATCGCGTACTCGGTGTCGTCCGTGCCGGACGGCTTCTCGGCGACGTATCCGGTGATACGGCCCCAGCGGGCGCGGATCTCGGAGGGCTTCATGTTCTCCGCCGGGGCGCCGAGCGCGTCCCCGACCGCCAGGCCGAGCAGCGCGCCGCGCGCCCGTTCGCGGAGTTCGGCGGCGCTCCCCGGCGCCGGGACCGGGGGAATGCAGGCGATGGATGCCATGCGGGGATGTCTGCCACCTGAGCGGCTCATCTGAGCCTCTCGAGCCCCAGCATCACCCGGTCGACATATGTGCATATGCCAACTCGGATGAGCGTTTCGAGGTAAAGCCGCAGGTTAGCCCAGCCTTTCCTTGCTGGCGGAATGGAAATTCGAGGCGTAGGTTCAGTGTTATCGAAAAGTAGAACCAGTCTAAAAGTTAGCTTTGCCTAAGCTCATTGGGGGAGCCCGTATGGCCATCATCGACACCGAGGCGTCGCTGCACGTGGCGCACCGCGACAACCACACGCACCGGGATGTGAACGGCGGCTGGCTGCGCCCCGCCGTCTTCGGTGCCATGGACGGCCTGGTCTCCAACCTCGCCCTGCTGACCGGTGTCGCGGGCGGCTCCGTGAGCCATCAGACCATTGTCATCACCGGGCTCGCCGGTCTTGCCGCCGGTGCCTTCTCGATGGCGGCCGGCGAGTACACCTCCGTGGCCTCGCAGCGTGAGCTCGTCGAGGCGGAGCTCGACGTCGAGCGGCGGGAGCTGCGCAAGCACCCGGAGGACGAGCAGGAGGAGCTGGCCGCGCTGTACGAGGCCCGTGGCGTCGAGCCGGCGCTGGCCCGTGAGGTGGCCCGGCAGCTGTCCAAGGACCCCGAGCAGGCCCTGGAGATACACGCCCGCGAGGAGCTGGGCATCGACCCCGGCGAGCTGCCGTCGCCGCTGGTCGCGGCCGTGTCGTCGTTCGGTTCCTTCGCGCTGGGCGCGCTGCTGCCCGTGCTGCCGTATCTGCTGGGCGCGACCGCCCTGTGGCCCGCCCTGCTGCTGGCGCTCGTCGGGCTGTTCGGCTGCGGTGCCGTGGTGGCCAAGGTGACGGCGCGCAGCTGGTGGTACAGCGGGCTCCGGCAGCTCGCGCTCGGCGGTGCCGCGGCCGGTGTGACGTACGCCCTGGGCAGCCTGTTCGGAACGGCCGTAGGATAGGTCGACCGCTACCTATGCGTTGGGCCGCATAAGTAGCCGTTACTCACTGGTTTCGAATGCTTAACCAATGGGCATGAGCCGTAAGCGCTGCGGGCAATGACGCCTGCCGCGCACCCGCGGGAGGGGCGATGGCGCCTCCCCCGCCGCCCTTCGGGCCGTACGACGCCGATCTGATCGATCCTGTCCGTTCGGTCCCCACACACTTCCGCCGCCCGTGCGCGGCACCCTCGCCGCACCCCCTGGCGTCCGCATGTTGGAACGGAGTATCCGGTTCCCGAGCACCACTCCATCATGTAACCTGCACGAAATTTCGCACTTCGCAGAGGGCCAACGTCGTCCCTCGGCACCAGCACATGCCACATGACGACGACGGGAGAGCCGATGCGTACGCCGCGCCAGCCGTCCCAGCATTCCGCGAATGGCCAGAACTGGTCGTTCATGGATGCTCGCCCTGCTGCGCAGGGTATGTACGACCCCCGCAACGAGCGCGACGCCTGTGGCGTCGGCTTCGTGGCCACCCTCACAGGCGAGGCGAGCCACGCGCTGGTCGAGCAGGCACTCACGGTTCTGCGCAACCTGGAGCACCGCGGCGCCACCGGCTCCGAGCCCGACTCCGGCGACGGCGCGGGCATTCTCTCGCAGGTGCCGGACGCCTTCTTCCGCGAGGTGGCCGGATTCGAACTCCCCGCGGCGGGCTCCTACGCCGTCGGCATCGCCTTCCTTCCGGAGGAGGGCACCCAGGACATCGTCTCGCGTATTGAGACGATCGCCGGCGAGGAGGGCCTGACGGTCCTCGGCTGGCGTGAGGTCCCGGTCGCGCCCGAACTGCTCGGCGCCACCGCCCGTTCGACCATGCCGGCCTTCCGGCAGATCTTCGTCACCGACGGCGCCAGCGAGGGCATCGCGCTGGACCGCAAGGCCTTCGTGCTGCGCAAGCGCGCCGAGCGCGAGGCCGGTGTCTACTTCCCGTCGCTGTCCGCGCGGACGATCGTCTACAAGGGCATGCTGACCACCGGTCAGCTGGAGCCCTTCTTCCCGGACCTGTCCGACCGCCGCTTCGCGTCGGCCGTCGCGCTCGTCCACTCGCGCTTCTCCACGAACACCTTCCCGTCGTGGCCGCTGGCGCACCCGTACCGCTTCGTCGCGCACAACGGTGAGATCAACACCGTCAAGGGCAACCGCAACTGGATGCGCGCCCGCGAGTCCCAGCTGATGTCCGACCTCTTCGGGGAGCGCGACATCGAGCGCGTCTTCCCGGTCTGCACGCCGGACGCCTCCGACTCGGCCTCGTTCGACGAGGTGCTCGAACTCCTGCACCTGGGCGGCCGTTCGCTGCCCCACTCCGTGCTGATGATGATCCCGGAGGCGTGGGAGAACCACGACTCCATGGACTCGGCCCGGCGCGCCTTCTACCAGTACCACTCCACGATGATGGAGCCCTGGGACGGCCCGGCCTGCGTCACCTTCACCGACGGCACCCAGGTCGGCGCCGTGCTCGACCGCAACGGCCTGCGCCCCGGCCGCTACTGGGTCACCGACGAGGGCCTCGTCGTCCTCGGCTCCGAGGTCGGCGTCCTCGACATCGACCCCGCCAAGGTTGTCCGCAAGGGCCGGCTGCAGCCCGGCCGGATGTTCCTCGTCGACACCGCCGAGCACCGCATCATCGAGGACGACGAGATCAAGGCGACCCTCGCCGCCGAGCACCCCTACGCCGAGTGGCTGGAGGCCGGTGAGATCGAGCTGGGCGACCTGCCCGAGCGCGAGCACATCGTCCACACCCACGCCTCGGTCACCCGCCGCCAGCAGACCTTCGGTTACACCGAGGAGGAGCTGCGCGTCATCCTGGCGCCGATGGCCAAGGCCGCCGCCGAGCCGATCGGCTCGATGGGCACGGACTCCCCGATCGCGGCCCTCTCCGAGCGCCCGCGGCTGCTCTTCGACTACTTCACCCAGCTGTTCGCGCAGGTCACCAACCCGCCGCTGGACGCCATCCGCGAGGAGCTGGTCACCTCGCTGCGCTCCTCGCTGGGCCCCGAGGGCAACATCCTGGAGCCGACTGCGGCTTCCTGCCGCAGCGTCACGCTGCCCTTCCCGGTCATCGACAACGACGAGCTGGCCAAGCTCATCCACATCAACGCCGACGGCGACATGCCCGGCTTCAAGGCTGCGACCCTCTCCGGCCTGTTCCGGGTCGGCGGCGGCGGTGACGCCCTCGCCGCGCGTATCGAGGAGATCTGTGCCGAGGCCGACGCCGCCATCGAGAACGGCGCCCGTCTGATCGTCCTGTCGGACCGTCACTCGGACGCCGAGCACGCGCCGATCCCCTCGCTGCTGCTCACCGCGGCCGTCCACCACCACCTCATCCGCACCAAGCAGCGCACCCACGTGGGCCTGCTGGTCGAGGCCGGTGACGTCCGCGAGGTCCACCACGTCGCCCTGCTCATCGGCTTCGGCGCCGCGGCCGTCAACCCGTACCTGGCGATGGAGTCGGTCGAGGACCTGGTCCGCGCGGGGACGTTCCTGTCGGACATCGAGTCCGAGCAGGCCATCCGCAACCTGATCTACGCCCTCGGCAAGGGCGTCCTGAAGGTCATGTCCAAGATGGGCATCTCGACCGTCGCCTCCTACCGCGGCGCCCAGGTCTTCGAGGCCGTCGGCCTCGACGAGGCCTTCGTCGAGAAGTACTTCAACGGCACGGCCACCAAGATCGGCGGCGTCGGCATCGACGTCATCGCCAAGGAGGTCGCCGCCCGCCACGCCAAGGCGTACCCGGCCTCGGGCATCGCCCCGGCCCACCGCGCGCTGGAGATCGGCGGCGAGTACCAGTGGCGCCGCGAGGGCGAGCCGCACCTGTTCGACCCGGAGACGGTCTTCCGCCTCCAGCACTCGACGCGCACCGCCCGCTACGACATCTTCAAGAAGTACACGGACCGGGTGAACGAGCAGTCCGAGCGCCTGATGACGCTGCGCGGCCTGTTCGGCTTCACGTCCGACCGGCAGCCGATCTCCATCGACGAGGTCGAGCCGGTCAGCGAGATCGTCAAGCGCTTCTCCACGGGCGCCATGTCGTACGGCTCCATCTCCAAGGAGGCGCACGAGACCCTCGCCATCGCCATGAACCAGCTGGGCGGCAAGTCCAACACCGGTGAGGGCGGCGAGGACCCGGAGCGGCTGTACGACCCGGCGCGCCGGTCCAGCATCAAGCAGGTCGCCTCCGGCCGCTTCGGTGTCACCTCCGAGTACCTGGTCAACGCGGACGACATCCAGATCAAGATGGCCCAGGGCGCCAAGCCCGGCGAGGGCGGCCAGCTGCCCGGCCACAAGGTCTACCCGTGGGTGGCCAAGACCCGTCACTCGACCCCGGGTGTCGGTCTGATCTCCCCGCCGCCGCACCACGACATCTACTCGATCGAGGACCTGGCCCAGCTGATCCACGACCTGAAGAACGCGAACCCGCAGGCGCGGATTCACGTGAAGCTGGTCTCCGAGGTCGGCGTCGGCACGGTCGCGGCCGGTGTGTCCAAGGCGCACGCGGACGTGGTCCTGATCTCCGGTCACGACGGTGGCACGGGCGCCTCGCCGCTGACCTCGCTGAAGCACGCCGGCGGTCCCTGGGAGCTCGGCCTCGCCGAGACCCAGCAGACCCTGCTGCTCAACGGCCTGCGCGACCGCATCGTCGTACAGACCGACGGCCAGCTGAAGACCGGCCGTGACGTCGTCATCGCCGCCCTGCTCGGCGCCGAGGAGTTCGGTTTCGCGACCGCTCCGCTCGTCGTCTCCGGCTGCATCATGATGCGTGTCTGCCACCTGGACACCTGCCCGGTCGGCGTCGCCACCCAGAACCCGGTGCTGCGCGAGCGCTTCAATGGCAAGGCCGAGTACGTGGTGAACTTCTTCCAGTTCATCGCCGAGGAGGTCCGCGAGATCCTCGCCGAGCTGGGCTTCCGCTCCATCGAGGAGGCCGTCGGCCACGCCGAGGCGCTCGACGTCACCCGTGCCGTCGACCACTGGAAGGCGCAGGGCCTGGACCTGGCGCCGCTGTTCCACGTGCCCGAGCTGCCCGAGGGCGCGGTGCGCCACCGGATCGTCGAGCAGGACCACGGCCTGGCGAAGGCCCTGGACAACGAGCTGATCAAGCTCGCCGCCGACGCCCTGGCCGCGTCCAGCGCCACCGACGCCCAGCCGGTGCGCGCCCAGGTCCAGATCCGCAACATCAACCGCACGGTCGGCACCATGCTCGGCCACGAGGTGACGAAGAAGTTCGGTGGCGCGGGTCTGCCCGACGACACCATCGACATCACCTTCACGGGTTCGGCGGGCCAGTCCTTCGGCGCCTTCCTGCCGCGCGGCATCACGCTGCGCCTGGAGGGCGACGCCAACGACTACGTCGGCAAGGGCCTCTCCGGCGGCCGTGTGGTCGTCCGCCCGGACCGGGCCGCCGACCACCTCGCCGAGTACTCGACGATCGCGGGCAACACCATCGCGTACGGCGCGACCGGCGGTGAGCTGTATCTGCGCGGTCGTACGGGCGAGCGGTTCTGCGTCCGCAACTCCGGTGCGCTGGTGGTCTCCGAGGGCGTGGGCGACCACGGCTGCGAGTACATGACCGGCGGCCATGCGGTGGTCCTCGGCGAGACGGGCCGCAACTTCGCGGCCGGTATGTCCGGTGGCGTCGCGTACGTGATCGACCTCGACCGCGACAACGTCAACGCCGGCAACCTCGGCGCGGTCGAGGCGCTGGACGACGCGGACAAGCAGTGGCTGCACGACGTGGTGCGCCGCCACCACGAGGAGACCGGTTCCACGGTCGCCGAGAAGCTGCTCGCCGAGTGGGACTCCGCCGTGGAGCGCTTCAGCAAGATCATCCCCAGCACCTACAAGGCAGTGCTCGCCGCCAAGGACGCCGCCGAGCGA
This sequence comes from Streptomyces sp. NPDC050625, assembly GCF_040654755.1. Lineage (NCBI taxonomy): Bacteria > Bacillati > Actinomycetota > Actinomycetes > Kitasatosporales > Streptomycetaceae > Streptomyces > Streptomyces sp. NPDC050625. The sequence continues at coordinate 174,387 of NZ_JBFAIQ010000007.1, forward strand.
GCCGGTCTCTCCGAGACCGAGACCCACGAGAAGATGATGGAGGCGGCGATCAATGGCTGACCCGAAGGGCTTCCTGAACCACGGCCGTGAGGTCGCCAAGACCCGTCCCGTCAGCGAGCGCGTCAAGGACTGGAACGAGGTCTACGTTCCGGGCTCCCTGCTGCCGATCATCAGCAAGCAGGCCAGCCGGTGCATGGACTGCGGCATCCCGTTCTGCCACAACGGCTGTCCGCTGGGGAACCTGATCCCCGAGTGGAACGACTACGCCTTCCGCGAGGACTGGGCGGCCGCCTCCGAGCGGCTGCACGCGACGAACAACTTCCCGGAGTTCACGGGCCGGCTGTGTCCCGCTCCCTGCGAGTCGGCGTGTGTGCTGGGCATCAACCAGCTGCCGGTCACCATCAAGAACGTCGAGGTCTCGATCATCGACAAGGCGTGGGAGACCGGTGACGTCGCCCCGCAGGCGCCCGAGCGGCTGTCCGGCAAGACCGTCGCGGTCATCGGCTCGGGCCCGGCGGGCCTGGCCGCCGCCCAGCAGCTCACCCGGGCCGGCCACACGGTCGCCGTCTACGAGCGCGCGGACCGCGTCGGAGGCCTCCTCCGCTACGGCATCCCCGAGTTCAAGATGGAGAAGCGGCACATCAACCGCCGTATCGAGCAGATGCGCGCGGAGGGCACCCGCTTCCGCACCGGCATCGAGATCGGCCGCGACCTCAAGGCGACCGACCTGAAGAAGCGGTACGACGCGGTCGTCATCGCCGCCGGCGCCACGACCGCCCGTGACCTCCCGGTCCCCGGCCGCGAGCTCAAGGGCGTCTACCAGGCCATGGAGTACCTGCCGCTGGCCAACAAGGTCCAGGAGGGCGACTACGTCACCACTCCGGTCTCGGCGGCGGGCAAGCACGTGGTGGTCATCGGCGGTGGCGACACCGGCGCCGACTGCGTGGGCACCGCCCACCGCCAGGGCGCGGCCTCCGTCACGCAGCTGGAGATCATGCCCCGCCCGGGCGACGAGCGGAACCCGGTCGCCCAGCCCTGGCCGACCTTCCCGATGCTCTACAAGGTGACCAGCGCCCACGAGGAGGGCGGCGAGCGGGTCTACTCCGTCTCGACCACCCACTTCGAGGGCGACGAGGACGGCAACGTCCAGTGGCTGCACCTGGTCGAGGTCGAGTTCGTCGAGGGCAGGCTGACCCAGAAGCCGGGCACGGAGCGCAAGATCCCGGCCCAGCTGGTCACCCTCGCCATGGGCTTCACCGGCACCGACCGGGACAACGGCCTGGTCGAGCAGTTCGGCCTGAACCTGGACGAGCGCGGCAACGTCGCCCGTGACGCCGACTTCCAGACCAATGTGCCGGGTGTGTTCGTCGCCGGTGACGCCGGCCGCGGCCAGTCGCTCATCGTCTGGGCTATCGCGGAGGGCCGCTCGGCCGCCCGCGGCGTCGACCGCTTCCTGACCGGTGCCAGCGACCTGCCGGCGCCGATCCGCCCGACGGACCGCTCGCTGATGGTCTGACGGCACATCAAGGAACGTCCCGTACAACGGCGTACGGAACACTGACGGCGCCTGCCCCAAGTCCCCGACCGGACCGGGCAGGCGCCGCCGCCTTTTCAGCGCGAACTCGCCTTCAGCCCCTCGAACTTCACCGTCGCGTCCTCGGTGTACGCCCCCACCTTGCCCTCGTTGTAAGGGCGTTCGTGGTCGCTGAAGGTCACCAGGGGCTTCCCGTCCGCCTCGACGACGAGGCCGGCGCCGTTCTGCTCCACGCGCACGGTGTACCAGTCGCCCACCGGGTACGTCGTACGCCCGGTCGCCAGGAAGCGCTGGCCCCCCGGATAGGCGGGATCCCGCTTGCCCAGCTCCCAGCCGTTGGGCTTGAGGGTGATGTAGTAGAAGTGCTCCGGATCGGTGTACGCCCAGACCAGCCACGGCACTTCCCAGGGGTTCGGGTCGGGAGCGCGCAGCTGCCTCACCGTCCGCATCCGCGCCTCGTACCGTACGTCCGTGTAGGAGGCGGTACTCACCACCAGGCCCGCGTGGGTCGTACCCGGGTCCTTTGCGACCTCGGGGGAGAGCGACAGCGAGTCGTCGTCGCCCACGTTGGTGCCATGGCCGTTGAACACCGAGAGCCAGCGGCCGTGGACGGTGCCGTCGAGCCAGGGCCTGGGCGGTGGCGCCTCCTCCCCCCGGCACCGGCTCACCATGACCGACAGCAGTGCGGCCAGCGCGAGCGTCAGTGCCAGGGTGGTGAGGAGACGGCCCCTGCGCTCCGGCGGGACCCGCGGGATCGGCGGCATCCGGCGGACGGTACGCAGGGGCGAGGGGGTCATGCCGTCGAGTATGGCCCGGACGCGGTGAGGCCGACGGGCACATCGGCGGCGAAGTCCTCCGCCAGTTGGGCCAGGACGCGGGAGGCGGCCAGTCCGTCGCCGAACGGGTTGCCGGCGCTCGCCATCCGCCGGTACTCCGCCGGATCGTCCAGCAGTTTCCCGGCCCAGGCCACGATGGCGTCCGGGTCCGTGCCGATCAGCTTCGCCGCGCCGGCCTCGACCGCCTCCGGGCGTTCGGTGGTCGTACGCAGCACCAGCGCGGGCTTGCTCAGGCTCGGGGCCTCCTCCTGGATACCGCCGGAGTCGGTGAGCACCAGGTCGCACTCGGCCAGCGTCGCCGCGAAGTCCAGATAGTCGAGCGGTTCGACGAGCGAGATACCGGTGTGCCCGTCGAGTTCGGGCAGCAGCGCGTCCCTTACGGCGGGGCTCTTGTGCAGCGGCAGTACGATCTCCACGTCCCCGCGCCGCGCGAGCCGGGTGAGCGCACGGCCCATCCCGCGCATCCGCTCGCCCTGGTTCTCCCGGCGGTGCAGGGTCACCAGGACCCGTCGGGCGTCCGTGCGGAACGCGGAGGTGCCGGTGCCCTCGGCCAGCACCCACAGCAGATTGTCGATCACCGTGTTGCCGGTGGTGAACACCTGCTCCGCGGGGACGCCCTCGTCGGTCAGCTGCCGTGCCGCGCGCGGCGTCGGGGCGAAGTGCCAGCGGGCGATGCGTCCGATGAGGCTGCGGTTGAGCTCCTCCGGGAAGGGGTTGTCGATGACACCAGTACGCAGTCCCGCCTCGACATGGGCGACCGGGATCTTCTCGTAGAACGCGGCCAGGGCGCCGACCAGCGCGGTCGTGGTGTCCCCCTGCACCACGACCAGGTCCGGTCGCTGCTCCCGCATGACCTCGCCGAGCTCGCCGACCAGCCGGGCGGTCAGCTCGGACAGCTGCTGCCGGCTGCGCATCACGTCGAGCTCGATCCGTACGTCGACACAGAGCAGGCCGAGCATCTGCTGGAGCATCTCGCGGTGCTGGCCGGTGGTGACGACGACCGGCTCGAACAGCTCACTGTCGGCCATGGCCCGCGCCACCGGCGCCAGTTTGATCGCTTCCGGCCGGGTGCCGAGCACGAGCATGGCGCGTACGGGCAGGGTTGACGGAGGTGTGGACATGGAAGGCCCCCCTTAGGGCATGCGGGAAGAACGTGCCGAGGCACGGAAGATGAGAGAAGGAGGTGTGCCGGTCCTCAGGTGCCGGCGGTCCTCAGGTGCGGGCGGTCCTCAGGTGCGGGCGGTCTTCAGCCAGGTCTGCTTGCCGGTGAGCATCCGCCAGAACCCCCACCAGCCGGCGAAGAACCAGATGTAGCCGTAGAAGACGAAGACATGGGCGAGCAGCACACAGCGCACCAGCCCCAGCTCGCGCTCTCGCTTGAAGTACACGTAGCCGTACGTGTAGGCGGCCGTGAACGAGAGGACGTACGGCCCGAGCAGCCACATGGGCGACACGAGGGCGTGGCCCACCTGGACGGAGGCCACCACGGTGGCGCCGAGGGCGACCAGGAAGGAGACGGGCAGCAGCGAGGTCAGCAGGATCAGGACCGGGCTCGACAGGTGGTAGAGCATGTCCAGCGCCGGCCGGGTCGGCACGTCCCTGAGGATGAGCGGGACGAGACCGGCGGACTGCAGATGGCCCTGGAACCAGCGGGATCGCTGCCGGACCAGGCGCCGCAGACTGAGCACGGCCTGCTGGGAGACCGCGGCGGTGGTGCAGTGCATATTGGTCCAGCCCTTGGCGATCAGCCGCACCCCGAGGTCGAGGTCCTCGGTGAGGCTGTCGCTCCACGGGCCGTCCCCGTCCAGCGTGTCGAGCGCCGACAGCCGCATGAACTGCCCGTTCCCGCCCATGCCCACGCTGCCGATGAAGCGCCGTGCGCTCTGGAACACATCGCCGTAGACGACGAACTCCATGTCCTGCATGCGGGCGAGCAGCCCCAGGTGCCGGTTGTACATACGGACGCAGACCTGAACCGCGCCCGTACCCGGATCGTCGAAGTACGGGTCGACGGACTGCACGACGTGCGGGTCGAGCCGCCCGTCCGCGTCGACCACGCACAGCACGACGTCCGCCGGGTCGTGCCCGGCGAGCAGGCCGGACTCCCTGAGGTGCCGCACCCCGTCGTTGAGTGCGGCACCCTTGCCCCGGCGTGCGTTCGGCAAAGTGCGCCGGTGCAGCCGTACCAGGTCCGGGTCCGCGGCCAGCGCGATATCACTGGTGCGGTCGTCGGAGCCGTCGTCTATGACCAGGGCCATGAAATTCCCGGCGGGCAGCGAAGTGATGCGCGCCAGGCTTTCCGAAAGGACTTTCTCCTCGTTCAGACATGCCAGCAGAAATACGTAGAGCCGCTCTCTCCGGTCCGTTCGAGAACGGCGAATTCTGCGTCGCGAGAGAAGAAAAAGACCGGTGTTGTAACAGCCGGCCATCACGATCAGAGTGATGCTTGACCACAGGAGCAACTCAATGATCACGGCTGCCCCCGGTATGGGCCCGCATCCCGTGTCCCCGGCGTCGCAGACGCAGCCGGGCCAGCAGTATCAGGCACGCCGTCAGGCAATAGAACAGGAATCCGGCCCCCGCTATCGCCTGTAGTCCTTTGGCCAAAGGAAGGCCGGGTATCGCTTCCGGTGCGGCCATCGCTCCTGCCAGGGGCAACAGGGCCCCCAGGGCGGGTCGTCCGTACATTGTCCCCCCATATTCGGTGCGCGTCCCCAACGCGCGGAGGTGAACTTAGCAGACGATTCGAGGAGTGCGGAGTCCATTTGACAGGCCTCGCGATCGCCATAAGAATCGGTGCCTTCCTGTCGCCAAATGCTTTGTCAATCATTTGGCAAAGTGGGGGGAAGATCGTGAGACCAGTGATCCCGCCCTGGAAGCGGGCACGCAGCCGAATTTCCGTCGTTCTACTACTCGTCGCCGCTCTGCTGAGCGGCACATTCATGGCCACGAACGCACAGGCGGCCGGGGGGCACCGGCACAGGGGTGAGGCCGTCGGTGCCAGGTCCGGACTGAGCCGGGTCGATCTCCTGGGCTGGGCGAAGACCCAGCTCACGGCGGACCTGGCACGGCGTGCCCGGCCGCACCCGAAGACCACCCCGACCGCGCTCGCGTCCGCGGCCGGCCTCCCGGTCCGCACCGCGAGCGCCGTCACCCGGCAGGCGGCCCTGCTCGCCCCGGCGGACGCGGCCGCCGACGCCAACCCCACCACCCTCGTCCTCTACGACACGGCGGGCCCCTACGGGCAGCTGGGCGAGCTGTACGCGATGGCCACGGCCAACCTCGCCGGGCACTTCGGCACGGTGACGGCCAAGCCGGTCCAGCAGTACACCGCCGGGATGATCGACTCGTACTCGGCCGTGATCTACATCGGCTCGACGTACTACGGCGGCAGCATCCCGGACGCCGTCCCGGCCGCGTTCTACGCCGACGCGGCGTCGAGCACCAAGCCGGTGATCTGGATGGGTGCCAACATCTGGAACATGGCGGGAGCGGTGGGCGTAGCCCAGTTCACGCAGAAGTACGGCTGGGACCCGACGACGTCGTACTACGAGGACGGCGGTTCGATCGGCAACGTCACCCAGGTGACGTACCGCGGCCAGACGCTGACCCGCACCATCCCGGCCGGGCAGGACGGCGGAGTGCTGCGCCCCAACGTCCTGACGGGCACGGGGTATCCGGCCGTCACCCGGCTCGCGGAGGGCCTGGACAGCTCCAACGGGCACACCTTCGGCTGGGCGGTCCGGTCGTCCAACCTCACCTACATCGGTGAGATCCCGTTCGCCTACGTCTCCGAGAGCGACCGCGTCATCGCCTTCGAGGACCTGCTCTTCGACGCCCTCGCCCCGGCCACCGCCGAGCGGCACCGGGCGATGGTGCGCCTGGAGGACATCAGCCCCGACTCGGACCCCACCGAACTGAGGGCGATGGCCGACTACCTGCACGCGCAGAACATCCCGTACGGCATCAACGTGATCCCCGTCTACACGGACCCCAAGGGCACCTACAACAACGGGGTCCCGCAGACCGTCACGCTCGCCCAGCGGCCGCAGGTGGTCAACGCGCTGAAGTACATGCTGGCCAGGGGCGCGGTCCTGATGGACCACGGCTACACGCACCAGTACAGCAACATCGCCAACCCCTACGACGGTGTGACCGGTGACGACTTCGAGTTCTACCGGGCGCACATCGACGCCGCCGACAACGTCGTCTACGACGGCCCGGTCGCCGAGGACTCCGCCCTGTGGGCGCAGACCCGCGTCACCAGCGCGCTCCTCCAGTTCGCCCTGGCCGGCCTGCCCAAGCCGGCGCTGTGGACCACCCCGCACTACGCGGGCTCGGCGGCCGACTACAAGGTCTTCAGCTCCAACTTCTCGGCGCGGCTGGAGCGTTCGCTCTACTTCGCCGGGACGCTGAGCGGGGCCCCGTCCGACCCGAACCGGTTCATCGGCCAGTTCTTCCCGTACGTGGTGAAGGACGTGTACGGCACCAAGGTGCTGCCGGAGAACATCGGCAACTACGAACCGGAGGCGTACAACAACCACCCGGCCCGGCTGCCCGCCGACCTCATCGCGTCGGCGAAGGCCAACCTGGCCGTACGGGACGGCGTGGCGAGCTTCTTCTACCACCCGTACTACCCGGTGCAGCCGTTGAAGGACACGATCGACGGCATGAAGGCACTCGGCTACACCTTCGTCAGCCCGGCGGCGCTGTGACGGCGCCCGCCCCCAGGAGGAGGACCGTCGCCGTCATGGCGGCGGTCCTCCTCGCCGTCGGCGGTTGCGTGTCCACCGGCGGCGGCAAGGGGTCCGCCCACGGCAGCACACACGCCTCCCGTCCCGAACCGGGGACCTCGACCATGCGCGGCATCACACTGCCCTCGTGGTACCGCACCGACTACGACAGCCCGGCCGCGCCCCGCTATCTGCGCGGCATCAGGGCCACCGGGGCACGCTGGGTCACCTTCACCCCGACCTGGTACCAGAAGCGCGTCACCGACTCCGCCCCGCACACCACCGAGGAGACGGCGAGCGACGCGAGCCTGCGCCGGATCGTCGAGCGCGCCCACGCGGCCGGCCTCAAGGTGATGATCAAGCCGCACGTGGACCTGCCCGGCGACGCGGACCGCGCCGGGATCCGCCCCCGCGACCGGGCCGCCTGGTTCGCCGCCTACCGCCGCTTCATCACCCACTACGCGGACATCGCCGCCGACACCGGAGCCGAACAGCTCGCGGTCGGCACCGAACTCGCCGGGGTCTCCGGCGACACCGCCGCCTGGACGCAGGTGATCAGGTCGGTCCGCGACCACTACGACGGCCCGCTGACCTACGCCGCCAACTACGACGAGTACCAGCACATCCACTTCTGGCAGGCCCTCGACCTCATCGGCATCGACGCCTACTGGCCCCTCGCTGAGAAACCCACCACCGAACCCGCCCTGCTGGACCGCGCCTGGGCGCCGATCCGGGAGAAGCTCGCCGCGTACTCCGCACGGCAGCACCGCCGGATCCTGTTCACCGAGGCCGGCTACGTCAGCCAGCGCGGCGCCACCACCGCCCCGTACTCCTGGACCGTCAGCACACACCCGGCGGACGCCGAACAGGCCGCCGCCTACCGGGCGCTCCTCGACTCCTTCGAGGGCCGCGCCTGGTGGGCCGGCGTCTGCTGGTGGATGTGGGACGACTGGCCGAACAGCGGAGAGACGCCGGCACACCTGGCGTACACCCCGCACGGCAAACCCGCGGAGGAGGTGCTGCGCCAGAAGTGGGCCGGCTGACTCCCTGAAACCTAGGCGGCGGCCCCGGTCAGCTCCGTGACCTTCATGATCGTCAGGACCACCAGCAGGGCCAGGAGGGCCACGCACACGCCCGCCTGGACGAGGGCCCGGCGGCGGTCCCGGGGCGCGTAGGCGTATCCCAGCGTCACCACACCGCCCGCCAGGAGACCGCCGAGGTGCCCCTGCCAGGAGGTCACCCACGCGGAGACCACCAGCCACAGCAGCAGACCCGTCATCAGGCGGTTGACCGCGTTCATGTCGGCGCCCAGGCGGCGGGCCATGACGTAGTAGGCGGCACCCAGCCCGAAGATCGCGCCGGACGCGCCGAGCGTGGGCGTCTCCGGCGCGATCAGCAGCACGAGGACCGAACCGCCGAGCGCCGACAGCAGATACAGCGCCGTGAACCGCGCGCGGCCCAGCAGGGTCTCCACCACCCGGCCCAGGTTCCACAGCGACACCATGTTCATCACGATGTGCAGGATGCCGAACGTGCCCTGGGTGGGCGGCATATGGAGAAACGCCCCGGTCAGCAGCCGGTACCACTCCCCGTGGGCGACGCCCTCGGGAAGGTAGCCGGCGGGCACGGTCCCCAGCATGTCGAACCGGGCGACCACCGACGGGCGCACCAGCTCGGCAAGGTAGGCGAGGACGTTGAGCCCGATGAGCACATAGGTCACGAGCGGCACCGCGGAGATCCGGCCGCCGAACGCGGTACGCGCCTGCCGCACCGACCGCGCGCCCTCCTTCACGCACTCCACGCACTGGTGGCCCACGGCGGCCTCGCGCATGCAGTCGGGGCAGATGTAGCGGTCGCAGCGGGTACAGCGGACGTACGACTCCACCTTGGGATGGCGGTAGCAGGTGGTGACGGTGGACTCGGGGGACTCGGCATCCACGGCCGGCTCCTCGTAAGGGTCTGGGGACAGGGTGAGCCGGTGGGGTCGGCGGCGAACAAAATAGCGAACCCCGGTGCGTGTGGGAGGGTGGGGGCCATGGTTGCGATCAGTCTCAGCAAGGTTCAGGAGACCGCGCCCGCGCTGGTCAGCCTGTACAAGACGGCCGGGGTGTCCCTCACCAAGCACGGGCTGGACGGACAGCGGGCCGCCGTGTACCTCGTGGTCGACTACTCGGGCTCCATGAAGCCGTACTACCAGGACGGCAGCGTCCAGGCGCTCGCCGACCGGGTCCTCGGGCTGTCCGCGCACCTCGACGACGACGGCCGGGTGCCGGTGGTGTTCTTCTCCACCGACATCGACGCGGTCACCGACATCGCCCTCGACGACCACGAGGGCCGCATCGCACGGATCGCGGCCGGGCTCGGGCACATGGGCAGGACCAGCTACCACCTGGCGATGGACGCGGTCATCGACCATTACCTCGACAGCGGGTCCACCGCCCCCGCCCTGGTGATCTTCCAGACCGACGGCGGCCCGACCAGCAAGGTCGCCGCCGAACGGTTCCTGTGCAAGGCCGCGCCCCTGCCGCTGTTCTGGCAGTTCGTCGGCTTCGGCGACCCGGACAGCAAGCAGTTCGACTTCCTGCGGAAGCTGGACGAGCTGGCCGTGCCGCAGAAGCGGGTGGTGGACAACGCGGGCTTCTTCCACGCGGGTTCCGACCCACGGAAGGTGTCCGACGCCGAGCTGTACGACCGTCTCGTGGGCGAGTTCCCCCAGTGGCTGGTGGCGGCGCGGGCACGGGGGATCGTACGGGCATAGCCGCGGGGCATCGTACGGGCATTGATCGTGTCGGTCGGCCATAGATCGTGTCGGCCCCGTTGGCTCAGCCGCAGCGCCGTGTCACCCTGAGGGAGATCCGGCGGGGAGGCGACGACGTATGGACGGCGCACGATCGGGGAACGGCGAAGGGGCTTCTGCCCGCAGGGGCGAGCCCGCCAAGGGCGAGCGGCTCGCCGACTGGGCCGACGGACGGCTCGGGCTCTACGCCCTGGCCAAGGCCAATATGCGCAAGGTGTTCCCGGACCACTGGTCCTTCATGCTCGGCGAGGTCTGTCTCTACAGCTTCCTCATCCTGATCCTCACCGGCGTCTACCTCACGCTCTTCTTCGAGCCGAGCGGCGCCGAGATCGTCTACCACGGCTCCTACGGCCCGCTCAACGGCGTCGTCATGACCAAGGCGTACGAGTCGACGCTGCACATCAGCTTCGATGTGCGCGGCGGACTGCTGATCCGGCAGATCCACCACTGGGCGGCGCTGGTCTTCGTCACCGGCATGCTCGTGCACATGATGCGGGTGTTCTTCACCGGCGCCTTCCGCAAGCCGCGCGAGCTCAACTGGGTGTTCGGCTGGACCCTGCTGATGCTCGGCATCATCACCGGCCTGACCGGCTACTCGCTCCCCGACGACCTGCTCTCCGGCACCGGCATCCGCTTCGCCGACGGCGCGATCCTGTCCGTCCCGGTCGTGGGGACGTACCTGTCCATGTTCCTGTTCGGCGGGGAGTTCCCCGGCCACGACATCATCTCGCGGCTGTTCCCGATCCATGTCCTGCTGCTGCCCGGGATCATGCTGGGCCTGGTCGTGGCCCATCTGATCCTGGTCTTCTTCCACAAGCACACCCAGTACCCCGGGCCCGGACGGGACCAGAAGAGCGTGGTCGGCATGCCCTTCCTGCCCGTCTACATGGCCAAGGCGGGCGGCTTCTTCTTCCTCACCTTCGGCGTGCTCGCCCTGATGGGCGGGATCGCCAGCATCAACCCGGTGTGGGCCTTCGGGCCGTACCGGCCGGACCTCGTCACCACGGGCGCCCAACCCGACTGGTACCTCGGCTTCTCCGAGGGCCTGATCCGGGTGATGCCGGGCTGGGAGATCGACGCCTGGGGCCACACACTGGAACTGGGCGTCTTCATCCCCTTCTCGCTGTTCCCGCTGATCCTGCTGGCGCTCGGGCTCTATCCCTTCGTCGAGGCGTGGGTCACCGGTGACCGGCGTGAGCACCACATCCTGGACCGGCCGCGCAACGTGCCCGTGCGCACCGGGCTGGGCGTGGCCTGGCTGAGCCTGTACGTGGTGCTGCTGATCGGTGGCGGAAACGACATCGTGGCCACGCATCTGCATCTGTCGATCAACTCGATCACCTGGTTCGTGCGGATCTCCGTCTTCGTCGTGCCGGTCGTCGCCTTCACGCTGACCAAGCGCATCTGTCTCGGGCTGCAACGCCGGGACCGGGACAAGGTGCTGCACGGCAGGGAGACGGGCATCATCAAGCTGCTGCCGCACGGCGAGTACGTCGAGGTCCATGAACCCCTGTCGCAGGACCGGCTGTTCGTCCTGACCCAGCACGAGCAGAACCCGCCGTACGAGATCGGGGCCCGGGAGGACACCAACGGTGTGCGGCGGCCGGTCACCGTGTCCCAGCGCGTGCGCGCACGGCTCGCCCGGGCGCTGTTCGGGCCCGAGACGCACATCCCGAAGCCGACCCGGGAGGAGTACCGGGAGCTCACCAGCGGCGACCACCACCACTGAGGATCCGCTCACGGCACTCGTCCGGGCCGCCCCAGGCCGTGCGCAGCGCGCGGGCCCTGGTCAGCCACAGGGACAGGTCGTACTCGGCCGTGTACCCGATCGCGCCGTGCAGTTGCAACGCGGTGCGGGCGGTGGCGTAGGCGGCCTCGCACGCCTTCAGCTTGGCGGCGGCCACGTCGGCCGGGTCCATCGTCAGCGCGGCGCCGAAGAGCAGGGGGCGCGCGAATTCGAGGGCGGTCCTCGCGTCGGCCAGCCGGTGCTTCACGGCCTGGAACGAGCCGATGGGGACTCCGAACTGGGTGCGCCGGCGGACGTACACGACGGTCCGGTCGAGCAGCGCGAGGCCGACGCCGAGGGCCTGGGCGGCGGTGGCGAGGCGGGCCCAGGTGAGGGCGTGGTCCACGGGCGGGTCGGGGGTGAGGAGTTCGCCGCCGGGCAAGAGCGGGGTGAGACGGCGCGCCGGGTCGAGGGAGGGGCGCACCGGGCCGGCGCCCGGGGACAGACGCAGACCGTCGGGGGTGAGGGCGAGACGGGTGGTCGCCGCGTCCCCGTCCAGCGCGTACCCGCCGGCCGCGACCGTCGCCAGGGTCTCGCCCGCCACGAGCGGCGGGAGGAACCGCTTGGCCGGGCCGGGCTCGGTGAGCAGCGCGGCCGCCGCGACGGTCTCGACCAGCGGTCCGGGCACGACGTGCCGCCCCAGCTCCACGAAGGCGAGGGCGAGTTCCACCGGCCGGGGCCCCATCCCTTCGTACGCCTCCGGCACCACGAGCCCGAACACCCCCGCCTCCGCGATACGGCGCCACAGGGCGCGGCCGCCGGCATGGTCGCCGCGGCTCCAGTCCCGGACGACCGACGGTGTGTCCGCGGCGGCCAGCATCGCGTGCAGGGAGCCGGCGAAGGCACGCTGCTCGGCGTCGGGCAGGAACCGCATCAGCGACGTCCCTTCGGCAGGCCGAGGAGGCGCTCGGCGATGATGTCGCGCTGGATCTCGTTGGTGCCCGCGTAGATGGGTCCGGCGAGGGAGAAGACATAGCCCTCCGCCCAGTCCGTGTCCGCCAACTCGCCCTCCTCGCCCAGGAGATCGAGTGCCGTCTCGTGCAGCGCGAGGTCGTACTCGGACCAGAACACCTTGTTCAGGCTGGACTCCGGGCCGAGCGGCTCGCCGTCCAGGAGACGGGAGGCGGCCTCGTAGGTGAACAGCTGGTAGGCGCGGGCGCCGATCAGGGCGTCGGCCACCCGGGCGCGCGCCTGCTCCGGACCGCCCCGGTCCCGCCACAGGTCGAAGAGCCTGTCGGCGGCGGCCAGGAAACGGCCGGGGGAGCGCAGCGTGAGGCCGCGCTCGTTGCCGGTCGTCGACATCGCGATCCGCCAGCCCTGGCCGGGCTCGCCGATCACGTCCTCCTCCGGCACGAACACCTCGTCCAGGAACAGCTCGGCGAACGCGGGCTTCCCGTCGAGGCGGCCGATCGGGCGGACCGTGACGCCCGGGGCCCGCAGGTCGAACATGAGGTAGGTGAGGCCCTGGTGGGGCTTCGGGGCGTCCGGATCGCTGCGGAACAGGCCGAAGGCGCGGTCGGCGAAGGCGGCCCGCGACGACCAGGTCTTCTGCCCGCTCAGCAGCCAGCCGCCGTCCGTGCGCACGGCCCGGGAGGTGAGGGAGGCCAGGTCGGAGCCCGCCTCGGGCTCGGACCAGGCCTGCGCCCAGACCACCTCGCCGGTTGCCATCCGGGGCAGCACGCGCGCGCGTTGCTCCGCGGTGCCGTGGTCGAAGAGGGTCGGGGCGAGCAGGCTGATGCCGTTCTGGCTCACCCGGCCCGGCGCGCCCGCCGCCCAGTACTCCTCCTCGAAGACCAGCCACCGGACCAGACCCGCGCCCCGGCCGCCGTACTCCTCGGGCCAGGACACCACCGACCAGCGGTCCGCGGCCAGTTCGGCCTCCCAGGCGCGGTGCGCCGTGAAGCCCTCCTCGGTCTCCAGGGAGGGCAGAGGCGTGCCGGGCACGTGCGCGTCGAGCCAGGCGCGGGCCTCGGCGCGGAACTCCTCGTCTGCCGGAGCGTGGGTGAGGTCCACGGTGGTCCTCCTTCCCTGAAGCTTCCCTAACAAGTGTTTGGTAGGTTAGCGTGGGCCCATGACAGGCGTCGAGAGCCCGGCGTACGTGCCCGGGCACGGACTGCTGAAGGGGCGCACCGCCGTCATCACCGCGGCGGCCGGGGCGGGGATCGGCGGGGCGACCGCCCGCCGCTTCCTGGAGGAGGGCGCGCGCGTGCTGATCAGCGACGCGCACGCGCGGCGGCTCAAGGAGCACGAGGCGGAACTGGGCCGTGAGCACCCGGGAGCCGTGAGCGCGGTCCCCTGCGACGTCACCGACGAGTCCCAGGTGCGGGCCCTGTTCGACACCGCCGTACGGGATCACGGGCGGCTGGACATCGTCGTCAACAACGCCGGACTGGGCGGTACTTCGTCCCTGGTCGACATGACCGACGAGCAGTGGTCCCGCGTCCTTGACGTGACGCTGAACGGCACCTTCCGCTGCACCCGGGCGGCCCTGCGGTCGATGAAGGAGACCGGCGGGGGCGTGATCGTCAACAACGCCTCCGTCGTCGGCTGGCGCGCCCAGGCCGGGCAGGCGCACTACGCGGCCGCGAAGGCCGGCGTGATGGCGCTGACCCGGTGCGCCGCCGTCGAGGCCGCCGAGTACGGCGTGCGGGTCAACGCGGTCGCGCCGAGCCTCGCCATGCACCCGCACCTGGCGAAGGTGACCACCCCCGAACTGCTGGCGGAGCTGACCGCCCGCGAGGCCTTCGGACGGTACGCGGAACCGTGGGAGGTCGCCAACGTGATCGTCTTCCTGGCCTCCGGCTATTCCTCTTACCTGACTGGTGAAGTCGTCAGCGTCAGCAGCCAGCACGCCTAGGACCACAATGGACCCGTGCCGACCAAGAAGAAGCCCCAGGTGACTGCCCCCAAGAAGCCTGCGGCGGCAGCCGCCGCTCACGCGCGCCGCAGCGAACTCCTGGAGACCGCCGCCGAGGTCTTCGCCGAGCAGGGCTACAACGCCACCACCGTGCGCAGGATCGCGGACCACGCGGGCATGCTCGCGGGCAGCCTCTACTACCACTTCGACTCCAAGGAGTCGATGCTCGAAGAGATCCTGCGTACCTTCCTCGACGAGCTCTGGGACGGCTACGACACCGTCCTCGCCGCCGGACTCGGGCCCCGCGAGACGCTGGAGGCCCTGGTCACCGAGTCGTTCCGGGAGATCGACCGGCACCGCGCCGCCGTCGCGATCTACCAGAAGGAGAGCAAGCAGCTGGTCGCGCAGGACCGGTTCACCTTCCTCGCCGAGTCCCAGCGCAAGTTCGAGAAGGCCTGGCTGTCCACGCTGGAGCTCGGGGTCGCCGAGCGCGTCTTCCGCGCCGACCTCGACGTCCGGCTCACCTACCGCTTCGTGCGCGACACGGTCTGGGTCGCCGCGTCCTGGTACCGGCCCGGCGGACAGCACAGCCCGGAGGAGATCGCCCGGCAGTACCTGTCGATGGTGCTGGACGGGATCGCCGTCCGCACGTAACCCACTGGGGAGTTGTCATGCCCGAGGCCTACATAGTCGAAGCGGTCCGCACGCCCGTCGGGCGGCGCGGCGGCGGACTGAGCGCAGTCCACCCGGCCGACCTGGGCGCCCATGTGCTCAAGGAACTCGTCGCGCGTGCCGCCGTGGACCCGGGCGCCGTGGAGGACGTCGTGTTCGGCTGTCTGGACACGGTCGGACCGCAGGCCGGGGACATCGCCCGGACCTGCTGGCTGGCGGCCGGGCTGCCCGAGGAGGTGCCCGGTGTGACCGTGGACCGGCAGTGCGGCTCCTCGCAGCAGGCCGTGCACTTCGCCGCGCAGGCCGTGCTGTCCGGCACCCAGGACCTGGTGGTCGCCGGCGGTGTCCAGAACATGTCGCAGATCCCCATCGCCTTCGCCTCCCGGCAGGCCGCCGAACCGCTCGGCCTGACCGAGGGCCCCTTCCTGGGCAGCGAGGGCTGGCGGGCCCGCTACGGCAGGCAGCCCGTCAACCAGTTCACCGGCGCCGAGACGATCGCCGCCAAGTGGGGGATCAGCAGGCAGGACCAGGAGGAGTTCGCCCTGCGCTCGCACCGGCGGGCGGTGCGGGCGATCGACGAGGGCCGCTTCGACCGCGAACTCGTCCCCCACGGGGACGTCACCGCCGACGAGGGTCCGCGCCGGGACACCTCCCTGGAGAAGATGGCCGCGCTGAAGCCCGTGATCGACGGCGGCACCATCACCGCCGCCTGCTCCTCGCAGGTCTCCGACGGCGCGGCGGCCATGCTGCTGGCCTCGGAGCGGGCGGTGCGCGAGCACGGGCTGCGCCCGCGGGCCCGGGTACACCACCTCTCCGTGCGCGGCGAGGACCCCATCCGTATGCTCTCCGCCCCCATCCCGGCCACCGCGCACGCCCTGAAGAAGACCGGACTCACCATCGACGCCATCGACCTCGTCGAGATCAACGAGGCCTTCGCGCCCGTCGTGCTGGCCTGGCTGAAGGAGACCGGCGCCGACCCGGAGAAGGTCAACGTCAACGGCGGCGCGATCGCCCTCGGCCACCCCCTGGGCGCCACCGGCGTCCGCCTGATGACGACCCTGCTGCACGAACTGGAGCGCACCGGCGGCCGCCTGGGGCTGCAAACCATGTGCGAGGGCGGCGGCCAGGCCAACGTGACGATCATCGAACGGCTGTGAGCCTCTCCCGTACCTCCTGAGCCTCCTTCATGATCCGGTCCATCAGCTCCGCACACGACGGCAGGTCGTCGATCACCCCGGCGACCTGCCCGGACGCCATCACCCCGAGGTCCGTACGGCCGTCCACCATCGCGGACTTCAGCAGCATCGGCGTGTTCGCGGCGAGCAGCACCTGGCTCCAGGACAGCTCCTTGCCGTGCTTCAGGGCGAGCCCGTCGCGGACCATCCGCCGCCAGGTGAGACCCGACAGCCTCCGGAACCCGGCCGCCCGGCGCACGGCGTGCACCAGCGCGCGGGCGCGGCCGGAACGCTCCAGGGAGTCCACCAGATCCGTGCGCAGCATGCGGTGCGGCAGACCGTCGACCGCCGTGGTGACGGTGACGTCCCGGACCGTCGCCGCCAGATACCTGGCCTTCACCGCGTCCGGCACCTTCGAGTCCGAGGTGAGCAGGAACCGCGTCCCCATCGCGACCCCCGCCGCCCCGTACGCGAGCGCCGCGACCAGGCCCCGGCCGTCGAAGAAGCCACCGGCCGCCACCACGGGTATCCGCACCGCGTCCACCACCTGCGGCAGCAGTACGGTCGTCGCCACCTCGCCGGTGTGCCCGCCCCCCTCTCCGCCCTGCACGATCACCGCGTCCGCGCCCCAGGCCGCGACCTTCTCCGCGTGCCGCCGCGCCCCGACGGACGGGATCACGACCACCCCCGCCTCCTTGAGCTCGGCGATCAGCTCACGGGAGGGGGCGAGCGCGAAGGACGCCACCCGCACCCCCTCGTCGATGATCAGGCGCACCCGGTCGCCGGCATCGCCCGCGTCCGCCCGGAGGTTCACCCCGAACGGCGCGTCCGTCCGCGACCCGACCTCGCGTATCGCCCCGCGCAGCTGATCCAGGGTCATCGTCGCCGATGCCAGGATGCCCAGCGCGCCCGCGTTCGCCGCCGCCGAGACCAGCCGCGGGCCCGCCACCCAGCCCATCCCGGTCTGCACGACCGGGTGCCGGACCCCGACCAGCCGGGTGAGCGCGGTCTCCATCAGCCCCTCGCCCTCTCCGGCACCTCGCGCGCACGGGCGCCGCCGGGGTCGAGCACGTCCCGGATCAGCCGCAGCTCCCGCTCGGTCGGCTCGCGGGTGTACGGCAACTCGTCCGGGACGGTGAGCGCGAAGTCCGTCGCCTCCCGCACCTGTTCGACGCTCACCCCCGGATGCAGCGAGGCCAGCCGCATGCTGCGGTCGGGCGTGGCGAAGTCGAAGACGCCGAGGTCGGAGACCACGCGCGCGATGCGGTGATGCCGGGCCGTGTCCGGGTGCTCGGCGGCACGGTCGTACCCCACCCCGCACACCATGTCGACCTTCTCCACGAAGACCCGCCGTGAGTGTCTCGGGATCCAGTAACTCGTCGGGTTGTTCAGCGTGTTGAGCGGGGCGCCGCGCACGCCGAGCAGTTGCCGCGCGGGCCGCGCCCAGTCGCCGATGCACGAGATGTTCTGGTTGCCGAACCGGTCGATCTGGCTCGCGCCCATCATCACGTGCCGCCGCCCGCCGGCCACCAGGGCCAGATGCTGCCGGTACGGCAGCCAGCCCTCGGGTGTCCCGTCCGGGCGGACGAGCGTCGCCTCGCCGTCGGTCAGCAGCAGGTCCGGCGCGAAGGTCAACCGGGCCAGTCGCGCCCCCAGCGAGGGGATCACGCCCATGGGACTCGCCAGGATCTCACCGGAGCCGCGCCAGGCCTCGGCGCAGGCGATCACGCAGTACTCGGCGCGGGTCGCACTCATCGCTCCTGCTCCGTCCGCCAGTTTCGCACCGCCGACTCGTAGGCCTGCTCGTCCCCGCCGAGGAACCGCTCGGCGAACTCGGGCCACGAAGTGGACGCGTACTCCTTCTGGAAGCTCTCGTCCCTGCCGTAGTCGGGCGCGCACGAGGTGAAGTGGGCGCCGTTCGGTGCCTCCACCACGCCCGTCACCGTGTGCCGCTTGAGCAGCAGCGACTGTGGGGCCGCCTCCTTCGTCAACTCGGCCGTGTCCACGATCCGTTCGCACGAGACATAGGCCGCCGTCGCCGCCTCGCAGAACAGGTCGTCGAAGTACGGATCCGGGCCCAGGTACTGCCCGTTGCCCAGCCGGTCGGCGCGGTTGACGTGCACCAGGGCCGCGTCCAGCCGCAGGGCGGGCATCGCGACGAACGTCTCCCCGTCCTCGTACGGCGAAGTGACCGTCCGCAGGCCGGGGTTGACCCGCATCACGTCGGAGCCGATCCCCGCGCGCACCGGAAGGAAGGGCAGCCGGTTCGCCGCCGCCCGCAGCCCCCACATGAACATCCCCTCGTCGACCTCCGTCAGCTCGAAGGCCCCGCGCTCGCGCGCCGCGCGGTAGTGCGGTTCGAGCGGGATCGAGTCGAGGGTGACGAAGGCCGTCACCAGCTTGCGCACGCGTCCGGCCGCCGCCAGCATGCCGACGTCCGGGCCGCCGTACGACACGACGGTGAGATCGCCGATCCCGGTTCGGAGCAGTGCTCTGACCAGGGACATCGGCTTGCGTCGCGACCCCCAGCCGCCGATGCCGAGGGTCATGCCGCTCTCCAGGCGGGAGACCACCTCGTCGGCGGTCATCGTCTTGTCGCCCACCTATGCGCCCTCCTTCCCGAACGTGTCCCGGACCCGGTCGGCCAGCCCGCTGAGGTTGGCCTCGAAGGTGAAGCCCTGTTCGAAGCGGTAGCTGCGGCGCACGTCGACCGGGTCGATCCCGTTGATGGCCGCCTTGGCCATGCGCAGCAGCCGCCCGTCCTTGGCGGCGATCTCCCGCGCCAGCTCCAGCGCGGCCGCCCGTAAGCCCTCGCGCGGCACCACCCGCCACACCGAGCCGTGCGCATGCAACTCGGCCGCGCTCGCCGTGCGCGAGGTGTAGTACAGCGCGCGCATCAGATGCTGCGGGACCAGCCGGGCCAGATGTGTGGCGGCACCGAGCGCGCCTCGGTCCAGCTCGGGCAGCCCGAACGTGGCGTCGTCGCTCGCCACGATCGCGTCCGCGTTCCCCACCAGGCCTATTCCGCCGCCCAGACAGAACCCCTGCACCGCCGCGACCACGGGCGTCTCGCACTCGTAGACCGCCGCGAAGGCCGCCGCGCAGCCCTGGTTGGCGCCGATCAGCGCCGCCTGGCCGTCCGTCTGTATCTCCTTGATGTCCACGCCCGCGTTGAAGCCCCGCCCCTCGGCGGCCAGCACGACGCACCGGACCTCCGGGTCACGGCCCGCCGCGCGCACGGCCTCGGCCAGGGCGAACCATCCGGCCACCGGCAGTGCGTTCACCGGTGGGAAGTCGACCGTGACGAGCGAAATCCCCTTTTCCGGGGACGAGGTGGAGACACTCATGGACGCATCAGCTACCTTCGCACTCAGCTGCCTTTCCACCAAACATTTGTTAGGTGTGACGCTTCGAAGCTAGCAGTCGGCGAAGACGAGCGGGAGGCCCTGTGGACAAGACGAGCGGGAGGCCTGTGGACAACTCGCCGCGCGGCAGGACCGTCGTCGTCACGGGCGGCACCCGGGGCGTCGGCGCGGGGATTGCGAGGGCCTTCGCCGAGACCGGCGACCGGGTCCTCGTCTGCGCCCGCAGAGCACCCGAAGTGCCCCTAGACGGCGTCGAGTTCAGGCCCCTCGACCTGCGCGACCCGCCCGCCGTGCACGCCTTCTTCGACGCGCTGCCCCGGCTCGACGTCCTCGTCAACAACGCCGGCGGCACCCCGTACCGGCGGCTGGCTGACGCGGACGCCGAGCGGCACGCACGGGTGATCGAGCTGAACCTCGTCACCCCGCTGACGGCCTCCCTCGCGGCGTACGACCACCTCCGGCGGACCCGGGGCTCGGTCGTGATGGTCGGCAGCGTCAGCGGCAGCCGCCCCTCACCCGGCTCGGCGGCCTACGGTGCTGCCAAGGCGGGACTGGAGAACCTGGCGCGTTCCATGGCGGTGGAATGGGCGCCGGAGGTCCGCGTCAACACCCTCGTCGTCGGCATGGTCCGCACCGAACTGTCCCACCTCCACTATGGCGGTGAGGACGGCGTCGCCGCGGTCTCCGGCACCGTTCCGCTCGGACGGCTGGCCGCTCCGTCCGACATCGGCGCGGCCGCCGTCTTCCTCGCCTCCGACGCGGCCGCGTACATCAGCGGGGCGAGTCTGCTCGTGCACGGAGGAGGGGAGCGGCCGGCCTTCCTGGACGCCGCGACCGCCGACAAGCCCGCCGACAAGGACAACAAGCCCGCCGACAAGGAGGAGTGAGATGAGCGGAATCTGCGCCGGACGCGTCGTCGTCGTCACCGGCGCCGGGCGGGGGCTGGGCCGGGCCCACGCGCTCGCGTTCGCGGCGGAGGGCGCCCGCGTCGTCGTCAACGACCTGGGCGTCGGGCTCGACGGGGCACCCGGGCCCGGCAGCCCGGCCCACCGGGTCGTCGAGGAGATCCGCGCGGCGGGCGGCGAGGCCGTCGCCCACGGCGCCGACATCGCCACGAGCGCCGGGGCCGAATCCCTGGTGGCGGCGGCCCTGGAGACGTACGGCCGGCTCGACACGCTCGTCAACAACGCCGGCTTCCTGCGCGACCGCATGCTCGTCAACCTCGACGAGGACGACTGGGACGCCGTGCTCCGCGTCCACCTCAAGGGCCACTTCCTGCCCCTCAAGCACGCCGCCGCGCACTGGCGGGCCGAGGCCAAGGCCGGCCGGACACCGGTGGCCCGGATCGTCAACACCAGCAGCGGCGCCGGACTGCTGGGCTCCGTCGGGCAGGGGAACTACAGCGCCGCGAAGGCCGGGATCGTCGGGCTGACCCTGGTCGCGGCGGCCGAACTCGGCCGGTACGGCGTCCAGGTCAACGCCGTCGCCCCCGCGGCCCGCACCCGTATGACCGAAGGCACCTTCGCCGAGACCATGGCGGCCCCCGAGTCCGGCTTCGACGCCATGGCGCCGGCGAACGTGTCCCCGCTGGTGGTCTGGCTGGGCTCCGCCGCGAGCGCCGGTGTCACCGGCCGGGTGTTCGAGGCCGAGGGCGGCCGGATCACCGTCATGGAGGGCTGGCGGCCGGGACCCACCGCCGACAAGGGCGCGCTGTGGACACCGGCCGAGGCGGGGGAGACGGCAGGCAAGCTGCTCGCCGAGGCGGAGGTTCCCGGGCGGGTCTACGGGGCGTAGGCGCTGCTACGACGACAGCCGGGCGGCAGCCTTGCGCTGTGCCTCCGACATGACCGTCAGAAACCTGACCACGGTCTCCAGTTCCTCCGTACCGAACTCCTCGCACGCCGCCACGATGTCGCGTGCCCAGTCCTCGAAGAACACGGCGAGTTCGCCGATCTTCTCCCGGTTCAACTCGACGAGCACCCGGCGTTTGTCGGTGGGGTGCTTGACCCGGCGGGCGAAGCCCTTGGCCTCCAGACGGTCGACCAGACCGGTGACGGAGGCGGGGGCCAGGCCGGTCAGCTGCGCCAACTCCTTCGCGGTGAGCGGGCCGTGGCGCTCCAGGAGGTCGAGGGTCTTCTCCTCCGTGGCGTTCAGGCCCTGCTTGGCGGCGATCGCCGAATGGAACATCACGGTGACGCCGCTGTGCACACGGCCCACCTCCATCAGGCGCTGCAGGGTCTCGGCCCGCCGGTCACCGCTCGTTGCTCCGCTCCTGCTCATGGCTCCAGGCTAGCAAATATTTCGTTCGACCGAACTAACGACTTGCGCCCACACCCATCCGGATGCAAGTCTTTCGTTAGGTCGAACGAAATAAATCTGGAGCCCGGGGAGGCACCGTGCCCACCACCCTCAGCACAACCCCGCCCATCGCGTCCGAGCCGCATCCGCGCCGCTGGGCCGCCGCCGTCGTGATGATGATCGCGGCACTGATGGACCTGCTGGACGTGACGATCGTCAACGTGGCGATCCCGTCCATCGGACGCGACCTGCATGCCTCGGCGAGCGAACTGCAGTGGCTGGTCTCCGCCTACCTGCTCGGCTTCGCGGCGACCCTGATCGTCTCCGGCCACCTCGGGGACCGCCTGGGACGCCGGGCCCTCTTCCTCGCCGGTACGGCGGGCTTCGGAGCCGCCAGCCTGGCGTGCGGGATCGCACAGTCGCCGGGCCAGCTGATCGCCGCGCGGGCGGTGCAGGGCGTGATGGCCGCGGTGCTGGTGCCGCAGGTGCTCGGCTCGTTCCGCACGCTGTTCCGGGGCAAGGAGCGAGGGGCCGCCTTCGGGATGTACGGCGCCGTCGCCGGATTCGCCTCGGCCGTGGGGCTGCTGCTCGGCGGGCTGCTCACCGACGCCGATCTGTTCGGCTGGGGCTGGCGGTCGGTGTTCCTGGTGAACGTGCCGGTGGCGGTGGGGACCTTCGTGGGCGGACTGCTCCTGGTGCCGGCCACCCGGGAGCGGTCCGCGGGCCGGCCCGACCTGCTGGGCAGCCTGGTGCTGGCCGCCGGACTGGTGGCGATCGTGCTGCCGCTGGTGCAGGGCCGGGAGAACGGCTGGCCGCTGTGGGGCTGGATCTGCCTCGTCGCGGGGACGGCCGGGGTCGTCGGGCTCGGCGTGTACGAGGCACGGCGCAGGGAGCGCGCCGGGACGGTGCCGCTGCTGCCGGCGCGGGCCTTCCGGCTCCCCGCGTTCTCGATCGGCGTCCTCGTCCAACTGCTGTTCTCCGTCGGGATGCAGGGCTTCTTCCTGGTCTTCGCGATCTGGCTGCAGGGGAGCGAGGGGTACACGCCGATGCAGGCCGGCGTGGTGACCGTGGCCTTCTCGGCGGGCGGCTTCCTGACCGCGCCCGCCGCGGACGGGCTCGCCGTGAAGTACGGGCGGACCGTGCTCGGGGCAGGCGCGCTGATGATGGCGGCCGGCTTCGGCTGGGTGTGGGCAGCGGTGCACGGAGCGTCCGCCGCGCACACCGGGGCCTGGCCGCTGGTGCCGGGGCTGGTGATTGCCGGGGCCGGGCTCGGCTTCCTGGTGGTGCCGCTGGTGAACGTGGTCCTGTCCGCGGTGCCGGCGGAGCTCGCGGGCGGCGCGTCCGGCATCTTCTCCACGGCTCAGCAGTTCGGCGGAGCGCTGGGCGCCGCGGTGGTCGGCACGGTGTTCTTCGACCACGTGGGGGAGGGCATGACCGAGGCCCTCGGTGCGGCGATGCCGTGGGTGGCCGGCGGGTTCCTGGTGTGTGCCGGGTTGTGCGTGGCGCTGCCGCGGCGGGCGGTGGCGGGGCACGAGGGGTGAGGCGGGCGAGGGTTCGGGGCGGGGCCCGCTGCGGCTCCGCCCCTTCCGCTTCCCGGCAACGCCCGCCGCGGCGGACGGCGCAACCTACGTGTCGCACTCCAGCACCGTCCGGCACAGCCCGCACCGCGCCCGGACCCGCCCCCGTACCGGCACCCTGATCCGCTGGTGGCAGGTGGGGCAGGGGAACGAGACGCGCAGATGGCCGCCGACCCCGTCGGGGGTGAAGGTGTACGGGACCCCGGGCTGCGGACCGTGGGCGTGACGGCGGTCGTGGGCGTAGCGGCGGCGGCCCGCCCAGCCCGCGGCGGTCAGTGGGGGCTGCTGCTCGTCGCGGCGGGCCTGGGCCATGCCCTTGGTGTACGCCGTGTAGGCCTGCGGGCTGGTGAACCACACCGAGGGGTCCTCGCCGAAGACCAGGGAGCGCTTCGCCAGGACGTAGCCGAACTCCTCCGGTGTGAGATACCCGAGCTTCTGGGACGACACCGTGTCCTCCCGGTACGCGTCCAGCAGCAGCCAGCCCGCCCCCAGGTACGTCGTCGCCGTGTCCGTGAGGATCTCGTTCTGCGCGGTGCCCGGGAACGACAGGTCCAGACGGTGCAGATAGACGTGCATCACCTCGTGGGCGAGCGCCGCGCCGATGTCCCGGCGATGGGTGCGGAACCGGTCGTTCAGCTCGACGAAGTACTCCGGGCCCGCCGCGAGTTCCACGTTCGCCGCATGGGTCATCTCGCGGAAGCAGACGATCAGCCGGGCATCCGGCAGCCGGAAGTGCCGCATCATCTCGCGGGCCACGCGCTGCGCGCCCAGATGCAGATCGTCCGTGTCGCAGAACGCCACGTCGGCGGGGGCCACGCTGGCCGAGAAGGTCTGGATGGTGTCGTACGAGAGGCGCTGGTACAGCGCGGTGATGGCCGCCCGCACCGTCTCCAGATGCGGGTAGCCGTGCTCGACCGGTCCGTCGTTCGCCACGCCCTGACCCCCAAAGACGCCCAGAACTCCTCTCCACTGTAGGCGGGTGTGCGCCCAGTTCGTCCTCCTGGGACCAGCACCCCGACCCCGACCGTTGCCGATGATCGAGAACCCGTCCGCCCCTTAGGGTTGACGTCCATGACCACCAGCCACACCGGTACCGGTGACGTCGACCCCGCCGTGCGCGAGGAACTCGACCGCCTGCGCGACAGCATCGACAACATCGACGCGGCCGTCGTCCACATGCTCGCCGAGCGCTTCAAGTGCACCCAGCAGGTCGGCCGGCTCAAGGCCGTCCACCAACTGCCGCCCGCCGATCCCGCCCGCGAGGCACGGCAGATCGCCCGGCTGCGCACCCTCGCCGAGAACGCCAAGCTGGACCCGGCGTTCGCTGAGAAGTTCCTCAATTTCATCATCGCCGAGGTGATCAGACACCACGAGCGCATCGCCGGGGACACCGTCAACGGACAGGCGCCGGGAGCGAACTGACCTCGGCCGACGCGGCAGGGGTCGTGACAGCGGGGGCGGGGAGGGGCATGCTGCGCTGTGCACTCCTCGTCAGCCGGCGAGCACTCCGTGTCAGTGCGGGGTCGTACGCTGGTTGTCCACACGGGAGGGACCTGGGCCATGCCGCCGGATGCCAAGATCCTCATCGTCGACGACCACAAGGAAACGCTGTACGCGCTGGAGAGCGCCCTCGCCCCGCTGGGCTACCAACTCGGCCGCGCCACCAGCGGTGACGAGGCGCTCAAACAGGTGCTCCGCGGCCGGGTCGGCCTCCTGCTGCTGGATGTGCGCATGCCCGGCGTCAGCGGTCTGGAGGTGGTGCGTTACATGCGCCGCGTCGAGCAGACCCAGCACATACCGGTCGTCCTGCTCACCGGATTCGGCCCGGATCACGACCTGACCGCCACCGCGTTCGGGCTGGGCGTCGCCGACCTCGTCCTCAAGCCCATCGACCCCTGGGCCCTGCGCACCAAGGTGCGCTATCTGTACGACACCCATCAGCGCAACCTCGCCCTGGAGCGGGAGGTCCGCGAACTGCGTGCCCGCGTCGAGGGCCGCGCCGAGGGCGCGAAGAGCGCTCTGCGACGTGCGCCGGCCCGCTCCGGCAGCCGGGTTCCGCCCCAGCGGGACACCTCCCTGACCGCCCCGGCGCAGGACCGGACATAAGCCGTGTACCGATCCGCCCCTGTGCGCCGTCAGTGCCATCAGGCAGCATGTCCTGCATGTCCGTACTGACGCGCGACGAAGCGCAGATCCGAGCACAGCTCCTCGACGTCCACCGCTACGCGATCGAACTCGACCTGACCACCGGGGACGAGACCTTCGACTCACGCACCGTGATCCGGTTCGGCGCGCGGACCGCCGGGGACACGTTCGTCGAGCTCAAGCCCGCCGAGCTGCGCTCCGTCACGCTCGACGGACAGCCCCTGGACCCGGAGACCCTGGACCAGGACCGGCTGCCGCTGAAGGGCCTCACCGCCGGTGAGCACGAGCTGCGCCTCGACGCCGTCATGCGCTACTCCCGCACCGGGGAGGGCATGCACCGCTTCACCGACCCCACCGACGGGGAGACGTACGCCTACACGCAGCTGTTCATGGACGACGTGCAGCGCGTCTTCGCCGCCTTCGACCAGCCCGACCTGAAGGCCGTCTTCGAGCTGACCGTCAAGGCCCCCGAGGGCTGGACCGTCCTCGCCAACGGCGTCACCGAGCACCTCGGCGAGGGCCGCTGGCAGGCCGCACCAACCCCGCTGATCTCCACGTACCTCGTCGCCGTCGCCGCCGGCCCCTGGCACTCCGTGCGCACCGAGCACCGCGGCCTGCCCTTCGGCATCCACTGCCGCCGCTCCCTCGCGCCGTACCTCGACGCGGACGCCGACGAGATCCTCGACATCACGCGCGCGTGCTTCGACCGGTTCCACGAGAAGTTCGAGGAGCCCTACCCCTTCGACTCCTACGACCAGGCCTTCGTCCCCGAGTTCAACGCGGGCGCCATGGAGAACCCGGGCCTGGTCACCTTCCGCGACGAGTTCGTCTACCGCTCCGCCGTCACCGACACCGAGCGGCAGACCCGCGCCATGGTCATCGCCCACGAGATGGCCCACATGTGGTTCGGCGACCTCGTCACCCTCAAGTGGTGGGACGACATCTGGCTGAACGAGTCCTTCGCCGAGTACATGGGCTACCAGACCACCATCGAGGCAACCCGCTTCACCGACACCTGGGTCGACTTCGGCGTGGCCCGCAAGGCCTGGGGCTACGACGCCGACCAGCGCCCCTCCACCCACCCCGTCGCCCCCGAGGCCGTCGACGACACGGCCGCCGCGCTGCTCAACTTCGACGGCATCTCCTACGCCAAGGGCGCCTCCGCGCTGCGCCAGCTGGTGGCCTGGCTCGGCGAGAAGGACTTCCTCGCCGGCATCAACATCCACTTCGCCCGGCACAGGTTCGGCAACGCCACCCTCGCCGACTTCATCGACTCCCTGTCCGCCGCCACCGACCGCGACGTCCACGCCTGGGCGGACGCCTGGCTGCGCACCACCGGCGTCGACACGCTCACCCCGGTGGTCACCGCGGGTGACGAGACCGGCACGTACGCGCTCACCGTGAACCGCGCCGGCAGCCGCCCGCACCGCATCAGCGTCGGTGTGTACGACCATGATCTCGGCGACGAGGGCGGCCTCGTCCTGCGTGAGCGCATCGGCCTGGACGTCCCGCAGACCGCCCCGCAGCCCATCGGCAAGCGCCCCGCGCTGCTCCTGCTCAACGACGGCGACCTGAGCTACGCCAAGGTCCGGTTCGACGCCGGGTCCTTCGAGGCGGTTCGCACGGGCCTGTCCGGCCTGCCCGAGCCGCTCACCCGCGCGGTGGTGTGGAACGCCCTCAGGGACGCCGTCCGCGACGGGGAACTCCCGCCCGCCGCGTTCCTGGAGACCGCGCGCGCCCACCTTCCCCGCGAGACGGACCTGGCCCTCGTCCAGGGCGTGCTGGCCTTCGCCTCGACGCACATCGCCGACCGCTACCTCGACCCCGAGGAGCGTCCGGCGGCCCTGGCCACCCTCTCCTCGCTGTGCCGCGACTTCATCCGGCGCACCGAGGACGGCGACAACCCCGGACTGCGGCTGATCGCCGTCCGCCACTTCATCGACGTCGCCGCCCATCCGGACACCATCGCCGCCTGGCTCGCCGACGGCACCGTGCCCGGCGGGCCGGAGCTCGACCCCGAGCTGCGCTGGCGCATCCTCGGCCGCCTCGCCGTCCTCGGCGCCACCGACGAGGCCGCGATCGCCGCCGAGCTGGAGCGCGACCCGAGCGCCACCGGCCAGGAGGGCGCCGCCCGCTGCCGGGCCGCGCTGCCCGACCCCGAGGCCAAGCGCGCCGCCTGGGACGCGTTGTTCGCCACGGACGACCTGTCCAACTACCTCTTCACGGCCACCGCCCAGGGCTTCTGGCAGCCCGAGCAGGCCGACCTGGTCCGGGAGTACGTGGCGCGGTACTACACGGACGCGCTCCCGGTGGCCGCCCGCCGCGGACCCGCCATCGCCACCGCCGCCGGCCGGTACGCCTTCCCGTCGTACGCCGTGGACGCGGAGAACC
Organism: Streptomyces sp. NPDC050625; assembly: GCF_040654755.1. Lineage (NCBI taxonomy): Bacteria > Bacillati > Actinomycetota > Actinomycetes > Kitasatosporales > Streptomycetaceae > Streptomyces > Streptomyces sp. NPDC050625. The sequence continues at coordinate 202,553 of NZ_JBFAIQ010000007.1, forward strand.
TCGCCCTGGGCGAGGCCTGTCTGCGCGACGCCGACCCGGTGACGCCCCTGCGCCGCCGACTCGTCGACGAACTCGACGACCTGGCACGGGCGTTGCGGGTTCGGGGGCGGGAGTCGTCGGCCTAGGTCCGACCGGTCGGGAAGTACTCGGCCCCGCGCGCGGGCTGTTCCGGTGCGGGGTGCGCCGACCCCTGGTGTGCGCGGATGTGAGACGGGGCCTTGTCATCGGGTGCGCCCTGATCCGATGCGCGGGGCGCCGCGACGGGGCATGGACAGGTCTCTGGCGTAGGGATTCCGCCACGGGGCGAGCCCTGAACCGGTGCGCAGGGCGGGCCGCCTCCGGGCGTGCGCTGATCCGGTGTGCGGGCCGCGCCGCTGTCGCCCGAGCCCTGAACCGGTGCTCGGGCTGCGCGCCATCGGATGCGCGTTGAGCCACCGCACCCAGATCCGGAACACCGGCCCCCGCCACCGCGCGTCCACGGCCCCGGGGTGGCCGGGCCGCGTCTGTCGGATGACCCGCACCGGACGTCCGCGGGCCGGCCCCGGCCCGGACCGTGACCGAGCCGCCGATCCGTCCGGCCGCGACCCGCCTGCCGTCAGGCCCGCGTGGCGTCAGCAGGAACAGGCCCACGGGACCGCGCCCGCCGGCAGCGCGTGGCAAAGGCTCTGCGCCTCACCCGGCAGCAGCTGCCCACTGGGCCCATCGATCGCGGTCACGTCAACCAACCGCAGCCCCAACACGCTTTCCCCGCACGGGAGTACCCACTTTCGGGTTTCGATCGTTGGACTTTCCGGGCGCGTCGGCCCGATGGCGTACAAGCTGGAACTCTCCACATGGATGTTCGCCTGCCCCGCGCCCCCGGAGGAGAGCCCATGAGCACGCCGTACCCCCTCGCCTCAGGTCCCGAAGGGCCCGACGCCCTGCGGCCGTTGATCGACACCGTGCTCGACGCCCTGCGGGAGGGCGGGCGGGCCCGTGGCGGACCGCTGCCCGCGGGTGGGCCGGAGGCGGTTGCCGCGGCCGTCGCGGATGCCGTGGGGGACGTACTGCCGGACGAGGGCGACCCCGACGCGCTGCGCACCCTCGTCCGCGTTTTCGCCGAGGGCGCCGCCGACCCCGCCGACCCGCTCTGCGCGGCGCATCTGCACTGCCCGCCACTCGCCCTCGCCACCGCCGCCGACCTCGCCGCGAGCGCCCTCAACCCGTCCCTGGACTCCTGGGACCAGGCACCGGCCGCCTCCGCCCTGGAGGCCCTCGTCACCCGAGAGCTCGCCCACGAGATCGGCCTGGCCGACTCGCTCGTCACCACCGGCGGCACCGAGTCCAACCAGCTCGCCCTGCTGCTCGCCCGCGAGGCCCACGGCGGAAGCGTGCGGCTCGTGTGCGGCGCCAACGCCCATCACTCCCTGCCCCGCGCGGCCTGGCTGCTGGGCCTGCCCGACCCGGTGATCGTCCCCGCCCCGAACGGCACCCTCGACCCCGCCGCCCTGGACGAGGTCCTCACCCGCTTCCCCCGCCCCGTGCTGGTCGCCGCCACCGCCGGCACCACCGACGCAGGTCTCATCGACCCGCTGCCCGAGATCGCCGGACTCTGCGCCGCCCACGGTGCCCGTCTGCACATCGACGCGGCGTACGGCGGCGGACTGGTCTTCAGCGAACGGCACCGCGAGAAGCTCGCCGGGCTGGAGGCCGCCCACACCGTCACCCTCGACCTGCACAAACTCGGCTGGCAGCCGGTCGCCGCGGGCCTGCTCGCCGTCTCGCGCCCCCGCGATCTGGCCGTACTGCACCAGCACGCCGACTACCTCAACGCCGACGACGACACCGAGGCCGGTCTGCCCGACCTGCTCGGTCGGTCCCTGCGCACCTCCCGCCGCCCCGACGTCCTCAAGATCGCCGTCACCCTCAGGACCCTCGGCCGCACCGGCCTCGGCGCCCTCGTCGACCAGGTCTGCGCACGGGCAAGGGAGTTCGCGGCCCTCGTCCAGGAGCACCCCGCCTTCGAGCTCTACGACCGGCCGGTCATCAGCACCGTCCTGTTCCGGCCCGCCGGGGCAACCGACGAAGCCGTCGCCGGCGTACGGCGCACCCTGCTGCACGAGGGTCGCGCCGTCCTCGGCCGGGCCCGCCTCGACGGCCGCCTCTGGCTCAAGGCCACCCTCCTGAACCCCCACACCCGGCCGGACGAGCCGGCCGAGCTGCTGAAACTCGTGGAAGGAACCCCCACCAGATGACCCAACCCCCGGACCACGAGCCAGAAGCACCCCGTGACCTGGTCGGCATCGGCATCGGACCGTTCAACCTCTCCCTCGCCGCCCTAGCCCACCCGCTCGCCGAACTCGACGCCGTCTTCTACGAGCAGCGCCCCGGCTTCGACTGGCACCCCGGCCTGCTCATCGAGGGCGCGACCATCCAGGTCCCGTTCCTCGCCGACCTGGTGACCCTCGCCGACCCGGCCAGCCGCTGGAGCTTCCTCAGCTACCTCAAGGCCCGCAACCGGCTGTTCCCCTTCTACTTCGCCGAGCGCTTCCACATCCAGCGCACCGAGTACGACTCCTACTGCCGCTGGGTCTCCGAGAACCTCCCCGGGCTGCGCTTCTCCCACCAGGTCGACGCCGTCCGCTGGAACCCCGGACGCGACGCCTTCGAGGTCGACTTCACCCGGCTCGACGCCGACGGAAACGCCGAGGCCACCGGCTGTACGTACACGAAGAACATCGTCCTCGGCGTCGGCACCGCCCCCTACGTCCCCGACCCCCTCAAGCCCCTCGTCGAGGCCCCCGGCGCGCCCGTCATCCACGCCTCCGACTACCTCGACCACCGCGAGGCCTTCCTCGCCGCCGGCCATGTCACCGTCGTCGGCTCGGGACAGTCCGGCGCCGAGGTCTTCCTCGACCTGCTGCGCCACCGCCCCGCCGGACGCGAGCGGCTGCACTGGATCGGCCGTACGGAGGCCTTCGCCCCGATGGAGTACTCCAAGCTCGGCCTGGAGCACTTCACGCCCGACTACACGCGCTATTTCCACGCCCTGGAGGAAGGCGTCCGCGACGGGCTCGTGGCCTCCCAGTGGCAGCTCCACAAGGGCATCGACACCGACACCATCGCCGCGATCCACGACGAGCTCTACCGCCGTACCCTGCGCGGCGGCTGGCCCGACGCCGTCCTCACCCCCGGTGTCCGGGTCCGTACGGCGGGGCGCGTCGCCACCACCAAGGTCGAGCTCCATCTGGAGCACGTCCAGCAGAACAGCCGCTCCCGGCTCACCACCGACGCGGTCGTCCTCGCCACCGGCTACCGCGAGCGCCCCCTGGACCGCATCCTGGCCGGCCTCGACCCCTACCTGTGCCGCGACACCAGGGAACGCCCGCGCGTCGACGAGCGGTTCCGGCTCGTCCTCGACCGCGCGGTCACCGGCACGGCCTATGTGCAGAACGCCGAACTCCACACCCACGGTGTCGGCGCCCCGGACCTCGGCCTCGCCGCCTGGCGCAGTGCCACCATCCTCAACTCCCTGACGGGGAAGGAACCGTATCCGCTGCCCGCGCGCGCGGCGTTCACCACGTTCGGGCTCGACCAGCCGGAGCGGGTCCCCGAGGCCAGGCGCGGGAAGACGCTGACCCCGCTGGCGGAGAGCCGGTAGGGGAGACGCCGGACACGCAGGAGGCGGCGCATACGCCGGCGGCGCCAGGGCCAAGGATGACCACCGACGCCGCCGACCCGGCCCTGCCGGACCCCTAGACCCCTAGGACCCCTAGGACCCCTAGGACCCCTGGACCCCCAGGACCCCTAGAACACCGGGGTTCCGTTGCGGGTGAGCTTCCAGTCCACCGACGCGAAGTCCTTCGGGTCCAGCACACCCTTCGCGGTCACCCACTCCGCGATCCGGGTCCGGATCTCCGTCGACTCCGACCACAGCTCCTTGGCCGAGGCGACGTTCGGGAACGCGCCGCCGCCGTTCGCGCGGTAGTTGTTCACCGCGAACACGAACTGCTGGGCGTCGTCCAGCGCGGCACCGTTGTAGGTGAGGTTCTTGACCCGCGAACCGGCCGCCTGGGCGATGTCGATCTCGTACTGGAAGCCCGACACGTAGTCGTAGTTGTAGTCCGGGCGGTCGTTGGCGTTCGTCAGCTTCTCGACGTCGACGGCGGCGTCGGCGGCCGTCTGGACGAAGTACTCGGCCGAGTACTCCAGGTACTCCCGGATCTGGGCGCCCGTCAGCAGCTTGGCGACCAGCGTGTTGTCGTACACGTACAGGCTCGACAGGTCCCGGATGGTCACCTCGCCGGCCGGGATCTCCGAGGTGCGGGAGAACGGCGAGGCCTGCGAGACCACCGGCAGCGCGGCGTACTCGGTGCCCGCCAGCGCCGCCTTGACCACGTCCTCCTGGACCTTGTTGATCAGGTCGATGATCGGGGCGTCCTTGTAGCGGGCATCGACCGTGGTCAGGGTCTCGGTCGCGGAGCCGACGACCTGGTTGACGTACTCGACGACCTTCGCGTGCTCGTCGGTCAGCAGCTTGGTGATCTTCGGGTCGTCGGCGACCGTGTTGGAGTTGAGCACCTTCGAGGAGACGGACTCGACGGTCCACCTGCCCCTGCCGAAGACCAGCTCGATGTCGAAGACGGACAGGCGCTCGGCGAACGCCAGCGGCTCCGACAGCACGACCGTCTTTCCGGTCTTGGCGTTGGTGACCTTCAGCTCCGGGATCTCCACATGCGCATGGCCGACGAGGATCGCGTCGATGCCGGGCACCTGCTGGGCGACCAGCGCCGCCGAGTTCTCGACGTACGGCAGCTGGTCACCGTACGACGACGTGCCGGACGAGCCGGAGTGCGCCGACACGACGACCACGTCCGCGCCCATCGCCCGCAGCTTCGGCACCCACTTCGCGGCCTGCTCCTCCAGACCCGGGAAGGCCAGCTTGCCCTGGACGTAGGCCTTGTCCCAGATCGCGATGCCCGGGTTGGTCAGACCGAGGACGGCGACCTTGACCGGCGGAGCGCCCGGCACATGGAACTTCTTGATGAAGTAGGGCGGGAAGGCGGGCTTCAGCGACTTCGCGTCCACGGCGTTGGCGCCGAGCAGCGGGAAGTGGCACTGCTCCTCGAACTTGCGCAGCGTCTCGATGCCGTAGTTGAACTCGTGGTTGCCGAGCGCCGCGGCGTCGTAGCCGATGGCGTTCATCGCCTGCGCCATCGGGTGCACCGGACCGCCCTTGGCGGTGATCGGATCGACCTTGGCGTAGTAGTACGTGAGCGGGGTGCCCTGGATCGTGTCGCCCGCGTCCAGCAGCAGCGTGTTGCAGCGGCCCTTCTCGGCGCGGATCTGGTTCACCAGGGTGGAGATACGGGACAGGCCCTGCGCGTTGCCCGCCTTGTCCGTGTACTCCGCGTTCTTGAAGTAGTCCCAGTTGAAGACGTGACCGTGCAGGTCGGTGGTGCCCATGACGGTCAGGGAGTAGCGCTTCGCCGGCTTCGCCGCCGCCCCGGTCTCCGCAGCCTGCGCGGCCGGAGCCGCCGCCGCACCGGCGATCGCCACGCCCGCTCCGGTCGCGGCGGACTTCTTCAGGAACTTCCGACGGTTCAAGGGCATGTCTGGATCTCCTAGGGGAACGGTCAACGACGCGCGTAGATTCTGGCCCGGCCAAGCCTGACGGCAACAGGTCCGGGAGGTTGCGATCTGGTGACCTCATCGGTGAACTCCGTTGCCACCAAACAGCTAAGACGTGACAGAGTGGGGCGTATGACCGCTCCGTACGGCACCGCCGACGCCCCCCGCATCGCCGTCCGCGGCGAGGCCCATCTCGAAGTCGCCCCCGAGATCGCCCGCATCGGGGTCACTGTGAACGCCCGGGGACGGGACCGGCGTTCCGCCCTGGACGACCTCACCCGCCGCAACGCCGCCGTCCTCGACCTCGTGAAGTCCTACGGCGAGGCCGTGGAGCGCCTGGAGACCGGCTTCTTCTCCATCACCCCGGAACTGTCCTCGCACGGCCGGAGCGAGCGCGTGCGCACCTATCACGGCCGCGTCCATGTCACCGTGGAACTCTCCGACTTCACCGCCCTCGGCGAACTCACCACGCGGTTGGCCGACTTGGAGCTGACCCGGGTCGACGGCCCGTGGTGGGCCCTGCGCCCCGACTCGCCGGTGCACCGTCAGGCCCGCCAGCAAGCGGTGCGCGAGGCGGTCCAGCGCGCCCGCGAGTACGCGGAGGCGCTCGGCACCACACTGGCCGCGCTGGTGGAGCTCGCCGACATCGGCGCGGAGAAGGCGGAGTCCTACGCCCCCCAGGCCCCCGGCCGGGCCCGCTCCATGGCCTTCGCCGCAGCGGCGGAGGACACGGCGGCCCCGCTGGACCTCGAACCCCAATGCCAACACGTCTACGCCCAGGTGAACGCCCGTTTCACGATGGCGCCGCCGCGCCTGTGAGGAAAGCCGCCGCGCCTGCGAGGAAAAGCGGAAGGCCTCTGCTCGAAAATGCCACGGCTCGAAAATGCCACGGCGCTCCATATGCTCATCGGAGCGCCGGTGCGCACAATTCAACACTTGTCAATGAGGCTTCACGCAAAGGTTGTTGAGTGGTCACCCCCGGCGAATTCTCTACCGGCGGGTAAGGCCTAGGCTCGATGCATGCGCCGAGCAAAGATCGTTTGTACTCTGGGGCCCGCCACCGACTCGTACGACCAGATCAAGGCACTGGTCGAGGCCGGAATGGACGTCGCCCGATTCAATCTCAGCCACGGCAGCTACGCCGAGCACGAGGAGCGTTACCAGCGCGTGCGAAAGGCGGCCGACGAGTCCGGCCGCAGCGTCGGAGTCCTCGCGGACCTTCAGGGTCCGAAGATCCGGCTCGGCCGATTCGCCGAAGGACCCGTACTCCTTGAACGCGGCGACTCCTTCGTCATCACCGTGGAACCGGACGCCGAGGGGGACCGCAACCAGTGCGGCACCACCTACTCCGGGCTCGCCGCCGACGTCACTCCGGGTGAGCGCGTCCTCGTCGACGACGGCAAGGTCTGCCTCGAAGTCACCTCCGTCGACGGCCCGCGCGTGCACACCGTCGTGGTCGAGGGCGGCATGGTCTCCGACCACAAGGGCCTGAACCTGCCCGGCGTCGCCGTCTCCGTCCCGGCGCTCTCCGAGAAGGACGAGGCCGACCTCCGCTGGGCACTGCGCACCGGCTGCGACGTCATCGCGCTGTCCTTCGTCCGCAGCGGCAAGGACGTCGAGGACGTCCACCGCATCATGGACGAGGAGGGCCGCCGTCTGCCGGTGATCGCCAAGGTGGAGAAGCCGCAGGCGGTCGAGGCGATCGACGACATCGTCGCCGCCTTCGACGGCCTCATGGTGGCCCGCGGCGATCTGGGCGTGGAGATGCCTCTGGAGCAGGTCCCGATCGTCCAGAAGCGCGCCATCAAGCTGGCCAAGCGCAATGCCAAGCCGGTCATCGTGGCGACGCAGATGCTCGACTCCATGATCGACAACGCGCGCCCGACCCGCGCGGAGGCCTCCGACGTCGCCAACGCGGTCATCGACGGCACGGACGCGGTGATGCTGTCCGGCGAGACGAGCGTCGGCAAGCACGCCGTGGAGACGGTGCGCACCATGGCCCGTATCGTCGAGGCGGCCGAGGAGGACATCCTGGCCAAGGGCCTTTCGCCGCTGACCGAGCGGAACAAGCCCCGTACCCAGGGCGGCGCGGTCGCCCGGGCCGCGGCCGAGATGGGCGACTTCCTCAGCGCGAAGTTCCTGGTGGCCTTCACCGAGTCCGGCGACACCGCGCGCCGCCTCTCCCGCTACCGCTCGCCCATCCCGCTGCTGGCCTTCACCCCCGAGCAGGCCACCCGCTCACAGCTCAGCCTCACCTGGGGCGTCGAGACCTTCCTCGGCCCGCACGTCGGCTCGACGGACGCGATGGTCGACCAGGTGGACGAACTCCTCCTGAAGTACGGCCGGTGCCGGAAGGGCGACATCGTGGTCATCACGGCCGGCTCCCCGCCCGGTGTCTCCGGCTCGACCAACATGGTCCGCGTCCATCACATCGGCGAGGACGACACCCCCAGGTAGCGGGTGGAGGGCCCCCTCGAAGGGCTGTGCCGCTTCATGCCGACACTCTGTGTCACCCGTCGTGGCCGCATGCAGCAAAAAGCGGAGGATCACGCGTAACGTGATCCTCCGCTTACGGGTGCCGGGTATGGGATTCGAACCCACACGTCCTTGCGGACAGAGGTGTTTGAGACCTCCGCGTCAACCAGTTGCGCCAACCCGGCTCGGCGACCCCGGAGGAGTCTACCGGGTCACCGATGAGAAGCGCAGCTAGGTAGGCTCTTGTCAGCAGTACCTCCGCCCTGAACGAGGAGCCCCCGTGACCCCCGAGTCGCCCCAGCCCGTAGACGCGCCCGACGACGACAAGTCGCACGTGCCTCCGCTGACGACCCGAGTCGTCATCGCCGAGGACGAGGCCCTGATCCGGCTCGACCTCAAGGAGATGCTGGAGGAGGAGGGGTACACCGTCGTCGGCGAGGCCGGTGACGGCGAGCAGGCCGTGGAGCTCGCCCGCGAGCACCAGCCGGACCTGGTCATCCTCGATGTGAAGATGCCCAAGCTGGACGGCATCTCGGCGGCGGAGAAGATCGCCGAGGAGTCCATCGCACCGGTCCTCATGCTCACCGCCTTCTCGCAGCGCGACCTCGTCGAGCGGGCCCGTGACGCCGGCGCCATGGCCTACCTGGTGAAGCCGTTCAGCAAGAGCGATGTCGTGCCGGCCATCGAGATGGCCGTCTCCCGCTTCACCGAACTGAAGCAGCTGGAGCAGGAGGTCGCCGACCTCACCCAGCGGCTGGAGACCCGCAAGCTCGTCGACCGGGCGAAGTCGGTCCTGCAGACCGAGTACGGGCTGACCGAGCCGGCGGCCTTCCGGTGGATCCAGAAGACCTCCATGGACCGCCGGATGTCCATGCAGCAGGTGGCCGAGGCCGTCATCGCGGACAGCGAGGAGAAGAAGGCCGGCAAGGGCTGAACCGCCCGGGACGTACGACGAGGCCCGCGCCCGGAGAAGGGGCGCGGGCCTCGTCGTGTGCGCGCTCAGTCCTCGCCGAGGTAGGCCTTGCGCACGGACTCGTCGTGCAGCAGGTCCTGGCCGGTGCCCGACAGGACGATGTTGCCGACCTCCATGACGTGGCCCTGGTCGGCCAGCGACAGGGCGGCCTGGGCGTTCTGCTCGACCAGCAGAATCGTTGTTCCCTGGGACTTCAGCTCCGCGATGGTCGCCATGATCTTCTGCATCATGATCGGGGAGAGTCCCATGGACGGCTCGTCGAGCATCAGCAGCTTCGGCTGGGACATCAGGGCCCGGCCCATCGCCAGCATCTGCTGCTCACCGCCCGAGAGGGTGCCGGCCGCCTGCTTCCTGCGCTCCCCGAGGATGGGGAACAGGTCGTAGGCGCGCTGGATGTCCTTCTCGATGCCCGGCTTGTCGTTCCGCAGGAACGCACCGAGGCGCAGGTTGTCCTCGATGGTCATACGGGGGAAGATGTGCCGCCCCTCGGGGGAGTGGGCGAGCCCCAGCGAGACCACCTGATGGGCCGGGACCTTCTTCAGCGACTTGCCGTTGAACCTGATCTGTCCGCCGACCGGCTTGAGCAGGCCGGACAGGGTGCGCAGGGTCGTGGTCTTGCCGGCACCGTTGGTGCCGATCAGGGTGACCACCTCGCCGGCGTCGACCTTGAAGGAGATGCCCTTGACGGCCTCGATCTTGCCGTAGGCGACCCGGAGGTCCTCGACTTCGAGCAGTGCGGTCATCGGTCGTTCTCCTTGCCGGGCGCGGCGTCCGTCGTGGTCTCGGCGTGCGCCTCGGCGGCCTCGACCTCGGCCACCTCCGCGTCGCCGGGAGCGTTCTCGAAGGGCTCGCCGAGATACGCGGCGACGACCCGCTCGTCGCCCTGCACGGTCGCGCTGTCGCCCTCGACGAGCTTCTCGCCCTGCACCAGGACGGCGACGCGGTCGCAGAGGTTGAAGATGAAGCGCATGTCGTGCTCGATGACGAGGACGGCGATGCCCCGGTCACGGATCGCGAAGACCAGTTCCTCGGTGGTCCGGGTCTCCTGCGGGTTCATGCCCGCGGTCGGCTCGTCGAGGAGCAGCAGGCCGGGCTCGCTCGCCAGCGCCCGGGCGATCTCCAGCTTGCGCTGCTCGCCGTAGGGCAGGTTGCGGGCCAGGTGCTCGGCCTTCTTCTCCAGGCCCACGAACTCCAGGAGCTCCATGGCGCGTTCACGGGAGGCCGCCTCGGCCTTGTGGAAGCCGGGGCCGCGCAGCAGGGCGGACCAGAGGCCCTCCTTGGTGCGGGTGTGGCGGCCGACGAGGACGTTCTCCAGGACCGTCATGTTGGCGAACAGACGGATGTTCTGGAAGGTACGGGCGATGCCGGCCGCGGTGACCTTGAAGGACTTCGGCGGCAGGACGTTGCCCTTGTAGCGGACCTCGCCCTCGGTGGGGACGTACAGGCCGGTGAGGCAGTTGAAGAAGGTCGTCTTGCCGGCGCCGTTGGGGCCGATCAGGCCGACGATCTCGCCACTGTTGACGGTGAGGTCGACATTGCGCACGGCCGTCAGGCCGCCGAAGCGCATCGTGACGCCACGGGCGTCGAGCACGACCTCGCCGGGGGCGGGGGCGCCGGGTGCGGCGTCCTTGGTGGTGGTGTCGGTAGTCATCGTGGTCAGGCCCCTGCCTTGGTGAGGACGGCGGGCGCTTCGGCCTCTTCGTGGAATTCGAGCTGGCGGCGCCGGTTCGGGATGAGGCCCTCCGGACGGAAGCGCATGAGGACCATGAGCGTGACGCCGAAGGCGAAGAGCTGGTAGTCGCCCAGGAACTGGAGCTTGGCGGGGATCAGGTAGAGCAGCGCCGCGCCGACCAGCGGTCCGGCGATGGTGCCCATGCCGCCGAGGACGACCGCGGCCAGCAGGAAGGCCGAGTTCGGCGGGACGACGTGGGCGAACTGGTACTGCTCCGGGGTCACCGTGTAGGTGACGTGGGCCTGGACGGAGCCGGCGAGGCCCGCCAGGCTGGCACCCAGGGCGAACGCGATGAGCTTGACCCGGAAGCCGTTGATGCCCATGGCGAGCGCCGCGGTCTCGTCCTCGCGGATGGCGATCCAGGCGCGGCCGATGCGGGAGTCGCTGCTGCGCCGGAACACCACGACCACGATGAGCGTGATGAGCAGCATCAGCAGGAAGTAGTTCGCGAACCGGCCGACGGTGGTCCCGAGGATGACGTGCTCCTGGCCGAAGTCGAAGCCGAGGATGTTCAGGTTCGGGATCGAGGAGATGCCGTTGGAGCCGTTGGTGACGTCCGGACCAGAGGTGCCGTCCATGTTGAGGACGGTGATGCGGAAGATCTCACCGAAGCCGAGCGTCACGATGGCGAGGTAGTCGCCGCGCAGACGCAGGGTCGGGGCGCCGATCAGCACACCGAAGACCATGGCGACGGCCGCGCCGCACAGCGCCGAGGCCCAGAACGGCCAGTTCACGTGCAGCGGCGAGGACGGCGAACCGGAAACCAGGGCCGCGGTGTAGGCGCCGACACCGAGGAAGGCGACGTAACCGAGGTCGAGGAGGCCGGCGAGGCCGACGACGATGTTCAGGCCGAGCGCGACGGTGGCGAAGATCAGGATGTAGACGCCGATGGTCGCGTACTGGTCGTTGGACTGGGTGAAGGGGAAGGCGGCGGCGGCCGCGAAGGCGCCGGCCGTGGTCACCGTGCGGTGCCGTGCGGTGATCGCCGAGACCCGGGCCACGAGCCCGGCCTTGGCGATGGCGGAGAAGCTGAAACCGGCGGTGATGAGGAAGCCGATGAACAGCTGGTCGTACTCGGTGCCGATGCCGTAGGTGAAGACGATCAGACCGACGGCCATGGCCGCCACGATGACGAGGATCTCGACGTAGCCGGGCAGGGTGCGGGCCGGCGCCGGGGTCTCGGCGGTGAAGGCCGCCCTGAAGACGCTCCAGTTCTGGCGGGACTTGTGGCGGAACGCCTCCATGCCGGTGTCGTCCGGGTCGGACGGCTCGGGGGCCGGACGCTCGAACGGCAGGGCCAGCGCGCCGAGGAGGGCGCCCAGCGTGGCAGCGGCGACGACGAAGCCGCCGGCCTCCAGGTTCACCAGGCCGCCCAGCTTGGCGCTGATGGCGATGACGGTGTACCAGGCGGTGGCGAAGGTGCCGAGCGCGGACATCTTCAGGGCGGCGTCGGCGCTCCCGGGAGTCAGCCAGCCGAGGCCCTTGACGCCGTACGAGGCGAGGCCGAACAGGGTGGTGAGGATGCCGCCGATGAGCACGAGGACCTGAAGGCCGCCCGGGTAGCCGTAGACGGTGAGGTCACCGGGGAAGTCCGAGGTCCAGGTCCAGGCGAGGAACGTGGAGACGATCGTCAGGGCACCGCCACCGGTGGCGAGGGCCCGCCCGAGGGAGGCCGGGAGGCCGATCAGTCCGGACTGAGCGGCCGCGGGGGCGCTCGGGGTTTCTGCTGCGGTCTGTGTGGTCATCGGTGTCACGCCCTGTCCGCGACGCGCTCGCCGAGCAGACCCTGGGGCCTGAACAGCAGCACGAGGATGAGGAGTACGAACGCCCAGACGTCTGCCCAGGACTGGCTGCCGAACTGGTCCATGCCGGGGATGTCCGAGATGTACGCGGTGGACAGGGCCTCGGCGATACCGAGGACGATGCCGCCGAGCATGGCGCCGTAGATGTTGCCGATGCCGCCGAGGACGGCCGCGGTGAAGGCCTTCAGACCGAGGATGAAGCCCATGCGGAAGTCGATCTGGCCGTACTTGAAGCCGTAGGCGACGGATCCGACGGCGGCGAAGGTGGCACCGAGGGCGAACGCGACCACGATGATGCGGTCGGTGTTGACGCCCATCAGCTTCGCGGTGTCCGGGTCCTGGGCGGTGGCCTGCATACCGCGCCCGGTACGGGTGCGCATCACGAAGTAGGCCAGGAACGCCATGCTGATCGGCGCTGCGATGAGCAGGAAGATGTCGCCGCTCTGGATGGTGACGTTGCCGATGTCGAACGGGCCGCCCGGCAGGCTCGGGAAGGTGCGGGCGGACTTCGCCTCGGGGTACCACGCCCACACCGCCTGCTGCAGGGCCAGGGAGAGGCCGATCGCGGTGATCAGGGGGGCGAGGCGGGGCGCGCTGCGCAGGGGGCGGTAGGCGAACCGTTCCGCTCCGACGGCGATCGTGACGGCGACCAGGATGGCGCCGATGAGCATCAGCGGCAGGGCCAGCCACATGTTGGTGCCGTCGGGAAGGATGTACACGTAGACCGTGAGCGCACCGAAGGCGCCGGTCATGAATATCTCGCCGTGGGCGAAGTTGATGAGCTGGACAATGCCATAGACCATCGTGTAGCCGATGGCGACCAGCCCGTACATGGATCCAAGTAGCAGGCCGTTGACCAGCTGCTGCGGCAGTTCGTTCACCGCATGTCCTCCGAGACTTCGGATGTTCGACGGATGTACCGGATGCGAGTCCGCGCGGGGCGCCAGTGGAACAGCGCCCCGCGCGGCTCGATGGTGCGGGTGTGGATCAGCTGCCGTTGTAGGTGCCGGACTCCACGGCCTTCCAGGCCCCGCCCTCGACGGAGTACACGGTGAGCTGCTTGTTGGTCGCGTCACCGTACTCGTCGAAGGAGACCTTGCCGGTCACACCGTCGAAGGAGACGTTCTGCACCGCGGCGGTGATCTTCGCGCGGGCGTCGGACGGCAGCTTGCCGCCGTTGTCGTCGACGACCTTCTTCACGGCCTCGATGATCGCCCAGGTCGAGTCGTAGGAGTAGCCGCCGTACGCGCCGTACGCCTCGCTGTAGCCGCCGGCCTTGTAGTTGGCGACGAACTCCTTGGCGGAGGGCAGGGTCTCGACCGGGGCGCCGACCGAGGTGGCGAGGTCGCCGGTGCCGGAGGTGCCCGCCAGCTTGATGAAGTCGTCGGCGTAGATGCCGTCGCCGCCGGCCACCGGGATCTTGGCACCGGCCGACTTGATCTGCTTGCTGAGCGGACCGGCCTGCGGGTACTCGCCGCCGTAGTAGACCACGTCGGCCCCGGAGTTCTTCACCTTGGTCGCGACCGCGGAGAAGTCCTTGGTGTCGGGGTTGATGTGCTCGGTGCCGACCACCTTGCCGCCGAGCTTCTTGAACTCGGAGGTGAACGTGGCGGCGAGGCCGGCGCCGTAGGTCTTCTTGTCGTCGATGACGAAGACCTTGGTCTTCTTGGCCTTGTTGTAGATGTACTGGGCGGCGAACGGGCCCTGGATGGCGTCCGTGGTCGCGGTACGGAAGTACGACTTGTACGGCCGCGTCTTCGTCTTCTGCCAGTTGTCGCCCTGGGTCAGGGCCGGGTTGGTGTTGGCCGGCGAGACCTCGACGAGCTTGGCGTCGTCGAAGACCTTCTGCATCGACTGGGCCACGGAGGAGTTCAGCGGGCCGACGACGCCGAGGACGTCGTTCTCGCTGACGAACTTCGAGGCGTTCGACTGGCCCGAGGAGGGCTGCGCCTGGTCGTCGAGGGCCTCGACCTTGAAGGTCACGCCCTTGACGAAGTTCTTCTTGTTGGCCTGCTTGGCCGCGAGGTCCGCCGAATTCTTGATGCCCAGGCCGAGCGCGGACAGGTCGCCGGTCAGCGGGGCGTCGACGCCGATGACCACCGTGGTGCCACCGTTGCCGGAGTCCGAGCCCTTGTCGCCGCTGTCGCGTGAACCGCAGGCGGTGAGGGTGAGTGCTCCCGCCGCCAGTGCGGCGGTGATGGCGATGAGCGAACGTTGACGCACGATCAGTCCTTTCCCCTGGCACGACCGCCTCCCCGTGGAAGCGGCCGAGTCGCCCGCAGAGTCGAACTGAGAAATCCGACGGCGTGGTGACTGGCGGTGACTCTAGGCGCGGGTGGGGAACGTCGAGGAGGGTCTGACGAATGCTGTGACGCTCTTGTTATGACACGAGGTAACGCACAGCGGTACACGGTGGGGGGAACAGCGAATTTCAGGCCGATTCGCCCCGTCCGCATTGTGAGAACCCGCAGGACTCACCCCCCTGCGTTCAGGTGTCTCAGGGGTTTTGGTGATTACCTGGAATTGTTGCCGCAGGCGACCTGAACGGCCTCTGACAGGTGCTGGGCGTACCGGGAGCCGAGGATGAAACTCTGGACCTGTATTGCGCGCGTATTACGTAGAGTTACTTCCAGGAAAGGCAGTCCCGCGTCCTTCGGAACCTTTCCGCATTCGGTCACGTGCATGGTTATCGTGATCTTGCGGGTGTGGCCCGCTTTTGTACCGAAGGGGGCGCGCGGCGTCTCGGTCAGCGAGAGCCCGGCGTACGGCTGGGTGACCCGGGTCACGGTCACCGGCGGCCCGGACAGGACGCT
This sequence comes from Streptomyces sp. NPDC050625, assembly GCF_040654755.1. Lineage (NCBI taxonomy): Bacteria > Bacillati > Actinomycetota > Actinomycetes > Kitasatosporales > Streptomycetaceae > Streptomyces > Streptomyces sp. NPDC050625. Next base: position 217,958 of record NZ_JBFAIQ010000007.1, read on the forward strand.
CAGGGACACCGCGAAGCTGAAGCTGCGGGGCGGGGCGCCGGGCGGAGTGGGCCGGCCGTCGAGGAAGGCCATCTCCACCACCTGCGCGGGGTACGGCGGTTCCGGCGGAGGCGCTTGCCGCGGCCGGGTCGCGTAGAGATAGCCGCCGCCCGCGAGGAGGGCGGCGGCCGCGGCGAGGGCCAGGGCGGCCCGTCGGTGGCGGGCGTACAGCGGCGCGAGACGTGCGCGCGTGCGGCCGGGGGGCCGGACGGCCTCCGCCTCGTACGTGTCCCACGCGCGCGTGCCTTCCCCCGGCTCGACCGGGCCCACGCCGCTCATCGCCACGGACCTCCGCTCGGGGTTCCTGCGCGGTACCGCTCGGCACAGGCCGCGCGCGCCCGACGGTCGATCAATTCGTCGGCGGCCTCGGCCCCTTGACGCCGTTTCGCGGCCCGCGCGGCATCCACGACGTCCCGCAGGATCTCGTACTGACCGTTGGACAGCCCCATCGACTGGTAGTCGCCGTAGGTGCCGCTGTCGAGCACCTTGCGCGACCAGTGCGCGACGATCGTGGCGCACAGCTCGGCGTCGGAGGTCGCCGACGCCGAGACGGAGCGGGAAGTGGCCCCGGGGCGGCCGGATCCGTCGGCCGGGGTTCCGGACCCGTCGCACCCGGTCGCCAACACGCCCGCCAGCAGCGCCAGTCCGAGCCCCAGTGTGGTCGCCCCCGGGCGGGGGACTCCTCGCCGTTCCATGTGCCGACGCTAAAGGGACGGGCGGCGGGGAGCAACGGCGCGGCGGGCCCCTTCGGGTCCGGGCTCAGCACTTCGGGGCGCCGGGCTCAGCCCTGGGGGGTCTGCGCGTGGGCCTCGTCGCCCGGCTTCACGTCCTGGAGCAGACAGGTCAGCCGGGCGCTGCACACCCGGCGCTCCTGCTCGTCGCTGATCACGATCTCGTACGTCGCCGTCGACCGCCCCCGGTGCAGGGGCGTGGCCACCCCGGTGACCAGCCCGGAGCGCACCCCGCGGTGATGGGTGCAGTTGAGGTCCACACCGACGGCGATCTTGGAGCTGCCGCCGTGCAGCATCGCGCCCACCGAGCCCAGGGTCTCCGCCAGCACGGCGGACGCGCCGCCGTGCAGCAGCCCGTACGGCTGGGTGTTCCCCTCCACCGGCATGGTGGCGACGACCCGCTCCGCCGACGCCTCGACGATCTGCAGGCCCATCCGCGTCCCGAGGTGCCCCGCGGAGAACAGCGCCGGCAGGTCGACCCCGAGCGCGGCGTACTCGTCGATGACCTCCTGCGGGAACTTCACCTGCTGCTGCTCACCCATGGGACCCGGCTCCGTTCGTCGTGATCAGCGGTGCTGATCGGTTGCTCCAGCTCACTGAGCGAACGCTCAGTCGGTCGCCGATTGTTCCAGACGCACCACCACGGACTTGCTGGCCGGGGTGTTGCTGGTGTCCGCGGTGGCGTCCAGCGGCACCAGCACGTTGGTCTCCGGGTAGTACGCCGCCGCACATCCGCGTGCCGTCGGGTAGTGCACGACCCGGAAGCCGGGTGCCCGCCGCTCCACACCGTCCTGCCACTCGCTCACCAGGTCCACGTACGACCCGTCCGCGACCTTGAGCTCCCGCGCGTCCTCGGGGTTCACCAGCACCACCCGGCGGCCGTTGCGGATGCCCCGGTAACGGTCGTCGAGACCGTAGATCGTGGTGTTGTACTGGTCGTGCGAGCGCAGCGTCTGGAGCAGCAGCCGGCCCTCGGGCAGCCCGGGGAACTCGACCGGCGCCGCCGTGAAGTTCGCCTTGCCGGTGGCCGTCGGGAAACGCCGCTCGTCGCGCGGGGCGTGCGGCAGCGCGAAGCCGCCGGGGCGGGCGACGCGCGCGTTGAAGTCCTGGAAGCCGGGGATCACCCGCGCGATGCGGTCACGGATCGTCGCGTAGTCCTTCTCGAACTCCTCCCATGGCACCACGCTGGCCTCGCCGAGCACCCGGCGCGCGAGACGGCAGACGATGGCCGGCTCGGACAGCAGCCGGGCACCGGCCGGCTCCAGGCGGCCGCGCGAGGCGTGCACCATGCCCATGGAGTCCTCGACGGTCACGAACTGCTCGCCGGAGTCCTGCAGATCCCGCTCGGTGCGGCCGAGGGTGGGCAGGATCAGCGCACGCGCGCCCGTGACCACGTGCGAGCGGTTCAGCTTGGTCGACACGTGCACGGTCAGCCGCGCGCGCCGCATGGCCGCCTCGGTGACCTCCGTGTCGGGGGACGCGGCGACGAAGTTGCCGCCCATCGCGAAGAACACCTTCGCCTCGCCGTCGCGCAGCGCGCGGATGGCCCGTACGACGTCGAAGCCGTGCTCGCGCGGCGGCGCGAAGCCGAACTCCTTCTCCAGGGCGTCCAGGAAGGCGGGCGCGGGCCGCTCGAAGATGCCCATGGTGCGGTCGCCCTGCACGTTCGAGTGACCGCGCACCGGGCACACGCCCGCGCCCGGGCGGCCGATGTTGCCGCGCAGGAGAAGGAAGTTGACGACCTCACGGATGGTCGGCACCGAGTGCTTGTGCTGGGTGAGACCCATGGCCCAGCACACGATGGTGCGCCGCGAGGCGAGCACCATCCGCAGCGTTTCGTCGATCTCCGCGCGCGTGAGTCCGGTCGCCGCGAGCGTCTCGTCCCAGTCCGCGGCACGGGCGGCCTCGGCGAACTCCTCGTATCCGTGCGTGTGTTCGCGCACGAAGTCCTCGTCGACCGCGCCGTCCGTCTCGAGGATCAGCTTGTTGAGGAGGCGGAAGAGGGCCTGGTCGCCGCCGATGCGGATCTGCAGGAAGAGATCGGTCAGCGCGGCGCCCTTGAGCATGCCCTGCGGGGTCTGCGGGTTCTTGAAGCGCTCCAGGCCCGCCTCGGGCAGCGGGTTGACACTGATGATCTTCGCACCGTTGGCCTTGGCCTTCTCCAGGGCGGCGAGCATGCGCGGATGGTTGGTGCCGGGGTTCTGCCCCGCGACGACGATCAGGTCCGCCTTGTAGAGGTCGTCGAGCAGGACGCTGCCCTTGCCGATACCGATCGTCTCGTTCAGCGCCGAGCCGGACGACTCGTGGCACATGTTCGAGCAGTCCGGCAGGTTGTTCGTGCCCAGCTCGCGCGCGAACAGCTGATAGAGGAAGGCGGCCTCGTTGCTCGTACGCCCCGAGGTGTAGAAGACGGCCTCGTCGGGGGAGGCGAGGCCGGCGATCTCCTCGGCGACGATGTCGAAGGCGCGCTCCCAGGAGACCGGCTCGTAGCGCTCGCCCCCTTCGGGGAGGTACATGGGGTGGGTGAGGCGGCCCTGCTGGCCCAGCCAGTAGCCGCTGCGGGTCGCCAGATCCGCCACGGTGTGCGCGGCGAAGAACTCCGGGGTGACCCGGCGCAGCGTGGCCTCCTCGGCCACCGCCTTCGCGCCGTTCTCGCAGAACTCCGCCTTGTGCCGGTGGTCCGGCTCCGGCCAGGCGCAGCCCGGGCAGTCGAAGCCGTTCTTCTGGTTGACGCTCAGCAGCGTCAGCATGGTGCGCTTCACGCCCATCTGCCGCTGGGCGATGCGCAGCGTGTGCCCGATCGCCGGGAGGCCGGCCGCCGCGTGCTTGGGCTCGGCGACCTGCGGCGCGTCCTGAACCGGATCACCCTGGGGTGGCTTCGTTGCCATGGCTGCGCTCTCCTTCACCGACACCCGTGAACTATGACTTTGATCCTCGCACGCACCTCCGACAGGCAAGGCGGCCGGGGTTTGCGGAGGACACAATGGTTGCGTATGAAGCAATAGTTGCGGAAGGGGCAACAAAGTGGGGTACGGGTGCCGCCGGGGTGCCGCTCGGCCGCCGGGGCACGCACGGGTGGGGTCCGGCTGTCAGTGGCACGTGGCAGGATCGGGGGCGTGGCAGAGACAGCATCGAAGAAGACCGACAGCGCCCCCGGCGGAGCCCGCCCGCGGCTGATGCTCATGGACGGGCACTCCCTGGCCTACCGCGCGTTCTTCGCGCTGCCCGCGGAGAACTTCACGACCGCGACGGGCCAGCCGACGAACGCGATCTACGGCTTCGCGTCGATGCTGGCCAACACGCTCCGCGACGAGGCGCCCACGCACTTCGCGGTGGCCTTCGACGTCTCCCGCAAGACATGGCGCTCGGAGGAGTTCACCGAGTACAAGGCCAACCGCTCCAAGACCCCGGACGAGTTCAAGGGCCAGGTCGAGCTGATCGGCGAGCTCCTCGACGCGATGCACGCCGAGCGCTTCGCCGTCGAGGGGTTCGAGGCGGACGACGTCATCGCCACGCTCGCCACCCAGGCCGAGGCCGAGGGCTTCGAGGTGCTGATCGTCACCGGCGACCGCGACTCCTTCCAGCTGGTCACCGAGCACACGACGGTGCTGTATCCGACGAAGGGCGTCTCGGAGCTGACCCGGTTCACCCCGGAGAAGGTTTTCGAGAAGTACGGCTTGACGCCCGCCCAGTACCCCGACTTCGCGGCGCTGCGCGGCGACCCGTCCGACAACCTCCCGGGCATCCCCGGTGTCGGCGAGAAGACGGCCGCGAAGTGGATCAACCAGTTCGGTTCCTTCGCCGAGCTGGTGGAGCGCGTCGAGGAGGTCAAGGGCAAGGCCGGGCAGAACCTCCGCGACCACCTGGAGGCGGTCAAGCTCAACCGCCGGCTCACCGAGCTGGAGCGCGCGGTGGAGCTGCCCAAGGCGGTCACCGACCTGGCGCGGGCCCCGTACGACCGCAAGACGGTCGCGATGGTCCTGGACACCCTGGAGATCAGGAACCCCTCCCTGCGCGAGCGCCTCTTCGCCGTCGACCCCGGTGCCGAGGAGGCCGAGACCACCCCCGTCGCCGCCGAGGGCGTGGAACTGGACGGCACCGTGCTCGGCACCGGCGAGCTGGCCCCGTGGCTCGCCGGGCACGGCACGCAGACCCTCGGAGTCGCCACCGTCGACGCCTGGGCGCTGGGCGCCGGCTCGGTCTCCGAGATCGCGCTCGCCGCGGCCGACGGCGCGGCCGCCTGGTTCGACCCGTCCGAGCTGGACGAGGCCGACGAGAACGCGTTCGCCGGCTGGCTGGCCGACGCGGCGAAGGCCAAGGTCTTCCACAACGCCAAGGGCGCCATGCGGGTCCTCGCCGAGCACGGCTGGAGCGTCGAGGGCGTCACCATGGACACCGCACTCGCCGCCTACCTGGTCAAGCCGGGCCGCCGCTCCTTCGACCTGGACGCGCTGTCCCTGGAGTACCTGCACCGCGAGCTGGCCCCCGCCGCCGCGGCCGACGGCCAGCTGGCGTTCGGCGTGGACGACGGCGCCGAGGCCGAGGCCCTGATGATCCAGGCCCGCGCGATCCTCGACCTGGGCGAGGCCTTCGAGGGCAAGCTCCAGGAGGTCGGCGCGGCGGACCTGCTGCGCGACATGGAGCTGCCCACCTCCGCCCTGCTCGCCCGGATGGAGCGCCACGGCATCGCGGCCGACCGGGCCCACCTGGAGGCCATGGAGCAGACCTTCGCGGGCGCGGTGCAGCAGGCCGTGAAGGAGGCGCACGCCGCGGCCGGGCACGAGTTCAACCTGGGATCGCCCAAGCAGCTCCAGGAGGTCCTCTTCGGCGAGCTGGCCCTGCCCAGGACAAAGAAGACCAAGACCGGCTACACCACCGACGCCGACGCCCTGGCCTGGCTCGCCACCCAGACCGACAACGAACTGCCGGTGATCATGCTCCGCCACCGCGAGCAGGCGAAGCTGCGCGTCACGGTCGAGGGCCTGATCAAGACCGTCGCCGCCGACGGCCGTATCCACACCACCTTCAACCAGACGGTGGCGGCGACCGGCCGGCTGTCATCCACCGACCCCAACCTGCAGAACATCCCGGTCCGCACGGACGAGGGCCGGGCGATCCGCCGCGGCTTCGTGGTCGGCGAGGGCTTCGAGTCCCTCATGACCGCGGACTACAGCCAGATCGAACTGCGCGTGATGGCCCATCTCTCCGAGGACGAGGGCCTGATCGAGGCGTTCACCTCCGGGGAGGACCTGCACAACACGGTCGCCTCCCAGGTCTTCTCGGTCGAGCGCTCCGCCGTCGACGCGGAGATGCGCCGCAAGATCAAGGCGATGTCCTACGGCCTGGCGTACGGCCTGTCGGCCTTCGGTCTGTCCCAGCAGCTGAACATCGAGGCGGGCGAGGCCCGCGCCCTGATGGACACCTACTTCGAGCGGTTCGGCGGAGTGCGGGACTATCTGCGGCGGGCGGTCGACGAGGCCCGGGCCACCGGCTACACGGCGACGCTCTTCGGGCGCCGGCGCTACCTCCCCGACCTCAACAGCGACAACCGTCAGCGTCGCGAGGCGGCGGAGCGGATGGCCCTCAACGCGCCCATCCAGGGCACGGCCGCGGACATCGTCAAGATCGCCATGCTCCATGTCGACCGGGCCCTGCGGGAGGCGGACCTTAAGTCGCGCATGCTCCTCCAGGTGCACGACGAAATCGTGCTGGAGATCGCCCCCGGGGAGCGCGCGGCCACGGAGGAGATCGTCCGCCGTGAGATGGCGGGTGCGGTCCAGCTGAGGGCACCCCTGGACGTGTCGGTGGGCGTGGGCCCGGACTGGGAGTCCGCGGCGCACTAGCCTCCGGCGGCTCAGGCCCAGGCTCCGGAACCAGCTCTGGCTCAGGCTCCGGAACCAGCTCAGGCTCCGGATCCGGCTCCGGCTTCAGCTCGGCGGAGGGGGGCGTCCACCTCGGGGACGCCCCCCTCCGCACAGGCACCCGCGCCCGCACCAGCACCACCCCGGCCCGGGCCCCGTGGGGCCCGTCACTCACGTGGCCCCCGTCAATGCGCCCCCGGCCCTCCCGGCGGTGAGGATGCGGGCATGGGTATACGCATGCTCCACCGCCGGACGGCCCTGGCACGGACCACGGCACAGGCGGACGCCGTCGCGCCCCCGTCCATGCCGCCCTCGCGGATCCCGGCCTTCGCGGCCGACGCAAGCACCGCCCGCATCCACACCGACCTGAGGACAGCCGCGCGCAGGACCACGGCAGCCCTCGGACACCGGCTCACCACCAGGGCCTCCAGAGCGGACCGGGCACTGGCCTGGCGCCAGTGGGCCGACCTCGGACGCGGCTACCTCGCGCTGCTTCTCACCCTGCTCCCGAGGCCACGCCCGCCCCGCACGATCACCGTCTTCGTCGCGCCCCTCACCGAGCGACCGGACGGCTCGGCTCGGCACGCTCCCCGCCGGGAACGGCGGCAACCGGGACCGGGCGCCACACCCTGACCCCGGCGGCGTACACCAGCAGCCCCAGCACGAGCCCGGCGCCCGCCCCGAAGCACACCGTCGGCACCACCTCCCAGGGCTTGGCCGAGCCCCCGCCGCGGTACTCCCACCAGCCCGCCACACGCTGCGCCGCCCCGGCCACGGCGCAGCCGCCGATCACGGCCCCGGCCCACCACCGGTCCCGTGCCGACAACGACGGCACCCCCACCGGCTCGCCCGAGGGCGCCCGCCGTACCGCATACGCCAGGAAGACCGCGATGACGACCGCGGCCAGCGCCGAGCCGCCGTACTGCAGGTACCAGTACAGCGGTGTGCCCGCCAGCTCCCGGCCCAGGACCGGGAACAGCCGCATCCCCCACCGGTCGAGATGCGTGATGCGTCCCACACGACGTGCGTCAGCGCGCCGAGCGCCGCGGAGACGTACCACCACGCCACCGAAGCGGGCCGCACGCGCGCGCGTGGTGCCCCGCAGCGCAGCAGTGCCGCCACCCGCCCCCAGCGGGCCCGCGGCGCCAGCGCCACCAGCGGCTCCCGCACCAGCAGCCACAGCCCCACCAGCGCCCAGGCGATGAGTACGTCGACGGTGAAGACACCGGCGAACGAGTGCGTGACGTCCCCGAACTCCATCGCACCCGACAGGACACTGGCCGCGTAATAGGTCATGTCGGGAGAGAAGGAGCCCGCGACGAGCACCGCGGGCACGAGCCGCCCGCGGCCTGATCCGTCCCCGCGCACCGCGGGCAGGACCGCGGCCGCATGGCTGAGGGTGAACGGCAACGGGTCCCCCTGGAGCGGTTGTCGGCCGGCCCGAGACCGGTGATCACATTCGTCAAGTATGGGTGACGGCAACCCACGACAAGGGCACATGGACAGTGGGTGAAATCCGGACGCCACCGGGTGTATCCGCAAAGGAAGTTGTCGTAGGGTCACTTGGGTTGCGGTACCGGGGGAGCAGGCGCGAACGCGCCACCGCAGCGCAGCGGACGCATCGAATGGCGCAACGGGGCAACCAGAGCACCGGGTCAACCGTCACAACAGGGCGAGCAGACAGACAGAGACGGGCGCTCGGGCGTCCACGGGAGGGGTTCACGCCATGACGGCGCATTTCGGCAGGCGGCTGTACAAGGGGGCGGCGACGACCGCCGTGGCCGCGGCAGCGGTCGCGGCCCTCTCCGCGTCCCAGGCTCCGGGTGTCACGTCCGACGACCACGGCAGACAGTCCGCCGCCGGCGCCACCAGCCCGGCGCCCGAGGCGGAGGCCGACGGCAATGCCAACGCCACCGGCAACTCGCCGTACTACACGGACCTTCCGCCGCTCAACAGCCCGAACCCCAGCCCGTCGTCGACCATAGGCACCCCCGTCGCCCAGGGGGAGGCCGAGTCGGGCATCCCCGCGACCGTCCTCGACGCCTACAAGAAGGCCGCGGCGGAGCTGCAGGGCTCGAAGCCCGGCTGCAACCTGCCCTGGCAACTCCTCGCCGCCATCGGCAAGGTCGAGTCGGGCCAGGCCCGCGGCGGCCGTGTCGACGCGAACGGCACCACCCTCGGCCGGATCCTCGGCCCGGAGCTCGACGGCAACGGCTTCGCGCTCATCAAGGACACCGACAACGGCCAGTACGACGGCAACAGCGCGTACGACCAGGCCGTCGGCCCCATGCAGTTCATCCCGTCGACCTGGGCCTGGGCGGGCCGCGACGGCAACGGCGACGGCGTCAAGGACCCCAACAACGTCTACGACGCGGCACTCGCCGCCGGCCACTACCTGTGCCGCAACGGCTGGGACCTGTCCGCCCAGGCGGACATGAACCGCGCGATCCTCAGCTACAACAACTCGCAGGACTACCTCAACACGGTCCTGTCGTGGTTCGAGTACTACCGCAAGGGCACCCACTCCGTCCCCGACGGCACCGGAACCCTGCCCTCGGGCCGCAGCGACGACCACACCGGGGAGAACGCGAAGCCGGGCAAGGAGAAGACGCCGAGCCCCGGCAGGCCGCGCGACCCGAACCCGAGCCCCGACCCGTCCCCCAAGCCGCCGCAGACGCCGCAGACCCCCACCGACACGGTGGACCACCTGGAGGACGCGGGCACCGCCAAGCTCACCGCGATGGCCGGGCACGCGTTCACCAAGAAGATCAGCACGCGCGCGGAGACCAAGGCGGGCAAGGTCGTCGGCAAGGTCAGGATCCGGTTCGCCATCGTCGGGGACACGGACACCACCTTCACCGGCGGCGAGAGCGTCGCCACGGTCGTCACCGACAACAAGGGCGTGGCCGTCGCGCCCGCGCTCCAGGCGGGCGAGAAGACCGGCGACTTCACCGTCCGTGCCACCATCGTGGGCCGCTCGGTCGCCGCCCCCGACTACAGGGCCACGGTCACCCCGCATGCCGCCGACACCCTCGCCCGGACCAGCGACACCGCGCTGACCTGCACCCCGGGCGGCGAGTTCGCCGACCAGGTCGAGGTGAAGGCCACGTACAAGGACGCCGTCGCGGACAAGGTCGCGGCCACCGCGACCCTCGTCAAGTCGGCGGACGACGCGACCGAGAACGACAAGGGCCCCTACTTCAAGGACGCCGACGGCAAGGCCGTGCGCACCCTGACGGACCTCAAGACGGACGCGAACGGCCTGATCAAGCTGCCGAAGCTGTACGCGGACGACACCACCGGCACGTTCCTGCTCCGCATCACCACCACTGGTGGCGCCACGCTGACAGTCGAACTGACGGTCGCCGCGGCCGACCCGTCGCCCAGCCCGTCGCCCAGCACCTCCGCGAGCCCGTCCGCCAGTCCTTCGGCGTAGGGCCCGGCCGGCTCCACAGGGCGCCCCTCCGCTCCGGCGGCGGGGCGCCCTCGTCTGTCTGTGCAACGTGTTCTCATCTCGCCCGCCCGTTGCTACGGTGCCGGACCTGACGACCTATCAGGAACCGTCCGCCGGGAGGCCCCGCATGCGCGCCCTGATCGCCGCCGCGACCGGTCTCGCCCTCGCGCTCGCCCTGGTCCTCGCGATCACCGCCATGGGGGCGCCCACGGGAAAGACGTCCCCGAAGCCACTGCTCACGACGGTGCCCGCACACCCGTAACCGCCCGTGAGAAAGGGAGGCCGAGTTGCGCCGCACGACCAGCCTGATCCTGCTCGCCCTCGCCGTGTTCTTCACGGCGCTGTCCCCGCTGCTGCGCTGGTACGCCTTCCCGCGCCTGGCCAAGATCCCCGCGAACCAGTACCAGGACATGGTCCTGGAGGCGAAGGACGCCACGCTCCTCGACTACGGCACGATGCGGGCGAAGCAGGTCCCCGAGGTCACCATCGTGCAGACGCTCAAGGGCAACGTGGAGGCCTCCGACCGGATCGAGAAGACGGCGGGGAAGGACGTGGTCGTCTGGGACGGCCTGTCCTATGTCCAGGGCCCCGACGGCAAGATGGTCTCCCGCATCCCCGAGCGCTACATCTTCGACGCCCACTCCCAGGAACCCGTCCACGCCACCGGCGAGACGGTCGACGGCGACCCGGTCAAACGGGAGGGCATCGAATTCAAGTGGCCCTTCCTCACCGAGAAACGGGACTACGAGTACTTCGACGCGCAGACCCGCACCACCAACCCCATCCACTACAAGGGCACCCGGACCTTCCGCGGCGTGCACGTCTACTACTTCGAGCAGACCATTCCCTGGACCAAGGTGCCCTTCCCGAAGACCATGCCCGTGCAGGGCATCACCCCCGAGTCGGTCGCCAGGACGGGGACGACCCGCTGGTACACCACGGTCCGCAGGTTCTGGGTCGAGCCCGTGACCGGCGCCCCCGTCTACGGCGAGGAGATCCACAAGGAGGAACTGCGCGGCGGCACCCTGCTCGGCGGCCGCGACCGGGTGACCGCGTTCGCCGGCCACGTGAAGATGCGCGAGGACTACATCGGGCACACCGTGGCCCTGGTCAAGCACAACCGCACCGTCGTCCTGCTGCTCACGTCCTATCTGCCCTGGGGCTTCCTGGCCCTCGGCCTGGTGCTGCTGTCGCTCTCCCTGTACCTGGAGGCGCGCGGCCGCCGGCCGGCGGACCCGGCACCGGCACAGGCCGCGGAACCGGAGCCGGTCAGTGCCTGAGCGGGGCAGTGCCTGAACGGGTCAGCGCCTGAGCCGGGCGTTGGTGTGCCGGGTGGGCTCGGCGGTGGCCGGGTCCTCCGGCCACGGATGCTTCGGGTACCGGCCGCGCAACTCGGCCCGTACGCCCTTGTAGCCGTCCCTCCAGAAGGAGGCGAGGTCGGCGGTGACGGCGGCGGGCCGCCCGGCGGGGGAGAGGAGATGCACCAGCAGCGGCACTCCGGCCACCCGCGGCGACTCGTGCAGCCCGAACAACTCCTGCAGTTTCACGGCGAGGACGGGCTGCTCGGGGTTCGCGTAGTCGATCCGGATTCTGGACCCACTGGGTACGGCGATCCGCTCGGGGGCGAGTTCGTCGAGCCGGGCGGCGTCCCCGCCGGCCCACGGCAACAGCCGTCCGAGCGCCTTCGCGGCATCGATCCGCGCGAGGTCGGCCCGCCGCCTGGCCCGTCCCAGCTCGGGTTCCAGCCATTCGTCCACGCGCGCGTGGAGGGCACCGTCCGACACGTCCGGCCAGGGCTCGCCGGCCCGCAGCCGCAGAAACGCCAGCCGCTGTCGCAGTACCTCCGCCTCCGCCGACCACCGCAGCAGCCCGAACCCCTCCTGCCGCAGCCCTTCGAGGAGCGCGTCGCGTACGAGGGCCGGGTCGGCGTCCTTCAGCGGCCGCACCGCCAGCTCGACCGCCCCCAGCCGCTCCACCCGGCGCGCGACGACATCCCCGTCGGCCCAGTGGACCTCGTCCCGCGCCGCCAGCAGGGAACCGGCCGCGAACCGGGCGACGTCCTCGTCGACCACGGCCCCGAGCTGCACGCGCGCGTGCCCCCTGCCGACGGGCCGGTCGGCGACGGCGACGGCGATCCAGGGCGCGCCGCGCAGGGGCGACCCGTCGGTCACCTCGGCCCTGGTCCCGGACACCATGAGATAGGAGCCACCGTCCAGCCTGGCGACCCGCTCGGGAAACGCGAGGGCGGCGACGAGCCCCGCAACCCGCTCGTCCCCGGCACCTCGCCCGGCCTCGCCGCCGACCTGCAACGGGGAGTCAGCGGCGGCTGGCTGGGAAACCTCCCCGACGACGGCCCGCAGCCGCCGTACCTCCGACCGCCACCGCCCCGCGTAGGCGTCACCCCCGCGCCGGACAGCCCGCAGAGCGCCGGTGAGATCATCCCCGTACTCCCGCGGCGCCTCTTCGCTCAGCAGCGCGACAACCTCCGCACTCCGGTCCAACCCGCCGGAGATGCTCGCGTCGAGCAGCGCCCGCCCCAGCCGGGGATGCAACCCCAGCCGCGCCAGCCGCACGCCCCGCTCCGTGGCGCGGCCGGCCGGGTCCACCGCTCCCACGGCCGCCAGAACGTCGCGCGCCGCCGCCATCGCACCGCCCGGCGGCGGATCCAGCAGCGCCAGCCCGGAGGCGTCCGGATCGCCCCAGCAGGCCGTCTGAAGGGCGAACGCCGTCAGGTCGGCCACCTTGATCTCCGGCGACGGATAACGGGGCAGACGGGCGTCCTCGGCCTCCGCCCAGCACCGGTACACCGCACCCGGTGCCTCACGCCCGGCCCGCCCCGCGCGCTGCCGCCCCGCCGCCTGCGAGGCCCGTACCGTCGTCAGCGCGCTCAGCCCGCGCGCGTGATCGACACGCGGTTCCCGCGCCAGCCCGGAGTCCACCACCACCCGCACCCCGGGCACCGTCAGCGAGGACTCCGCCACCGACGTGGCCAGCACCACCCGGCGCCGCTCACCGGGCGCCAGCACGGCGTCCTGCACCGCCGCCGGCGCCCGCCCGTGCACCTGGAGCACCTCGACGTCGCCCAGGTCCCCCAGCTGCCCGGCCACCCGCGCGATCTCGCCCACGCCGGGCAGAAAACACAACACGTCCCCCGGCCGCTCGGCCAGCGCCCGCCGGACCACCGACGCCACGTGGGACAGCAGCGCGGGGTCGACGCGCATCCCGTGCGGCGGCCGTACCGGGCGCACCGGCGGCGTCCACACCACCTCTACGGGATACGACACGCCCGAGGCCTCGATCACGGGCGCCCCGCCCAGCAGCCGCGCCCACCCCTGCGCGTCGGTGGTCGCCGACGCGGCCACCAGCCGCAGCTCCGGCCGAAGGGTCTCCCGCACGTCCCGCAGGAACGCCGCCACCGTGTCCGCGTCCAGATGCCGCTCGTGGCACTCGTCGAGCACGACCACGTCGACGCCCGTCAGCTCCTGGTCCCGCTGGAGGCGCTGGAGCAGCACACCGGTCGTGACGACCTCCACGCGCGCGTGGCGCCCCACGACCCGCTCCCCGCGCACGGTGTAGCCGACGCTCTCTCCGACCTTCTCGCCCAGCAGCCACGCCATCCGCCGCGCGGCCGCGCGTGCCGCGATCCGCCGCGGCTCGGCCACGACCACCCGCCGGGCCGGCCCCGCGCCCAGCAGCCCCGCCAGCGCCGGCGGCACCAGGGTCGTCTTGCCGGTGCCGGGCGGCGCTACCAGGACGGCGGTGCCGTGTCCGGCCAGGGCGTCGTCCAGGGCGGGCAGGGCACCACGTACGGGCAGGGCGTCCAGGGCGTCGTAACGGATCACGCCCCTAGTGTCGTACGGCCCCCGGAATCGCCCTCACGCGCGCGTGCCCGGCGGAATCTCAGTCCCGCTCGCACACGAAGATCGCCGTCCCGGGGATGAGGGAGCCGCGCAGCGGGGACCAGCCGCCCCACTCCGCGCTGTTCCAGGCCGGCCACTCCGGCTCCACCAGGTCCACCAGACGAAAGCCCGTGGCCACGATGTCCCGGACGCGGTCGCCGATCGTCCTGTGGTGCTCTACGTAGACCGCCCGGCCCCCGTCGTCCTGTTCGACGTACGGCGTGCGGTCGAAGTACGAGGCCGCCACCGACAGCCCCTCGGGCCCCGGCTCGTCCGGGAAGGCCCAGCGGACGGGATGGGTCACCGAGAACACGAAGCGGCCACCCGGGCGGAGTATCCGGTGCACCTCGCGCAGCACCAGCCGCGGGTCCGCCACGAACGGCAGCGCCCCGTAGGCCGAACACGCCAGGTCGAAGGAGGCGTCCGCGAAGGGGAGCGCACCGGCGTCGGCGCACACCAGAGGAAACGATCCGCCGATGCGCAGCGCGTGCTGGAGCTGACGGTGGGAGAGGTCAAGGGCCACCGGCCGGGCCCCCTGGGCGGCCAGCCAGCGCGAGCACTGCGCCGCGCCCGCGCCGATCTCCAGGACGTCCTTGCCCTTCAGCTCCTCCGGCGCGCCGAGCAGCTCGGCCTCCACCTCGTCGAGGCCCTCGGGGCCCCACACGAAACGGTCGTCGCCGAGGAACGTGCCGTGTTCGACCTGGTACTCGTCCGCGTTCCGGTCCCACCAGCCCCGATTGGCCCTGGAGCTCTCGGTGGTCCCGGCGTCGCGTCGGGTGGCTTCGGGTTCGAACGCTTCGGGCTCTTGGATGATCGGCTCCCTCGTCGTACTCTTCCGTCCAACCCTCAGGGCCGTGTCACGGAGGAGGTTCCCTCAGGCCTGCGTGGCCTGCTGGGACGTTTCTTGTGCCGGTTATGCGGCGATCCGCCCCGGGTGTGCGCCTTCGCGCATTGACCCTGTCCGGCTGCCCCCGTATGCTACAAGTTGCGCTGCGGGCCTGCGCACCTCAGACGTAGCAGGCTGCGCTCGCATCTGTTGTATGTCCCCTCGGTTGTCGAGGCGCCGTCACCAGTCTCTGGTGGGGCGCTTCCTTGGCTGTCCGGCTTCTTCAGAGCGATACGGGCTCCCGGCGTAGCAGTACCTACGACTTCAATGTCCGTACCGGAGCCCTTTCCCACATGACGAGCAGCACCGAGACCACCGCCACCACCCCGCAGGTAGCGGTCAACGACATCGGTAACGAGGAAGCCTTCCTCGCCGCGATCGACGAGACGATCAAGTACTTCAACGACGGCGACATCGTCGACGGCGTCATCGTGAAGGTCGACCGGGACGAGGTCCTGCTCGACATCGGTTACAAGACCGAAGGTGTCATCCCGAGCCGCGAGCTCTCGATCAAGCACGACGTCGACCCCAACGAGGTCGTTGCCGTCGGCGACGAGATCGAGGCCCTCGTCCTCCAGAAGGAGGACAAGGAAGGCCGCCTGATCCTCTCGAAGAAGCGTGCCCAGTACGAGCGCGCCTGGGGCACCATCGAGAAGATCAAGGAAGAGGACGGCATCGTCACCGGTACCGTCATCGAGGTCGTCAAGGGTGGTCTCATCCTCGACATCGGCCTCCGTGGCTTCCTCCCGGCCTCCCTGGTCGAGATGCGCCGCGTCCGCGACCTCCAGCCGTACGTCGGCAAGGAGCTCGAGGCCAAGATCATCGAGCTGGACAAGAACCGCAACAACGTGGTCCTGTCCCGCCGTGCCTGGCTGGAGCAGACCCAGTCCGAGGTCCGCCAGACGTTCCTCACGACCCTCCAGAAGGGTCAGGTCCGCTCCGGTGTGGTCTCCTCGATCGTCAACTTCGGTGCCTTCGTGGACCTGGGTGGCGTCGACGGTCTGGTCCACGTCTCCGAGCTGTCCTGGAAGCACATCGACCACCCCTCCGAGGTCGTCGAGGTCGGCCAGGAGGTCACCGTCGAGGTCCTCGACGTCGACATGGACCGCGAGCGCGTCTCCCTGTCGCTGAAGGCGACCCAGGAAGACCCGTGGCAGCAGTTCGCCCGCACCCACCAGATCGGCCAGGTCGTGCCCGGCAAGGTCACGAAGCTGGTTCCGTTCGGTGCGTTCGTCCGCGTCGACGAGGGCATCGAGGGTCTGGTCCACATCTCCGAGCTGGCCGAGCGCCACGTGGAGATCCCGGAGCAGGTCGTCCAGGTCAACGACGAGATCTTCGTCAAGGTCATCGACATCGACCTCGAGCGTCGTCGCATCAGCCTCTCGCTGAAGCAGGCCAACGAGTCCTTCGGTGCCGACCCGGCCTCGGTCGAGTTCGACCCGACCCTGTACGGCATGGCCGCGTCCTACGACGACCAGGGCAACTACATCTACCCCGAGGGCTTCGACCCCGAGACCAACGACTGGCTCGAGGGCTACGAGAAGCAGCGCGAGGAGTGGGAGCGCCAGTACGCCGAGGCGCAGCAGCGCTTCGAGCAGCACCAGCAGCAGGTCATCAAGTCCCGCGAGGCCGACGCTGCCGCTGCCGCCGAGGGTGGCGAGGCCGCCGCTCCGGCCGCGACCGGCGGTTCGTACTCCTCCGAGGGTGCGGACACCTCCGGTGCGCTGGCTTCGGACGAGGCGCTTGCCGCGCTGCGCGAGAAGCTGGCCGGCGGCCAGAGCTGATCGCTGCCGCTGAGGCATAGCCGTTGACTGCAGGGGCCGTACCTTTCGGGGTACGGCCCCTCAGTGCTGCCCGGGAGCGCGCCTCGTGCCGTGGTGGACCAGCGCATGAAATCGCGGTGAGAGATGCCTGATCAGGGACGTGGGCGGGAATGCCCACGTTCCGGGCCGCGTTGTCGACTACTGACACGAGGAGGAGCGGTCACAGTGCTTGATCCGCAGGGTTTGTACGCATGGGAGCCGAAGGGGCTTGCCGTCGTCGACATGGCGCTCGCCCAGGACTCGGCCGGACTTGTCATGCTCTACCACTTCGACGGATACATCGACGCGGGTGAGACCGGCGACCAGATCGTCGAGCGGCTCCTCGACTCCCAGCCCCACCAGGTCGTCGCCCGCTTCGACCACGACCGGCTCGTGGACTACCGGGCCCGCCGCCCGCTGCTCACCTTCAAGCGGGACCGCTGGACCGAGTACGAGGATCCGACCATCGAGGTGCGGCTCGTCCAGGACACCACGGGAGCGCCCTTCCTCGTGCTCTCCGGCCCCGAGCCGGACGTGGAGTGGGAGCGGTTCGCCGCCGCCGTACGGCAGATCGTGGAGCGCCTCGGCGTACGGCTCTCCGTGAACTTCCACGGCATCCCGATGGGCGTCCCGCACACCCGCCCGGTCGGCCTCACCCCGCACGGCAACCGCACCGACCTCGTCCCGGGCCACCGCAGCCCCTTCGACGAGGCGCAGGTGCCCGGCAGCGCCGAGGCGCTCGTCGAGTACCGCCTCATGGAGTCCGGACACGACGTCCTGGGCGTCGCCGCGCACGTCCCGCACTACATCGCCCGCTCGGGCTACCCGGACGCGGCGCTGACCGTCCTGGAGGCCATCACGGCCGCGACCGGGCTGGTCCTGCCCGGCATCGCGCACTCCCTGCGCACGGAGGCGCACCGCACGCAGACGGAGATCGACCGGCAGATCCAGGAGGGCGACGAGGAGCTCACCTCCCTCGTCCAGGGCCTTGAGCACCAGTACGACGCCGCCGCGGGCGCCGAGAGCCGCGGCAACATGCTCGCCGAGTCGGCGGACATCCCGTCGGCGGACGAGATCGGACGGGAATTCGAGAAGTTCCTGGCCGAGCGGGAGGGCGACAACTAGGCAGTGCGGCCGGTGGGCGCCCTGTCAGCGGCAGGGCCTAAGCTTCCGCTCATGCTGAAAGTTGGCCTCACCGGTGGGATCGGCGCCGGCAAGAGCGAGGTGTCGCGGCTGCTCGTCGCGCGCGGTGCCGTACTGATCGACGCCGACCGCATCGCACGCGAGGTCGTCGCGCCCGGAACCCCGGGCCTCGCTGCGGTCGTCGAGGCCTTCGGCAAGGCGGTGCTCGCCGCGGACGGCAGCCTGGACCGGCCCCGGCTGGGCTTCATCGTCTTCGCCGACCCGGAGAAGCTGGCCGTCCTCAACTCGATCGTGCATCCCCTGGTGGGCGCCCGCTCCCGCGAGCTGGAGAGCGCGGCGGCCGACGACGCGGTGGTGATCCACGACGTCCCGCTCCTCGCGGAGAACGGCCTCGCACCGTTGTACGACCTCGTGGTCGTCGTCGACGCGAGTCCCGAGACCCAGCTCGACCGGCTCGTCCGGCTGCGGGGCATGACCGAGCAGGACGCACGCGCGCGCATGGCGGCGCAGGCGACGCGCGAGAAGCGCCTGGAGATCGCGGACGTCGTCATCGACAACGACGTACCGCTCGAAGCCCTGGAGCGGCGCGTGGACGAGGTGTGGAGCGAGCTGGTCCGCCGCGCGCGGGAATAGCGGCCCGCCGGCCGGGCGTTGAACGCCTCCAGCAAGGGAAGGACTTTGTCGTGCCCGAGACCAGCGGTTCGACCGGACGTACGCCGGAGACGCATGTCATCGACTTCCGTGCCGCCGAGCAACTGCTCAACGCACGGGACCCGAGGGGCGCGGTGAAGCTGCTCGACGGCGTCATCGCCGCCCATCCCGAGAACACGGCCGCGCGGCTGCTGCGGGCCCGCGCCTTCTTCGCCGCCGCCCAACTGCGGCCCGCCGAGCTGGAGTTCACCATCGTCCTGGAGCGCGAGCCGGACAACGCATTCGCGCACTTCGCCCTCGCCCGCACCTACGAGCGGATGGGACGCCCGGACCAGGCCAAACGTCACTTCCGGCTGGCGGCCGCGCTGGACCCCAACCCGGAGTATCTGAAGGCCGCGCGGTTCGATTCCTGACGCGGCCACCGGTGCGACGCCGGTCGCGGTGCCGTGCCGCCACGCGTGCGCCCGTCACGGATGCCGGTGCTGCGGAGGCCGACGGAACGGCGGACGGCTGTCCACCGGCTCGTACGGCGGGACATCACGGCCCGGCTGGTAGTGCGGGCCCTCCCGCATGTGCTTGAGGATCATGGTCATGTCGACGGTGGCCACCACCCAGAGCACCCCGCAGGCGGCGGCCCAGCCGGGGCGGTCGACGAGCACGAAGGCCACCGTGCCGAAGATCGCCCAGCCCAGCCCCCACACGCTCAGCCACAACCGCGCCCGCAGAGCACTGCGCGCGGTCGTCGGCTCACTGCCCGTACGCATCGGGATCACCATTCCTCCTTGCAACGTACTCTTCGAGGGGACGTTCACCAAAGGGGGAATCGCACCGTGCTGCCCGCCGCCGACGACCTGCCCGAACTGCTCCTCGACCTCTGCGTCCCCCATGAGGACATCAACGAACTGGTCGGACTGCGCCGCACGGTGACCGGCGACCCGGGCGCCCTGCGACTCCTGGCGGAGTGCGTCGAGGAACTGGTCCGGGACCTGGGGGAGCCCTGCGGGGCACCGGGGCTGGACGAGCGGCTGGCGGCGGCTCCGGCCGGGCCGGGCCCGTACTTCGTGGTGTACGTCTTCCTCGCCGGGCTTGCCCACACGCGCGCGTACCACCGCGAGCGCGGCATCCCGGCCGACGTCTGCCGGCGCACCCTCGCCGACCTGGGGCGGCACATGACGATCCACCGCAGACGGACCGGCACGGGCGGCCTGCACCCACGGCAGGCGCGCTGGCTTGCCCACCACTTCCGCGGTGAGCTGTACCAGCTGGGCCGACTGCAGTTTCAGCGCGCACGGCTCGGTGAGCGTACGGCGCGGGCGATCTCGGCCGCCGGACCGGACGTGGCCCCCGGCGTGCCCTGTCTGAACCTGCACATCCCCGACTTCCACGGTCCGCTGACACCGGCCGCGTGCGACCGGTCGGTGGCGCTGGCCCGGGACTTCTTCGCCCAGCACTTCCCCGAGGAGAGGCCTCGGGTAGTGGTCTGCCACTCCTGGCTGCTCGATCCGCAGCTGAAGCGGTATCTCGCCGAGGACTCCAACATCGTCCGTTTCCAGGAGCGGTTCCGGGCGGGCCGGGAGGACATGGAGCCGGCCGACGGCGATCCCGTCCAGTTCGTGTTCGGGGATCCGGACCTGCCGGTGCGTGACCTGCCGCGCCGGACGTCCGTGGAGCGGGCCGTGGGGGACCATCTGCGGGCGGGAGGCCACTGGTACATCGGGCACGGATGGTTCCCGCTGCTATGAGGAGCACTCGAACGAGTGAACTACGGGCGGGCGGGAACGGGCCTGCGGAGGCGGGCCGTTGTTCGGGCATGACGGTTGAAATGCGTGAGGGGTACGAGGGAACGGGACCCGGTGCGATCACACCGGACGGCTGCGCGGTGGAGCTCTACTCACGCCTGCCGGTGCGGGACGAGCCGGACATCATCGCCGCGGCCGTGCCGCCCGGTGCGCGCATCCTGGAGCTGGGCAGCGGAGTGGGACGGATGACCCACCCCCTGCTGGAGCGCGGCTTCACGGTCACGGCGGTGGACGAGTCCGCCGAGATGCTGGAGCGCGTCCACGGGGCGCGCACGATATGCAGCCCCATCGAGAACCTCGACCTGGGCGAGACGTTCGACGCGGTGATGCTCGCGTCGTTCCTGGTGCACGCCGGGGACGTCGAGGTGCGACAAGGAATGCTGCGCACCTGCGCCCGGCATCTGGCGGAGGGAGGCTGTGTCCTCATCCAGCGGGAGGGCGAGGACTACCACACCGACCTCCCGCGGGAGCGGGTCGACCCCAGCGGCTTCACCGTGCGGATGCTGTCGTCCGAGCCGGTCGGGGACGGGGTGAACTCGGTGCGCGCGGAGTATGTGTTCCCGGACGCGGTCTGGACGCAGACGTTTCGGGCCCGGCCGCTGACCAAGGAGGAGTTCGAGGACGCGCTGGCGGAGGCGGGGCTGGAGGTGGACGAGTATCTGACACCGGACGGGGTGTGGGTGCGGGCGGTGCGGACGGCATAGGGGTCGGAGCGCGGGAAGGCGGGCGAATGTCCCGCGGACGGCGATGAGTTCTCGGACAGGGGCCGGTCTACCTCTGTGACAGCAACCGGGACCGCTTCCCCCAGGAGACACCCATGACCGGGACCACCGCTTCCGTCACTTCCGCCCCGACCGCCCACGGCCACCGCGCCCGGATCGCCCTGCGCACGGTGCAGGTGCTGCTCGCCCTGTTCTTCGCCGTCGCGAGCGCACTGCCCAAGCTCATCGCGCACCCCTCGGCCGTCGAGTCCTTCGACAGGATCGGCTGGGGCAGCACGGGCATGTACACCATCGGCGTACTCGAACTGGCCGGGGTGATCGCCCTGTTGATCCCGGTCCTGCAGTCGGTGGCGGCCATCGCGCTGAGCGCGCTCATGGTGGGCGCGTTCATCGTCCAGCTCACGGTGTTCGACGGTCAGTACGCGGCGACCCCGGTCATCCTGATGGTGCCCCTGACCCTCATCGCCTGGGCGCGACGAGGGCACAACGCGGAGCTGCTGAGGCTGGTCCGACGACGGGCATGATCGGCGCAGGGAGGCGGCGACGTCCGGCGGGCCTCGGGGGCCCGGTCGGGCGTCACCGCTGTGCCGGGCGTGCGGGCGGGATCACCGCTCCTTGGGACGGCCCCCGGGATTTGGCCGTCGCCCGGGAGCTGGCCGTCCCCCGGGACTGCCGAAGCCGCCGGCGCCACCCGCTCCCCGCAGCCGTTCCAGCTCGCGGCGGTCCCGCTTGGTGGGGCGGCCGGTGCCGCGGTCGCGGATGCCGATGGGGGCCGTGGCCTCGCGGGGCGGGGGCGGCGGGGAGTTGTCGATGTAGCACTGGGCTGCCACGGGGGCGCCGACCCGCTTGCGGATCAGGCGCTTGACGACGACGACCCGCTCCCGGCCCTCGTGCCGCAGGCGCACCTCGTCGCCGATGCGCACGGAATAGGCGGGCTTGACGCGCTCGCCGTTCACATGGACGTGTCCGCCCCGGCAGGCGGTCGCTCCCTGGGAGCGGGTCTTGACCAGACGCACGGCCCAGATCCAGCTGTCGATGCGGACGGTCCCGCCGTTGGCCGGCCCGGCGGCCTCTGCGGCGGCAATCGCGGCGGCGACCTTCGGGTCGACGGCAGTGGCGTCGGCGGCACCGGACGTTCCGGTGGCGGCCTCTTCGGGGGTGCGGGCAGCGTCATCGGCCCGCGGGTGAGTGCCGCCGTCGCCGCCGATCTCGCGGCCCTTGCTCTCGTCCGCATGCTGCAAAGCCATGTCCTCGACCTTAGCTCCAGGAGCCTCGTGAGCCGGACGCGTTTTTCGAGCGGAGGCATACGGTTGTGGCATGGACATCCGCGGCTTGCCCGACCTCGACCGGCGCATTGCCGACTGCCGGGCGTGCCCGCGGCTGGTCGCCTGGCGGGAGGAGGTGGCGCGGACCAAGCGCGCCGCCTTCGCCGACTGGACCTACTGGGGCCGCCCGGTGCCCGGCTTCGGCCCGCCCGATGCCCGGCTGCTGATCATCGGGCTCGCCCCGGCGGCGCACGGCGGCAACCGCACCGGACGCATGTTCACCGGCGACCGCTCCGGGGATGTGCTGTACCGGGCGATGTATGACGTCGGACTGGCCTCGCAGCCCACGTCCGTCAGCGCCGACGACGGACTGGAGCTGTACGGCGTACGCGTCACCGCGCCCGTGCACTGCGCTCCGCCCGCCAACAAGCCGACCCCCCAGGAGCGCGACACCTGCCGGCACTGGCTGGTGCGGGAGCTGGACCTGCTGCGGCCGACGCTCAGGGCCGTCGTCGTGCTCGGCGCCTTCGGCTGGCAGGCCGCGCTGCCCGCGTTCGCCGAGGCGGGCTGGACCGTGCCCCGCCCACGGCCCGCCTTCGCCCACGGCACCCGCGTGAGACTCGACGGACCGGATGGGCTGGTTGGGCCGGACGGGCTGGACCTCTTCGGCTGCTTCCACGTCAGCCAGCGCAACACCTTCACCGGCCGGCTCACACCGGAGATGCTGCGGGAGGTGCTGCGCACGGCGGCGGACGCGGCGGGGCTCGGTGACCCGGTGGCCCGGAAGACCGGGTGAGCCCGTGCGCCCGTGCGCCCTGCGTCCGCCGATGAGGCGGTTCCCCGGACTCCTCAGACGATGCGGGCCGCCGCGATCGGTCGCTTGTCGGGGGTGTACGACGTGCCGCTGTTGACGCTCCACCGGTAGCGGGAGAACTCGCCGGAGGCGTTGTCGGCGTAGACCATCATGTGCCCGATGCCGACGCCCTGGAGGTTGTTCACGTCGTCGACCATCCGGGTGTCGGGGTAGGGGGCGTAGCTGGCCTTGCCGTACACCCCGTGCGGATCCGAGGTGCAGTCGAGGATCTCGACGGCGTACTGCGTCTCGTTGTTGACGGTCGAGTTGCCGGTGTAGACGCCCTTGACCTCGCGGACCATCACGATGTGCCCGGTGTTGACGATCGCGGGGTCGGTGCCGGGCTCCGGCTTGTAGTCGATCGCGATCAGATCGCCCGGCCGCAGGTCGGTGACCTTGCGGATGCGCTGGAAGCGGGGGCCCGCCGTGCCGTTGGTGAACGCCGAGCAGTAGTCGGCGGCCTCCGGGACCTTCTCCTGGAAGTACTGCAGGTAGTAGGCGTCGCTCGCCCAGCCGTAGGTGTGCTTGAGGACGGCGGTCATGAACGACGAGCAGCGGGCGCGAGCCACCCAGCTCGTGAGGTCGTCGGGGCGGCCCCAGGTGACGGTCGCGGGGGAGCCGATCAGGTAGACGTTGTTCTCCCTGGCCGTACGGCCGCTGACCAGGGCGATCTCAGTGGCGGTGAGCGCGCGGGAGTACGCCCGTACGTCGTCCACCGCTCCCTTGAACCGGTTCGCATAGGCGCCGTCCCAGCGTGCCCGCCCGATGTTGAAGCCCTGCGTCGCGGCCCACGCGAGCGTGGTGTCGGCGCTGCCCTCCAGCGTGCCGTTCACATACAGATGGATGCGCGTGCCGTCCCAGACGCCGGTCAGATGCGTCCAGACGCCGGTCTTGGTGACCGGGGTGGTGGAGACGGCGGACACCTTGGTGCTCTGGTCCTCGCTGCGCACCTTGAACGCCCATGTCCCGGCCGTGTTGTCGTACTGGAGCAGGAAGCGGCTGGCGGAGCCGCCGTCCTGGCTGACGGCGGTGTACATGCTGGTCAGATCGGCCGGACCGGCGGGGTCGTCGGACAGGCGTACCCACGCCGAGACCGTGAACGGAGCCGTGGTGTCGAGGACGGAGCCGGTGGCCGCGTACGCCCCGGAGGTGCCGTCCAGGCTCAGCTCGCCGCCGGACCGCAGTGTCGTCCAGGTCGCGCCCGTGCCGAGCGTGACGGGGTGTTCCCGTCCGCTGCGGTCGCCCGCGGAACCGTCCAGCGGCCAGTGTCCGGCGAGGCCCTCCGTCAGATACCCGGCCGCCAGCAGCCGCTGGTACTGGACCATCCGCTCGGCCTCTGCCAGATGCGGCGTCGCGACGGGCGTGAACGGGGTGTCCAACGGCGCGTCGGCCGCGGCCGTGCCCGCACCGGCCACCACTCCCGTCATCGCACCGGCACCCACCATCGCCGCTCCGCCCAACAGCCCGCGTCTGCTGATCATCGTCTCCCCCATCGTCTCTCCTCAGGGCCGCCACACATACCGGACATCCGGTTCCCGCTCCTCGTTGTCGCTGCCGTCCGTGAACTCGGCGGCGACGAAGCCGTGCCGTTCGTAGAAGCGATGGGCGGGCTTGTTGACCTGGAAGGTCCACAGCGTGAGGCCCCGCGGACGGCGCTCCTTGGCGACGGCCATGAACCGGTCGCCGAGGCCGCGCCCCCGCCAGCCCGGGTCGAGATACAGCTGGGACAACAGGCCCTCGTCGAGCACCATCACGCCCACCACCGCGCCGCCCGCCTCGGCCACCCAGGTCTCCCGCGACGGCACGACCACGTCCCGGAAGTAGGCGCGGACCTCGTCGTCGGTGCGCGGCCGTGCGACCGTCGGCAGCGCGGCCGAGAAGGAGCGCAGCCAGACGTCGGCCGCGGCGAGGGCGTCGGACTCGGCCGCCCGGCGCAGAAGGACCGCGGTTTCGCCGCTCATGAGCGCGCCTCCTCGGGGATGACGGCGGTGGCCGTGATCTCCACCAGCTGCCCGGTGTACCCGAGGCAGGCCACGCCGAGCAGGGTCGACGAGTGCGGCCCGCCGCTCAGCCCCGACGCCTCGACCACCGCCCACACCTCGGAGAGCACCGAGGGGTCACTGCTCACCACATACACATCGGTCGCCACGACATGCGCCAAGTCGCTGCCCACGGCCTTCAGTTGCTCATCCAGATTCGCGATCACCTGCTCGGCCTGCCGCACGGGATCCCCCACACCGACCACTTCCCCCCGCGCGTCGAGGGGCACGGCCCCGGCGAGGAACGCGAGCTTCGTACCGGCCTCGACTACGGACGCATGCGAGTAGGTGGGCGGCGGAAACAGACCGGATGCGGTGACGCGCCGGATCATGAGGGCTCCTGGCGTGGACGAAGGACAACCTGTCGATCATCCGCAGCCCGGCTGGTGACCGCATCCGAATTTCCGATCTCCGCCTACCCATTCAGCAGTTGATCGAGGGAGCGGCCAAGGAGGCAACCGTATCGGGACCCGCGTACGCCGCCGCGGTCGCCGTGGGATCACCTCGCCACGGTGTTGCTGCTCGGCTGGCTCGCCAGGAGATCTTCGCTCGACGCCCCGCCCCGCATTTCAGCTTCGTGATCGACGAGGCTGTACTACTCCGTCCGCTGGGTGGGGATGGCGTCTGGCGAGGTCAGTCGGAGCACCTTCTGCTTCTCGGCGAGAAGCGGAACGTCGAGATTCAGGTGATGCCACACTCCCGGCAGGAGCACGCGGGGCTGGCTGGCCCGTTCACCTTGATGGAAGTCAAGGATGGGCGGAGGATCGCGTACACGGAGGTACAAGGCGATAGCCATGTCCACACGGAGCGCGAGAAGGTGCGGGAGCTTGAACGCACGTACGGGACTCTTCGCGCGCAAGCGCTCACTCCGGCAGAATCGCTCGCGTTGATCGAGAAGTTGTTGGGAGAGAGATGAGCGGGGACGAGCTGACTTGGCTCAAGAGCAGTTACAGCGCTGGTAGCGGCGGAGAGTGCGTCGAGGTCGCTGTCCGTCCCGGCAGGGTTCACGTCCGTGACTCCAAGGACACAGGCCGGCCTGCGCTGACCTTGGAGCCCGCCGCGTGGACCGCGTTCATCGAGTCCGTGGAGCTGTGACAACGGCGGGGCCGGCGGTCGAGGGCAGCCCGCCGAATAATCCTTCGAAGTCGGGCAGTTGCCGCTGCTACCGTCACCGACGTGGCGAAACTCAATCAGATCATCGCAGTCGAGAAGGGCATCAAGTCCAAGGCTCACCAGGACCTGACGTCCGCGCACCACGGCCTGCAGAAGCCCGCGTTGCTGGCCGGTATCTCGCGGACCTACCAGCCCAAGGACGAGGAGGGCGAGCAGCTGCCGCCCGAGTCCACGCGGGTGCAGGTGAAGGCCGAGGACGTGCTGCGCGAGACCGCGGCGACGCTGACGCGGCTCTTCGACGTGACCGCCACCAAGGACTGGGCCAACTGCACGGCACGGGCGGATGTGAAGGTGGACGGGCGGGTGCTCGTCGCCGACGTGCCCGTGGCCTACCTGCTGTTCCTGGAGAAGCAGCTCGTCGATCTCAACACCTTCGTGCGGAAGCTGCCCGTCCTCGACGCCTCCGAGTCCTGGGCGCAGGATCCGTCCACCGACGCGTGGAAGACGGAACCCGTGCGGACGCTGCGCACCAAGAAGGTGCCCAGGAACCACGTCAAGGCCGAGGCCACCGAGAAGCACCCGGCTCAGGTCGAGGTGTACTACGAGGACATTCCCGTCGGGTACTGGACCACCGTGAAGTTCTCCGGCGCCCTTCCCGCCCGGCGCGTCAACGAACTCCTCGACCGGGTCGAGAAGTTGCAGCAGGCGGTGAAGTTCGCCCGGGAAGAGGCGAACGGCACCGACGTCGTCGACCAGCGGGTGGGTGACGCCGTGTTCGGCTACCTGTTCGGGTAGCCTTCAAGAATCCCCGGTCCCTCGAGACCGGGGTGCGCGAGGAGCGCAAGCTGAAGCTGAAGCTTGTCGTGACGAAGCGGTTCCAGTGGAGGTTCGAGTCCTCCCCGCGGCATTCATCCCGTGCCGCGGTAGCCCAAACGGCAGAGGCAGACCGCGATCAATCTCAGACTCTCGCTCCAGACTCAGCATTCGCCGCCGATCGCCGGATCGACCGGGCCCGGGCCCCAGCACGTCGAAATGCAGGTTCAAGTCCTGCCCGCGCAGCTCGATGCGCGGTGGTCCAAAGGCAGGACGCGACGACATAACGACTGACCCGGGTCCTCAAGCGTGCCGGCGTGCGACGATGGGCGGCCATTGAGGGCCCGGGGGCAGGCTACGCCCCCGGGTCCACCCAACTCCGCCCCGCCCGGGTACGCCATTGCGGTTCATCAAGAACTTGCGTTCATAAAGAACTCGGCTCTCGGGCCGTCGGTCACGCCCCGGCAACCTGATCGTCCCATTTGTTCCTGGAACACGAACTACCGTGGACACCAAGGCCCACCACGGCCCACCACTCGGCCACCGTCGCCCGAAGGCACACCCCGCCCTCGTCCGGACAGGAGCCCCGTGTCCCGCCCCGTTCCCGCACTGCCGCCCTGGCTGGCCCATGCCCTGCGCGCCCAGCGCGGGCCCGTCCCCTGGAGCGCGGTCACCCGGGGTGCGCTGGCCGCCGGGCCGCTGCTGCTCGCCGCCGTCCTCACCGACCGCACCTCCCTCGGCGTCGTCGCCGCCGTCGCCGCCATGCTCGCCGGGGTCAACGACCGGCCCGGCAGCCGGCGGGCGGCCGTCCGGTCGCTCGGGGTGCCCGCGCTGGCCGGGGCCGCGGGGCTGCTCGTCGGGACGTACGCCGGACAGCACGTCGGAGCCGTGCCGCTGACCCTCGTCCTGACCGGGCTCGGATTCCTCGCCGGCGGCATGAGCGCCGTCGGGCCCGTCGCCTCCGTTGCCGGTACGCAGCTGCTCGTCGCCTCCGCCGTCGGAGCCGGTATGCCGCTGCCCGAGCCGGGGTGGCAGCGGGCCCTCGCCTTCCTCGCCGGGGCCGGCTGGCTGCTCGCGCTGCGGCTGGCCCTGCCCACGCCCGGTGCGATCGCGGGTGACTACCGGTTCGACGGGGAGCGGGACGCCGTCGCCGGGGTGTATGACGCCGTCGCCGAACTGCTGGATGCCGTCGGGACCGAGGCGGCCGTCGCCCGGCGGGCCGCGCTCACCGGCGCCCTTGACCATGCGCAGGACGCGCTCGCCGGGCCCCGGCTGCGGCGGTACGCCGACTCCGCGGCCGAACGCCGGCTGCACGCGCAGTACGCCGCCGCGCTGCCCCTCGCCGAGGCCGCGACCGCCCTGGCCTGGGCGGGGGAGGCCGTCGGTGAACGGGCCGCGGAAGGGCCCCGGCGCCTCGCCGCCGCCGTGCGGGGCAACCGTGGCACCGGTCCGCTGCCCGCGCCCTCCCGGTCCGCTCCCGCCCTCCGCGCCCTGGACGACGCCCTCCTGCGCGCCGCCGAGGTCTTCGACCGGGCCGAGGGCGCGGAGCACCGGGTGCTCACCCGCCCTCGCCGCGCGCGGGACCTCGTCCGGGCCGCGCTCGGCACCGGCGGACGCGAGTACGGCCTGCGCGTCGCCCTCTGCTTCGGCGCCGCCGCGGCCATCGCCCAGGCCCTGCACCACGCCCGCTGGTACGGGCAGCACCAGCACTGGTACTGGCTCCCCGTCACCGCCGTCTTCCTCGTCAAGCCCGACCTCGGGCCGCTTGCGTCCCGGGTGCTGTGCCGGGCGGCGGGGACCGTGCTCGGCGCCGTCGTCTTCGCGGGCTTCGCCGCCGTGCTGCCCCGGCCCGAGGGGCTGGTCGCGCTGGTGGCCGTCAGCGGCGCGCTCATCCCCGTCGCCACCCGGCACTTCGCCGCCGTGACCGCCGTCGTCACCGTGCTCGTCCTCGCCCTGGTCATGGTCGGCGGGGAGCCGCAGGCCTCCGTCGGCCGGATCGGCGAGACGCTGCTGGCCTGCGCGATCGTGCTGATCGTCGGGCATCTGCCGATGCCGGGGGAGCGGGGCGGCGGCGTGCGCGCGCGGCTCGCGGCCGCCGGGAGTGCCGCGCGGGACTATCTCGACCACGTCCTTGGCGAGTCCGACGACCGGACGGAGCGCTGGGCCCTGCGGCGGGAGGCCTACCGCACCCTGTCCGAGGCCCGTACGGCCATCGCCCTCGCCGCCGCCGAACTGCCCGCCCTCGCCCGGCACACCGAGGGCACGGACGCCGTCGCGGCCGTCCTCGAACGGTTGGTCGACACGACCACGGCGTGCGCCGTGCACCTCGACGACACGGGACGGCTCACGCCGCACCATACCGAGCGCCTCGACGAGCTGCTGGCCGAGCTGGAGCGGGGGTGGCGGCGGCTGGGGCTCCCGGTGACGGCGCCGTGGACTTGGACGCCCATCGCCGTGTGACCGGCTCGGATCCGCGCTTCGGCTCACACGCCCCGATGACGCTGCCGTACGTTGGCGCCATGAGTCCCGCGCCCGCCGACCTCATCATCACCGGATGCACCGCCCTGGTGCACGACGACCAAGAACGGATCGGGTTCCGGGAGGACGCCGCGATCGTCGTACGGGACCGGGTCATCGACACGGTGACCGGCTCCGCGGCCGTACGCGACCTGCCCGCCGCCGAGCGCGTGGACGCCCGCGGCCAGGTCGCGATGCCCGGTCTGATCAACTGTCACACGCACGCTCCGATGGTGGCCCTGCGCGGCCTGGCCGAGGACCTGCCGACCGAGGAGTGGTTCAACGACGTCGTGTGGCCCGTCGAGTCCAACCTGACCGAGCGGGACGTGGAGCTGGGCGCGCGGCTGGCCTGCGCCGAGCTGATCCGGGGCGGCGTCACCTGCTTCGCCGACCACTACTTCGCCATGGACGCGGTCGCCGCCGTCGTCGCCGAGTGCGGGATCAGGGCCCAGCTGGGGGAGGCCTACTTCTCCTCGCAAGGGGCCGAAGGCAGGGAGAAGTCGCTGGAGTTCGCGCTGCGGCACCGGGGCGGCGCGGACGGCCGTATCACCACCGCCCTCGCCCCGCACGCCCCCTACACCGTCACGGACGACGACCTCACCGCCACCGCCGAACTCGCCCGCGCGCACGACCTGCCCGTCCACATCCACGCCGCCGAGAACCGCGACCAGACCGAGGCCTGCCTCGCCCGGCACGGCATGACCCCGATCGAGGTCCTGGACCGCACCGGGCTCCTCGACACCGACCTGCTCATCGCCCACGGCACCGGCATCGTCGAACGCGACCTGCCCCTGCTGGAGCGCACGCGGGGCCGTACGGCGGTGGCCACCGCACCCCGCGGCTACCTCAAGTTCGGCTGGCCCACCACCACGCCGGTACGGGCGCTGCGTTCCGTCGGCGTCCCCGTCGGACTCGCCACGGACGGCGCCGCCTCCAACAACTCCCTCGACGTGTGGGAGTCGATGACCCTGACGGCCCTGGTGCAGAAGTCCACCGAGGGCGACCCGCGCTGGCTGACGTCCCGTCAAGCTCTGCACCACGCAACTCTCCAGAGCGCGCAGGCGGTCGGTCTGGGCGGCCGCGTCGGCTCTCTCGCGCCCGGCTGCCGGGCCGACATCGTCCTCGTCGACCTCTCCGGACCGCACACCCAGCCCGTCCACGACCTCGCCGCCACCCTCGTGCACAGCGCACGGTCCTCCGACGTCCGCACCACCGTCGTCGACGGACGGATCCTGATGTGCGACCGCGAGCTGCTGACCATCGACGTGCCCACGCTGGTGGAGGAGTTGACGGAGCGGCTGCCGGCGCTCGTCGACCGGAGCCACGGGAAGCGCATCCAGGAATACCCCACCTGACGGTTCCCTAGGGTGGGTCCCATGGACCTTGCGGACGGCCTCATCGACCACCCCTACGACGTCTACGCGCGACTGCGCGACAGCGCGCCCGTGCACCGCATCACCGGGCCGGACGGCACCCCCGCCTGGCTCGTCACCCGCTACGAGGACGTCCGGGCGGCACTTGGCGACCCACGGCTGTCCCTGGACAAGGCGCATGCCACGGCGGGCACGTACAAGGGGTTCGCCCTGCCGCCCGCCCTGGACGCCAACCTCCTCAACATGGATCCGCCCGACCACACCCGCATCCGCCGCCTGGTCTCCCGGGCCTTCACCCCGCGCCGCGTCGAGCACCTGCGCGAGCCGATCCGGCGCACCGCCGACCGGCTCCTCGACGGATTCGGGCCGCACGGCACCATCGACCTGGTCGCCGCCTATGCGGCGCCCCTGCCCATCACCGTCATCTGCGATCTGCTCGGCATCCCGGACGAGCACCGTCTGGACTTCCGTGTCTGGACGGACACCCTGGTCGCTCCCGACCCGGCACGGCCCGGGGCAGGCCGGGAAGCGGTCGTCGCCATGCTCGGCTACCTCACCCGGCTCCTCGCGGACAAGCGCGCCGAACCCGCCGACGACCTGCTCTCCGACCTGATCGCCGTCCGCGACGAGGGCGACCGGCTCACCGAGGACGAGCTGATGTCGCTCGCCTTCCTCATCCTCTTCGCCGGGTACGAGAACACCGTCCAGCTCATCGGCAACGCCGTACTCGCCCTGCTGCGGCACCCCGAGCAGTTCGCCGCGCTGCGCAAGGACCCGGCGCGACTCCCGGCCGCCGTGGAGGAGTTCGCCCGCTACGAAGGCCCCGCCCTGTTCGGCATCAGGCGCTTTCCCACCGAGGACGTGACCATCGGCGGTGTCACCGTCCCGGCCGGCGAGACGGTCTGGGTGTCGCTGTCCGCCGCCAACCGCGATCCCGCCCGCTTCCCGGACCCCGACCGCCTCGACCTCGGCCGCGACGCCTCCGGCCATCTCGCCCTCGGGCAGGGCATCCACTACTGCCTGGGTGCGCCACTGGCCCGCGCCGAGACCGAGATCGCGGTGGGTGCCGTGCTGGAGCGGTTCCCGGACCTCGCCCTCGCCGACGAGGACATCCGGTGGCGTCCCTCCCTGCGGGCCCGTGGTCTGCTTGCGCTGCCGGTGACGTACTGAAAGTCAACGGAGCCTCACCGTCCGCGTTGAGCCGGTGTCAAGTAGGTCTCAGTCACGTTACCGGGCGAGGCGTTTCTCCCTTCCGGAGCGTTAACTCCTACAAGAACGACGCTTTCTGGAGGTGCAGGATGGTGAACGGGCGAACGGTGCTCGAACGCTTTCCCGCCGGCGGACCGCGAGGCTCGTGGCCCGCCGAGGAGTTCGCTCACGCGCGACGCCTGGAAGGGCTGCCCGCCGAGGTCGTGATGGACCTCGCGACGGACACGTTCCTGGTGATCGTCCGCGGCGGCGAGACCGCGGACTAGCGAGCGGCGAGATAGCGAACCGGAGGCCCGTGGAGCCGGTCAGCCCGCCTTCGGTGCGGGGAGTTTCGCCGTGAACTGTTCGGCCTGGAGTCCGTACAGCTCCGCGTAGACACCGCCGCTGGCCAGGAGTTCGTCGGGGGTGCCGGACTCCACCAGTTGGCCCTGTTCGAGGACATGCACCAGGTCGGCGTGGCGTACCGACGCCAGCCGGTGGGTGATCAGCACGACCGTCTGGCCGCTGCCCGCCAGCGCCCGGATCTTCTCGAAGACCTCCAGCTCGGCCCTGGCGTCCAGGGCCGCCGTCGGCTCGTCCACGATCAGGATGCGCCCGCGCCGGTACGCGGCGCGGGCGATGCCGAGGCGCTGCCACTGGCCGCCGGACAGCTCGTGCCCGCCGCTGAAGTTCCGCGCCAGCAGGGTGTCCAGACCGCGCGGCAGATCCGCGACGACGTCCTGAGCGCCCGCCTCGGCGACCGACGAGGCCAGGCGCTCCTCGGTGAGGGGCGCCGCGGAGCGGCCGACGGCGACATTGACCTTCGCGGTGAAGGGCCAGCGCTTGAAGTCCTGGGCGACCATGGCGATGCGCTCGGCCAGCTCGTGCCGGTCCGCGGTCGCCGCGTCGACGCCGTCCCACAGGATCCGGCCCCGGTCCGGCGTGTAC
The DNA here is from genome assembly GCF_040654755.1 of Streptomyces sp. NPDC050625. Classification (NCBI taxonomy): domain Bacteria; kingdom Bacillati; phylum Actinomycetota; class Actinomycetes; order Kitasatosporales; family Streptomycetaceae; genus Streptomyces; species Streptomyces sp. NPDC050625. The sequence continues at coordinate 251,054 of NZ_JBFAIQ010000007.1, forward strand.
AGACCCGCCAGCAGTTTGACCAGGGTGGTCTTGCCCGAGCCGTTCTCGCCGACCAGCGCCACGATGCGGCCCAGCGGGAGGGTGAGCGAGACGTTGTCGAGGGCGGGCCGGGCGGCCTCACCCGGATAGGCGAAGGTGACGTTCTCGAACCGGATCTCCCTCGGATCCTCGGGCAGCGCCTCCCCGCCCACCGGGATCGCCCGCTCGGCCGCCTCGACGTACAGCCGCTGCAGATCGCCCACGAACAGGGCTTCCTCGTGCAGCTGGTTGATCTCCAGGACGAGCGTGTCGAGGCTCGCGGAGCCGGTGCGGATGGCGATGACGGCCGTACCGGCCACGGACAGCGCCATCGCCCCGGACAACAGCAGCGCGCCCAGGGTCGCGTACGTCGCGGCGGTCGCCAGGCCCGTCCAGGCCGCCGCGATCAGACCCGTGCGCGCCGCGAGCCGGGCCAGCCGGGCCTGCTCCGCCTCCGCCGTCTCCGACATCGCGCGGAAGTGCCGCAGCAGGAACGGGCCGACGCCGTGCACACGGATCTCCGGGGCGGCCTCCGGCTCGGTGAGCAGGGCGCTGATCAGATGCCCGGCGCGGGCGTGCTGCACCCAGGTGTGGAAGGACTCGTAGCGGCGCCGGGCGTTGGTCAGGGCACCCCAGGCGCTCGGCAGGGTCATGGTCACCAGCAGCGGCAGCAGGGCCGGGTGCAGCACGGTCAGTACGCCCGCCGCGGCCGCGAGCGAGATCACCGCGTTCACGACGCGCGTGCCATACATGATCATGCGGCGGGCGGACCCGGCGCCGTACTGTGCGGTGTCCAGCAGCTTGTGGAAGGCGTGGTCCTCGATCGCGGACAGCTCCACGGCCGCCGCACGCTCCAGGTACAGCTCGGTCGCCACCCGCTCCACCTTGGGCTCCAGGCGGCCGGTGGCGTAGGTCGACGCGGCCCGCAACAGGGCCCCGACCAGCATCACCGCGGCCATGGCCACCAGGGCGGGCGCGGCGCCGCGCAGCCGCTCCTCGATCGGGCCGGCGCCGATCAGCCGCCCCAGCACGCTGTTCACCGCCAGCAGGCTCACCGCCTGGGCCACGCCCCGGCCCGCCTCGGCGGCGAGCACGGTGCGCGCGGCCCGGGCGTCGGCCTGCCGGGCCAGCCGGAAACTCGACGCCAGCATGCCGGGCAACCGCGTCACCATGGCCCGGAAGTCCAGTTCCAGGAAGGCGTCCCGATGCTGGTTCCATCCCATGTCGTACCGCAACGGCCCGCCGAACAGCAGTTGCTCCGACTCGGACACCTCGGGTTCGAGCCCGCCGTGCCTCCTACCCACTGTTGACCTCCCCCGGACGTGGACGGACGGCCACTATCGCGGGGCGGGCCTTTCGGGGGCAGAGCGCGCGCCGCGGCGACGGGAGCGCGCTGGCGTGCGCCCTGCCGGGAGTCGTCGGCCGTACGTGCCCGGCCAGGCCGGCCGGGCAGGCGCACCGCTCATGCGCTGATCGGGCGTGACCAGTCCGGGGTCGTGCCGGTCACCCGGCACAGCGTCAGATACAGCGGGATCGGCGGGGTGTACGGAACCGTGCCGTCCGGCCGGTTGAGAAGGCGGGCGGCCTCGGGGATCGGGGCGCCGGGGGCGTAGTGGGCGGGGGCGGGCCAGGGCAGGGCGTAGTCCGAGTCGGACGGGACGATCCACCACCAGTGCGCCTCGTCGGCGTACACACAACCCACGCGGGGCAACCTGGGCACGATCAGGGGCCCGAAGCGGCCCGGTATGGCCACCGCGTCGCAGCCGAGTGGCGCCGTCATGCCCGCGGGCAGCGGCAGACGTCCGGTCGCGCCCGAAGTGGCCTGCTCGCGCCTCAGCCGGACCAAGGTGTCCAGGCCGAACACCTGTCCAGACCTGGGGGCGCCGCTCACGGCCACTCCGGCAGCGTACGGCGCCGGGCCTCGGCCTGGGACCCCACGCGGTGCCGCGTGCGGGCCTCCTCCTCGTCCGAGCCGTTGGACTGGCCCGGTCTGGGACGTGGTGCGCCCCAGCCCAGGTCGTTGCGCGGCTCGGCCATGTCATGGGCGGCGTCGGTCTGGCGCGGCAGTTCGGCCCAGACCAGCAGCCCGGGACCGTACTCCTGGGCTCCCCAGGCCTGGCACACGGCATCGACGAGGAGCAATCCCCTCCCGTGCTCCTCCTCGGGCCGCTGCGGCGACGGATGGGGCTCGCCCGGGGCGCAGCCCTCGTCGCGCACGGCTATGCGCACCGTGTCGTCGTGGTCGTGCAGTTCGCACACCACGCGACTGCTCGCGGTGTGCACGATCGCGTTGGTGACCAGTTCGGATATGACCAGGGCCGCCGTCTCGCAGGTGTCCGCGCAGACCGACCAGCCGGTCAGCCGGGCGCGCGTGAGGCGTCTCGCCTGCGCGGGAGAACCCGGATGTGCGGCCAGCTCGAACCGGAACCTGCGCGCGGCAGCGGCCCCGCCTGGGGCGACTCCCGCTTTGGCGCCGAGGCCGGAACGGTCTGCGGCGGCGTCTGTTCCTAAAGGCGCGGACGGAATCACGCTTGCCACTATCTCCCCGCCGTGAACACTTGGCAAGTGTCACTATGAAAAATGCAGAGTGCTGTATGACGCGGTGAAGGGCCGTGGCACACTGCTCGCAACAGCACCTCGGGCGGCGCCAGTTGGGATCAATCGGGGATCCGTCGGATCTTTCGAATGGGTCTTCGAATGGCGCCGCAGGGCTGTCAGCATTCGTTCGTGGAGGTGGGAGCGTGAGCGAACCGCGGTCCGCGCCGACGGTGGGGCAGGTCGTCCTGGGGCGGCGCCTGTTGGACCTGCGGGAACGGGCCGGGCTCAAGCGTGAGGAGGCCGCCCACGTCCTCCGCGTCGCCCCCGCCACCGTCCGCCGTATGGAGATGGCCGAGGTCGCCCTCAAGATCCCGTACCTGCAGCTGCTCCTGAAGGCATACGGCGTCCCCGACGAAGAGGCCGACCTCTTCGTCCAGTTGGCCGAGGAGGCGAACAAGCCTGGCTGGTGGCAGCGGTTCCACGACATCCTGCCGGGCTGGTTCTCCATGTACGTCAGCCTGGAGGGCGCCGCCGGCCTCATCCGCTCCTACGAGCCGCACTTCGTGCCCGGGCTGCTGCAGACCGAGGACTACGCGCGCGGGGTGCTGAAGTCGGGAGCCATCGGCCAGACCAGCCCCGAGGACATCGAGGGCCATGTCGCGCTGCGCATGCAGCGCCAGGAACTGCTCACCCGTCCCGAAGCCCCGCGCTTCTGGGTGGTGATGGACGAGACCGCCCTGCGCCGCCCGGTCGGCGGCCCGGAGGTGATGCGCGCACAGATCGACAAGCTGCTCGACGCCACGAAGCTGCCCAACGTGACGCTCCAGGTCGCCCCGTTCGCCAACGGGCCGCATCCGGGCACGTACGGGCCCTTCGTGCTGTTCCGATTCGCCATGTCAGAACTGCCGGACATGGTCTACAGCGAGTACCTGACCGGCGCCGTCTACCTGGACGCGCGCTCCGAGGTGGCGACCCACCTGGAGGTCATGGACCGCATGGCGGCGCAGGCCGCTACAGCACATCGCACGAAGGAGATCCTCCGGGATCTCCGCAAGGAGTTGTGAATGGATCGCATCAAGTCCCAGACCGGGCCACGCAACCGCGACGAGCGGATCTACAACGGCATGCCCGCACGGGAGTTGGGCAGCGAGGGCTGGCACAAGCCGTGGAGCGGCGGGAACGGAGGCAACTGCCTGGAGGCGATGAAGCTGGCCGACGGCCGGATCGCCGTCCGTCAGTCGACCGACCCGGATGGACCGGCACTGATCTACACCTCGGACGAGATGACCGCCTTCATCGAGGGCGCGAAGGCGGGGGAGGCTGACTTCCTGCTGTCATGACCAGGCCCGTTGTTCTTGATTGTTGCTCGACTTCCCTATCTTGGTACTGACTTGAATCTTGATACTGACTTGATCATCAACCGCGTCGGACCCTTACGGAGTGCCGTATGACCGGGCAGGACCCCACGACCGCCGGCCGGATCGACACCAGCAGGCCGCACCCCGCACGCATGTACGACTGGTACCTCGGCGGCAAGGACAACTACCCCGTCGACGAGGCGATGGGCCGGCAGATGCTGGCCCTCGACCCCCGGGTGCCGGTGATGGCCCGGGTCAACCGCGCGTTCATGCACCGCACCACGCGCTGGCTGGCCCGCAACGGGGTGCGCCAGTTCCTGGACATCGGCACCGGCATACCGACCGAGCCCAACCTGCACCAGATCGCCCAGTCGGTCGCGCCGGACGCCCGCGTCGTCTACTGCGACAACGACCCGATCGTGCTGGCCCACGCGGCTGCCCTGCTGCGCGGCACACCCGAGGGCGCGACCGAGTATCTGCAGGCCGACGTGCGCGATCCGGCCGCCATCGTCGAGGGTGCCAAGCAGACCCTGGACTTCGGCCGGCCGGTCGCGCTCTCGCTCGTCGCCCTCCTCCACTTCGTCCCGGACGAGGACGGCGCCCATGAGCTGGTCCGGCGGCTGCTGTCCGAACTGGCCCCCGGCAGCCACCTGGTGATGACCCACGCCACCGCCGACTTCACCCCGGAGGAGTCGGCGGCGGCCACCGCCAAGCTCAAGGCGGCGGGCGTGACCCTGGCACTGCGCTCCCGCGAGGAGTTCACCCGCTTCTTCGACGGACTGGAACTGGTGGACCCCGGCGTCGAGATCGTGCACAAGTGGCACCCCGAGCTGGGTGAACCGGTGCCCGGACAGGACGACGGGGTGATTCCCGGGTACGGGGCGGTGGGGCGGAAGGTGTAGTCCGTGTAGTCCTGCCGCCCGGATCGTCATCCGGGCGGCAGCACGGCGCACAGTGCCTCCAGCGCCGCTCCGTAGGCGTGTTCCGAGGGCGTCGCGTACCCGACCACCAGACCGTCGGCGGCCTGCTCCTCGGCCGCCGGGTGCCGGAACTCGGCCAGTCCGTCGAGGGCGATGCCGTGCCAGGCGGCAGCCTTGACGGCGGACCGCTCGGTGCCGGGCGGCAGCCGGAGCACCGCGTGCAGCCCGGCTGCGACACCGGTGACCTCGACGTGGGGTGCCCGTTCGGCGAGCGCCTCGACCAGCCGGTCACGGCGGCGCCGGTAGCGCTGCCGCATACGTCGCACATGGCGGTCGTACGACCCGCAGACCACGAAGTCCGCGAGGGCCAGCTGGTCCAGGACGCTCGCCCACGCCTCGCGCTCGCCCTTGGCCGCCAGCACGGCGTCGACGTACCGCTCCGGCAGGACCATCCACCCCAGCCGCAGCGCGGGCGACAGGCTCTTGCTGACCGAGCCGATGTGGATCACCCGCTCGGGGTCGAGGCCCTGGACCGCCCCGACCGGCTTGCGGTCGTAGCGGAACTCCCCGTCGTAGTCGTCCTCCAGCACCACCGCGCCACGCGCGCGTGCCCAGTCGATCACCGCGGCCCGCCGCTCGGCGTGCAGCGGGCCACCGGTGGGGAACTGGTGCGCGGGCGTGAGCAGTACGGCCCGCTCACGCCCCAGCCGGTCCACCCGCGCGCCGTGCTCGTCCAGCGGAAGCGGCACCGTCCGCACACCGGCCGCCGTCAGCAGGTCGCGGTGGAACCCCAGCCCGTACGCCTCCACGGCCAGCGGGCCGCGCAGCACTCCGCCGCCCGTGTCGCCCTGCCCGCGCTGTCCGAACAGCAGCCGCAGCGCATGCGCGAAGCCGGAGCAGATCACGATCCTGCCGGGCTCGGTGCGCACGCCACGCGCGCGTGCCAGGTACTCCGTGAGGGCCTCCCGCAGTTCGAGCCGCCCGGCGGGGTCGCCGGGCCCGAACGCCTCGGTGGGCGCCGCCTGGAGCGCCCGCCGGTACGACGCCGCCCAGGCCGTCCGCGGGAACGCCGACGCGTCCGGAGTGCCCTGTCCGAGGTCGTGCCGCGGCCCACGCGCGCGTGGAGGTGCCGGTGGGGGTGCCTGCCGAGGTGCCTTCCTGGGCACGCGTACGGCGTGTCGCAGCGGCTCGGCCCGCTCGGCGACCCGGGTGCCGGAACCCTGCCGTGCGGTCAGCCAGCCCTCCGCGACGAGCTCCGCATACGCGTCGGCGACCGTGTTGCGGGCCACGCCGAGGTCGGCCGCGAGCGAGCGGTACGGCGGCAGGCGGGTGCCGGCGGCCAGCCGCCCGCTGCGCACGGCCTCGCGCAGCGCCCGGATCAACGCGGCCCGCCGACCGCCCGGCCCGGACAGCTCCAGATGCAGGTCGGCACCGATCCGCTCCGCCGAATTGACCCACGATTCCGTCATGAAAATGCACCCTACAGAGGGTCTTTCCGGACCGTAGGTTGAAGGACATGACGACGAACACGACGAACACGACGCACACGACCGACGTCTCCTCCCACGCCGCCTCCACCATCGCCACCGCCGTGGCCGAGCGGTCCCGCCTCGACTTCGCCAAGGCCGCACCGAAGGTCTTTCGCGCCCTCGTCGGCTTCGACGCCGCCGCTCGCGCAGGCCTCGACCCGGCCCTCGTCGAGCTGATCCAGATCCGCGCCTCGCACCTCAACCACTGCGCGTACTGCCTGCACATGCACACCAACGACGCCCGCAAGGCCGGCGAGAGCGAGGACCGGCTGCACATGGTCGCCGTGTGGCGCGAGGCCCGGCACTTCTTCACCGAGAAGGAGCAGGCCGCGCTCGCCCTGACCGAGGCGGTGACCCTGGTGGCCGAGGCCGGCGTCCCGGACGACGTGTACGCCGAGGCCGCCGCCCGCTTCACCGAGGAGGAACTGGCCCAGGTCATCGCCCTGATCCTCACCATCAACACCTGGAACAGGGTGGCCTTGTCGACGGCGAAGGTGGCGGGGACGGACGAGCGCCGCTAGCCGATGCGCAAGCAGGGGCGCGAGCACGGGGGTTGGGCGACGGGTGCGTGGCCCGGCTACACGTGCATGGGACGGTCGTACGGCGATATCGGCGTCGGCAGCCGAGAGCTGCCCGTCAGATAGTGGTCGACCGCGGCCGCGACCGCCCGCCCCTCCGCGATCGCCCACACGATCAGCGACTGCCCGCGCGCAGCGTCTCCGGCGGCGAACACACCGGGGACGTTGGTCGCGAAACCGGCGTCCCGGACGAGCGTGCCGCGGGGCTCCAACTCCAGCCCCAGCTGGTCGATGAGCCCGTCCTCCCGGTCGGGCCCGGAGAAGCCGAGGGCGAGCAGTACGAGGTCGACGGGGAGCGTCCGCCCGGTGCCCGGCACGGGCTGCCGCGTGGCATCCACCTCGACCAGGTGCAGCGACCGCACATGCCCCGTCCCGTCCCCGGTGAAGTGGAGCGTCGACGCCGCGAACAGCCGCGCGTCGGCGTCCGCGGCGGGCGCCGTCCCCAGATCGCGCGCCTCCTCGTGCGCGGCCGACAGCCGGTAGATCTTCGGGTACGTCGGCCAGGGCTCGACGTCCTCGTCCCGCTCGGCACCCGGCTGGGCGTAGATGTCCAGCTGGGTCACGGACGCGGCGCCCTCCCGCACCGCGGTCCCCAGACAGTCCGCCCCGGTGTCGCCGCCGCCCACGATGACGACGTGCTTGCCGGCGGCGGACATCGGCGAGGCCTCCAGGTCCCCCTCGCACACCCGGTTGGACAGCGGCAGATACTCCATCGCCTGGTGTATTCCGGTGAGTTCGCGCCCCGGCACGGCCAGCTCGCGCCAGGCAGTGGCCCCCGTGGCGATGACGACGGCGTCGTAGCGCGACCTCAGCTCGGCCGCCCCGATGTCCCGCCCGATCGCCGTCGACGTACGGAACTTGGTGCCCTCGGCGCGCATCTGCCCCAGCCGTCGCTCCAGATGCCGCTTCTCCATCTTGAACTCGGGGATGCCGTACCGCATCAGCCCGCCGAGCCGGTCGTCCCTCTCGTACACGGCGACGGTGTGTCCGGCCCGGGTCAACTGCTGGGCCGCGGCCAGTCCCGTGGGCCCCGACCCGATCACCGCGACCGTCCGCCCGGACAGCCGGTCCGGCGGCCTGGGCGGCACGAACCCCTGCTCCCACGCCCGGTCGCCGATCGCGCACTCGACGTTCTTGATGGTGACGGCCGGCTGGTTGATCGCGAGCACGCATCCCGCCTCGCACGGCGCCGGACACAACCGCCCCGTGAACTCGGGGAAGTTGTTCGTGGCGTGCAGCCGGTCACTGGCCGCCCGCCAGTCCTCCCGCGACACCAGGTCGTTCCACTCGGGGATCAGATTGCCCAGCGGGCAGGCGCTGTGGCAGAACGGGACACCGCAGTCCATGCAGCGGTCGGCCTGCTTGCTGATGATGGGCAGCAGCGCCCCCGGGACGTAGACCTCGTCCCAGTCCCTGACCCGCTCCTCGACGGGCCTGCGCGGCCACTCCTGGCGCGGTGTGGTCATGAAACCCTTGGGATCGGCCATGGTCGTCTTCCTTGCGTGCACATACGACGGGCCGTGCGGCATCGGGCGCACTCTTTCGGCCACGATACGTCCCCCCGGCCATACGTGCAGAGTGGTGGACAGCGCTTTCTGCGGGGCCTTTCTCAGGTGTGGGCCAGACGGGGGCGGGCCGTCTCCGAGGCCGTCCTCAGGTGAGTGCCAGCACATACACCACCGCGGCGGCGGCCGAGGCAGCTGTCCGCACGTGGTTCCACGCGGTCCACTCGCGCACATACGTCGGCCAGTACGCGGCGGCCTCCGGGGTGCCGGGGTCCAGCTTGAGCAGGGCGTCGTTGCGGGGCACGTTCGCCGTCGCGGTCAGCCCGAACGAGCCGAACAGATACAGCGCGCTGCCCAGCAGCAGCTCCACCTTCCCCTCGTCCGGCCACAGCACGAACGTCACCACCGCGATCATCGCGCACAGTACCGCCGACCCGGCGAACACCAGCATGAAAGCGGGTGTCACGGCGGCCACGTTGATCGCGTTCATCGCGGCGACGCCCTGCGCGGGCGGCAGCGAGGCCAGCCCCCTCATCACGAATGTCGAGAACCCGCAGAAGACTCCGGCGACCAGCCCGGTCCCGAGAACGCCCAAAAGGATCAGTACGAAAAACGGCCCGTCAATCATGATCAACGCCCACTCCCACCTCCGAGCCGGGCCACGCCCGGCACCGCCATCACCTCAAGTGAATTCCCACCCGGGAACGGTTCCCATGGCTGAGAGGCGCGGTGACATACGCGTGCGTCCAGAAAGAGGTCTCCGGTCCGCGGGAGTCCCCAGTGCGTGGAAGTCCCCGGTCCGTAGGAAATCCCCGGTCCGTGGCTGTCAGCCCACGTCCTCCGCTCCCGCGCCCCGCCACCCCCGCAGTACCGTCTCCACTCCCGCGGCGATCCGCCGCCGCGCCTCGTGCCGGGCCACCCCGCTCATCAGCAGCCGGTCGTACGGCGTGTCCACGTGCCGTACGGACGCCACGACCGCCGAGATCACCGCGCCCTCGGACAGAGCCCGCCCCGCCGCACTCCGCCCGACCCGGCCACTGCCCCGCGCCGACGCGTGCCCGGCCATCGCCCGGGCCCGGTCGGCCGGGCAGCCGGGATACAGCCGCAGGATCTCCGCCGCGAACGCCTCCGCGAACCGCGCGTCCTCCGCCGTCCTGCGCCGCGCGTCCCGTGCCCGGCGCCGCCGCCGCGCCTCCGCGTCGGCCAGGCACCGCTCCTCGGCCCGGGCCAGGGCCGCCTCCTCCACGAGAACGCCCTGCCGCTCATAGCGGCCCTTGCGCCGGTTGAACCGCACCACCACAGCCGACAGCCCGCTCTCCTCCCGTGCCCTGCGGGTCAGCGCCGTGTCACCGCGCGGCAGGAACACCAGATGCCCGAGGTCGGCGCAGTCGAGGCAGCGCAGTGCGCCGTCCTCCAGCACGAGCAGCGACAACGGCCCGCGACGGCAGGCGGCGCACTGCTTGCGCCGGAGCGGCTGGACGACGAGAAGTCCACCGCGGTACGGGTGAGTTGGGAGGCGCGCCATAACCGGTTCCTTCCCCGCGGGGCCCGGGAATTCCCGTGGATCGGGTACGTCGGCTGCGCATCCGCTCCTGCCGCACGACCGGCTCTCCCGATCCCCGCCCACCGGCGAATCCACGGCCACCCGGCATCATGGCGACTGTGCGACTCGAAGCGATCACCTGGGACAGGCTCGGCGAGCTGCTGGCCGAGCGGCTGCTGGACCTGAAGCCCGCCGACGGCGGCCCCTGGCCGCGTGTCGCCTTCGACGGCGCGCCGGCGGCCCGCCCGGGTGACCTCGCGGAGCGCGTCGCGGAGGAACTGCGTGTGCGCGGTCGGCCCTCGCTCGTCGTGGGTGCCGAGGGCTTTCTGCGCCCGGCCTCGCTCCGGCTGGAGCACGGCCGCCGGGACGTGGAGTCGTACTACAGCGGCTGGTTCGACACCGCCGCCCTGTGGCGCGAGGTCTTCGGGCCGCTCGAACCCGGCGGGGACGGCCGTGTCCTGCCCGACCTGTGGGACCCGGCCACCGACCGGGCCACCCGCAGTTCCTACGTCCAACTCCCGCCCGGTGGAATCCTGTTGCTGCATGGCCCCCTCCTTCTGCGGCACTGGTTCCCCTTCGATCTGAGCGTTCATCTCCTCCTCTCGCCGGGCGCCCTGCGCCGCCGCACACCCGAGGCCGAGCACTGGACCCTGCCCGCCTTCGAGCGCTACGCGGACGAGATCGACCCCGCCGCGACGGCGGACGTCCTGGTGCGGGCCGACGACCCCCGCCATCCGGCGTGGAACGGCTGATCCGGCTCATCCGGTTGATCCGTCGGGCCGGCGACCTCCGAAACCCTCTTTTATATGCGCGTGCATTTAATTAGGCTGGTGCCATGACGACCTCCTCAAGCGACCCCGTTTCCTCCGACGACTCTGTTTCCTTTGGCGACTCCGTCCGTGACCTCCTCGACGGCAAGAACTTCGCCAGCGTCGCCACCCTCGGCCCCGACGGTGCCCCGCAGAACTCCGTGGTGTGGATCAAACGCGAGGGCGACACCGTGCTCTTCTCCTCCGTCGACAACCGCCAGAAGGTGCGCAACCTCCGCCGTGACCCGCGCATCAGCCTGTCGGTCTTCGACCTGGCCAACCCCTATGCGTCGGCCGAGATCCGCGGCACCGCCGAGATCCTCCCGGACGAGGGCAAGCGGCTCCCGAACGAGCTCTCGCACAAGTACCTGGGCATCGACCCGCCCGCCGAGAAGGATGACGAGGTCCGCGTGATCGTCAGGATCGTCCCGCGGAGGATCGTGGCCTTCTCGGTCTGAGGTGCGGCCACCGGGCCGGGCGCGCGACAATGAAGGGCGCCGGGACCTGCGGTGCGTCCGGCGCCGCGCCGGCCCGTCCGGCACCGGGAGGTACACCATGACCACCGCCGGAGACATCATGCACCGGGGCGCCCAGTGGATCCCCGCCCATGAAACCCTGGACCGTGCCGCCCAGTTGATGCGCGAACTGGGCGTCGGCGCCCTTCCCATCAGTGACCAGAACGAACGGCTCTGCGGCATCCTGACCGACCGCGACATAGTCGTCGGCTGCGTGGCCCTCGGACACGACCCGGCCAAGGTCACCGCGGGCGAGCTGGCGCAGGGCACTCCCCGCTGGATCGAGGCGACCGCCGACGTGCGCGACGTGCTCCGGGAGATGAAGGAGCACCAGATCCGCCGGCTCCCCGTCATCGACAACAAGCGTCTCGTCGGCATGATCAGCGAGGCTGATCTCGCCCGGAGCCTGGACGAGGGCCAGATCGCCGCCTTCACCGAGAGCGTCTACGCAAGGACCGCCCCGAGCGCCCACTGACCCCACGCCCGGTGCCGCGGGACCGCCCCGTGCCGCTCAGAGCCAGCCGTTGCGCCGGAATCCCCGGTACAGCACCAGGCAGGCCACGGATATGACGACGATGACCAGCGGATAGCCGAACCGCCAGTGCAGCTCCGGCATGTGCTCGAAGTTCATGCCGTAGACCCCGCACACCATCGTCGGCACGGCGATCACCGCGGCCCAGGCCGTGATCTTCCGCATGTCCTCGTTCTGCGCGACCGTCACCTGCGCCAGGTGCGCCTGCAGGATCGAGTTGAGCAGTTCGTCGAAGGCCGCGATCTGTTCCTTGGCTCGCATCAGATGGTCGAGGACGTCCCTGAAGTAGGCCTGTATCTCCGGGGCGACCACCCGTATCGGCCGGGTGGCCAGATCCTCGACGGGGCGGGCGAGCGGCACCACGGCCCGCTTCAGCTCAAGGAGTTCACGCTTGAGCTGGTAGATCCGCCCGGGGTCGGCCCGCGCGCCGTTCTCCGCGAACACATCCATCTCGACCTGGTCGATGTCGGCCTGCACCGCGTCCGTGACATTCAGATAGTCGTCGACCACATGGTCCGCGATCGCGTGCAGGACCGCCGCCGGCCCCTTGACGAGCTGCTGCGGGTCCGACTCCAGCTCCTCGCGCAGCGGCCCCAGTGAGCCGTGCCGCCCGTGCCGCACCGTGATCACGAAGTCCTGGCCGACGAACACCATGATCTCGCCGGTGTTCACGACCTCGCTGGTCGCCGTCAGCTGTTCGTGCTCGACGTAGCAGACCGTCTTGAACACCGCGAACAGCGTCTCGCCGTACCGCTCCAGCTTCGGGCGCTGATGGGCCTCGACCGCGTCCTCCACCGCCAGCGGATGCAGGTCGAACAGCTCGGCGATGCCCGCGAACTCCAGGTCCGTCGGCTCGTGCAGGCCCAGCCACACGAATCCGTCACCGTGCTTGCGCACCCTCTCCACGGTGTCCACCAGATCGCTGCCTCCCGGGACCCGGACCCCGTCCCGGTACATCACGCAGTTGACTACCGACGAGCCGAGCGGTGACCGGGCGGGGTGGCTCAGGTCGACCCGCGGCCGCCGCCGGGCCAGCCGCGCCACCTTGCGCAGGCCGCTGACCCTGCCCAGGTCGCGGACCTTCCGCAGATTCCCTGCCATCGACATCTGGCTCTCCTTGCGTGGCTCTCCTCGCGCCGTGCTGCCGCGCCTTGGCGGGAAAGTCTGCCAGGTCGGCGTGAGGTGCGGGTAAGGCTGTGGGAGCAGATGATTCCGCTTTGTTCCCGGCTGTGGACAAGGCATTCCCCGCCGGGCCGTCCCGGCGTACCGGAGCGTCGACGGTTCCGGACAAGCGGCGCAACTGGGAGGATCATGACATGACGCGAACCGACGGGTATCTCCTCGACAACCGGCAGACCGAGGCGGGCCGGCGCTTCGACGCCTTCGCCACCCTCTTCGACCCCACCACCTTCCGGCGCCTGGAGAGCCTCGGCCTCGGACCCGGCTGGCGCTGCTGGGAGGTCGGCGCCGGGGGCACCTCCGTGGTGTCCTGGCTGGCCAAGAAGGTCGGCCCGACCGGCAAGGTCGTCGCGACCGACATCGACACCACGCTCCTCGCCGCGGCCGGCCGCCCGCCCGTCGAGGTGCGTGTCCACGACGTCGGCACCGAGGAGCCGCCGGGGGAGGGGTTCGACCTCGTGCACGCCCGGCTCGTCCTCGTCCATGTGCCCGACCGTGAAAGGGCGTTGCGGTCCATGGTCGCGGCACTGCGGCCCGGCGGACGCCTTCTCGTCGAGGACGCCGACCCCGCCCTCCAGCCACTGATCTGCCCCGATGAGCACGGCCCCGAGCAGCGGCTGGCCAACCGGCTCCGGCAGGGCTTCCGCACGCTGCTCGCCGACCGCGGCGCCGACCTGTCCTACGGCCGCAAGCTGCCACGCCTGCTCCGCGAGGCCGGACTGCGTCAGGTGGAGGCCGACGCGTACTTCCCCGTCACCTCGCTGGCCTGCGCCGAGCTGGAGTCCGCCACCGTACGGCAGATCCGTGACCAGCTCGTCGCCGCGGGCCTGGCCACCGATGAGGACATCGACCGGCATCTGGCCAACGTCGCCGCGGGCAGCATGGACCTGGCCACCGCGCCGATGATCTCGGCGTGGGGGCGCAAGGCGTGAGGTGACCGGCGGACGGGGGCCGGACACCGGCGCGCCGGGCCGGGCGCCTCGCCGTCAGCGGTCTCCTCGCTATCAGCCGGTCTCCTCGCCGTCAGTCCGGCACCGGAGGCCTGCCGCCCACCCCTTCCACCGCCAGCGCACCCGCCCGGCATCCCCGCGCCACCGCGGCCTCGGGATCCGCGCCCCCGACCAGAGCGGCCAGGAACGCACCGGTGAAGGCATCGCCGGCGCCCGTGGTGTCCCGGGGCGTCGCCGGTGCGGCGGGCACACGGGCGAGTACGGTGCCGGACCGGGCCACCAGCGCGCCCTCCGCGCCCAGCTTGGCCACCACCAGCGGGACGTGGCGGCTCAGCTTGGCCGCCGCGTCCGCCGGATCCGGCAGCCCCGTCAGCAGGTACGCCTCGTCACGGCTGGGCAGCAGAACGTCCAGCCCCTCGGCGAACGCCAGGAAGCGGTCCACCCCCAGCTCCCGGAGGAAGCCCGCCGACGCGGGATCCAGACTCACCGGCACGCCACGCGCACGTGCCGCCGCCAGCGCCACCGCGGCAAGGGCCCGGCTCGGCTCGGAGAACAGCAGGTAGCCCGACAGATGCAGCCGGGCCACCCCGTCCAGCGAGGCGTCCGACCAGTCGGTGGGTTCCAGCCGCAGGGACGCGCCGCTGTCCGTCAGAAACGTGCGCTCGGCCGAAGCGCCGGTGTCGACGAGACAGATCACCGTCCCGGTCGCCGCCCGCGGGTCGACCACCAGTCGCGGCCGCACCCCGGCCGCGACCAGTTCCCGCTCGTGCCAGGCCGCCGCTTCCGCGCCGACCCGCCCCAGCAGCCGTACGTCCGCACAGCCAGCGTGAGCGGCCCAGCAGGCCACGTTGGCGCCCGCGCCGCCGGGCACCGTCCGGATCACGGCCGCCGTGTCCGTACCGCCCGCGAGCGGCCCCTGGTGCCGGGCGACGACATCGGTGACCACGTCCCCGACGACCAGGAGCGCCCTGTCCCGCCCCGCCGCCACGGCTCGGCCGGCCGTCTGCCGTGGCCCCGGTGCCGTTCGGCCTTCGGTCACCCCCGGGACCACGCCGCTGCGATCCGTGCCGCCAGGCGTACGTTGCCCCGGACCGCCGCCAGGTTGGCGCTCAGTGAGGCTCCGTCCGTGTGCCGGACCAGGTAGTCGAGCAGGAACGGTGTGACGGCCTGCCCGGTGACGCCCTCCTCCTCGCACGCGTGCAGCGCATCCTCCAGCACACGCGCGTGCAGGGCGGGATCGAGCTGTTCCTCCTCGGGGACGGGGTTGGCGACGATCAGCGCCGACTCGGGCACGCCGAGCGCGTCCTGCGCCCGCATGACACCGGCCACCTCCTCCGGGCTCCGCAGCGTCCAGTCGACCGGGTGCCCGGAGTCGGACAGATAGAAGCCGGGGAACCGGTCCGTGCCGTATCCGGCGACGGCCACACCCAGCGTCTCCAGGCGCTGCAACGTGGCCGGCACGTCCAGGATCGACTTCACCCCCGCGCACACCACCGTGATCCGTGTGCGCGCCAGCAGCCCCAGGTCGGCGGACTCGTCCTGCGTCACCGTCCACTCCCGGTGCACACCGCCCAGCCCACCCGTCGCGAACACCCGGACCCCCGCCAGCGCCGCCAGCAGCGCGGTCGCCGACACCGTGGTCGCACCGCTCACCCCCGCCGACACGGCCAGCGGCAGATCGCGGTGGCCCAGCTTGCGGATCCCGTCCTCGTTGGCGACCCGCTCCAGCTGCTCCTTGTCCAGGCCGACGTGCGGCCGGCCGTCCAGCACGGCGATCGTCGCGGGTACGGCACCCTCCCGCCGTACCGCCTCCTCCAGCTCCAGCGCCACCCGCAGATTGCGCGGGCGCGGCAGCCCGTGAGCGATGATCGTGGACTCCAGGGCCACCACGGGCCGACGCGCGTCGATCGCCTCCCGTACTTCTTCGGACACCACCAGCACCACGCGCCTGCCTCCTGTCGGTCGGTTCTCCCTCATCCCTGGCGAGCCGCACGTCCCGTTAAACGCTTGCGACCTGTGGGGACTGCCACCAGCCTGGCGGCATGACCAACAACACGACACGTCTCGACCATGTCGTCCTGTGGGTGAACGACCCGGTTGCCGCGGCCGACTTCTACGAGAAGGCGGTCGGCCTGGAGCCCCTGCGGGTCACCGAATTCACCGAGAAGAAGACGTCCTTCCCCTCCGTGCGCGTCAACGAGGAGACCATCCTCGACCTGGCCCCGCTCACCATGGCCGAGCGCATGAAGATGCTGCCCGGCTCCGTGGAGAGCGCGGGCCACCCCGTCAACCACGTCTGCCTGTCCCTGCCGTCCGACCGGTTCGACGCCCTGCGCGCCCGCCTGCAGGACAACGCCGTCCCCGTCTCCGACATCGCCCACGACGCGTACGGAGCGCGCGGAAAGGCCATCCGCAGCTTCTACTTCCGCGACCCGGACGGCAACGTCTTCGAGGCACGGCACTACGAGTAGCCGGCGCACCCGAGCCGTCAGAACAACGGCTCGGGCAGCACTCCCTCCAGGGCGAGCAGCTTCCGCTTGGTCTCCAGCCCGCCCCCGAACCCGCCGATGCCGCCGTCGCTCTCCACGACCCGGTGGCACGGCACGACGACGGGCAGCGGGTTGGCGCCCATCGCCGCGCCCACCGCCTGCGCCGCGCCCGGCTGGCCGACCCGGCCGGCCAGATCGCCGTACCCGACCACCGAGCCGTACGGGACGCCGCTCGCCAGCTCGCGCAGCACCTGCCGGTTGAAACCGGAGATGAGCGACCAGTCCAGGGGCAGCTCGAAGGTGTGCCGCTCGCCCGCGAAGTACGCCTCGACCTGACGTATCGCCTCGGCCAGCAGCGGCGATCCAGGCGCCTCGACGGGCTCGGTGCCCAGCCGGGCCGCCAGCCGCTCCAGCGCCCGGTCGCGCACCGCGTCGGTGGCGTGGAACACGACGTTGACCAGGCCGTCGCGGGTCGCCGCAAGGAGCAGCGGACCGATGGCGGTGCCCACGACGGTCCACACGACCTGCTGCTCGTACTGCCCGTGGCTGTCCATGGGCCCCACCGTACGACCCGCCACTGACAACGCCCGCCGGCCGGCTCAGTAGCCGGTCAGCGCCGCCCACACCACGTCGGGCTTGTTGGTGATGACGCCGTCGACGCCGTACCGCGTGACGGTCCAGGCGGTGGCCGCGTCGTTGACGGTCCAGGTGTACACCCCGAGCCTCCTGCCGTGCGGACCGTGGAACGCGTGCACGGTGGCGACGTAGCTGCCGGAGATGGTCCCGTACGACGGGTTGATCAGATCGGTGAATCGCGCGTACCGGTACAGGTCGCGCGGCGGCGGTGTGCCGAGGAAGCCGGTCGTCAGGCCGGGCTTCAGATCGTGGACGATGCGCAGACTGTCCGCGCTGAAGCTCTGCACGATCAGGCGGCCCAGGTGCGGCCTGTCCAGCCAGCCCTCGTTGCCGAGGAGACCCAGGGTCTGGTGCTCGATGCCGGGGTACAGCTCGGGATTCTTGATCTCCAGGAGCAACTTCTCGTGGTTGCTCTCGACCCGGCTCATGTACTGCTTCAGGGTCGGCACGTGCGTGCCCGCGTACCCGGGGCCGAACCAGCTGCCCGCGTCCAGCCGGGCGATCTCGGCGGCGGTGAAGTCCTTCACCTTCCAGGGCGCCCGGCCGGGGAAGACCTTCTCGACGTTCGTGGTGCGTTTGAGGCTGTCGTCGTGGATGACGACGAGTACGCCGTCCTTGGTGCGCTGCACGTCGTTCTCGACCCAGGAGAAGCCCAGCCGGGCCGCCTCGTCGATGGCGGGCAGGGTGTTCTCGGGAGCGTAGGCGGAAGCACCCCGGTGGGCGACGATCCGGGGCTGCTCGCCGACGTCGCCGGCCCGGGCGTCGGGAGTGGGCGCCAGCAGGGTGGCCGTCCCCAGGAGCGCGGTGGTCGTGGCGGCAACGGCGCGCGCGTGCATGCGTACTCCTCGCGTCGGGCGAATACGGACAGCACCAGAGTGACATCAGAGAGTCAACAGGAGGGTGGCGCCGAACGGCCACGGAATGAATGGAGTTCCCCCCAAGTCCGCACACCGGTGCCGCACAAGTGGGGCAGGGGCGTGATTCTTTGCCGGAAAATCGTTCGACCATTCCGGTGGGGGTCATACTCTCCTCGTCAACCCTGACCGCTCGGAGCGGTCCTGGGACGGGGGCGAATTTCAGGTATTCCGGGACGCAAAGGGTGAAGGGCAGCCGCGCATGCAGGGCACGGTCGACGGATTCACGTACGGGATCGTCACCCCGCTGGTGGCCTATCTGATGGCCTGCCTCGGTGGAGCCCTGGGCCTGCGCTGTACGACCAGATCCATGCTGGTGACCCAGTCCTGGCGCCCCGCCTGGCTCGTCCTCGGCTCGGCCGCGATCGGCTCCGGCATATGGACCATGCACTTCGTCGCCATGATGGGGTTCACCGTCAAGGAGACGCCGATCCACTACGACAAGGCGATGACGTACGCGAGCCTGGGCATCGCCGTCGTCATGGTGGGGATCGGGATCTTCATCGTCGGCTACCGCGGCGCCACCGGGACGGCGCTGTTCACCGGTGGCACGGTCACCGGTCTGGGCGTCGCCTCGATGCACTACCTCGGCATGGCCGGCCTGCGCCTGAACGGAAGCCTGCAGTACAACACGGTCACCGTCGCCGCCTCCGTCGTCATCGCGGTCGTGGCCGCCACCGCCGCCCTGTGGGCCGCGGGCCAGGTGAGGGGCTTCCTGTGGAGCGTCGGCGCGAGCCTCGTCATGGGGCTCGCCGTCAGCGGCATGCACTACACCGGCATGGCCGCCCTCAGCGTCCATCTGCACGGCACCGGCTCGACCACATCCGGCGAGTCGTCCGCGACCCTGCTCGGCCCCATGCTGATCGGCCCTCTCGTCTTCCTCCTGCTCGCGGGCGTCGTCGTGATGTTCGATCCGCTGATGGTCATGGGCAAGCCCGACTGGACCCGCGTCGAGCACAAACCGGGCATCCCGGCCGGCGCAGTCATCCCGTCCCCGGGCCGTCGGCCGCAGGCCCGCCAGCAGGACCACCGAGGTTCCCGCACCCCGCAGAACCGGTGATCGGGACCCGTTGTCAGTGCGGGGTCGTACGGTGGATCCATGCGGCCCGTTTCCCACATCGAACGCACGGTGGCGCCCTTCGAGGTCGTCAGCTCCTACCAGCCCAGCGGCGACCAGCCGACGGCCATCGCCGACCTGGCCAGGCGCATCGAGGCCGGTGAGAGGGACATCGTCCTGCTCGGCGCGACCGGCACCGGCAAGTCCGCCACCACCGCGTGGATGATCGAGAAGCTCCAGCGCCCCACGCTCGTGATGGCGCCGAACAAGACGCTGGCCGCCCAGCTGGCCAACGAGTTCCGCGAGCTTCTCCCGAACAACGCGGTCGAATACTTCGTCTCGTACTACGACTACTACCAGCCCGAGGCGTACGTCCCCCAGTCGGACACCTACATCGAGAAGGACTCCTCGATCAACGAGGAGGTCGAGCGTCTGCGGCACTCCGCGACCAACTCGCTGCTCACCCGCCGCGACGTCGTCGTGGTCGCCTCGGTCTCGTGCATCTACGGCCTCGGTACTCCGCAGGAGTACGTGGACCGCATGGTCCCCCTCAAGGTCGGTGACGAGATCGACCGCGACGAGCTGCTGCGCCGCTTCGTGGACATCCAGTACACCCGCAACGACATGGCGTTCAGCCGAGGCACCTTCCGTGTCCGCGGCGACACCATCGAGATCTTCCCGGTGTACGAGGAGCTGGCCGTCCGCATCGAGATGTTCGGCGACGAGATCGAGGCGCTGTCCACCCTGCACCCGCTCACCGGCGAGATCATCAGCGACGACGAGCAGCTGTACGTCTTCCCGGCCTCCCACTACGTCGCGGGCCCGGAGCGCATGGAACGCGCCGTCAACGACATCGAGAAGGAGCTGGGCGAGCGCCTCGCCGAGCTGGAGAAGCAGGGCAAGCTCCTGGAGGCCCAGCGGCTGCGCATGCGGACCACGTACGACATCGAGATGCTCCGGCAGATCGGCTCCTGCTCCGGCGTGGAGAACTACTCGATGCACTTCGACGGCCGCCTGCCCGGCTCCCCGCCCAACACCCTGCTCGACTACTTCCCGGACGACTTCCTCCTCGTCATCGACGAGTCGCATGTCACCGTGCCGCAGATCGGCGCCATGTACGAGGGCGACGCCTCCCGAAAGCGCACTCTCGTCGAGCACGGCTTCCGGCTTCCCTCCGCCCTGGACAACCGCCCCCTGAAGTGGGAGGAGTTCCAGGAGCGGATCGGGCAGGCCGTGTATCTGTCGGCGACCCCCGGCCCGTACGAACTGTCCCGCGGGGACGGCGTCGTCGAGCAGATCATCCGCCCCACCGGTCTCGTCGACCCGGAGGTCGTGGTCAAGCCCACCGAGGGGCAGATCGACGACCTGGTGCACGAGATCCGCAAGCGAACCGAGAAGGACGAGCGCGTCCTGGTCACCACGCTCACCAAGAAGATGGCCGAGGACCTCACCGACTACTTCCTCGAACTCGGCATCCAGGTGCGCTATCTGCACAGCGACGTCGACACCCTGCGCCGCGTCGAGCTGCTGCGCGAACTGCGCTCCGGCGAGTTCGACGTGCTGGTCGGCATCAACCTGCTCCGGGAGGGCCTCGACCTGCCCGAGGTGTCCCTGGTGGCGATCCTGGACGCCGACAAGGAGGGCTTCCTGCGCTCCGGCACCTCGCTGATCCAGACCATCGGCCGCGCGGCGCGCAATGTCTCCGGTCAGGTCCATATGTACGCCGACAAGATCACGCCGGCGATGGAGAAGGCCATCGACGAGACCAACCGCCGCCGCGAGAAGCAGGTCGCCTACAACAAGGCCAACGGCATCGACCCGCAGCCGCTCCGCAAGAAGATCAACGACATCGTGGCGCAGATCGCGCGCGAGGAGGTCGACACCGAGCAACTGCTCGGTTCCGGCTACCGCAGGACGAAGGACGGCAAGGGAGCCAAGGCCCCCGTCCCCTCGCTCGGCGACAAGGCGGCCAAGGGGGCGAAGGCCAAGTCGGCCAAGGGCAAGGCCCAGGAGAAGGCCACGGTTCCGACGGACCGCCCCGCGACCGAACTCGCCGAGCAGATCGAGGAGATGACGGAGCGGATGCGCGCCGCCGCCGCGGACCTCCAGTTCGAGATCGCGGCCCGGCTGCGCGACGAGGTCTCCGAGATGAAGAAGGAGTTGCGCCAGATGCGGGAGGCCGGTCTGGCCTGACCTCGCAGTCCCTGCCGGACCCCGGCGCGTGCGCAGAGTGTTGCAACACCGACACAAACCGCGGGCCGGGGTTCGGCAGTGTCGGTGCCCGTGACTAGGGTTCTGGTCAACCGCAGGCAGTGCGGCAACAGGGGAAATCCGAGAGGGGAACCAGCCGTGTCCGTCAACATGACCAAGGGTCAGGCCATCAGCCTGGAAAAGAAGGATGGGGGCACCCTGACCGCGGTCCGTATGGGTCTCGGCTGGCAGGCGGCACCCAGGCGCGGGCTGTTCGGCTCGCGCACGCGGGAGATCGACCTGGACGCCTCGGCGGTGCTCTTCGCGGAGAAGCAGCCGGTCGACGTCGTCTTCTTCCGCCACCTGGTGAGCGACGACGGCTCCGTGCGCCACACCGGCGACAATCTCGTCGGCGGCGTGGGCCAGGGCGGTGACGACGAGGCCATCCTCGTCGACCTGGCGCGCGTCCCGGTCCACATCGACCAGATCGTCTTCACCGTGAACTCCTTCACGGGCCAGACCTTCCAGGAGGTGCAGAACGCGTTCTGCCGCCTGGTCGACGAGACCAACGGGCAGGAACTCGCGCGCTACACCCTGGCGGGCGGTGGCGCGTACACCGCGCAGATCATGGCGAAGGTGCAGCGGGTCGGCGCCGGCTGGACGATGACGGCCCTGGGTACTCCGGCCAACGGCCGTACCTTCCAGGACCTGATGCCGGCGATCCTGCCGCACCTGTAGGACCGCCGGAGGGCCCGGCGAGCGGCACACGACAACAACGACACAGGGGGAAGGCGATGACGGCCGAGCTGGTGCGGGGGCAGAACCACCCGCTCTCGCAGGTCCGGCTCGAGATCCGGGTCTCGGCCGGTGTGCCCGTCGTGGCGGCGGCCACGCTGAGCGACGACAACGGCAAGGCGCGCGGCGTCGAATGGGTGGCGCATCCGGGCGCGCCCGCGCTCCCCGGGCTGGAGGTCTCCAGGCAGGCGGCTGCCGACCATCGCCTTGCGGTGGACCTGGCCGCCATGCCGGAGGCCGTGCATCGCGTCAATGTGCTGCTCGCCCTGCCTGAGGGGGTGGGAGGCCCGACCCGTTTCGGCGGCGTCCCCGCCCCCTCCGTCGTGGTCACCGGCCTCGACGGCACCGGGATCGCCAGTTTCACCCTCACCGGCCTGGACGCCGAGTCGGCCGTCGTCGCCCTGGAGCTGTACCGCAGACAGGGTGCCTGGAAGGTGCGTGCCGTCGGCCAGGGCTATGCGGGTGGCCTCGCCGCGCTCCTCACCGACCAGGACCTGCCCCAGGCCGTGGAACTCGCGGGCAGCATCCACGAGGCGGTGGCCCGGGGTGTGGCCCGGTCCGTCTCGGCGCCGCCATCGCGTCCGTCGGACGCCGACCGGTCCCGCCGGACGGCGCCCTCCGCACCGGGCCCGGCCCCACAGGGCACCCCGGACCCCGTGCCACCTCACGGCTCACAAGGTTCGTACGGCGGCCCTGTGCCCGGCTCCTCGTTCCCCGCGCAGCCCGATTCCGCCGCCGCGCAACAGGCGCCCACCGGCGGCCCGGTCGACTACACCCACCCGAACCGCCGGCACTCGACCCCGCCCCCGCCCCCGCCGCAGGCACCCCCCGCCCGGCCCGGACAGCCCGCCGTGCCCGCCGCCGGTGACGCGGCCGGCTGGTCCATGGACGAGCGGCTGTACAACCAGGTCTGGGGCATGTTCGAGGACCTGGCCCGCACCACGGCCGCGTACCGCAGCGCCGTCGACTTCGCCGAATCCCGTATGGACAAGGAGCTCGACCAGGTCCTGTCGGACCCGCGCAACCGGCTCGGCTCCTCGGGCGACGCCGAACGCGAGGCGGCCGGTGCCAAGCGGGCCCGGCTCGTCGAGCAGGCCAGAGCGGTGCTCGACCGTGATCTGGCCCAGCTGACCGCCGAGTGCGAGGTGGTCGAGCATGCGCTCCCACCGGCGTACGCACGCTGGGACAACCCCGTCTGGCATGCCTACCGCGTTCCGACGGAGTCCCCGATGGCCCTGCGCCTGGGCGACCTCCATCTGCCCGAGAGCGCTCCGCTGCGCGTCCCGATGCTGGTCCGGCTGCCCATGGAGCGGGGCCTGTGGATCGACAGCGGCCCGAGGACGGGCCTCGACGATTCGTTCCCGGACCCCGGCGCGCTGCGGCACCTCGCGATGGAGACGGCGGTGGCGCTCGCGGTCCGGCTGCTCGCGGTCCACCCGGCGGGGGAGTTCGCCGTGCATGTGATCGACCCGGCCGGATCGGGGGCCCAGGCACTGGGGCCGCTGACGCGCAGCGGTGTGCCGGCGGCTCCGCCCGCGACCGGCGCGGCGGGCGTCGCGGAAGTGCTGGGCCGGCTCACCCAGCGCGTCGACCTGGTGCAGATGGCGCTGCGCGGTGGCGCGGCCGAGTCGTTGCCGCCGGGCATCGACATCGCGCAGCAGCTGCTGATCGTCAATGACTTCCCGCACGGCTTCGACGACCGGGCGGTGAACCAGCTGCGCTATCTCGCGGACGAGGGGCCGTCCGTCGGCGTGCATCTGCTGATGGTCGCGGACCGTGAGGACGCAGCCGCCTATGGCCCGCTGCTCGACCCCCTGTGGCGATCGCTCATGCGACTCACCCCGGTTCCGGACGACCACCTCGCCGACCCGTGGGTCGGGCATGCCTGGACGTACGAGCCGTCGCTCGTCCCGCCCGGCAGCGAGGTGCTCCACCGGGTGCTCGCACAGGTGGCCGCGGCCCGCACCAAGTACACGTAAAGTGCCACTGACCAGGGACTTTGACCTTTTCTTTGCCGAGTGCTTTACCTTTCCTTGGTGATTGGGGTACTGTTTTCCGCACGGAGGGGAGTACTCCCTGTCTGCTGCGGCGTACCCGTCAATACGGATCAGGCCTGATCCCGGGGCGCCGGCCCCTCGTGGGCGGAAGAGACCTCCGGCAGCGACGACGCTGACTGTTTGCCGTTACGTTCTGCTACGTACTGCCGGAGGCGCAATGGATGTTTCCGTGACCCTGTGGGTCCTCACCATCGCGGGCCTGGCCGCCCTGGTCGCGGTCGACTTCTTCATCGGCCGCAAGCCCCATGACGTGTCCATCAAGGAAGCCGGGATCTGGACGGTCGTCTGGATCGCCCTGGCCGGTCTCTTCGGCCTCGGCCTGCTCGTCTTCTCGGGCGGTCAGCCCGCCGGGGAGTTCTTCGCGGGCTTCATCACCGAGAAGTCGCTGAGCGTCGACAACCTCTTCGTCTTCGTCCTGATCATGGCGAAGTTCGCGGTGCCCTCGCAGTACCAGCAGCGGGTGCTGCTCGTCGGCGTGCTCATAGCCCTGGTCCTGCGGGCCGTTTTCATCGCCGCGGGAGCCGCGATCATCGCCAACTTCTCGTGGGTCTTCTACCTCTTCGGCGCCTTCCTGATCTGGACCGCCTGGAAACTGGTCCAGGAGGCACGGGCCGACGAGGAGGGCGAGGAGTACGAGGAGAACAAGCTGCTGAAGGCGGCCGAGCGCAGATTCGGCGTGGCCGACCGCTACCACGGCACCAAGCTGTGGCTCCAGCAGAACGGCAAGCGCGTGATGACGCCGATGCTGGTCGTGATGCTCGCGATCGGCACCACGGACGTGCTGTTCGCGCTCGACTCGATCCCCGCGATCTTCGGCCTGACCCAGGACCCGTACATCGTCTTCACCGCCAACGCCTTCGCCCTGATGGGTCTCAGGCAGTTGTACTTCCTCATAGGCGGTCTGCTGAGGAAGCTGGTGCACCTCTCGTACGGCCTGTCCGTGATCCTGGGCTTCATCGGCGTCAAGCTGGTGCTGCACGCACTGCACGAGTCCGGGGCGCACGTCCCGGAGATCAGCACTCCGGTCTCGCTCGGCGTGATCTGCGTGGTCCTGATCGTCACCACGGTCACCAGCCTGCTGGCGTCCCGGAAGCAGGCGGCGCTCGAAGCGGCGCGGGTGCCCGGCGAAGGCGCTCCGAAGGACAGCGTCGACGCCTGACCGCGACGGACGTAGAAACAACGGTCCCCGGGAGTGGTGCGGGGTGATTGCCGCGCATCGCTCCCGATGCTTCGTTGGGGGCAGAGCGCGTCCCCGGCCGGGGACGCCGCCGCCCCGGTGGAGGCATCCATGAAGTTCGTCCAGATCATCGACTTCGAGACAGACCGCATCGAGGAGATGCGGGCCCTGTCCGAGGACATGGAGAAGCGCTTCGCGGGCCGAGAGAACAGCCCCACGCGCCGTCAGATCCTCGCGGACAGGAATCAGCCGGGCCGCTATCTCGCGGTGATCCAGTTCGACTCCCACGAGGAGGCCATGCGCAACAGCAGTGACCCCGAGACGAGCAAGTTCGCCGAGCAGATGGCCGCGCTGTGCACCCGGCCGCCGGCCTTCACCGACTGCGACGTCGTGGAGATGAGCGACTTCACATAACCGGGGACCGGAAGCCGCACCACCCGGGGGCCCGTGCCGTGTCGGCGCCGGGCCTCCGGCACCGGAAAGGACCGGAATGCGAACCCCGTGCGCCTCTGCCACGATCGCAGCATGATCGCTCGGCTCAGGTGGCTCACCACTCAGTGGACGCTCCTCGTGCCGGTGCTCGCGGTCGTCGTTCTCGTCTTCACCTGGGGGCGCCATCTGCCCGGCGTGCTGGTCGCGCTGGTGGGCGTGATCCTGGCCGCGTCCGTCCTGGCCGCCGTCCATCACGCCGAGGTGGTCGCCCACCGGGTCGGCGAACCCTTCGGCTCCCTGGTCCTCGCCATCGCCGTCACGATCATCGAGGTCGCCCTGATCGTCACCCTCATGGTCGACGGCGGCGCCAAGAGCGCGACGCTGGCCCGGGACACGGTCTTCGCGGCCGTGATGATCACCTGCAACGGGGTCGTCGGCCTGTGCCTCCTCGTCGCCTCGCTCCGCCACGGCACCGCCGTCTTCAACCCCGAGGGCACCGGCGCCGCCCTCGCGACCGTGGCGACCCTGGCCACGCTCAGCCTGGTGCTGCCGACCTTCACCACCAGCAAGCCGGGACCGGAGTTCTCCGGCGTACAGCTGACCTTCGCCGCGCTGTCCTCGCTGATCCTGTACGGCCTGTTCGTCGCCACCCAGACCGTGCGGCACCGTGACTACTTCCTGCCCATCACCCGGCAGGGCGAGGTGATCACCGCGGACGACCACGCCAAGGCGCCGTCCGCCCGCACCGCCTGGATCAGCCTCGGCCTGCTGGGCCTCGCCCTGATCGGGGTCGTCGGCCTCGCCAAGGGTGTCTCGCCCGCGATCGAGTCCGGAGTGCAGGCTGTCGGCCTGGACCAGGCCGTCGTCGGAGTGATCATCGCCATGCTCGTCCTGCTCCCGGAGACGATCGCCGCGCTGCGCTCGGCGCGCCGCGACCGGGTGCAGACCAGCCTCAACCTCGCGCTCGGCTCGGCGATGGCCAGCATCGGCCTGACCATCCCCGCGGTGGCCCTCGCCTCCATCTGGCTCTCCGGCCCGCTCGTCCTCGGTCTCGGCGCCACCGGCATGCTGCTGTTCGCGCTGACCATCGTGGTGAGCTCCCTGACGGTCGTGCCCGGACGGGCCACGCCGCTTCAGGGCGGCGTGCACCTGGTGCTGTTCGCCGCGTATCTGGAGCTGGCGATCAATCCGTAGCGGACCTCACCCGCCCGTCGCCGGACCACCCGTCACCCCCGCGGCGGGTTCCATCGCCGCCACCGGCACCGGGTGGGTCTCCGGCAGCAGTGCGAAGCAGCCCAGGCTGAGCAGCGCGATCCCCGTCAGATACGCGCCCACACCCCACGGAACGCGCCCGCCGTGCTCCGCGAGCGCCGTCGCCACGATCGGGGTGAGCGCGCCCCCGAGGACCCCGCCGAGGTTGTAGCCCACCGCGGCTCCCGTGCACCGCACCCGCGGCTCGTACAGCTCCGGCAGATAGGCGGCGATCACCGCGAACATGGTGATGAACGCTGCCAGCGCCACCAGGAAACCGAGGAACATCAGCAGCGGCTCGGCCGTCGCCAGCAGCGCGACCATCGGGAACATCCACGCCACGATCGCCGTGCACCCCGCCAGGCACAGCGGCCGCCGCCCGTAGCGGTCGCCGAGCAGCGCCATCACGGGCGTGAGCGCCCCCTTCACCAGCACGGCGGCCATGATGCAGGTCAGCATGACGGTACGGCTCACCCCGAGCCGCTCGGTCCCATAGGCCAGAGACCAGGTCGTCACCGCGTAGAACACCGCGTATCCGACGGCAAGGGCCCCGGCCGTCAGCAGCACCAGCCGCCAGTGGTGACGTACGACGTCGACGAGCGGCACGCGCGCGTGGTCCTCGATTTCGAGGAACCGGGGGCTCTCGGTGAGCGAGGAACGCAGCCACAGACCGGCCACGGCCAGCGCTCCGGCCGCCCAGAACGGCACTCGCCATCCCCACTGCGCGAACTGCGCGTCGGACAGCGTCGCCGACAGCACCAGCATCACGCCATTGGCGAGCAGGAAGCCGATGGCGGGCCCGATCTGCGGAAAGCTCGACCACAGCGCACGTCGCCCGGCGGGCGCGTGTTCCGCGGTCAGCAGCACCGCCCCGCCCCACTCCCCGCCGAGCCCCAGCCCCTGCAGGAAGCGCAGGACGAGCAGCAGCAGGGGAGCGGTGACGCCGATCGAGCCGTACGTCGGCAGACACCCGACCGCGACCGTCGAGGCACCGGTCAGCAGGAGCGAGACGAAGAGAACGGGCCGCCGCCCGCGCCGGTCCCCGATGTGCCCGAAGAGCATCGAGCCCAGCGGCCGGGCCACGAACCCCACCCCGAACGTCCCGAAGGCCGCCAGCGTCCCCGCCACGGGTGAGAACGTCGGGAAGAACAGCGGCCCCAGGACGAGGGCCGCCGCCGTCCCGTAGACGAAGAAGTCGTAGAACTCGATCGCGGTCCCGGCGAGGGAGGCGGCGGCCATCCGCAGCATGGAGGGCGCCATTACGACGCGTACATCGTGCATGCCGCGTCAACTACCCACGGTGACCACTGGTTACGGGGCGCGGGGAAGCGCGGCCCGCGTCAGTAGGTGACGATGATGCGCCGGGCCGGTCCGTCCACGCGGATCACGCCCCCATAGGGGACGACGACTTGGGGATCGGTGTGGCCCAGATCCACATCGAAGACGACGAGCATGTTCGGCGCATAGGTCCTCAGAGCGCGCTCTACGGCCTCACGCTGCTCCGTCGCGTAACGCGCCGCCTCCTCCGCAGTGTTGGGCCGCTCGAAGGACCAGCTCTTGGGGCGGCCCATCAGCAGGGCGGAGAACCGCTGCAGCAGGCCACGCTCGCCGAAGTTGCGCAGGGTCCGGAAGACCTCCGCGGCGCTCGGCAGCTCCTCGGAGGTCTCCAGGAACAGGACGCCGCCGTCGTACTCCGCGAGGTCGTGCGAGACCTCGCGGTCGGCCATCAGCAGCCACCCGAGGATCTCCAGGTTTCCGCCCCAGCCACGGCCCTCGACGACCCGCTCGGCGTTCCGCCAGGTCCAGCCGGTACCGGGGCGGGACGGCGGTTCCGCGTCGAAGGTGGCGGGGTCGGCCCAGTCGCGGTTGACGTCGTTCCAGCGTTCGGCGGGCCGGAGTTCGTACTCGCCGGTGGTGAACAGCGCGGCCCTGAGGGACTCGGCGGTCTGCGGGTGCAGGGCGCCGGGGCGGCCCAGCTCGCACATCACCGTGGCACCGTGGTAGCCGACGATCCCGGCATTGCGCAGGTACGCGAGCAGGTTCGTGTTGTCGCTCATCCCGAAGAAGGGCTTCGGGTTGGCCCGGATCAACTCCCGGTCCAGCAGCGGCAGCACCGTGATCTGGTCCTCACCGCCGATCGTGGCGATGACCGCCTTGATGTCCGGGTCGGCGAACGCCGCGTGGATGTCGTCGGCGCGGTCCTGCGGCGACGTGCCCATCTTCCTCGTCGTCGGGTACTCCACCGGCACGAGGCCGTACTCCTCGCGCAGCCGCCGCAGACCCAGTTCGTAGGGGCGTGGGAAGAGTTCCGCCAGCCCGGACGAGGGGGAGATGACGGCTATGCGGTCGCCCGGCTCGGGCTTGGGAGGGTACGAAGGCGTCGTCATGCCGGGAGAGTACGGGCCCTCGTCTCGTCGCCGCACCGTGATAAACCGGGTCCGAGCAGCGGTCCCTTGTCGACCGCCCACCCGAACGGACCGGAGGAACCGTGCCCCGCACCCTGGCCAATGCCCCGATCATGATCCTCAACGGGCCCAACCTCAATCTGCTCGGCCAGCGTCAGCCGGAGATCTACGGCTCCGACACGCTCGCCGACGTCGAGGCCCTGTGCGTCAAAGCCGCGGCGGCGCACGCCGGGGCGGTGGACTTCCGGCAGTCCAACCACGAGGGCGAGTTGGTGGACTGGATCCATGAGGCGCGGCTCAACCACTGTGGGATCGTCATCAACCCCGGCGCCTACTCGCACACGTCCGTCGCGATTCTGGACGCACTGAACACCTGTGACGGCATGCCGGTCATCGAGGTGCACATCTCCAACATCCACAAGCGCGAGTCGTTCCGGCACCACTCGTACGTCTCCCTGCGCGCCGACGGCGTCATCGCGGGGTGCGGTGTGCAGGGATATGTGTTCGGCGTGGAGCGGGTGGCGGCACTGGCGTCCTCATAGGCGCTCGGGCCTGGGCCGCCGGCCGAGGGCGGGGTTCGGAAGGCCGGCGGCCCATACCGCGCAGGAGCCGTCATCCTGTGCGGGGCTGCTTCCAGTTGACTGCGCGGCAACGTGCACCGGGAGCGCGCGCGGGTCACCGGCGCGTGCGAATGATTCACACGGGGCGCACGCAACGCGCTTGCGCGGGGCGCACGCACGAAGTTCGCGCCGGGCCCGGCGTCCTGGCCGGGGCCCCGCTCACCACCCGCGCGCGTGCCACTCCGGCAGATGCGGGCGCTCGGCGCCCAGCGTGGTGTCGTTGCCGTGCCCCGGGTAGACCCAGGTCTCGTCCGGCAGCAGGCCGAAGATCTTCGTCTCGACGTCATGGATCAGACTGGCGAACGCCTTGGGATCCTTGCGCGTGTTGCCCACGCCGCCAGGGAACAGACAATCCCCGGTGAAGACGTGCGGATGGCCGTGCGGGTCGTCGTAGACCAGCGCGATCGACCCCGGCGTGTGCCCCACCAGATGGCGCGCGGTGAGCTCCACACGCCCCACCCGGATCACATCACCGTCGTCGACCAGGACATCGGTCGGCACCGGGATGCCGGGGGCGTCCTCCCGCCCGGCGTAGGTACGCGCGCCCGTGACCGCCACGACCTCACCGAGCGCCTGCCAGTGGTCACCGTGCTGGTGCGTGGTGACGACGGATGCGATGCCGTCGTCACCGATCATGCCGAGCAGTGTCTGCGCCTCGTTGGCGGCGTCGATCAGGAGCTGCTCGTCCGTGGCCCGGCAGCGCAGCAGATACGCGTTGTTGTCCATCGGGCCGACCGCGATCTTGGTGATCATCAGGTCCTTCAGCTCGTGCACGTCCGCCGGTCCGCCGACCGTCACCTCACCGCTGTACGTCATGGCGGCAGCCTATAGCGGGGGAGCGGACCGGGCGGCGTCCACGTGCTACAGCGGGGGGAGCGTCGGCAGTTCGCCGCCCTTCACCGTCAGCCCCGAGCCGTCCCGGCGGCCGGCCAGCCAGCCGAGGAGATCGGCGGCCGTGCCCTCCACCGTGATCGGGCCGCCCGGCGCGCCGCCGCCCGTGGTCCAGGTGCGGCCGCCGTCGGCGACCAGAGCGGTCGAGGGCACGCTCGCGTGTCCGCCGAAGCGCTCCGCGAGGAAGTCGATCTCCCGCTCCGTGAACTCCGCCGGAAGATCCTCCAGCTCGTACCCGATCCCGAGGTCCACATGGTGCAGCTCGACCTCGACCCACCGCCGGAATGGCACCCGGGACGCCGAGTCGGTGACCCCGTTGCGCAGCTCCACCGTGCGGGCCCAGTCCGCGGGCGCGGCCCCGGCCGCCTGGAAGCGCGCGCCGCTGTCGCGCAGGTCGGCGAGCTGGACGTCGAGGGCGCGCGGGGCGTCCCGCTCGATGTCGGCGTCCCGGGCCTTGCCCGATGCGTACATGGGGCGCCCTTCGAGGACGTTCACCAGCGCGTCCGCGTTGCGGGCGAGGTGGGCGAGGATGTGGCCACGGCTCCAGCCGGGCAGCCGTGACGGCTCGGCGGCGGACGCGTTGTCCAGTGCGGCGGCTGCGTTGAGGAGCCGTTCGGTCGCGTCACGTACAGACGCCAGGTCACGCGCGTGATCAATCATGGGGCCGACCCTAACCCCGCCACTCCTTCGGGTGAAGGTGGCGGGTCAGCGCCGCAAATCGAATGTGCGTGCTATATGGTCGGGTGCGGCGTCGGGCATGCTGGATGGCCGGGGATTGTTAATCGAACCGGGAATCCGACCGGCGTTGTCAGTGGCTCCCCCTAGTCTGAAGAACGACGGGGGCCCCGCCCCTGTCACTTCTCTCAAGAAAGGTGCGGACCGGCGTGGCCGACCGTCTCATCGTCCGTGGCGCGCGCGAGCACAACCTGAAGAATGTCTCGCTCGACCTGCCACGCGACTCGCTCATCGTCTTCACGGGCCTGTCGGGTTCGGGCAAGTCCTCGCTGGCGTTCGACACGATCTTCGCCGAGGGCCAGCGCCGTTACGTGGAGTCGCTCTCCTCGTACGCCCGTCAGTTCCTCGGCCAGATGGACAAGCCGGACGTCGACTTCATCGAGGGCCTCTCCCCGGCGGTCTCCATCGACCAGAAGTCGACCTCGCGCAACCCGCGCTCGACGGTCGGCACCATCACCGAGGTCTACGACTACCTGCGGCTGCTCTTCGCGCGCATCGGCAAGCCGCACTGCCCCGAATGCGGCCGCCCCATCTCGCGCCAGTCGCCGCAGGCGATCGTCGACAAGGTCCTGGAGCTGCCGGAGGGGAGCCGCTTCCAGGTGCTCTCGCCGCTGGTGCGCGAGCGCAAGGGAGAGTTCGTCGACCTGTTCGCGGACCTCCAGACCAAGGGCTACAGCCGCGCGCGCGTGGACGGCGAGACCATCCAGCTCTCCGACCCGCCCACCCTGAAGAAGCAGGAGAAGCACACCATCGAGGTGGTCGTCGACCGCCTCACGGTGAAGGACTCCGCCAAGCGCCGGCTCACCGACTCCGTGGAGACCGCCCTCGGCCTGTCCGGCGGCATGGTCGTGCTCGACTTCGTCGACCTCCCCGCGGACGACCCCGAGCGCGAGCGCATGTACTCGGAGCACCTGTACTGCCCGTACGACGACCTGTCCTTCGAGGAGCTGGAGCCGCGCTCCTTCTCCTTCAACTCGCCCTTCGGTGCCTGCCCCGAGTGCACCGGCATCGGCACGCGCATGGAGGTCGACGCGGAGCTGATCGTCCCGGACGAGGACAAGTCCCTCGACGAGGGCGCCATCCACCCCTGGTCGCACGGGCACACCAAGGACTACTTCGGCCGCTTGATCGGCGCCCTGGCGGACGCGCTGGGATTCCGTACGGACATCCCCTTCGCCGGTCTGCCGCAGCGGGCCAAGAAGGCCCTGCTCCACGGCCACAAGACGCAGATCGAGGTCCGCTACCGCAACAGGTACGGCCGCGAGCGCGTGTACACCACGCCCTTCGAGGGTGCCGTCCCGTTCGTCAAGCGCCGGCACAGCGAGGCCGAGAGCGACGCCAGCCGCGAGCGCTTCGAGGGTTATATGCGCGAGGTGCCCTGCCCCACCTGTCAGGGCACGCGCCTGAAGCCGATCGTCCTCGCGGTCACGATCATGGACAGGTCGATCGCCGAGGTCTCCGCGATGTCCATCAGCGACTGCGCGGACTTCCTGGGCGAGCTGAAGCTCAACGCCCGCGACAAGAAGATCGCCGAGCGGGTGCTGAAGGAGGTCAACGAGCGGCTGCGGTTCCTGGTCGACGTCGGCTTGGACTACCTCTCGCTCAACCGCGCGGCCGGCACGCTCTCCGGCGGCGAGGCCCAGCGCATCCGCCTGGCCACCCAGATCGGCTCCGGCCTGGTCGGCGTCCTGTACGTGCTGGACGAGCCGTCCATCGGTCTGCACCAGCGGGACAACCACCGGCTGATCGAGACCCTGGTCCGGCTGCGCGACATGGGCAACACGCTCATCGTCGTCGAGCACGACGAGGACACCATCAAGGTCGCCGACTGGGTCGTCGACATCGGCCCCGGCGCGGGCGAGCACGGCGGCAAGGTCGTGCACAGCGGCTCGCTCAAGGAGCTGCTGGCCAACGCCGAGTCGCAGACCGGCCAGTATCTGTCCGGCAAGAAGTCGATCCCGCTGCCCGACATCCGGCGCCCGCAGGACCCGTCCCGCCGGCTCACGGTGCACGGCGCCCGCGAGAACAACCTGCAGGACATCGACGTCTCCTTCCCGCTGGGCCTGTTCACGGCCGTCACGGGCGTGTCCGGCTCCGGCAAGTCGACGCTGGTCAACGACATCCTCTACACGCACCTGGCCCGCGAGCTGAACGGCGCGAGGAACGTCCCCGGCCGGCACACACGCGTGGACGGCGACGACCTCGTCGACAAGGTCGTGCACGTAGACCAGTCGCCCATCGGCCGCACCCCGCGGTCCAACCCGGCGACGTACACCGGCGTCTTCGACCACGTCCGCAAGCTGTTCGCCGAGACGACCGAGGCGAAGGTCCGCGGCTATCTGCCCGGCCGCTTCTCCTTCAACGTCAAGGGCGGCCGCTGCGAGAACTGCGCGGGCGACGGCACGATCAAGATCGAGATGAACTTCCTCCCGGACGTCTACGTCCCGTGCGAGGTCTGCCACGGCGCCCGCTACAACCGGGAGACCCTGGACGTCCACTACAAGGGCAAGTCCATCGCCGACGTGCTGAACATGCCGATCGAGGAGGCGACGGAGTTCTTCGAGGCCGTGCCCGCGATCGCCCGTCACCTCAACACGCTGAAGGACGTCGGACTCGGCTATGTCCGGCTCGGCCAGTCCGCGACCACCCTGTCCGGCGGTGAGGCGCAGCGCGTCAAGCTCGCCAGCGAACTGCAGAAGCGCTCCACCGGCCGCACGGTCTACGTCCTGGACGAGCCGACCACCGGTCTGCACTTCGAGGACATCAGCAAGCTGCTGAAGGTCCTGTCCGGCCTGGTCGACAAGGGCAACACGGTCATCGTCATCGAGCACAACCTCGATGTGATCAAGACCGCCGACTGGGTCGTCGACATGGGTCCGGAGGGCGGCGCCGGCGGCGGTCTCGTCGTCGCCGAGGGCACGCCGGAGGAGGTCGCCGGGGTCCCGGCCAGCCACACCGGAAAGTTCCTGCGCGAGATCCTTGGCGCCGACCGGATCAGCGACGCGGCGTCGGTGCCGGCGCAGCGCAAGACGGCGGTCAGGAAGACGGTCGCCGCCAAGTCGACGGCGAAGAAGACGGCCACGGCCCGCACGACCAGGACCGCCAACAACACCGCGACGGAGAAGGCGGCCGCGGTCACCAAGAAGGCGGCACCCGCGAAGAAGACGACGCGGGCACGGAAGGCGTGAGCCGGCCGACGGCCTCGTCCTGACGAATCATCGGAAAACGGCGCCCCGCGGGAACTCCCCGCGGGGCGCCGCTCGTTCCATCAGCAGCCACCCCGGCCCTGGAGGGGGTGGAAAGTGCAACTAGAACTCCCCGAGTTCGGCGGCGAACGGCGGTTCCGCCCCCGCCCGTGAACAGGTCACCGCCGCCGCACGCGCCGCGAACCGCAGCAGCCGCGTCCAGCCGTCGGCACCCAGTCCGGCCAGTGCCGCGGCCGACAGGGCGTCCTGCGCGGACAGGCCGTGCAGCAGCGCCGCGTTCACCGTGTCGCCGGCGCCGATGGTGTCGACGACCTCGACCTTCTCGCCCGGCACGGAGTGCTCCGCGCCGTCCCGGGTGAAGACGGTGAGTCCGTCGCCGCCCCGGGTGATCACCACGGCCGGGGGGCCCGCGGCCAGCCATTCGCGTGGGGTGCCGCCCAGCCACTGGGCGTCCTCCTCGGAGACCTTCAGCAGCGTCACCGACGGCAGCCAGCTCCTGAAGCGCGCCCGGTAGGCATCCGCGTCCGGGATCAGGCCCGCCCGGATGTTCGGGTCGAGCGCGGTGAAGAGTCCCTGCCCGGCCGCGCTCCGCATCAGCTCCTCATAGGCGCTCGCCCCCGGTTCCAGGACGAGCGAGCAGGTTCCGAAGGACACCGCGCGTGCCGTGGCCGGAAGCTCGGCGGGGGCCGTGAACAGCCGGTCGGCGGTGCCTTCGACATAGAAGGAGTAGGCGGCCGACCCGTTCCCGTCGATCGTGGCGACCGCGAGGGTGGTCGGCTCCGTGCCGCGCTGCACGCCGGAGACGTCCACGCCGGCCCGGCGCAGCCCGTCCAGCAGGGCCTCGCCGAAGGCGTCGTACGAGGTGCGGGAGCAGAAGGCGGTGGGGGAGCCGAGACGGCCGAGGGCCACGGCCGTGTTGTAGGGGCCGCCGCCGAGTGCCGGCTTCAGGCCCGCCAGGGCACCCGCGCCCTGCGGTACGAGGTCGATCAGTGCCTCACCGGCGACGACGATCACGAGTCGCTTCCTTTCCTGGACTGGTCGGCGGCCCGCTCGGGCCGCTCCGGGCAGCCGCACGACGTGCGGTGGACGAAGGTGCAGGGCAGCCGCACCGTCCGGGCGGGCCGGTCCGGCGCGGCCAGGCGGTCGAGCAGCACCCGGACGGCCTGCGCGCCGATCTCCTTGCTGGGCTGGGCGATCGTGGTGAGCCGGGGCGAGAACAGGTCCGCCCAGGCGAAGTCGTCGAAGCAGCACAGGGCGATGTCGTCGGGCACGCTCAGGCCGCGTTCGCGCAGGGCGCGCAGGGCACCGATGGTCATCGCGTTGTTGGCGGTGATCAGTGCCGTCGGTGGGTCGGCGAGGGAGAGCAGGTCCGAGGTGGCCCGCTCGGCACGCGCCGACTCGGAGTTGCCCGGGGCCACGAGGCGTTCGTCGTGGGCCAGGCCGGCGGCGGCCAGGCCCTGCCGGTAGCCGGTGATCCGCTCGCCGGTGGTGCTGAGCCCGGGCAGGCCCGCGACCAGGCCGATCCGGCGGTGGCCCCGCTCGGCGAGGTGGGTGACGAGCCGGGCCATCGGGTCGGTGTTCTCGGCGCAGACCTGGTCGAAGCGCGCGGCGCCGTCGGTGTGGGCGTCGACCACGCGGTCCAGGAACACGGTCGGCACGGCGTGGCGGCCCAGATAGGCGACGAGCTGTCGAGGGTCGGCAGAAGGGGCGACGATCATGCCGTCCACGCGTCGCTCGTGCAGGAGCTGGACCACCTTGCGTTCATGCTCGGGCTCGTCGTGCGGGTCGGCGATGAGCAGGCTGTAGCCCTCTTCCAGGGCGGCGGCCTCGACGCCCTGGAGGATCTCCGTGAAGTAGGGATTGCTGATCGCCGAGACCGCGAGCCCGATGGAGCGGGTGCGGGAGGTCACCAGGGAACGGGCGAGCGTGTTGGGCGTGTAGCCGAGCTCGTCGATCGCGTCCAGCACCGCCCGACGGGTGTGGGGCAGCACCGGACGCGTGCCGTTCAGCACGTGGGAGACGGTCGCCACGGAGACTCCGGCGCTCCGTGCGACGTCGGCCATGGTGGGCATCGAGTTCCTTCCCTGGGCCGCGGTGGGCCTTCTGGCCGGGAAGGTATCCCATCCCGGCAGCGCACGTAAACGCTTGCGCAAACGTTTACGTCCCTGCCTTGCGTCCACCTTGTGCCCACTCCCGTCCGCTTCGACCCGCTCCGGCCCGTGATGACCGCCCCAGGTATCGTCGGCCTGCACCACCCGCCCCCGAACAGTGGAGACACCCGATGTCCGCCCGACCTCCAGCGAGCCGCCGTACCGTCCTTCGAGGGGCCGCCGTCACTCCGCTCGCCGGCCTCGCCCTCACCGCCTGTGCGGGGGTCGGGGCCGGTGTCACCGTGGACGCGGCGCCGACCGCGCCCGTCGAGCTCGGCGCAGAGAGCGAGGTCGCCAAGGGGAGCGCGAAGCTGTACCGGGATCACAACGTGGTGGTCAGCCGGGACGGGAACGGCACGCTCAAGGCGTACAGCACGATCTGTACGCACGCCGGGTGCGCCATCAACAAGCTTCAGGGGACGACGCTGATCTGCCCGTGCCACGGGAGCGAGTTCGACGCCGTGACCGGAAAGGTCGTGCAGGCCCCGGCCACGGTGCCGTTGAGCGAGCTGCCGGTCAAGGCCACGAACGGCAAGATCATCGCGGGTCCGGGCGCCTGATCACCGGATGAGCGGGGGAGGCCGTCAGTCCCAGTCCCAGCCGATCCCCACGATGCCCGGCCGCACCCGTGGCTCCACCAGGTGCACCGAGCGGTGCGGCCCGCTCAGGGGCAGCTCCTGACGGCCGCTGCGCGGAGCGGCCGGCGAGTGCTGGGCGAACCGGTGGCAGCGCATCGGCAGCGCGTTCGGGTCGAACCGCACCTGGAGCGCGTACTGACCGCCGGGAAAGCCGAAACCCCGCAGGTACTCGCGCGAGGGTCCGGCGGTGCCGTCCTCGACGGCGTACCGGAAGAGGAAGGTGTCGCCGGACCGCAGCCGGGTGCCGAAGAGCAGCTCGGCGACGAGCACGCCGGTGTCCCGGTCCAGGCGGACGCGTCCCGTGCGGCAGTTCTCCAGGGCGTGCACCGCCATGCGCTCCGGCGCGCAGCCCGGGTCGCCGTGGTGGATGGCCACGAAGCGGTCGACGCCGTCGCGGTGGGCCCGCACGATGTGGTGCGACTCGCGGCCCGCCAGCTCCCGGCGGGCTCCGATCCGTACCCGCTCGTGGTGCCCGAGGGTGTGCAGCCCGCCGTCGAGGGACCA
This sequence comes from Streptomyces sp. NPDC050625, assembly GCF_040654755.1. Classification (NCBI taxonomy): domain Bacteria; kingdom Bacillati; phylum Actinomycetota; class Actinomycetes; order Kitasatosporales; family Streptomycetaceae; genus Streptomyces; species Streptomyces sp. NPDC050625. The sequence continues at coordinate 289,175 of NZ_JBFAIQ010000007.1, forward strand.
GCCCAGCTCGGCCAGGAGCCGCTCCAGGACGTCCGAGGCCTCGATCATCGAGCGGTACGACCGGGCCGCCGGGCGCTGCCCCGCCGAGCGGCCGTCCGCCTCGGCCAGCAGCCGGATCAGTGACTCCTCGGGCAGCTGCAGGATCTCCTCCAGCGCCCGTACCGCGCGCAGCGACTCGGGGCGCTGGGGGCGGCGGGCGCCCTGCTGCCAGTAACTCAGACTCGTCACGCCCACCTTGACCCCGTACCGCGACAGATGGTGCTGCACCCGCTGGAGCGGCAGTCCGCGGGCGGCTATCGCGGCGCGCAGCGCGACATGGAAGGGGCCGCCCCGCAGGGCCGTGTCCAGTTCCGCGGTGCCGACGTCCGCGTGCTCTATGGCGTGCCGCATGCGAAGGGGCCTTTCTGTGAAGGTTCACTACGGCTGGTCAGACCGTTCGCGCGGGTCTCCGGGGCCACCCCGTCGGCGCCGGGGCGTCAGCACATCCGTACGCCGCATCCGGACGCCGTCGTTCACGGCCCCGAGTTCCCCCGCATTGAAGCGTGTTGACCAAGCCCCGACAACACCTCCTGTCCAACCGCGACGCCCACCTGGCCGAGCCGCGACCCCGCCGTGCGTGGGACGCCGTGCGTGCGACATGGCCGCGTGGCGGGCACCGACGACGCCCTCACGCTCGGTGAGCGGCACCTCGGCCGCCTCGTCCACGACCCCGTCGCTGTCCACAACCCGTCGCTGTCCACAACCTCGCCGTTGTCCACAGCCCCGCCGGAGTGTCACCCCACGCCAGTAGGGTGTGAGACATGGCCGACCCCTCCAGCTACCGCCCCAAGCCGGGAGAGATCCCGGACTCTCCCGGGGTGTACAAATTCCGCGACGAGCACCGCCGGGTGATCTACGTCGGAAAGGCGAAGAGCCTGCGCCAGCGCCTGGCGAACTACTTCCAGGACCTGGCCGGCCTGCACCCGCGCACCCGGACGATGGTCACCACGGCCGCGTCCGTGGAGTGGACCGTGGTGTCCACGGAGGTCGAGGCGCTGCAGCTGGAGTACTCCTGGATCAAGGAGTTCGACCCCCGGTTCAACGTCAAGTACCGCGACGACAAGAGCTACCCGTACCTCGCGGTGACGATGAACGAGGAGTTCCCGCGGGTGCAGGTGATGCGCGGTCACAAGAAGAAGGGCGTGAGGTACTTCGGGCCGTACGGGCACGCCTGGGCCATTCGTGACACGGTGGACCTGCTGCTGCGGGTGTTCCCCGTGCGCACCTGCTCGGCCGGCGTCTTCAAGAACGCCGCCCGCACCGGACGCCCCTGCCTGCTCGGATACATCGGCAAGTGCTCGGCGCCCTGTGTGGGCCGGGTCTCCGCCGAGGAACACCGTGAACTGGCCGAGGAGTTCTGCGACTTCATGGCCGGACGGACGGGCACCTACCTCCGCCGCCTGGAGAAGCAGATGACGGAGGCGGCCGAGGAGATGGAGTACGAGCGGGCCGCCCGCCTGCGCGACGACATCGGGGCCCTGAAGAAGGCCATGGAGAAGAACGCGGTCGTGCTCGCCGACGCGACCGACGCGGACCTGATCGCCGTCGCCGAGGACGAGCTGGAGGCGGCCGTCCAGATCTTCCATGTGCGCGGCGGACGCGTGCGCGGTCAGCGCGGCTGGGTGACCGACAAGGTCGAGGAGGTCACCACCGCCGCCCTGGTCGAGCACGCCCTCCAGCAGCTCTACGGCGAGGAGACCGGGGACGCCGTCCCCAAGGAGGTCCTCGTCCCGGCCCTGCCCGACCCGGTGGAGCCCGTACAGGAGTGGCTGACCGGACGCCGCGGCTCCCATGTCTCGCTCCGCATCCCGCAGCGCGGCGACAAGCGGGCCCTGATGGAGACGGTCGAGCGCAACGCCCAGCAGGCGCTCGCCCTGCACAAGACCAAGCGCGCCTCCGACCTCACCACGCGCTCGCGGGCGCTGGAGGAGATCGCGGACGCGCTCGACCTGGACAGCGCCCCCCTCAGGATCGAGTGCTACGACATCTCGCACCTCCAGGGCGACGACGTCGTGGCCTCCATGGTCGTCTTCGAGGACGGCCTGCAGCGCAAGAGCGAGTACCGCCGTTTCGAGATCAAGGGCTTCGCGGGCCAGGACGACGTCCGCTCCATGCACGAGGTGATCACCCGCCGCTTCCGGCGCTACCTCGCCGAGAAGGAGCGGACCGGCGAGTGGGTGGAGGACGACGCCGGGACCGACGGTCAGCCGGGCAATGGCCTCAAGGACGACGACGGCCGTCCCAAGAAGTTCGCCTACCCGCCCCAGCTCGTCGTCGTGGACGGCGGGCAGCCGCAGGTCGCGGCCGCCAAGCGGGCGCTGGACGAGCTGGGCATCGACGACATCGCCGTCTGCGGCCTCGCCAAGCGCCTGGAGGAGGTCTGGCTGCCGGACGACGACGACCCGGTCGTCCTTCCGCGCAGCAGCGAGGGCCTCTATCTGCTCCAGCGTGTCCGTGACGAGGCGCACCGCTTCGCGATCACCTATCAGCGGGCCAAGCGCGCCAAGCGCTTCCGCGCGGGTCCCCTGGACGAGGTGCCGGGCCTCGGCGAGACCCGCAAACACGCGCTGATCAAGCACTTCGGTTCGGTGAAGAAGCTGCGGTCGGCCACAATCGAGCAGATCCAGGAGGTGCCCGGCATAGGCCGGAAGACGGCCGAGACCATTGCCGCGGCCCTGGCCGGTGCGGCTCCGGCCGCGCCCGCCGTGAACACGGCGACCGGAGAGATCATTGATGACGAGGAACCCGAAACGACGGCGGGTGCCTCGGGGGATCCCGTGACCGCGGGAGCCCCGGACGAACGACGGGGGCAGGAGAGATGACCGAGCACGAAGAACAGCCCACAGCGGAGCGAGATCGGGCGCACACGGAAACGGGCGAGGAACAGCCGCGGCAGGCGGCACAGGACGTCGCCGGGGAAAGCGGAGCACAGGTGAGTACGGACATCACGGCGGCCGGGGTCCCCGAGGCGGCCATCCCCGAGCTGGTGATCATCTCCGGCATGTCCGGAGCGGGCCGGTCGACGGCCGCCAAGTGTCTGGAGGACCTCGGCTGGTTCGTCGTCGACAACCTCCCGCCCGCGCTCATCCCCACCATGGTGGAGCTCGGCGCGCGCTCCCAGGGCAATGTGGCCAGGATCGCGGTCGTCGTCGACGTGCGCGGCCGCCGCTTCTTCGACAACCTGCGCCAGTCCCTCGCCGACCTCGACACCAAGGGGGTCACCCGGCGCATCGTCTTCCTGGAGTCCTCCGACGAGGCCCTGGTGCGCCGCTTCGAGTCCGTCCGCCGTCCGCACCCTCTGCAGGGCGACGGTCGTATCGTCGACGGCATCGCGGCCGAGCGCGAGCTGCTGCGCGAGCTGCGCGGGGACGCCGATCTGGTGATCGACACCTCCAGCCTCAATGTGCACGAGCTGCGCGCCAAGATGGACGCCCAGTTCGCCGGCGACGAGGAGCCCGAGCTGCGGGCCACCGTGATGTCGTTCGGCTTCAAGTACGGCCTCCCGGTCGACGCCGACCTGGTCGCGGACATGCGGTTCCTGCCCAACCCGCACTGGGTCCCGGAGCTGCGCCCGTACACCGGCCTCAACGAGGAGGTCGCCGCGTACGTCTTCAACCAGCCCGGCGCCAAGGAGTTCCTGGACCGGTACGCCGAGCTGCTGCGGCTCATCGCCGCCGGCTACCGCCGTGAGGGCAAGCGCTATGTGACCATCGCCATCGGCTGCACCGGCGGCAAGCACCGCTCGGTCGCCATGTCCGAGAAGCTCGCCGCGCGCCTCGCGGCCGAGGGCGTGGAGACGGTGGTCGTGCACCGGGACATGGGACGGGAATGACGGCACGTACTCCGCGGCTGAGCAGGCTGCGCCGGGTGGTCCCCGAGGCACGCGCGGGCCGCCCGGCCGAGGCCCGTGGCGGCCGGCCCCGCCGGCGCGGCGCCCAGCCCAAGGTGGTCGCCCTCGGCGGCGGCATGGGCCTGTCCGCCTCGCTCGCCGCACTGCGCCGGATCACCGGCGATCTCACCGCTGTCGTCACCGTGGCCGACGACGGCGGCTCCAGCGGGCGTCTGCGCGACGAGCTGGGCGTGCTTCCCCCGGGTGATCTGCGCAAGGCCCTGGCCGCGCTGTGCGGCGACGACGACTGGGGCCAGACCTGGGCGCGGGTCATCCAGCACCGCTTCACCTCCCAGGGCGACCTGCACGACCACGCGGTCGGCAACCTGCTGATCGTGGCGCTCTGGGAGCAGCTCGGCGATCATGTCCAGGCCCTCGACCTGGTCGGCAAGCTGCTCGGCGCGCATGGGCGTGTGCTGCCCATGTCCGCCGTGCCGCTGGAGCTCCAGGCCTTGGTCAAGGGGCATGATCCGGACCGGCCGGAGGACGTGGACACCGTGCGCGGCCAGGCGACCGTGGCCCTCACGCCCGGCGAGGTGCAGTCCGTGCACCTGGTGCCGCACGACCCGCCCGCCGTGCCCGAGGCCGTCGAGGCGGTCCTGGACGCGGACTGGGTGGTGCTCGGCCCCGGCTCCTGGTTCTCCTCGGTCATCCCGCATCTGCTGGTGCCCGAGCTGCTGGACGCCCTCACGGAGACCAAGGCGCGCCGGGTGCTCTCGCTGAACCTCGCCCCGCAGCCCGGAGAAACCGATGGTTTCTCCCCGCAGCGTCATTTGGAGGTTTTGGGGCGACACGCCCCTAAACTCGCCCTGGACGTGGTGCTGGCAGACGAGGCCGCCGTGCCCGACCGCGACTCGCTCACCGAGGCCGCCGAGCGGCTCGGAGCCGCGGTCGAGCTGGCGCCGGTGGCCCGGACCGACGGTTCTCCGCGGCACGACCCGGAGCTGTTGGCCGCCGCGTACGACCGTATTTTTCGGATGCATGGAAGGATCGGCCCATGGCGATGACGGCAGCGGTGAAGGACGAGATCTCCCGGCTTCCCGTCACCCGGACCTGCTGCAGAAAGGCGGAGGTCTCCGCCATCCTGCGGTTCGCCGGCGGCCTTCACCTGGTGAGCGGGCGCATCGTGATCGAGGCGGAGCTGGACACCGCGATGGCGGCCCGGCGCCTCAAGCGGGACATCCTGGAGATCTTCGGCCACAGCTCCGAGCTGATCGTGATGGCGCCCGGCGGACTGCGCCGCGGCTCGCGGTACGTCGTGCGCGTCGTCGCGGGCGGCGACCAGCTGGCCCGGCAGACGGGACTCGTCGACGGCCGGGGGCGCCCGATCCGTGGCCTGCCCCCGCAGGTGGTCTCCGGGGCCACCTGTGACGCGGAGGCCGCCTGGCGCGGTGCCTTCCTGGCACACGGCTCGCTGACCGAGCCCGGCCGCTCCTCCTCCCTGGAGGTGACCTGCCCGGGCCCGGAGGCCGCGCTCGCCCTGGTCGGCGCCGCACGCCGGCTGTCGATCGCCGCGAAGGCCCGCGAGGTCCGGGGCGTGGACCGGGTCGTCGTCCGCGACGGTGACGCGATCGGCGCCCTGCTGACCCGCCTCGGCGCGCACGAGTCCGTGCTCGCCTGGGAGGAGCGCCGGATGCGCCGCGAGGTCCGGGCCACGGCCAACCGGCTCGCCAACTTCGACGATGCCAACCTGCGCCGTTCCGCGCGCGCGGCCGTCGCCGCCGGGGCCCGCGTCCAGCGTGCCCTGGAGATCCTCGGCGACGAGGTCCCCGAGCACCTCGCGGCCGCCGGCCGGCTGCGCATGGAGCACAAGCAGGCCTCCCTGGAGGAGTTGGGCGCGCTCGCCGACCCGCCGCTCACCAAGGACGCCGTCGCGGGCCGTATCCGCCGGCTGCTGGCGATGGCCGACAAGCGCGCCTCCGACCTGGGCATCCCGGGGACCGAGGCCAACCTCTCCGAGGAACTGGCCGACAACCTGGCCGGGTGACTGAAAGGCCGTCAACTACCGGTGCCGGCGCCCGTTCGGGTGTCGGCACCGGCGTTTCGGGTGGCCATGAGGCGCCCTTGACTCGATCATGGACTGTCATGAGCCTGGCATGAGTTCGCTGCTGTGGCGGACCAGGCTAGGGGGGTTCATGAGACGTAGAGCGAGATCGATCCTCGCTGTCGGCGCGCTCCTGTTCGGCGTAGCCGGCCTCGCACCCATCGCCCAGGCACAGAGCGGAAGTACCGGAAAGGCCACCGCGGACGACGGCGCCGAGATCAAGGTCTTCCGCGCCGAAGTCACCCAGCAGCAGTTACCTCTGCTGCTCCAGGCCGGCCAGGACGGTCATGAACTGGGCGAGCAGATGACCGCAAGCGGCCGGACCGCCGTGGAGGTCTACCTCACCGACCAGCAGGCCGAGAAGCTGGAGAAGCAGGGCGTCGCCCTCACCGAGCACACACTGTCGGCCAGGGCCGAGGCGCGTGTCGAGGGCGTGTCCCAAGGCGTGTTCCGCCCCTACAGCGGCAGCGGCGGACTCAAGGAGGAGATCGTCAGGACGGCCCGGGCCAACCCCGGCCTGACCAAGGTCGAGTCCATCGGCAGGACCGTCGACGGCCAGCACATCCTCGCGCTCAAACTGACCAGGAACGCGAAGAAGTCGAAGGACGGCTCGAAGCCCTCCGTGCTGTATGTGTCCAACCAGCACGCGCGCGAGTGGATCACGCCGGAGATGACCCGGCGTCTGATGCACTACTACCTGGACCACTACAAGACGGACAAGCGGATCAAGAAGATCGTCGACTCGACCGAGCTGTGGTTCGTCCTCTCGGCCAACCCCGACGGCTACGACTACACCTTCCGGAACGCCGGCACCCGCCTGTGGCGCAAGAACCTGCGGGACGTCAACGGCGACGGCGTCATCTCCGCCGGCGACGGCGTCGACCTCAACCGCAACTTCGCCTACAAGTGGGGCTACGACGACGAGGGTTCGTCCCCCAACCCGACCAGCGAGACCTATCGCGGCGCGAGCCCCGGGTCCGAGCCCGAGACGCGGGCGCTGGACCGCTTCGAGAAGCGCGTCGGCTTCACCTACGGCATCAACTACCACTCGGCCGCCGAGCTCCTCCTCTACGGCGTCGGCTGGCAGGTGGCCACCCCGACCCCGGACGACGTCCTCTACAAGGCACTCGCAGGCACCCCCGACCACTCCGCGGTCCCGGGCTACCACCCACAGGTCTCCTCGGAGCTGTACACCACCAACGGCGAAGCGGACGGCCACGCGTCCAACGTCAACGGCATGGCGATGTTCACCCCCGAGATGTCGACCTGCCAGACCGCGTCCGACCTCGACCCCAACGACGCCTGGAAGGCCTCCGACTGCCGGTCGGTCTTCAACTTCCCCGACGACGAGAAGCTGATCCAGCAGGAGTTCCAGAAGAACATCCCGTTCGCGCTCTCCGTCGCCGAGACCGCCGACCACCCCGACCAGCCGGCCTCCTCGGTCGGTATGAGCGCCGCCGACTTCACCCCGGCGACGTTCTCCACGTCGTACGCGCGCGGCGCCGACCAGCAGGTCTCGGTCGTCGTACGGAAGTCCGTGCGCGACAAGGAGCTCAAGTACCGCGTCAACGGCGGCCGTACGCAGCACCGGGCGCTCAAGCCCTGGAAGGGCGGCGAGACCTACGGCGGCGAGGACAACCTCTACTTCGACGAGTACCGGGCCAAGGTCGAGGACGGCAGGCCGGGCGACAAGGTCGAGGTGTGGTTCACCGGCAGGGCCGGGAGCGGCAAGAAGGTCTCCAGTTCGCGCTTCACCTACACCGTCGCCGAGCGGCCCCGGGCCGACACCCTCGTGGTCGCCGAGGAGGGCGCGGCCGCCACACAGGCCCAGAAGTACGTGGACGCGCTGGAGGCCAACGGCCGCAAGGCCATCGTCTGGGACGTCGCCACCCAGGGCGCGCCCGACGCGCTCGGCGTACTGAAGTACTTCAGGACCGTCGCCCACTACTCCGGTGCGAGCGGTCCCGGCAACGCCACCCAACTCCAGCTGCGCGCCTACCTCAACGAGGGCGGCAGGCTGATCGAGGCGGGCGAACTGGCCGGCGGCAGCGTGAAACTCGCCGACGGCACCCCGTCGAACGACTTCAGCCAGTACTACCTGGGCGCTTACTCGCGCACATCGATCCCCGGAGCCACCGGCTTCACCGGCACCGGCAACCTCGACGGCTACACCGGCGCCCTCGGCGACGCGCCCGGCAATCCACTCGACAAGGCGGGCACCTACGGCGTCACCTCCGACGAGCTGTCCGCGGACAGGTACCCGCAGTTCGCGAGCGCGGGGGCGGGGCAGTTCGCCGGGACCGTCAACCCGTACGGACCGTACGCGGGCTCCTCCATGGCCGCCGCGGTCCACACCGACGACGCCTACAAGCGGCTCACCCGCACCATCGACCTCAGCGGCGTGAGCGCCGCCGACAAGCCGACGCTGAGCACCCGGCTGCTGTGGGACACCGAGCCCGGCTACGACCACGCCGTGGCCGAGGCGCACACCGTGGGCGCGGACGACTGGACGACCCTGCCGGAGACGGGCGGCGCCACCAGCACCGCCGTCCCGGCGGAGTGCGGTGCCGGATTCCTGATCGGCGAGCACCCGTGGCTCAAGCACTATCTGACGCTCGCGGACAACGCCTGCACGGCGACCGGCACCACCGGCTCCTGGAACAGCCTCACCGGCAGCTCCAGCGGCTGGCAGCAGGTCGGCTTCGACCTGAGCGCCTACGCGGGCAGGTCCGTCCAGGTCTCCATCAGCTACATCACCGACCCCGGCAGCGGCGGGCACGGCGTCCTCGCCGACGAGGCCTCGCTGGTGGTCGGCGGCACGGCGAAGGAGACCGAGGGCTTCGAGTCGTCGCTGGGTCCCTGGAGCGTGGCCGGACCGCCCCCCGGCAGTCCGGCGGTCCTGAAGGACTGGACGCGCGCCGGAGCCCTGTTCAAGACGTACGGAGCGGTCACCACGAAGGACACCGTGCTGCTGGGCTTCGGTCTGGAGCAGGTCCCCGCGGCGGCCGACCGGACGGCACTGGTCAAGAAGGCGCTGGCGTCACTCGACAAGTGAGCCGACCCGCTCACGAACGAGTGACAACACCGCCGAGAGGCACCGTCATTTCCTGACATGGCGGGGCGATCAACCCCCCGAAGAATGGCGGTCCGTACCCCTACTGACGGGTACGGACCGCCCTGCCGTCTATGAGGCATCTGAATGTCACCTCGGGAGCCTCAGGGAGGTAGGGTCGGGGGTGGTCGGGGACATCCCAAATACAGCTCGCCGGCACCGCATGGCCGGCGTACCAACGAGGAGATCGGTTCGTGACGATCCGCGTAGGCATCAACGGCTTCGGTCGTATCGGTCGCAACTACTTCCGCGCGCTGCTGGAGCAGGGCGCAGACATCGAGATCGTGGCTGTCAACGACCTGGGTGACACCGCGACCACCGCCCACCTGCTGAAGTACGACACCATCCTGGGCCGTCTGAAGCAGGAGGTGTCCCACACCGCCGACACCATCACCGTCGACGGCCACACCATCAAGGTGCTGTCCGAGCGCAACCCCGCCGACATCCCGTGGGGCGAGCTCGGCGTCGACATCGTCATCGAGTCCACCGGCATCTTCACCAAGAAGGAAGACGCCGCGAAGCACATCGCCGGCGGCGCCAAGAAGGTCCTCATCTCGGCTCCGGCCAAGGACGAGGACATCACCATCGTGATGGGCGTCAACCAGGACAAGTACGACCCGGCGAACCACCACGTCATCTCCAACGCCTCCTGCACCACCAACTGCGTGGCGCCGATGGCGAAGGTCCTCGACGAGAACTTCGGCATCGTCAAGGGTCTGATGACCACGGTGCACGCGTACACGAACGACCAGCGCATCCTTGACTTCCCGCACAAGGACCTGCGCCGCGCCCGTGCCGCCGCCGAGAACATCATCCCGACCACGACGGGTGCCGCCAAGGCCACCGCCCTGGTGCTCCCGCAGCTCAAGGGCAAGCTGGACGGCATCGCCATGCGCGTCCCGGTCCCGACCGGCTCGGTCACCGACCTCGTCGTCGAGCTCGGCCGTGAGGTCACCAAGGAAGAGGTCAACGCCGCCTTCCAGAAGGCCGCCGAGGGCGAGCTCAAGGGCCTCCTCGACTACACCGAGGACCCGATCGTCTCCTCCGACATCGTCAACGCCCCGGCGTCCTGCACCTTCGACTCGTCCCTGACCATGGTCCAGGACGGCAAGAACGTGAAGATCATCGGCTGGTACGACAACGAGTGGGGCTACTCCAACCGCCTCGTCGACCTCACGGTCTTCGTCGGCAACCAGCTCTGATCGGCAGAGCAGGCACCTGATGTGACAGCAGGGCTCGGGCAGCGCAACGTCGCGCTGCCCGAGCCCTGACGCACGTGCGGATCGGCCCTCTATGTACGGTCGATCAGCCCTCCTACGATCAAGAGCCCTCCTCAGGAGTCCCCTCATGAAGACCATCGACGAACTTCTCGCGGAAGGCGTGGCCGGCAAGCGGGTCTTCGTCCGCGCCGACCTCAATGTGCCGCTCGCCGACGGCGTGATCACCGACGACGGCCGTATCCGCGCCGTCCTGCCCACCGTGAAGGCCCTCGCCGACGCGGACGCCAAGGTGGTCGTCGCCTCGCACCTGGGCCGTCCCAAGGGCGCCCCGGACCCGGCCTTCTCGCTGCTGCCCGCCGCCGAGCGGCTCGGTGAACTCCTCGGCGCCCCGGTCGCGTTCGCCCAGGACACCGTCGGCCCCGCCGCCCACGACGCGGTGAACGGCCTGCAGCCCGGCCAGGTCGCGGTCATCGAGAACCTGCGCTTCAACGCCGGCGAGACGTCCAAGGACGACGCCGAGCGCGGCGCCTTCGCCGACCAGCTGGCCGCCCTCGCGGACATCTACGTCGGCGACGGCTTCGGTGCCGTGCACCGCAAGCACGCCTCCGTGTACGACCTCCCGGCCCGGCTGCCGCACTACGCCGGCTACCTCATCGCCACCGAGGTCGGCGTCCTCAAGAAGCTCACCGAGGACGTCAAGCGCCCCTATGTCGTCGCGCTCGGCGGCGCCAAGGTCTCCGACAAGCTCGCCGTCATCGACGAACTGCTCGCCAAGGCCGACCGCCTCCTGCTCGGCGGCGGCATGGCCTACACCTTCCTCAAGGCCAAGGGCTACGAGGTCGGCATCTCCCTCCTTCAGGAGGACCAGGTCCCGGCCGTCACGGAGTACATGGAGCGCGCTCAGAAGCAGGGCGTCGAACTGCTGCTCCCCGTGGACGTCGTGGTCGCCCGGGAGTTCCCGGACCTGAAGGCCAAGGCTCCGACCGAGAACACCGTGGTCGACGCGGACAAGATCCCCGCCGACCAGGAGGGCCTGGACATCGGCCCGAAGACCCGCGAGCTGTACGCCGCGAAGCTCGCCGACGCCGAGACCGTCTTCTGGAACGGTCCCATGGGCGTCTTCGAACACCCCGACTACGCCGAGGGCACCAAGGCGGTCGCCCAGGCCCTCGTCGGATCGACGGGCTTCAGCGTCGTCGGCGGCGGCGACTCCGCCGCGGCCGTGCGTACGCTCGGCTTCGACGAGAAGGCATTCGGCCACATCTCGACCGGTGGCGGCGCCTCCCTCGAATACCTTGAGGGCAAGACGCTCCCCGGCCTCGCCGCACTGGAGGACTGACCTACATGAGCACGCGCACGCCGCTGATGGCGGGCAACTGGAAGATGAACCTCAACCACCTCGAGGCCATCGCGCACGTCCAGAAGCTCGCCTTCGCCCTGGCCGACAAGGACTACGAGGCCGTCGAGGTCGCCGTCCTGCCGCCCTTCACCGACCTGCGCTCCGTGCAGACCCTGGTCGACGGCGACAAGCTCAAGATCAAGTACGGCGCCCAGGACATCTCGGCGCACGACTCCGGCGCCTACACGGGCGAGATCTCGGGCCCGATGCTGGCCAAGCTGAAGTGCTCCTACGTGGCCATCGGGCACTCCGAGCGCCGCCAGTACCACAACGAGACCGACGAACTGGTGAACGCCAAGGTCAAGGCCGCCTTCCGGCACGCCCTGACCCCGATCCTGTGCGTCGGCGAGGAGCTGGAGGTCCGCGAGGCCGGCAACCACGTCGGTCATACGCTTGCGCAGGTCGAGGGTGGTCTGAAGGACCTCCCGGCCGAGCAGGCGGAGACCATCGTGATCGCCTACGAGCCCGTCTGGGCCATCGGCACCGGCAAGGTCTGCGGCGCCGAGGACGCCCAGGAGGTCTGCGCCGCCATCCGCGGCAAGATCGCCGAGCTGTACACGCAGGAGCTGGCCGACAAGGTCCGCATCCAGTACGGCGGCTCCGTCAAGGCCGGAAACGTGGCCGAGATCATGGCGCAGGCCGACATCGACGGCGCCCTGGTCGGCGGGGCCTCGCTGGACGCGGACGAGTTCGTCAAGATCGTGCGGTTCCGCGACCAGTGACGCGACCTGTGAGTATGCGGTAACGGCGATTCGTCGTACCCTTGCGGGGGCTGGTGGATGTCTGCCGGCCCCCGTCGTCCATCCGAATCCGAGGAAGTTGGTCCAGCCGTGGTTTTGGGGTTCTCGATCGCCCTGATCGTCTTCAGCCTGCTGCTGATGCTGCTGGTGCTGATGCACAAGGGGAAGGGCGGCGGCCTCTCCGACATGTTCGGTGGCGGCATGCAGTCGTCCGTCGGTGGCTCCTCGGTCGCCGAGCGCAACCTCGACCGCATCACGGTGGTGGTCGGTCTGCTGTGGTTCGCGTGCATCGTCGTGCTCGGCCTGCTCATGAAGACGAGCAGCTGACCGCCGACGAGCAGCTGATCAGCTTCTCACAAGCACGCACATTCCGTACGTAAGGCCCCATGTTCGGTACGCGCTCCTGAGCGCGGCCTATCATGGGGCTTGCGTCTAGGTATGGGGCCTGTAACTCCAATCACTGGACGCGCGTTGGGCCTTACGTAGACTGAGGCGCTCGCAACGAAGCGAAACGCCGACTCGCTTCGCGGCACCATCACGCAGGGAGTTACACCGTGGCAAGTGGCAACGCGATCCGAGGAAGCCGGGTCGGGGCGGGGCCGATGGGCGAGGCCGAGCGCGGCGAGTCCGCGCCGCGTCTGCGCATCTCCTTCTGGTGCTCCAACGGGCACGAGACGCAGCCCAGCTTCGCCAGCGACGCGCAGGTTCCCGAGACCTGGGACTGCCCGCGCTGTGGCTTCCCGGCCGGTCAGGACCGGGACAACCCGCCGGACCCGCCGCGCACCGAGCCGTACAAGACGCACCTCGCGTATGTACGGGAGCGGCGCAGCGACGCGGACGGTGAAGCGATCCTCGCCGAGGCGCTCGCCAAATTGCGCGGAGAGATCTAGAAGTTGTGACCGGCCGGGTGCCCATGGGTGCCTGGCCGGAGCCGTTTCGGCAGCACCGGCCGCCGACCGATTGTCAGTGGCGCCTCTTACGGTTGTGCATGGGTGAACCGTGAGGGGGACGGCGGGCAGGACCGCGCCCGCGTGGCGCGGGGGCTTCGGGCGGCTGTGGACGGCCGCCGTGGTCTCCCGCTTCGGGGACGCCTTACGGACGTCCGCGCTGCCCCTGCTCGCCGTGCGGATCACCGACGCGCCCCTGGTCGTCGCGTCGGTCACCGCCTGCGGCTATGTGCCCTGGCTACTGTTCGGACTGCTGGGCGGGGCCGTGGCGGACCGGGTCGACCAGCGGCGGGCGATGTGGGCCGTGGACACGGTGCGGGGCGTGCTCGTCGGCGGCTTCGCACTCGCCGTGGGTCTGGGACAGGCCTCGGTTCCCCTGCTGATCGCCCTCGCCTTCACGCTGACCACTCTCCAGACACTCTTCGACAACGCGTCCACGGCCCTGCTGCCGTCCATAGTCGACCGCGAGGCCCTGGGCGGGGCCAACGCCCGTCTGATGACCGGTCAGCAGCTCGCCGGCGGCCTGCTGGCGGGCCCGTTCGTGCCGCTGCTGCTGACGGCCGGGGCGAGCATGCCGTTCGCGGCCGACGCGGGCACCTATCTGGTGGCCGCGGCCCTGGTGGCCTCCCTGCGGATACGGCCGCCGCGGCGGGAGCCGCGCCCGGCGGGCAGCACTCTGCGCGCGGAGATCGCCGCGGGCCTGCGCGAACTGTGGCGCGACCGGGTGCTGCGGGCCATCTGCCTGGCCACGCTGCTGTGCAACATCGGCATGGGCGCCCTGATCGCCACCCTGGTGCTGCACGTGACGCGCTGGCTGCACGGGAGCGACGGCGCCTACGCCGCCGCCATGACGGCGTACGCCGCCGGGAGCCTCGTCGGCGGTCTCGTCGCCCAGCGCGTCGCGCGCCGCACCGGGCGGGCCCGGGCCCTGCTGGTGGCCGGCACCGTCCAGACGGCGTCCCTGCTCCTCGTCGGCTCGGTACGGCACCTGGCCGCCCTGTTCGCCGGCATGCTGCTGCTCGGCGCGATGGGCATGATCTGGAACGTCAACCAGGTCACGCTGATGCAGCAACGCAGCCCGGCGTCCATGGTGGGCCGTGTCTCCTCGGCCTTCCGCACCGCGTCCACCTCCGGAGCCCCCGTCGGCGCGCTTCTCGGCGGAGCCGTGGCCGGCGCGTACGGACTGAACGCACCGGCCCTGCTGGCCGCGGTTCTCTTCGCCCTGGCGGTCGCCTCGTTGATACCGGCACGCAAGCCGGACGTACCTGTTGTTGCCCCGGAGGACGGCGCCACAACAGCTCACGTGACCCGCTGATCAACTAGGTTGGGACCGGCAGCGGGGCAGGTACGCACCAGGACAGGTTGCAGGAAAGAAGGCTGAAGTCCGAAATGAACGCAGACGGCCGTACCAGGCTCAACCAGACGCCCGAGTGGACCGCTCTGGCCAAGCACCGGGAACAGTTCGGCGACACCCATCTGCGGGACCTGTTCGCCGCCGATCCGGGACGCGGCGCCGGGTACACGCTCCAGGTCGGTGACCTGTACATCGACTATTCGAAGCACCTGGTCAACGACGAGACGCTGCGGCTGTTGCGGGAGCTGGCCGCCGCGACCGACGTCTTCGGTCTGCGGGACGCGATGTTCCGCGGGGAGAAGATCAACGTCACCGAGAACCGCGCGGTGCTGCACACCGCGCTGCGCGCCCCGCGTGACGCGGTGATCGAGGTCGACGGGGAGAACGTCGTCCCCGCGGTGCACGCCGTGCTCGACAAGATGGGCGACTTCGCCGGCCGCGTCCGCTCCGGCGCGTGGACCGGGCACACCGGCAAGCGCATCAAGAACGTGATCAACATCGGCATCGGCGGCTCCGACCTGGGCCCGGCGATGGCCTACGAGGTGCTGCGCAGCTTCACCGACCGCGGCCTCACGGTGCGCTTCGTGTCGAACGTGGACGGCGCCGACCTGCACGAGGCCACCCGCGACCTGGACGCGGCGGAGACGCTGTTCATCATCGCCTCCAAGACCTTCACCACGATCGAGACGATCACCAACGCGACCTCCGCCCGCAACTGGCTGCTCACCGAGCTGAAGGCCAGTCAGGAAGCCGTCGCCAAGCACTTCGTGGCGCTGTCGACGAACTCCGAGAAGGTGGCGGACTTCGGCATCGACACGGCCAACATGTTCGAGTTCTGGGACTGGGTCGGCGGCCGTTACTCCTACGACTCGGCGATCGGCCTGTCCCTGATGATCGCCATCGGCCCGGACCGGTTTCGCGAGATGCTCGACGGCTTCCACCTGGTCGACGAGCACTTCCGCACCGCACCGGCCGAGTCCAACGTGCCGCTGCTTCTGGGCCTGTTGGGCATCTGGTACGACAACTTCCACGACGCCCAGTCGCACGCCGTCCTGCCCTACAGCCACTACCTGTCCCGGTTCACCGCCTACTTGCAGCAGCTGGACATGGAGTCCAACGGCAAGTACGTGGCGCGGGACGGGCAGGAGGTCGACTGGCAGACCGGTCCGGTCGTCTGGGGCACGCCCGGCACCAACGGGCAGCACGCGTACTACCAGCTCATCCACCAGGGTACGAAGCTGATCCCGGCGGACTTCATCGGCTTTGCCGAGCCGGTCGCCGAGCTGAACGGTGAACTCAAGGCCCAGCACGACCTGCTCATGGCCAACTTCTTCGCCCAGACCCAGGCCCTGGCCTTCGGCAAGACCGCCGACGAGGTCCGGGCGGAGGGCGTCCCCGAGGAGCTGGTGCCGCACAAGACGTTCAAGGGCAACCGGCCGACCACCACGGTCCTCGCCCGCGAACTGACCCCGTCGGTCCTCGGCCAGCTGGTCGCCCTCTACGAGCACAAGGTGTTCGTCCAGGGCGCGGTGTGGAACATCGACTCCTTCGACCAGTGGGGCGTGGAGCTCGGCAAGGTCCTCGCCAAGCGCGTCGAGCCCGCCCTCACCGAGGGCGCCGAGGTACCGGGCCTGGACGAATCCACCAAGGCCCTGGTCACCAAGTACCGGCAACTGCGCGGCCGCGCCTGACCCAGGACCGCGCGTGCTGCCCCGGGCGCGGGGCAGCACGAGGGCGGTGACGGGACGGACCACGGTTGGCCCTGACTGCAGGGAGGGCGGAGAGAGCGCCGGCCGCCCGCGCAGCTGGTGCTGCCCTGGGGCGGAGATCGCGGTGGCTCCTCCTGCTGGGTATGCGCGTCGGCGCACCGGGGCCGCGGCCAGTGCGGTCAGCGGGTTGGGGATGGGGGACCGGCGATCCCGCCGCCGCTGCTCCGGGCTTCGTGCAGCTGGGGGTGTCCTGGGCGGGCCCGTGGTGGGTCGTGGCCTGGCGCGGCCGCGGCCTGTGGGTCTGGTCAGGCGGCGGCGCTCAGTGTGTCTGCCAGGCGGTGGTGGGCCGCTCGGGCTGCGGGTAGGGCTGAGAGGGTTGCGGCTCCCAGGACTGCTGCCGCGGCGAGTGCGGTGAGGAGGCCGGGGGAGGGGACCGGTGATTCCGGCGCCGATGCCGGGGGTGCTGCTCCGGGCTTCGTTCAGCTGGGGTGTCCCGGGTGGCCCCGTGGTGGGTCGTGGCCTGGCGCGGCCGCGGCCTGTGCGTCTGGTCAGGCGGCGGCGCTCAGTGTGTCTGCCAGTCGGTGGTGGGCCGCTCGGGCTGCGGGTAGGGCTGAGAGGGTTGCGGCTCCCAGGACTGCTGCCGCGCCGAGTGCGGTGAGGAGGCCGAGGGAGGGGGACTGGGCGATTCCGGCGCCGATGCCGCTGGCGCTGCCCTGGGCGTCGATCAGCCCGCGGGCCAGGGGCAGGCCCAGCGTCGTGGCGGCCAGGACCGCGGCCAGGGCCGTGCAGCTCGTCGCCGTCACCGTGATCGCGGTGATCTGCCGCGGGGACATGCCGATCGCCTTGAGCGCCAGCAGGTCCCGCTCGCTCTCGCGGACGGTCCCGCCGATCGCCGTGAGCAGCTCGACGGCCCCGATGAGGGCGAGGACGGCCACCAGCCCGGCGACGACTCCGCGCAGCGGGGACAGCCCGTCGGCCGGGTTCGGCACGGCGTGCACGTCGAGGTGCCCGCGGCCGGCCGAGGCCAGGTCGGCCGCGACCCGGTGCGGGGCGGCGCCCGCCCGCAGCCGCAGCTGGTAGAGGGTCGGGGCCAGCTGCGGATCGTTCTCGCGCAGGGTGTCCAGCGAGGTGGAGACGACCCGGCCGGCGTTCTCCGGTTCGATGCTGCGGCCCACGATGTGCAGGATCTGCGGCCGGTCGCCCACGGTCATCCGCACCCAGTCGCCGACTCGCACGTCCAGCAGGTCGAGCAGCCCCTGCCCGGCCACGGCCTCGTCCGGCCCGCCGGCGCGACGGCCCTCGGCGAGCGCGTAGGGGTACGGGTCCTGACGGGTGCCGAGGCCCCGCAGGGCGATCGTGGCGGTCTGGCCGGGCACCAGGGCGGGCACCTCGACACCGGGGTAGGCGGCGGCGACCCGGTGGTCGGCGGTCATCAGCGCCCGGGCGTCCCCGTCGCTCAGGGAGCCGTCGGTCCGGACGGTGAGCGCCGCGGGCAGCCCCATCCGCTCGGGGTTGCTGTGGAACCGGTCGATGGTGGTCCACGCGCTCAGCGCCACCACGATCAGCAACAGCGGCAGCGCCAGCCGGGCCACCGTGGCCAGCGACCGGCGGCGCCCGGTGAACACCTTGTGGCAGCCCAGGACCAGCGCGGGCGGTAGTCGCAGTCCGAGGGCGCTCCGGGCCACCCCGGTCAGCCGTCCGCCGGACTGGGGCGCGGGCCGCAGCACCGGCACCGGCGACACCCGCCCGGCCCGCCACGCCGCGAGCCCGGTGGTCAGCCCGATGAACAGGACCGCGCCGACGGGCACCGCGAACAGGGCCACGGTCTGTCCCGGCAGCCCCTGCCACACCGCCACCGCGTCACCGAGCCGCCCGGGGACGAGGCGGCCCGGCCCCTGGATCAGCGCCCCCGCGGCCACGGCGCCGACGACGGCGTACGCGACGTGCTGGAGCAGGAAGATCCGTACGACCTGGCCGGGCGTGAGGCCGATCGCCTTGAGCACCGAGATGTCGCGCAGATGGCCCCGGATCCGGGTGCCGATCGCACCGTGCACCGCGAACCCGGCAGCGGCCAGCGCGCCGAGGCCGAACAGCCCCAGCACCTGGCCGAAGAGCCGGCTGTCGCCCTGGGCCTCGGCCCGCGCCTGCTGCCAGGTGGACACCTCGCCGACCGCGCCGGAGCCCAGCACGGTGACCGCCCGCTGGACCGCGTAGTCGGTGTCGTCGGGGTCGGTCAGCCGCAGCCCGACGACCTGGACGCCCGGATCGCGCACGGCGCCCGGCGGCGCCCACACGAGCCCAGGCTGCTCGCCGGGGCGGTAGCGGGGCTCGGGGCTGTCGGCGATGCCCACGACGGTCAGGGTCCGGGCCGTGCCGGGCAGGCTCAGTGTGTCCCCGGGCTCGGCCAGCAGGGCCCGGGCGAGCCGGCTCTCCAGCACCACCCCGTTCGGGTCCGAGGGCCGTAGCCAGTGGCCCGAGGTGAGCAGCGGGCGGTCCACGGCGAGGCGCTCGGGCGTGGAACGCAGCTCGACGGCGGCGCGGGTGCCGCGCGAGGAGACGGTGACGGACTCCGTGGCATAGGGACCGGCGACGGTCTCGACCCCGTCCAACCGGGCCAGCCTCGCGGTGTCGGCGGACGTCGAGGCATGGATCCAGACGTGCGCGCCGCGGGCCTGGTTGAAGATCCGCTGCCAGGGGTTGGTCGCGTACCCGAACAGGGCCGTGGCCAGCAGCAGCGAGGCGACGATGCCGGCGGTGGCGAGCACCATGAACAGCGCCTCACCGCGGTGCGTGCGCAGATCGGAGTGCGCCCAGCGCAAGGTGGCCCGCACCGGCTCAGCCCCTCGGTCCGCGCCGGGCGGATCGACTCACCCGCGACATCTCGTCGTACACCGCCGTCAGTCCTTCAGCTCCAGCACACCCGAGATCCCGGCACCCCGGGTCGGTGTGCCGTCCAGTGCGGCGTCGTCGGCGATCCGGCCGTCGAAGAAGCTGATCACCCGGTCCGCGGCGCTGGCCAGCCGGGCGTCATGGGTGACCAGCACGATGGTCTGGCCACGCTCGTGGAAGCGCGACAGCAGCCGCATGACCTCGCGGGTGCCCTTGCTGTCGAGGCTGCCCGCGGGCTCGTCCGCGAGCAGCAGCGGCGGATGGTTGACCAGCGCCCGGGCCAGCGCGACCCGCTGCTGCTCACCGCCGGACAGCTCACCCGGCATGCTGCGCTCCTTGCCCTCAAGACCCAGCTCGGCCAGCAGTTCCTCGCGCTCGGCCCGGGCCCGCTTCGGGGCCACACCGGCCAGCAGGGCCGGCAGTTCGACGTTGTCGGCGACCGACAGGTTGGAGACCAGGTTGAAGAACTGGAAGACGATCCCGATGCGCTTCCTGCGCTCGACGGCCCAGCGCGCCTCGCTGTAGGCGTCGGTGCACTCGCCGTCCAGCCAGATGCTGCCGGCGTCCGGCCGCTGCAGCCCGCCGAGCAGATGCAGCAGCGTCGACTTCCCGGCGCCCGAGGGGCCCGTGACGGCCACGAACTCGCCGTGCGTCACACGAAGACCGACGCCGCGCACGGCATGCGCGGGCGCGCCCTCGCCGTAGTGGGTCTTGACCAGGCCCTCGGCGCGCAGCACAGGAGCGGGGTGGTCGGGAGCGGGACGGTCGCTCACTCCATCTCCTCCAGTTCCTCCTGGCACCGCTCCAGCCAGTCGAGGTCGGCCTGCAGATGCAGCATGGCGCCCTCGATCAGCAGGTGGGCTATGCGGTTGTCCCGGCTCTCGGCCGCGGCGAGTTTCGACAGGTTGCGCATGGTGTTGAGGTACTGGCGCCGTTGCTTGTTGATGAGGGTGATCTGGTCGGCGAGGCCGGTCTGCGGGGCGAGGGCGAGCTTCATGAAGAACTCGTCCCGGACCCGCGGCTCGTCCTCGGGCTCCTCGAACCAGACGCGCAGCGCCTCACGCCCGGCTTCGGTGAGGTGGTAGACCTTCTTGTTGGGCCGGCTGGACTGCTCGACGTCCTCGCCCTCGATCAGTCCCGACTTCTCGAGGCGGCCGAGGGTCACGTAGATCTGGCCGACGTTCGGCTGAGGGTACGCGGAGCCCAGCAGTTGCTCAAGGTCCTGCTTCAGCTCGTAGCCGTGGGCCGGGCCGCGTGCCAGGAGTGCCAGGAGGGCAAGGCGCACTCGTGCTGTCCTCCTGTCCGGTCAAATGTGCTCCAGGCCCTAGTATCGCCCATACCTAACAGGTATACATGGCCTCTGACTCGGGCGACGCTGCCCGGTGCCGGGTGTGCAAGGAGGAACCTATGCGGTGGATCCACACCGCCGGTAGGGGTCTCCTCGTCCTCGCCGTGGTCCTGACCGGTTATGTCACCTCCGGCGCGCGGGCAGACGAGGGTGGCGGCGATGGTGGCCGCGGCCCGCTCACTCTGGCCACCGCGGGGGACCTCACCGGCTATCTCGCCCCGCTCCTCGACGGCTGGAACCGCACCCACCCCGCCGAGAAGGTCACACTCGTCGAGCTCCCGGACTCGGCCGACGAGACCCATGCGCAGATGACCACCGATCTGCGCGGCGGCGACCGCAGCCGCTTCGACGTCCTCAACATCGACGTCAACTGGACCTCCGAGTTCGCCGCGGCCGGCTGGATCCGCCCGCTGCCGCGCGACCGCTTCCCGCTGGGGACCTTCCTGCCGCCGGTCGTCGACACGGCCACCTACGACGGACAGCTGTACGCCGTGCCGTACGTCACCAACGCCGGGCTGCTCCTGTACCGCAAGGACGTCCTGGCCGAGGAGGGCGTACCACCGCCGCGCACCTGGGCCGAGCTGGAGCGGGACGCGAAGACCATCGCGCCGAAGCACGGGCTCGACGGCTACGCGGGCCAGTTCCTGCCGTACGAGGGCCTCACCGTCAATGCCGCCGAGGCCGTGTACTCGGCGGGCGGCTCGATCCTCGGCGACGAGGGTGCCCGGGTCACCGTGAACTCCGCCGCGGCGCGCGAGGGCATCGGGTTCCTGGCGCGCGGGGTGCGCGAGGGCTGGATCCCGCGACAGGCGCTGACGTACAAGGAGGAGGAGTCCAGGCAGGCCTTCCAGGACGGCCGGCTGCTCTTCCTGCGCAACTGGCCCTACGCGTACGTCGCCGCCTCGGCCAAGGGCTCCAAGGTGGCCGGCGAGGTCGGCGCCGTGCCGCTGCCGGGTCCGGACGGTCCCGGCACAAGTGTCCTCGGCGGCTCCAACCTGGCCGTCAACACCCATGCGCGGCACCCCGATTCGGCCGCGCGGCTCATCGCGTATCTGACCGGTGAGCGCGTCCAGCGCCAGGTCCTCACGCGCGGCGCGCTGCCGCCGGTGCGCGCCTCGCTCTACGACGATCCCGAACTGGTCCGGCGGTTCCCCTATCTGCCGACCCTGCGCGCCGCCGTGCTCGCGGCCGCCCCGCGCCCCAAGAGCCCGCACTACGACCAGGTCAGCCTGGTGGTGCAGGCCGTCGTGCACGACGCGCTGACCGGGCACCAGACGCCCGAGAGCGCGGTACGGCGACTGGCCCGGGAGTTGGCGGCCGTCTCCAGCCGCTAGCTATGTGCTCGCTAGTTACGTGTTAGGTAACGCGGACATCTCATCTGTCGCGAAAGCGCCCCGATAAGTCCGTATTTGTTGCCCCAACTAGGCAGTAGCCTCTGTTCTCTTCATTGACACCCCCGCGATACGCCTACCTAACATGCATGCATGTTGAGCAAGTACCGCTGCTGGTGGCGCGACGCAGTGATCTACCAGGTGTACGTCCGCAGCTTTCTGGACAGCACCGGCGACGGCATCGGCGACCTGGCCGGCGTCAGGGCCGGACTGCCGTACCTCAAGAAGCTCGGTGTCGACGGGATCTGGCTGAGCCCGTTCTACCCCTCGCCCCAGCACGACCACGGCTACGACGTCGCCGACTATTGCGACGTCGACCCGCTCTTCGGCGACCTGGCCGAGTTCGACCTGCTGGTGACCGCCGCCCGGCGGCTCGGCATCAAGGTGCTCCTGGACATCGTCCCCAACCACTGCTCCAGCGAGCACCGGTGGTTCCGCGAGGCACTCGCCGCCGCCCCCGGCAGCCCGGCCCGCGCCCGCTTCCACTTCGCCGACGGCCGCGGCCCGGACGGCAGCGAGCCGCCCAACAACTGGCACGCCATGTTCGGCGGCCCGGCCTGGACCCGGATCACCGAGGCGGACGGCCGCCCCGGCCAGTGGTACCTGCACATGTTCACGCCGCAGCAGCCCGACTGGAACTGGCGCGAGCCCGAGGTCGCCGCCGAGTTCGACCGCGTCCTGCGCTTCTGGCTGGACCGGGGCGTCGACGGCTTCCGCATCGATGTCGCCGCCGGCCTCTACAAGCACCCCGGGCTGCCCGACTCCCCGGACCCCGAGGCCGACGCCCGCAGCCGCGACTCGGTCAACCCGCTCGCCTGGAACCGGCCCGAGGTGCACGACGTGTGGCGGCACTGGCGCGCGGTGTGCGAGGAGTACACGGCACGCGACGGCCGCGAGCGGTTGCTGGTCGGCGAGGTCTCGGTCCCCACGGCCCGCGAACACGCCGAGTACGTCCGCCCGGACGAGCTCCACCAGGCCTTCTTCTTCGACCTGCTGGGCGCCCCCTGGAACGCCGACGCCTTCCGCAAGGTCATCTCCGAGGCCATGCAGGACATAGCCGGCACGGGCTCGACGGTCACCTGGGTCCTCAACAACCACGACCAGGTCCGCACCGTCACCCGCTACGGCGAACCCGCCACCGAAGGCAGCGGCCTCGGCGCCGCCCGCGCCCGCGCCGCCGCGCTGCTGATGCTGGCGCTGCCCGGAGCCGCGTACATCTACCAGGGCGAGGAACTGGGCCTGCCCGAGGTCGTCGACCTGCCCGACGACGTGCTCACCGACCCGATCTTCCGCCGCACCGGGAGCCGCGCCCGCATCCGTGACGGCTGCCGGGTGCCGCTGCCCTGGTCCGGGCAGGCCTCCCCGTTCGGCTTCACCTCCGGCGCCGAGAGCGCCAAACCGTGGCTGCCGCAGCCGTCGTACTTCGCCGAGTACGCCACCGACCGCGCCCTCGCCGACACCCGCTCCTTCTGGCACCTGTACCGCGACGGACTCCAACTGCGCGCCGCGCTGCCCCAGTTGGGAGAAGGCAGCCTGCGCTGGCTGGACACCCCACCCGGCGTGCTCGCCTTCGTCCGCGGCGACGGCCTCGTCTGCGCCGTCAACTTCGGTACGGCCCCCACCCCCGCGCCGGTCTCCGGCACACCCCTGCTGTCCAGCGGTCCCTGCCCGGCCGGGGTGCTCCCCGGCTCCACGGCCGCCTGGTGGATCAGCGACGGCACCGGCCTCTGATCCCTCCCCGCTCCACCCTCGTCAGTTTCCCACCCCTGAAGGGACATCAACGATGATGCGACGACGTACCACGTTGCTCACCGGCTGCACCGCCCTCGTCCTCGGGCTCGGCGCGACCGCCTGCGGCGGCAGCGGCCCGGTCTCCGCGGGCGGCGGCGACAAGGCGCTCGACGGCCAGACCGTCACCGTGGCCGGCGTCTGGTCCGGCAGCGAGCAGAAGAACTTCCAGAAGGTGCTCGACGCGTTCAGCGCGAAGACGGGCGCCAAGACGCAGTTCGTGTCCACCGGCGACAACGTCTCCACCGTCGTCGGCAGCAAGATCGAGGGCGGCAACGCCCCCGACGTCGTGATGGTCCCGCAGGTCGGCGTGCTCCAGCAGTTCGCGAAGAAGGGCTGGCTGAAGCCGCTCTCGTCGACCACCGAAAAGACCGTCGACGCCGACTTCGCGCCCGTGTGGAAGAAGTACGGCAGCGTGGACGGCACCCTGTACGGCCTGTACTTCAAGGCCGCCCACAAGTCGACCGTCTGGTACAGCCCCGACGCGCTCACCCAGGCGGGCGTGAAGCCGCCGACGACCTACGCCGACATGCTGAAGGCCGGCCACACCGTCTCCGACTCCGGCCTCGCCGCCTTCTCCGTCGCCGGGCAGGACGGCTGGACGCTCACCGACTGGTTTGAAAACGTCTACCTTTCTCAGGCCGGACCCGAGAAGTACGACGCCCTCGCCGCCCACGAGCTGAAGTGGACCGACCCGAGCGTGGTCCAGGCGCTCACCACGCTCGGCAAGCTGTTCAAGGACAAGCAGCTCATCGCGGGCGGCCAGAAGGAGGCCCTCAACACCGACTTCCCCGGCTCGGTGGAGAAGGTGTTCGGGCCCAAGCCCGAGGCCGGCATGGTCTACGAGGGCGACTTCGTCGCCGGTGTGGCACACGACCAGTTCAACAAGGAGATCGGCAAGGACGCGAACTTCTTCCCGTTCCCGGCGGTCGACGGCGGTACGGCGCCCGTGGTCAGCGGCGGCGACGCGGCCGTCGTACTGAAGGACGGCAAGAACGCCAAGGCCGGGATGAAGCTCCTGGAGTACCTCGCGAGCCCCGAGGCCGCGGCCGTCTGGGCGAAGGCCGGCGGCTTCTTGTCCCCGAACAAGAAGCTCGACCTCGCCTCCTACGGCGACGACGTCACCCGCGCGACCGCCAAGTCCCTCGTGGAGGCGGGCGATTCGGTCCGCTTCGACATGTCCGACCAGGCACCCGCGGCCTTCGGCGGCACCAAGGGCGCGGGCGAGTGGAAGCTCCTCCAGGACTTCCTGCGCGACCCGTCCGACCCGAAGGGCACCGCGGCACGGCTGGAGTCCGCGGCGGCCAAGGCCTACCAGGACTGACCCCCGATGACCACCACCACGCTCGTACACAAAGAGGCGAGCCCGTCCGCCGCCGGTGCGACCCGCAGGCGTCGCACCCGGCGGCGGGGCCGGATCGTCGCCCTGCTCTTCGTCTTCCCCGCCCTGCTCCTGCTCGGCGCGCTGGTCGTCTACCCGGTGCTGTTCTCCGTCGGACGCAGCTTCTTCGACGCGTCCGGCGACCGGTTCGTCGGCGGCGACAACTACACCGAGATGTTCCGCGACCCGGCGACCGTCAAGGCCATCCGCAACACCGCCATCTGGGTCGTGGTCGCCCCGGCCCTGCTGACCGGCCTCGGCCTGATCCTGGCCGTCCTGGTGGAGAAGGTCCGCTGGGCCACCGCGTTCAAACTGCTGCTGTTCATGCCGATGGCGGTCTCCTTCCTCGCCGCCGGCATCATCTTCCGGCTCGCCTACGACGAGGACCCGAACAAGGGCGTCCTCAACGCCGCCGTGGTCTCGGTGCACGACGCCTTCGAGGGCACCTCGTCGTACCCGACGGCACGGGCGCGCGACGGACAAGGACTCACCCGGGGCCAGGACGGCTCATACCTGACGGACGCCGCCCTGTCCCCGGGTGACTCGGTGGCCCTCGGGCTGGTCGGCGTGCTGCCCAAGGACCTGCCCCGGGGCGCGTCGCCCGCCTATCCGGCGGCCTCGCACAAGGCGGCCCCCGGCGAGCTGCGCGGCGTTGTCTACCTGGACTTCACACCCGGCGGGGGAGGCAAGCAGGGCAGGGTCGACCCGAAGGAGAGCGGGCTGCCCGGAGTGAAGGTCGAGGCGACACGCGACGGACGGTCCGTCGCGAGCACGACGACCGCGTCCGACGGCTCCTTCCGATTCGCCGGCCTCGACGACGGCTCGTACACGGTGAAGCTGCCGGCCTCCAACTTCGCGCCGCCCTACCAGGGCATCTCCTGGCTCGGGCCGGCACTCGTCACCCCGGCGATCATCGGGGCGTACCTGTGGATCTGGACCGGCTTCGCGATGGTCCTGATCGGTGCGGGTCTCGCGACCCTGCCACGGGACACGCTGGAGGCGGCCCGGATGGACGGCGCGAACGAGTGGCAGGTCTTCCGCCGCATCACGGTGCCGCTGCTCGCCCCCGTGCTGACGGTCGTGTTCGTGACCCTCGTCATCAACGTGATGAAGGTCTTCGACCTCGTCTACATCATCGCGCCCGGCCCGGTGCAGGAGGACGCCACGGTGCTCGCGACGCAGATGTGGCTGGTGTCCTTCGGTGGCGGCAACAACCAGGGTCTCGGCAGCGCGCTCGGTGTGCTGCTGCTGCTCCTGGTGATCCCCGCGATGGTCTTCAACGTCCGCCGCTTCCGAAGGAGTCAGCGATGAACTCGGCGATGAACGCGATCAGGCGCGGTCTGGGCAACGGCCTGGTCCAGGCGTTCCTCGTGGTGATCGGCCTGGTTTGGCTGACGCCGCTGGCGGGGTTGTTCGTCTCCTCGATGCGGTCGGCGCAGGACACGGCCAAGGGCGGCTGGTGGACGGCCCTGGCGAGCCCCGGGCAGCTGTCCTTCGACAACTACTCGGCGCTGCTGAAGAACTCCGGTATGACACAGGCGTTCTGGAACACGGTGCTGATCTCGGTGCCGGCCACGACCCTGGTCGTCGTCATCGCGGCGCTCGCCGGATACGCCTTCGCCTGGCTGGACTTCCCCGGCCGCGAGCCGCTCTTCCTGCTGGTGGTGGCCCTGTTGGTGGTGCCGGTCCAGATCGGCCTGCTGCCCGTCGCCAAACTCTTCGGACAACTGGGCCTGTTCGGCACGATCCCCGGCGTCGTGCTCTTCCATGTCGCCTACGGACTCCCCTTCGCGGTGTTCCTGCTGCGCAACTACTTCGCCGAGATGCCGAAGGAGATGCTGGAGGCGGCTCGTATGGACGGCGGCAGCGAATGGCGTATCTTCACCCGCCTGGTGCTGCCGGTGGGCCGCCCGGCCATCGCCAGCCTCGCCATCTTCCAGTTCCTGTGGGTCTGGAACGACATGCTGGTGGCCCTGCTCTTCGCCGACAGCTCCTCACAGCCGCTGACGGTGCAACTCCAGTCACAGATCCGCCAGTTCGGCAGCAACATCGACGTCCTGGCACCCGGGGCGTTCCTGTCCCTGATCGTGCCGGTGATCGTGTTCTTCGCGTTCCAGCGGCACTTTGTGCAGGGGGTGATGGCGGGGTCGGTGAAGTAGTTTTCTTCGCCCCCGCCGCCCTTACCCGTTCCCATCCCCAGGGGGCTCCGCCCCCTGGACCCCCGATCGGCCTGAACGGCCTCGTCCTCAAACGCCGGACGGGCTGAAATGCCTCGGCCCGAACGGTCTTGTTCTCAAACGCCGGACGGGCCGGGATGCCTGTCGGCCGCCTTTCGGCCTACCGAGTCGGGTGGTGGGTGGGCACAGGCCGGGGGTCCAGGGGGCGGAGCCCCCTGGGACGGCTTCTGGGGCCTACGGTGACGCCGGCGGATACAGGGAGCGGGGCAGTTGCGCGGCTGCCGCCGCGTCCAGGAGCCACAGGGTGCGTCGGCGGCCGTACGCGCCGGCCGCCGGGGCCTGGATCTCGCCCGCGCCCGACAGGGCGATCGCCACGGCGTTCGCCTTGTCCTCGCCGGCCGCCAGGAGCCACACCTCACGCGCCGACCGGATCGCCGGAAGGGTGAAGGTGACACGGGTCGGCGGAGGCTTGGGGGCGCCGTGGACGCCGACCACCGTGCGCTCCGTCTCCCGTACCGCGGGCAGTTCCGGGAAGAGCGAGGCCACATGCGTGTCCGGGCCGACGCCGAGGAGCAGGACGTCGAAGGTCGGCACGAGCCCGTGGTTCTCCGGACCGGCCGCGCGGGCCAGCTCCTCCGCGTGACCGGCCGCCGCCGCGTCCACGTCGGCGCCGTACGGACCGTCCGACGCGGGCATGGGGTGCACGCGCTTCGGGTCCAGCGGTACGGCGTCCAGGAGCGCCTCGCGGGCCTGGGTGACGTTGCGCTCCGGATCGCCCTCCGGGAGGAAGCGCTCGTCGCCCCACCAGATGTCCAGGCGGCCCCAGTCGATGGCGTCCCGGGCGGGGGCGGCCGCCAGGGCGGCCAGCAGCCCGTTGCCGTTGCGGCCGCCGGTGAGCACCACGGACGCGGAGCCCCGCGAGGACTGCGCGTCCACGATCTTGGTGATCAGCCGGGCCGCGGCGGCCTGGGCCATCAGATCCTTGTCGTGGTGCACGACCAGCTGCGGGGTGCTCACTTCGCCGCCTTCTTCGCGGGAGCCGAAGCAGTGGACTTCTTGGCGGCCGTCTTCTGCGCGGGCGCGACGGCGGACTCCTCGGCAAAGGACTCGGCCGGCGTCTGCCCGGGCACCCCGGTCAGCCGGTCCACGCCGTAGCGCAGTGCCGAGGCGTAGGTGTCGTCCGGGTCGAGCCGGCGCAGCTCTTCCGCGATCAGCTCGGCCGTCTCACGCCGCTTGAGCGCCACCGCACGGTCGGGCTGGCCTTCGATGGACAGCGTGGCCAGCGAGCCGTCCGCGCGGTCCAGGGCGATCGGGCCCTGACTGGTGTCCATACGGACCGCGGTGAGACCGGGGCCGGACGACAGCGACCGCTTGACGGGCACGTTCAGCCGGTCGGCCAGCCACATCGCGAGCAGCTCGCAGCTCGGGTTGAACTCCTCGCCCTCCACCTCGGCGGCCTTCACCTCGCACAGGACCTGGTCCAGGGCCGCCGCCAGCATCGAGCGCCAGGGCGTGATGCGGGTCCAGGAAAGATCCGTGTCGCCGGGCGTGTACGCGTCGGCACGGGCGGACAGCTCCCGTACCGGCTGCTCGGCCGCGTAGGTGTCGGTGACCCGGCGCTGCGCCAGCGCGCCCAGCGGGTCCTTGGCCGGGTCCAGCGGGGCGTTCACCGGCCACCAGACGACGACCGGGGCGTCCGGCAGCAGCAGCGGCAGGACGACCGAGTCAGCGTGGTCGGACACCTCGCCGTACAGCCGCAGCACCACCGTCTCGCCGGTGCCCGCGTCCGCGCCCACCCGCACCTCGGCGTCCAGCCGGGACGACGTACGGTCGCGGGGGGAGCGGGAGACGCGCTTGATGACCACCAGCGTGCGCGAGGGGTGCTCGCGCGAGGCGTCGTTGGCGGCCTTGAGGGCGTCGTAGGCGTTCTCCTCGTCGGTGACGATGACGAGGGTCAGGACCATGCCCACGGCCGGGGTGCCGATGGCGCGGCGGCCCCGCACCAGCGCCTTGTTGATCTTGCTGGCCGTGGTGTCCGTGAGGTCTATCTTCATGGCCGGCGCCAGCTCCGTCCGTCTCGTGCGAGCATCTCGTCGGCCTCCGCGGGACCCCACGTGCCCGACGGGTACTGCGCGGGCCTGCCGTGCTGGTCCCAGTACTCCTCGATCGGGTCGAGGATCTGCCAGGACAGCTCGACCTCCTCCGTGCGCGGGAAGAGGTTGGCGTCGCCGAGCAGTACGTCCAGGATGAGGCGCTCGTACGCCTCCGGGCTGGACTCCGTGAACGACTCGCCGTAGGCGAAGTCCATGGACACGTCCCGGATCTCCATCGAGGTGCCCGGCACCTTGGAGCCGAAGCGGACCGTGATGCCCTCGTCGGGCTGGACGCGGATGACGACCGCGTTCTGGCCCAGTTCCTCGGTGGCCGTGTGGTCGAAGGGGGAGTGCGGGGCCCGCTGGAAGACCACCGCGATCTCGGTGACCCTGCGGCCGAGGCGCTTGCCGGTGCGCAGATAGAAGGGGACGCCCGCCCAGCGGCGGTTGTCGACCTCCAGCTTGATCGCGGCGTAGGTGTCGGTCTTCGACTTGCCGTCGATGCCCTCCTCCTGGAGGTAGCCGATGACCTTCTCGCCGCCCTGCCAGCCCGCCGCGTACTGCCCGCGGACGGTGCTGCGCCCCAGGTCCTTCGGCAGCCGTACCGCGCCGAGCACCTTGGTCTTCTCGGCGGCCAGCGCGTCCGCGTCGAAGGAGGCGGGCTCCTCCATGGCGGTCAGCGCCATCAGCTGGAGCAGATGGTTCTGGATGACGTCACGGGCGGCACCGATGCCGTCGTAGTAGCCGGCGCGGCCGCCGATGCCGATGTCCTCGGCCATCGTGATCTGCACATGGTCCACGAAGGACCGGTTCCAGATCGGCTCGAACATGGTGTTGGCGAAGCGCAGCGCCAGGATGTTCTGGACGGTCTCCTTGCCGAGGTAGTGGTCGATCCGGAACACCTGGTCCGGCTCGAACACCTCGTGCACGACCTTGTTGAGCGCCTCGGCCGACTTCAGGTCGTGGCCGAAGGGCTTCTCGATGACGGCGCGCCGCCAGGAACCGCCCTCCTGGTCGGCCAGGCCGTGCTTCTTCAGCTGCTGGATGACCACCGGGAAGGAGCGCGGCGGCACGGAGAGGTAGAAGGCGAAGTTGCCGCCCGTGCCCTGTGCCTTGTCCAGCTCGTCGATGGTGGCGCGCAGCCGCTCGAACGCGTCGTCGTCGTCGAAGGTGCCCTGGACGAAGCGCATCCCCTGGATGAGCTGCTGCCAGACCTCCTCGCGGAACGGCGTACGGGCGTGCTCCTTGACGGCGTCGTGGACCTCCTGCGCGAAGTCCTCGTTCGCCCACTCGCGGCGGGCGAACCCGACCAGCGAGAAACCCGGCGGAAGCAGACCACGGTTCGCAAGGTCGTACACGGCGGGCATCAGCTTTTTACGTGACAAATCGCCGGTGACGCCGAAAATGACCAGGCCCGACGGCCCCGCGATACGCGGGAGCCGTCGGTCTGCGGGGTCACGCAGCGGGTTGCTGCTCGACAAGGTTTCAGCCCTCCGAGGGGGAGAGGCGCTCCAGTACGGCCTCGGTCGACTTCAGCAGGTCGTTCCAGGACGCCGCGAACTTCTCGACGCCCTCGTCCTCCAGGACCTGGACCACGTCGTCGTAGGAGATCCCGAGCTTCTCCACCGCGTCGAGCTCGGCACGGGCCTGCTCGTAGGTGCCGCCGACGGCGTCGCCGCGGATCTCGCCGTGGTCGGCGACCGCGTCCAGGGTGGCCTCCGGCATGGTGTTGACCGTGTTCGGCGCCACCAGGTCGTCGACGTACAGGGTGTCCTTGTACGCCGGGTCCTTGACACCGGTCGAGGCCCACAGCGGACGCTGCTTGTTCGCGCCCGCGTTCTCCAGCGCGTTCCAGCGGTCGGAGGAGAAGACCTCCTCGTACGCCTGGTAGGCGAGCCGCGCGTTGGCGACCGCGGCCTTGCCGCGCAGCGACTTGGCCTCGGGGGTGCCCAGCGCGTCCAGGCGCTTGTCGATCTCGGTGTCCACACGGGACACGAAGAAGGACGCCACGGAACGGATCAGCGAGAGGTCGAGGCCGCGCTCCTTCGCCTTCTCCAGACCGGCGAGGTAGGCGTCCATGACCTCGCGGTAGCGCTCCAGCGAGAAGATCAGCGTCACGTTGACGCTGATGCCCAGGCCGATGACCTCGGTGATCGCCGGCAGACCCGCCTTGGTGGCCGGGATCTTGATGAGCGTGTTGGGGCGGTCGACCAGCCAGGCCAGCTGCTTGGCCTCGGCGACCGTCGCCTTCGTGTTGTGCGCCAGACGCGGGTCGACCTCGATCGACACACGGCCGTCCTGACCCTCGGTGGCGTCGAAGACGGGACG
The DNA here is from genome assembly GCF_040654755.1 of Streptomyces sp. NPDC050625. Lineage (NCBI taxonomy): Bacteria > Bacillati > Actinomycetota > Actinomycetes > Kitasatosporales > Streptomycetaceae > Streptomyces > Streptomyces sp. NPDC050625. The sequence goes on from NZ_JBFAIQ010000007.1 coordinate 321,023, forward strand.
CAGGATGTCGGCGGCGTCACGGACGTCCGCCGTGGTGATCATGCGAATGGCCTCTTCGACGGTCACCTTGCGGGCGGCGAGGTCCGCGACCTGCTGCTCGTAGCCGTCGCCCGAGGAGATCGCCTTCTGGAAGATCGTCGGGTTGGTGGTGACGCCCACGACGTGCTGCTCGTCGATCAGCTCGGCGAGGTTGCCGGACGTGATCCGCTTGCGCGACAGGTCGTCCAGCCAGATCGCGACGCCTTCGTCGGAGAGGCGCTTGAGTGCGTCTGTCATGGAATTACATCTCCTACGTGTCGTATATGAGCGTCAGCGCTGGGCGGCGGCGAGGGATTCCCGGGCCTTGGCGATCGATTCCTTCGCCTCGGCGGCGACGTGCTCGGCAGTGAAGCCGAACTCCCGGAAGAGGACCTTGCCGTCGGCGGAAGCACCGAAGTGCTCCAGGGAAACGATGCGGCCGGCGTCCCCGACGTACTTGTGCCAGGTGAGGCCGATGCCCGCCTCGACCGAGACGCGCGCCCGCACGGACGGCGGAAGCACCGAGTCCCGGTACCCCTGGTCCTGCTCCTCGAACCACTCCACCGACGGCATGGACACCACGCGTGTGGGCACCCCGTCGGCCTGGAGCTGCTCGCGTGCCTCGACGGCGACGTGCACCTCGGAACCGGTGGCGATCAGGATGACCTGCGGCGCTGCGCTCTGCCCTTCAGGCCCTTCGGCCTCGAACAGGACGTAACCGCCGCGCGCGGCGTCGTCGTTGGGCTCGTACACCGGCACGCCCTGACGGGTCAGCGCGAGGCCGTGCGGGGCGCCCTTGCCGAACTCCTTGGTGTAGCGGCCGAGGATCTCGCGCCAGGCGATCGCCGTCTCGTTGGCGTCCGCCGGGCGGACGATGTTCAGACCCGGGATGGCGCGCAGCGAGGCCAGGTGCTCGACCGGCTGGTGGGTCGGGCCGTCCTCGCCGAGGCCGATGGAGTCGTGGGTCCACACGAACGTCACCGGCAGGTGCATCAGGGCCGACAGACGCACCGCGTTGCGCATGTAGTCGGAGAAGACGAGGAAGGTACCGCCGTAGATGCGGGTGTTGCCGTGCAGGGCGATGCCGTTCATCTCCGCGCCCATGGAGTGCTCGCGGATGCCGAAGTGGATCGTGCGGCCGTACGGGTTCGCCTCCGGCAGCGGGTTGTCCGCCGGCAGGAACGAGCTGTCCTTGTCGATGGTCGTGTTGTTCGACCCGGCGAGGTCGGCGGAGCCGCCCCACAGCTCGGGGATCACCGCGCCGAGCGCCTGCAGCACCTTGCCGGAGGCGGCGCGGGTCGCGATGCCCTTGCCCGGCTCGAAGACCGGGAGCTTCTCCTCCCAGCCGGTGGGCAGTTCGCCCTTGCTGATGCGGTCGAATTCGGCGGCACGCTCGGCGTTGCCGTCGCGCCAGAGCTGGAAGGACTTCTCCCACTCGGCCTTGGCCTGGGCACCCCGGTCGAGGGCCTGGCGGGTGTGGCCGATGACCTCGTCGGAGACCTCGAAGGTCTGCTCCGGGTCGAAGCCGAGGACGCGCTTGGTGGCCGCGACCTCGTCGTCGCCGAGCGCCGAGCCGTGGGCGGCCTCGGTGTTCTGCGCGTTCGGGGCGGGCCAGGCGATGATCGAGCGCATGGCGATGAAGGACGGCTTGTCCGTGACCTTCTTCGCGGCCTCGATCGCGTTGTAGATGGCGTGCGGGTCCAGGTCGCCGTCCGGCTTCGGGGCGATGCGCTGCACGTGCCAGCCGTACGCCTCGTACCGCTTGACGGTGTCCTCGGACACGGCCGTCTCGGTGTCGCCCTCGATCGAGATGTGGTTGTCGTCCCACAGCAGGATCAGATTGCCGAGCTCCTGGTGGCCGGCCAGCGAGGACGCCTCGGCGGAGATGCCCTCCTGGAGGCAGCCGTCACCCGCGATGACGTACACGAAGTGGTCGAAGGGGGACTCACCCTGCGGGGCGTCCGGGTCGAACAGACCGCGCTCGTAACGGGCGGCCATCGCCATGCCCACCGCGTTGGCGACACCCTGGCCGAGCGGGCCGGTCGTCGTCTCGACGCCCTTGGTGTGCCCGTACTCCGGGTGGCCCGGGGTCTTCGAGCCCCAGGTGCGGAAGGACTTCAGGTCGTCCAGCTCCAGGCCGAAGCCGGCCAGGTAGAGCTGTGTGTAGAGGGTCAGGGACGAGTGGCCGGCGGACAGCACGAAACGGTCGCGCCCGACCCACTCGGGATCGGCCGGGTCATGCCGCATCACCTTCTGGAAGAGGGTGTAGGCGGCCGGAGCCAGGCTCATCGCCGTACCGGGATGGCCGTTGCCGACCTTCTGTACGGCGTCTGCGGCCAGGACGCGGGCGGTGTCCACGGCCCGCTGGTCCAGCTCGGTCCACTCGAGGTCTGTGGTGGTCGGCTTGGTGCTCACCCTGAGTCAGGGCTCCTCTCCACAAGTCGGTCGCCGGTCGTCCGGGCGCGCGCCCACCGGCTGCCGGTGCACTGGGTGCCCACCGGCCTTTGCTGAGCCTACCCCCGTGAAGACGTGCGTTTTTTCGAGCCATTCCAGACTGCCGGGCCTTAGGGGGATCCGCCTCCCGGCCATTCCGGATCGCATTCGGCACATGAATACGGAGCCGCTCATCTGACTGCTCAATCGAGCCTCAGTACGACCGATGAGCAGGGCCCTGAGCAGCAGGTGAACGACCCCTGCCAACACGACCCCACCCCCGCGAAGGACGAGGTATGGGCAACGTCTACAGTGGCGTGGTACGCGCGAGCCCTTTACCCGCACTTCACACGGGAGGCTCGCTGGGATGTCTCTGTCAGGGGTGTGCGTGACGGCCGTCGAATCCCGTCCAGCGGGGGTGCTCGGTGCGAGCCAGAGCCCGAGCCACCGGCCGTTCGGGGCCCGTGCGAAGGCTTTCGTGGCGCTGACCAAGCCGCGGATCATCGAACTGCTGCTGATCACCACCGTTCCGGTGATGTTCCTCGCGCAGCAGGGCGTGCCGGATCTCGGCCTGGTGCTGATCACGTGCATCGGCGGCTACCTCTCCGCGGGCGGCGCCAACGCGCTGAACATGTACATCGACCGTGACATCGACGCGGTCATGGACCGTACGTCGCAGCGTCCGCTGGTGACCGGCGTGGTGAGCCCGCGCGAGTGCCTCGCCTTCGGCATCACGCTGGCCGTCGTCTCGACGCTGCTGTTCGGGTTCGCGGTCAACTGGCTGTCCGCCTGGCTGTCGCTCGGAGCGCTCCTCTTCTACGTCGTCGTCTACACGATGATCCTCAAACGGCGTACGTCGCAGAACATCGTGTGGGGCGGCATCGCCGGCTGCATGCCGGTGCTGATCGGCTGGTCGTCCGTCACCGACTCCATGTCGTGGGCGCCGATCGTCCTCTTCCTGGTGATGTTCTTCTGGACACCGCCGCACTACTGGCCGCTGTCGATGAAGGTGAAGGACGACTACGCGCGCGCGGGCGTGCCGATGCTGCCGGTCATCGCCTCCAACAAGGTCGTCGCCCGGCAGATCGTGATCTATAGCTGGGTGATGGTGGCCGTCTCGCTGACGCTGACCCCGCTCGGCTACACCGGCTGGTTCTACCTGCTGGTCGCGCTGATCGCGGGCGGCTGGTGGCTCTGGGAGGCGCACGCCCTGCAGAACCGCGCGAAGGCCGAGGTGACGGGCGTGAAGCTGAAGGAGATGCGGCTGTTCCACTGGTCCATCACCTATGTGTCGCTGCTGTTCGTCGCGGTGGCGGTGGACCCCTTCCTGCGGTAACCCCCCTCCGAGATCTCCCTGACGGGTGGGCTGGGTGGTCAAGGCCACGCAGCCCACCCGTCGCCGTTTGATCTACCCATCGGTAGCATCCTGACCATGGCAGACACGCAGCAGGTTGACTCGAAGGCCGAGCGCAAGGTGGCGCGGCTCGCGCAGCGGATCAGCGCCTTCTCCAAGGCGCACGGCGGTGCCGAGGGCCAGGTGGCCTACATCGGTGAGCGCGGCGCCCGGATCGTGCTCGTCGGCGAGGACGGCGGCTGGGGCGACCTGGTGGCGCCCTCGTACGAGATCGCCGAGAAGGCCGTGCAGAAGTCCGGGATCACCGTCCACGAGGCGTTCGACGGCGAGTTCGCCGCCAAGGTGAAGACGGGCCCCTACGAGTGGAAGCGGATGGCCGGAATCCAGCTCGGCGGTCCGAGCAACGGCTGAAGCTCCGCAACACCCGGAGCTTCGAGCAACACCTGACACCCGGTTCACCCGTTAGGACCTTGGAGAGGACGAGGTCCAGTCACACGGGGAGCCCGGATGATCGAAACACCGTCCCTGGTGGACCAGTACTGCCACGGCGTACTGAGGACGGAGCTGGGACTCGGCACGTTCGAGGCCCAGCTCGCCCGCACCGAGGGGCCGCCCGCCCCCGGCACCACGCTGTTCGACACCCAGACGGGCTTCGCCGTACGCCGCTGGTGCCCCCCGCTGCTCGGCCTGGAGCCGCACTGTCCGCCCGCCCGCTATCTCGCCCGGCGCCGTGAACTCGGCGTGGCGGAGGTGGGCCGGCGGCTGCTGCGCGGCAGCGGGATCACGACCTATCTGGTCGACACGGGGCTGCCCGGCGACCTCACCGGCCCCGCCGAGATGGCCTCCGCCGGTGACGCCGAGGCACGCGAGATCGTGCGCCTGGAACTCCTCGCCGAACAGGTCGCCGACACCTCCGGGACCGTCGAGTCGTTCCTCACCAACCTCGCCGAGTCGGTGCACGGAGCCGCCGCGAACGCCGTCGCCTTCACCTCCGTCGCGGGGGTACGGCACGGGCTCGCGCTGGCGCCCGAGCCGCCCGGACCGGGGGAGGTGCGGGGCGCGGCGGGCCGCTGGCTGGCGGGGCGCCGGGTCGGCGGCGAGCTGAGCGACCCGGTCCTGCTCAGACATCTGCTGTGGATCGCGGTCGCCTCGGGGCTGCCGCTCCAGCTGCACGCCGGTCTCGCGGAGCCGGGGGCGCGCATCGACCGTACGGACCCGGTGCTGCTGACGGACTTCGTGCGGGCCACCGCGGGCCTGGGCACGGACCTGGTCCTGCTGCACGGTTACCCGTACCACCGCCACGCGGCCCACCTCGCCGGCGTCTTCCCGCATGTGTTCGCCGACTCGGGCGCCGCGCTCGTGCGTACCGGCGCCCGCGCGGCGACGATCCTCGCCGAGATCCTGGAACTGGCCCCGTTCGGCAAGATCCTCTTCTCCAGCGGAGCGCACGGCCTGCCGGAACTGCACGTGGTGGGCGCGCGGTTGTTCCGGGAGGCGCTGGGCCGGGTGCTGGGCGGCTGGGTCGCCGAGGGCGCCTGGTCGCTGACGGACGCCCAGCGCGTGGCCCACCTGGTCGCGGCCGGAAACGCCCGGCGGGTGTACGGGGTGGACTGAGCTGTACAGACTGGGCGCATGCAGACCGACGCCTTACTCGACCGGTTCCTCACGAGCCTCGCGCCGCTCGCTCCCGTCGCCGTCTGGGCACACGGTTCCCTCGCCGGGGGCGACTACCAGGAGGGCCGCAGCGACCTGGACCTCATCGCGGTGCTGGAGCGCCCCACGACCCTGAGCACCGTACGCAAGGTCGTCACCCTGCACCGCGCCCTGCGCGTCGAGCCGCTCGCCGTCAAGCTGCACTGCAGCTACCTGAGCGCGGACAGGCTCGACGACACCGGCCACAAACATCTGACCTGGGCGCACGACCAGATCCTGCGGCGCACGGTCACCCCGGTCACCCGGCGCGAGCTGCACGCCTTCGGCCGGGTGCTGCACGGACGGCCCCCGGCCGGCCTGCTGCCACCCGTGTCCGACCGGGAGCTGCACGACTTCGTCGTGCGCGACCAGCGCGAGTACTGGCGGCCTGCCGTCGACAGGGCACGCCTGTGGAAGCAGGACATCTGGGTCGACCTGGGACTGGTGACCTTCGCCCGCGCGACCGTCACCCTGCGCGAGGGCCGGCTGATCTCCAAGCGGGAGTCCCTCGACCTGCTGCCCGGCCTCGGCGCGCCGACCGAGGTGGTCGAGGACGTCAGGCGCCGCAGATACGCGGACCCGCTGCCCCCGACCCCGGAGTGGACGGCCCGCCGAAGCGAGCTGACCCGGAGCTACCTGGGACCGGCCATCGACGCACTCGTGGCGGCGTACGGATGACTCATCACGATTGACGGATGACTCTGACGGCGTACGGATGACTCATGACGGCGTAGGACGGCTTACGCGCGCGTGCCGATCGGCGCCTCCGCCGTGGGGCCGGGCAGGTCCGCCGTCATGTCCGGACGCTCCCGCAGCGACAGCAGTACGCGCAGCACCCAGATCCACATCACGGACGAGCCGAGCATGTGCAGGGCGACCAGGGCCTCGGGCAGGTGCATGAAGTACTGGACATAGCCGAGCGCGCCCTGGGCCAGCAGCACGACGAACAGCTCCCGGGTCCGGTCCAGCGGACCCCTGGGCGCGTCCACCGCCTTCAGGACGAACCACAGCGCGAAGGTCAGCGTCACCACGATCCACGCGAGCACCGCGTGCAGCTTGGCGACCGTCTCCCAGTCGATCGGGATCCGGTCGACCTCGCTGGAGTCACCCGCGTGCGGGCCGGCCCCGGTGACCACCGTGCCGACGGCGATGAGCAGGACGGACGCGGCGACCAGGAACCACACCAACTGCTGGACCGCCTTGCCGACCAGCGGCCGCGGCGCCCCGTCACCCTCACGGGTGCGCTGCCACATCACCGTGGCGACTGCCATGAGCGCCGACGAGAGCAGGAAGTGGGCCGCGACCGTGTACGGGTTGAGGCCGACCAGGACCACGATCCCGCCGAGCACCGCGTTGCCCATGACCACCCAGAACTGGGCCCACCCGAGCCGGGTCAGGCCACGCCGCCACGGCTTCTGCGAGCGCGCGGCGATGATCGCCCAGCCGACGGCCGCGCACAGCACGTACGTCAGCATGCGGTTGCCGAACTCGATGGCTCCGTGGACGCCCATCGCACTGGTGGTGGTCAGCGAGTCGTCGGTGCAGGTGGGCCAGGTCGGGCAGCCCAGGCCCGAGCCGGTCAGCCGTACGGCACCGCCGGTGACCACGATGATCACTCCCATGACGAGAGCGGAGAGGGCCGCCCGCTGGACCGTCCGGGGGTGCGGGGTCCAGCGTTCGGCGATGAAGGCGAGCGGGTTGCGCAGGGCCGCCTGGACGTCGGCGCGGGTCAGCTTTGGCACGCGCACCATCGTAGGCGCCCGCTTGTGCACGCTTTCACGAGGGTCACTCTCAGGGGGGCACGCCCGGAGCCGTTTCCCGGAGGGTCACTCCCAGCGGAACAGCTTTCCGGCCGCCGCCAGGCCCACGACCGCCCACACGGCGAGGATTCCCAGGTCGCCCCAGGGCATCCCGGCCCCGTGCTGGAGCACGTCCCGCAGTCCGTCCGACAGCGCTGAGATGGGCAGCAGACCCAGCACGTCCTGGGCGGCCGGCGGGAACTTGTCCAGTGGGACGATCACGCCGCCGCCGATGAGCAGCAGCAGGAAGACCAGGTTGGCGGCGGCCAGCGTGGCCTCCGCCTTGAGCGTGCCGGCCATCAGCAGACCGAGCCCGGAGAACGCGGCCGTGCCCAGGACGAGCAGGAGCAGGACGGTGAGCGGGTTGCCGTGCGGCGACCAGCCCAGCGCTAGGGCGATCACGGTCAGCAGGAGGACCTGGAGGATCTCCGTGACCAGCACGGACGCCGTCTTCGCCGCCATCAGGCCCCAGCGGGGCAGCGGGGACGAGGCCAGCCGCTTCAGCACGCCGTAGCGGCGCTCGAAGCCGGTCGCGATGGCCTGGCCGGTGAAGGCGGTCGACATCACGGCGAGGGCGAGGATGCCGGGGGCGAGGAAGTCGACGGCCTTGCCCGCGCCCGTGTCGACGATGTCCACGGAGCTGAAGAGCGCGAGGAGCAGCGTCGGGATCACGACCGTCAGCAGCAGCTGCTCGCCGTTGCGCAGCAGCATCCTGGTCTCCAGCGCCGACTGGGCCGCGATCATGCGGGGCAGCGGTGCCGCGCCGGGCTTGGGGGTGTAGGCACCCACGGTGGTCACGAGCGCAGCTCCTTGCCTGTGAGCTCCAAAAAGACGTCTTCGAGGGTGTGCCGCTCGACCGAGATCCGGTCCGGCATCACGCCGTGCTGGGCGCACCACGAGGTCACCGTGGCGAGCAGCTGGGGATCGACCTTGCCGACCACCCGGTAGGAGCCCGGGGTCAGCTCGGCGGCCGTGCAGTCGGCGGGCAGCGCCTTGAGCAAGGAACTCACGTCGAGGCCCGGACGGCCGGTGAAGCGCAGGGTGTTCTCGGCGCCGCCGCGGCACAGCTCCTCGGGGGCGCCCTGGGCGATCACCCGGCCCGCGTCGATGATCGCGACGTCGTCGGCGAGCTGCTCGGCCTCGTCCATGTGGTGGGTGGTGAGGATCACGGAGACACCGTCGGCGCGCAGGTCCCGCACCAGGTCCCAGGTGGCCCGGCGGGCCTGCGGGTCCAGGCCGGCCGTCGGCTCGTCCAGGAACACCAGCTCCGGCCGCCCCACGACGGCCATGGCGAGCGCGAGCCGCTGCTGCTGTCCGCCGGACAGGCGCCTGTAGGAGGTCCGGCCGCAGCTGCCGAGGCCCAACCGTTCGACGAGCGCGTCCACGTCCAGCGGATGCGCGTGCAGTCTGGCCACGTGGCGCAGCATCTCGTCGGCCCGCGCGCCCGAGTAGACGCCCCCGGACTGGAGCATCACGCCGATGCGTGGCCGCAGCTCGGCGGACTGCCGCACCGGGTCGAGGCCCAGGACGCGCACCGTGCCGGCATCCGGCTTCCGGTACCCCTCGCAGGTCTCGACCGTGGTCGACTTTCCCGCCCCGTTGGGGCCGAGTACGGCGGTCACTCCCGCCTGGGCCACCAGGTCGAGGCCGTTCACCGCGGTCTTCGTGCCGTACCGCTTCACCAGGGCCTGGACCTGGACCACGGGCTCACTTCGCATGGCTCAAGAGTCTAGGTAGGTGCCGTGTCACTCAGACGGGCGGGTACAGAAACTCCTCCGCACGGGGTCGGTGCAGCGGCAGCCACTTCTCCGCGTAGGCGACGGCGTCCGCCACGGGGAACAGCCGTACGTCGGCCGCCCCGGCCGTCCCGCAGACGACGGGCCGGTCCCGTTCGAAGTCGTGGCCGAGCTCGTCGAACCGGTCCGAGTCGATCGACACCTCGATCACCGATTCCCAGCCACCGCCGGGCACCGGCCGTCCGACCTCGACGTGCGGGGCCGGTATCCGGTACTCGGCGAGGTGGAAGCTGGTGCAGGTGTCGTAGCCGGTGCCGAGGAGCAGCACGCGGGCGCCCAGCCGTTCCAGGCGGGCCAGCGGGCTGCGCTCGCCGAGCCGGCAGTCGGGAGCGTGGCCGTCGAGTATCCCGGCCGCGCGCGGGCCCACGGCCGCGAAGGACGTCTGCGGGTGGGCGCTGCGCAGGGCGCCCGGCCAGGTCCGTACGGTCTCCGGGATCACGCCGACCCCGCGGGAGGGGGTGGTCAGGGGGTCGTACCCGGGCATCGACGCCCGGATCGTGGGCCACCACTCCCGGGGCACCGGAGGGTTCCCCCACAGGGCCGGGTCGGACAGGTCGCCGGACTGGGTGGGGACGACCAGCGTGCCGTCCGGGCCGAGGGCGTCGAGCAGCGCCTGGACGACGGCGACGGCGCCGCCGCAGACCCAGCCGAGTGCGCTCAGGGAGGAGTGGACCAGCAGGGTCTCGCCGGTCTCGACACCCAGCCCGCGCAGCTGTGCGGCGAGCGTGTCGCGAGTGACAAGAGGGCCGGTCGGAGCGGGCATGGGCATGGTTCGGCAGTGTTCCCCAAGAGCCTCGCCGGTGCCACCGATTTGATCGATCAAAGATCGTTTCCGCAGGTCGGATTAGGTATGCCTAAGTGACGTAGGGCACCGCCCGCCCGAACGGACGCGGCTTGTCAGTCTCTGAGGAATTACGCAACAATGGCGTTGTGAAAAACGTCGGCGAGGCTCCGGAGACCCCCATGGGGGCCCCTCATGAAGAGCTCGCGACCGGTGAGCGCTCGACACGCAACCGCGTCGCGCGGTCCATCCTGGACCACGGCCCGTCGACCGTCGCGGAGCTCGCCGCACGTCTGGGACTGACCCAGGCGGCCGTACGACGCCACCTGGACGCGCTGACCGCGGACGAGGTCGTGGAGGCGCGCGAACAGCGTGTGTACGGGGCGCGCACCCGCGGTCGCCCCGCCAAGGTCTTCGCGCTCACCGACTGCGGTCGCGACGCCTTCGACCAGTCCTACGACACGCTCGCCGCGGACGCGCTGCGCTGGATCGCCGACCAGGAGGGCGGCAAGGACGCGGTCGTCGCCTTCGCCCGCGCCCGGATCGCCGCACAGGCGAGCGCGTACCGCAAGGCGATCGAGGGCGCCACCCCCGACAAACGCGCCGAAGCCCTGGCCAAGGCCTTGAGCGTCGACGGGTACGCTGCTACGGCGCGCACCGCACCGGTCGGCGAACAGCTGTGCCAGCACCACTGCCCGGTCGCCCATGTCGCGGAGCAGTTCCCCCAGCTCTGCGAGGCGGAGACGGAGATCTTCGCCGAGCTGCTCGGAACGCACGTCCAGCGACTGGCCACCATCGCGCACGGCGACGGCGTCTGCACGACGTTCATCCCCAAGATTTCCACTGACGCATCTGCAAGCACGGCCGGGAGGAACCCCGCATGACTCTCCCCACGGAGACTGCTCACCCCGAACTCGAGGGCCTGGGCAAGTACGAATACGGCTGGGCCGACTCCGACGAGGCCGGTGCCGCGGCGAAGCGCGGTCTGAACGAGGACGTCGTCCGGGACATCTCGTCGAAGAAGTCCGAGCCGGAGTGGATGACGAAGCTGCGCCTCAAGGGCCTGAGGCTCTTCGAGAAGAAGCCCATGCCGAACTGGGGCTCGGACCTGTCGGGCATCGACTTCGACAACATCAAGTACTTCGTGCGCTCCACGGAGAAGCAGGCGGAGTCCTGGGAGGACCTGCCCGAGGACATCAAGAACACCTACGACAAGCTGGGCATCCCGGAGGCGGAGAAGCAGCGCCTGGTCGCCGGTGTCGCCGCGCAGTACGAGTCGGAGGTCGTCTACCACCAGATCCGCGAGGACCTGGAGGAGCAGGGCGTCATCTTCCTGGACACCGACACCGCGCTGAAGGAGCACCCGGAGCTCTTCAAGGAGTACTTCGGGACCGTCATCCCCGCCGGTGACAACAAGTTCGCGTCGCTGAACACCGCCGTGTGGTCGGGCGGCTCCTTCATCTACGTCCCGCCGGGCGTCCACGTGGAGATCCCGCTCCAGGCCTACTTCCGTATCAACACGGAGAACATGGGTCAGTTCGAGCGGACCCTGATCATCGTCGACGAGGGTGCCTATGTGCACTACGTCGAGGGCTGCACGGCGCCGATCTACAAGTCGGACTCGCTGCACTCCGCGGTCGTCGAGATCATCGTCAAGAAGAACGCCCGCTGCCGCTACACGACCATCCAGAATTGGTCGAACAACGTCTACAACCTGGTCACCAAGCGCGCCGTGGCCTACGAGGGCGCGACCATGGAGTGGATCGACGGCAACATCGGCTCCAAGGTGACGATGAAGTACCCGGCCGTCTACCTGATGGGCGAGCACGCCAAGGGCGAGACCCTCTCCATCGCCTTCGCGGGTGAGGGCCAGCACCAGGACGCCGGTTCCAAGATGGTCCACATGGCGCCGAACACCTCGTCCAACATCGTCTCCAAGTCGGTGGCGCGCGGCGGCGGCCGTACCTCGTACCGCGGCCTGGTCGAGATCGGCGAGGGCGCCGCGGGCTCCAAGTCCAACGTGCTCTGCGACGCGCTGCTGGTCGACACGATCTCCCGCTCCGACACGTACCCCTACGTGGACGTCCGCGAGGACGACGTGTCCATGGGCCACGAGGCGACCGTCTCCAAGGTCTCCGAGGACCAGCTCTTCTACCTGATGAGCCGCGGTCTGTCCGAGTTCGAGGCGATGGCGATGATCGTGCGCGGCTTCGTCGAGCCGATCGCCAAGGAGCTGCCCATGGAGTACGCCCTTGAGCTCAACCGGCTGATCGAGCTCCAGATGGAAGGCGCGGTCGGCTAAACGCCCACCGCCGGTCCCATCAAGCCACTCACGTAAGAAAGCGAGCAGACCGACAGCCATGGCTGAGGCTCAGAACATCCCCGTGGGCTCCACCACCGCGGGCCAGATCGCGGTGGCCGCCGAGTCGACCGTCGCCACGCGCATGAGCGCGCCCCCGTCCTTCGACGTGACGGACTTCCCGGTCCCGCACGGCCGCGAGGAGGAGTGGCGGTTCACCCCGCTGGAGCGCCTGCGCGGGCTGCACGACGGCACCGCCGTCGCGAACGGCACGGGCGTGAAGGTCGCCGTCGAGGCCCCCGAGGGCGTCACCGTCGAGACCGTCGGCCGCGACGACGCGCGGATCGGCCGGGCGGGCACCCCGGTGGACCGCGTCGCCGCCCAGGCGTACTCGGCGTTCGAGCAGGCCGGCGTGGTCACCGTCCCCAAGGAGACGGTGCTCACCGAGCCGATCCGCATCGCCGTGCACGGCCAGGGCGGGGTCGCCTACGGCCACCAGGTCATCGAGCTGGGCGCCTTCGCCGAAGCCGTCGTCGTCATCGACCACACCGGTGACGCGGTGCTCGCCGCCAACGTCGACTACGTCCTGGGCGACGGTGCGAAGCTCACCGTCGTCTCCGTCCAGGACTGGGACGACAAGGCCGTGCACGTGGCCCAGCACAACGCCCTCATCGGCCGGGACGCCTCCTTCAAGTCGGTCGTCGTGACCTTCGGCGGCGACCTCGTCCGGCTGCACCCGCGCGTCACCTACGCGGGCCCCGGCGCCGAGGCCGAGCTGTTCGGCCTGTACTTCACCGACTCCGGGCAGCACCAGGAGCACCGCCTGCTGGTCACCCACAACACCCCGCACTGCAAGTCGAACGTCGTCTACAAGGGCGCGCTCCAGGGCGACGACGCGCACGCGGTGTGGATCGGTGACGTGCTCATCGAGGCCAAGGCCGAGGGCACGGACACGTACGAGATGAACCGCAACCTGGTCCTCACCGACGGTGCCCGCGTCGACTCGGTGCCGAACCTGGAGATCGAGACCGGCGAGATCGTCGGCGCCGGCCACGCCTCGGCCACCGGCCGCTTCGACGACGAGCAGCTCTTCTACCTGATGGCCCGCGGCATCCCGCAGCACGAGGCCCGCCGCCTCGTCGTCCGTGGCTTCTTCGCCGAGCTGGTCCAGCAGATCGGTGTCGCGGACATCGAGGAGCGGCTGCTCGCCAAGATCGAAGAGGAGCTGGAGGCGTCGGTCGCATGAGCCCCTTCGTACGCGCCTGTGGGCTGAGCGAGCTGGAGGAGGGCACCCCGAAGCGGGTGGAACTCGACGGCACGCCGGTCTCGGTCGTGAAGACCGAGGGGGAGGTGTTCGCCATCTACGACATCTGCTCCCACGCGAACGTCTCGCTCTCCGAGGGCGAGGTGGAGGACTGCCAGATCGAGTGCTGGCTGCACGGCTCCAGCTTCGACCTGCGTTCCGGCAAGCCGTCCGGCCTCCCCGCGACGCGCCCCGTCCCCGTATACCCCGTAAAGATCGAAGGGGACGACGTGCTCGTCTCCCTCACCCAGGAGTCCTGAGGCACCCATGGCAACGCTTGAAATCCGAGACCTGCACGTCACCGTCGAGGCCGACAACGCCACGAAGGAGATCCTCAAGGGCGTCGACCTCACCGTGAAGCAGGGCGAGACGCACGCCATCATGGGCCCCAACGGCTCCGGCAAGTCGACCCTCGCCTACTCGCTCGCGGGTCACCCGAAGTACACGATCACCGAGGGCACCGTGCTGCTCGACGGCGAGGACGTCCTGGAGATGTCCGTCGACGAGCGCGCCCGCGCCGGTCTGTTCCTCGCGATGCAGTACCCGGTCGAGGTCCCCGGCGTCTCGGTCTCCAACTTCCTGCGCTCCTCCGCCACCGCGATCCGCGGCGAGGCCCCCAAGCTGCGCACCTGGGTGAAGGAGGTCAAGGAGGCCATGCAGCGCCTCAACATGGACCCCGCCTTCGCCGAGCGCAACGTCAACGAGGGCTTCTCCGGCGGTGAGAAGAAGCGCCACGAGATCCTCCAGCTCGAACTGCTCAAGCCGAAGGTCGCGATCCTCGACGAGACGGACTCCGGTCTCGACGTGGACGCTCTGCGGATCGTCTCCGAGGGCGTCAACCGCGTCCGTGAGACCGGCGAGGTCGGCACCCTGCTGATCACGCACTACACGCGCATCCTGCGCTACATCAAGCCCGACTTCGTCCACGTCTTCTCCGGCGGGCGGATCGTCGAGTCCGGCGGTGCCGAGCTCGCCGACAAGCTGGAGGACGAGGGCTACGAGGCTTACACGAAGGGTGGCGTATCCGCGTGACACAGCTGCCGGGCCTCCTCGACACCGAGGCGATCCGCAAGGACTTCCCCGTCCTGGACCGGCTGGTCCACGACGGCAAGAAGCTCGTGTACCTGGACAACGCGGCGACCTCGCAGAAGCCGCGCCAGGTGCTCGACGTCCTGAGCGAGTACTACGAGCGCTACAACGCCAACGTCCACCGCGGTGTGCATGTGCTCGCGGAGGAGGCCACGGCGCTGTACGAGGGCGCGCGCGACAAGGTCGCCGCGTTCATCAACGCGCCGAGCCGCGACGAGGTGATCTTCACCAAGAACGCCTCCGAGTCGCTCAACCTCGTGGCGAACATGCTGGGCTGGGCCGAGGAGCCCTACCGGGTGGACCACGAGACCGAGATCGTCATCACGGAGATGGAGCACCACTCCAACATCGTGCCGTGGCAGCTGCTGGCGCAGCGCACGGGCGCGAAGCTGAAGTGGTTCGGGCTGACCGACGACGGCCGGCTCGACCTCTCCAACATCGACGAGATCATCACGGAGAAGACGAAGATCGTTTCCTTCGTGCTGGTGTCCAACATCCTGGGCACGGTCAACCCGGTCGAGGCGATAGTGCGCCGCGCCCAGGAGGTCGGCGCCCTGGTCTGCATCGACGCCTCCCAGGCGGCTCCTCACATGCCGCTGGACGTCCAGGCTCTCCAGGCCGACTTCGTGGCCTTCACCGGCCACAAGATGTGCGGCCCGACCGGCATCGGCGTCCTGTGGGGCCGCCAGGAGCTGCTGGAGGACCTGCCCCCGTTCCTCGGCGGCGGCGAGATGATCGAGACCGTGTCGATGCACTCGTCGACGTACGCCCCGGCGCCGCACAAGTTCGAGGCGGGCACGCCCCCGATCGCCCAGGCGGTCGGTCTCGGCGCGGCGATCGACTACCTCAACTCGATCGGCATGGACAGGATCCTCGCCCATGAGCACGCGCTCACCGAGTACGCGGTGCGGAAGCTGAGCGAGGTCCCCGACCTCAGGATCATCGGCCCGGCCACGGCCGAGGACCGGGGCGCGGCGATCTCCTTCACGCTCGGTGACATCCACCCGCACGACGTGGGTCAGGTCCTCGACGAGCAGGGCATCGCGGTCCGGGTCGGCCACCACTGCGCCCGCCCGGTCTGCCTGCGGTACGGAATTCCTGCGACCACGCGAGCGTCGTTCTATCTGTACTCCACGCCGGCCGAGATCGACGCACTGGTCGAGGGGCTGGAGCACGTCCGGAACTTCTTCGGCTGAGGGATTGGCTAGCGATCGCATGAAGCTGGATTCGATGTACCAGGAAGTCATCCTGGACCACTACAAGAACCCGCACGGGCGTGGTCTGAGGGATGGCGACGCCGAGGTGCACCATGTGAACCCGACCTGTGGCGACGAGATCACCCTTCGTGTGAAGTACGACGGCACGACGATCAGTGACGTCTCGTACGAGGGCCAGGGCTGCTCCATCAGCCAGGCGTCGGCCTCCGTGCTGAACGAACTGCTCGTCGGCAAGGAGCTGGCCGAGGCGCAGAAGATCCAGGAGACCTTCCTGGAGCTGATGCAGTCCAAGGGCAAGATCGAGCCGGACGACGCGATGGAGGACGTTCTGGAGGACGCGGTCGCGTTCGCCGGAGTCTCCAAGTACCCGGCCCGGGTCAAGTGCGCCCTCCTCAGCTGGATGGCGTGGAAGGACGCGACGGCCCAGGCTCTGGGCGGGGCCGACGCCGAAAGGAAGACGGCATGAGCGACACCGTGGAGACGAAGCCGGCCTCGGAGGAGGAACTCCGCGAGGCCCTGATGGACGTCGTGGACCCCGAGCTGGGCATCGACGTCGTGAACCTCGGCCTGATCTACGGCATCCATGTCGACGACGCGAACATCGCGACCGTCGACATGACCCTGACCTCCGCGGCCTGTCCGCTGACGGACGTCATCGAGGACCAGGCCAAGTCCGCCACCGACGGCCTCGTCAACGAGCTGCGCATCAACTGGGTCTGGATGCCGCCGTGGGGCCCCGACAAGATCACGGACGACGGACGCGAGCAGTTGCGGGCGCTCGGCTTCAACGTCTGAGATCCACCGGCCGAACAGTGACGGCGAGGTCCACCGGACCTCGCCGTCACTCGTTCGCGTTCGTGTTCGCGTTCCCGTTGGTGTTCGCGTTCTCGCTCTCGCGCTCAGGCCAGTCCGTCGACCAGCCGGAACGCGGAGTCGGCCCGGTACAGGTCGCCGTACTGGTACGGGTCCAGCTTGAGCCGGAAGTTCTGGTGGCGCAGGAAGCGGCCCGGATAGTTGACCGACTCCAGCATGACCGCGCCGGAGTAGGCGGAGGCGCGGGGGCAGAAGGTCGCGTCCTGCCGGAACAGGGACGAGCCGTCGTTGCGCTCGGCGCGCAGCAGGAAGTTGCGGTGCCGCAGATAGCCGCCGTCGGCCGTGGCGAAGGAGTAGCAGGAGCCGTCGGCCAGGCCGCCCACGACCTTGAACGTGGCGTCGCGGCGGGCCGAGACGGAGCCGATCGGGTCGAGCCTCACGTAACCGCCGCTCAGGTGCCAGTAGCGGTCGGGGTAGTTCACCGAGCGGACGGACGACCAGACGGAGGAGGAGTCCGAGCCGCCCGAGTCCCCGGATCCTCCGGAGCCGTCCGAGCCACCCGAACCGCCGTGTGAGGCAGGCGACTTGGAGGGCGATGCGGAGGCCGTGGACTTCGGTTCGCCGTCGCCGTCCGTGGCGGTGGCCGAGGCGGCGGGAGGCATCACCGACGACATGCCGGTCTTGCCCTTGGGTGCGGGGGTCGTACCCGACGAGGGCGAGGCGAAGGAGAGCAGGCCGGGTCCGTCGTCGGTGGGCGCGGCGGACCGCACCGGGGATGCCGTGTCGTCAGGAGCCTGGCGGTTCACGACGATTGCGGTCGTGCAGGCGACGATCGTGGCGATGGCCAGCCCACCGGCCAGCCAGAGTCTTCGGGTTCCGGGGGCCCGGGAGGTGTCGGGGACCCAGCCGTTCTGCCATGGCTGGTTCCCGGGAGGGTGGGGGGTGGTTTCGGGCATGCGTGTTCCTCCAGCGGCGCCCAGGGCGGCGGCCGGGGATGTGAGGGTGAGGTGATCGAGTGGTGGAACTCTAGTGGAGCCGAGGGGCTGCTGGGAGCCATTTCAGCGAGCGTTTTCTATGAAAATCAAACCAACCCACATTCGTGGTCCGGGCAACGGGGCCGCCCTTGTGCGGGGATCACCGTCTGAGGAGAAACCCGTTTCCATGAACGAGCGGAGCAGTCCGGCCCGATCCGGCCGGACTGCTCCGCTACCTGCTCCGCCACCCGCCCTGTGTTCAGGGGGTGATGCGTACAACCTGCGGGTCGTGGTCGCTGGTCTGGTCCGAGAACTCGCTGTTGATGTGCACGATGTCGTAGTCGTGCGACGTGATCGACGA
Organism: Streptomyces sp. NPDC050625; assembly: GCF_040654755.1. Lineage (NCBI taxonomy): Bacteria > Bacillati > Actinomycetota > Actinomycetes > Kitasatosporales > Streptomycetaceae > Streptomyces > Streptomyces sp. NPDC050625. Next base: position 338,952 of record NZ_JBFAIQ010000007.1, read on the forward strand.
GCTGACCAGGGTGTGGTCGAGGACCTGGGAGTTGCCGTCGTAGACGTACGTGTACTGCTCGGACGCCGGCAGTGTGTCCACCAGGTCGGTCAGCACGCCGCCCTCCAGATTGGACACGGCGGTGGAGAACGGGAAGTCGTTCAGGTCGCCGAGCACGATCACATGCGCGTCCGACTGTGCCGCCAGGATGGAGTCCACGAACGAGTTCTCCACCGAACCCTGACTGCCCCGCTGCGTCTCGGACGACCGGGTCGGCGGCTGGTACTGGCTGTGCAGCGCGTAGTCACCGCCCTTCGAGACGAAATGATTGGCGATCACGAAGTACTTCTGACCGCCGAAGGTGAACTCCGCGGCCAGCGGCTTGCGGCTGGCCGACCAGGCCGAGTCGGCCGGGGCGATCCGGCCCGGGTTGTACGTCAGCTGCGCCACACCGCCCACGCTGGTCACCGAGTTGGCGGTGCTGGCGGTGGCGTTGCCGCGGGCGGTGAAGCCCACCCGTGCGGGGTTGTACAGAAGCACCTGGCGGATGTTGCCGCCGGGCTCACCGCCGTCGGAGTCGTTCCGCGGGTTGATCTGGGTGTACGAGTAGGCCGGGCCGCCCGCCGTCCTGATCGCGGAGGTCAGCATGGAGAGGGTCGTGGTGGCGGAGACGACGCCGTTGTCCGTCGGGCCGTCGTTGTCCTGGACCTCCTCCAGCGCCACGATGTCGGGCGACTTGAGGTTGTTCACGATGCCCTGGGCGAGCGCGCTGAACTTCGAGGCGGGGTCGGTCGGGTCGAGGTTCTCCACGTTGTACGTGGCCACCGACAGCTGGCCCGGCGACTGGGCCGCCGTCGTCTCCTTGCCGACCCCGCCCGAGGTGAGCGTGCCGACCGAAGTGGCGTTCAGGGAGTAGCCGCCGTACGCGCTGTAGTCCAGGACGCCGGTGGCGCCGGAGATCGTGTCGCCCACGGTCGCCGTCGGGAAGGCCGAGGACAGCAGCGTGGTGATCTGCAGCCGGCCGGAGTTCTGGCTGTTGTAGGAGGAGTACAGGGAGCCGCCGCGGGCCGAGTTCACCTGCGCGGGCTTCACATTGACCCACATCTCGTCGTACGCGTTGGTCGGTCCGACCACCGGCGTGCTGCCGACGCTGACCCGCATGCCCTCCAGGGACTCGTAGTAGTCCAGGGCGTAGGTCGTCGGGTCCAGCGTGAACGAGTTGATCGAACCGCCGTTGTTGGTGCGGGTGTAGGCGGCCGGGACGGTCGCGTCGCTGATCGTGACGGCCGCGGGGAGGGCGTTCCCGGTCGAGTTGGTGCTCCAGCTCGCGCTGCCCAGCTCGGTGAGCGACTGGTTGCCGGACGAGGTGCCGCCGGGGATGTACTCGGAGACCCTGCCGGTGATCGTGATGCTGTTGCCGACCGCCGTGTTCGGCGTGCTGGACCCCGTGTAGACGAAGATCGCGTCACTGGTCGCCGCGTTGCCGTCGCCGCTCGCGCTCTGGATCCAGAAGCCGCGCGAGGAGCCGGTGGAACGAATCGCGGTGACGATACCGGTCGTGGTGACCGTCGAGCCGTTGTACGGCGAGATCCGGGTCGTGCCCTGGATCGCGGAGATCGTGTAGGTCGCCGCGTGCGCGGCGGACGGCAGTGCCATCAGCGAGGCCGAGGCGAGCAGCCCGGCTGCCGCCCCGCGGACCGTGAGCCCGAGCTTTCTGTCCATGTGCGTCCCTTCAACGAGCGGATGGGTGGAGCTGGTTGGTGCCTGGACGTACATGAGCGCGACTGGTCGCGGAAGTTCTATTCGCTCAGAGTTACCCGTGGATGTACGGAGTGTGTTCCCCGTACGGCAGCTACGCGTGTCATCGAAGCCCTTGTGGATGCGGCGAGGTCGTTCATGGATGTACTGCCGTCGTCGGGTTATGTACGCTTGTACACATGGGATACCTCTTGCTCGCCGGCGCCATCGCCGCCGAGGTCGCGGCCACGACCGCGATGAAGTACAGCGACGGCTTCAGCAGGCTCTGGCCCTCGCTGCTGACGGCCGTGGGCTATGTGCTTTCGTTCGCCCTGCTCGCCCAGACGCTGAAGACCGTGGCGATCGGCACGGCGTACGCGATCTGGGCCGGGGTGGGCACCGCGACCATCGCGGTCATCGGACTGATGCTGTTCGGCGAGGGGTTGAGCGTGGCGAAGGTCGCCGGGATCGTGCTGATCATCGGGGGCGTGGTGGTGCTGAACCTGGGCGGTGCGCACTGATGGCCCGGCGCTACGACCCCGAGCGGCGGCAGCGGATCATCGACGCGGCGATCCGGGTCGTCGGCAAGAAGGGCATCGCCGGGCTGAGCCATCGCTCCGTCGCCACCGAGGCGGACGTCCCGCTGGGCTCCACGACGTACCACTTCACGACCCTCGACGAACTGATGGTCGCCGCACTGCGCCAGACCAACGAGGGCTTCGCCAAGGCCCTCGCGGGCAGCGGCGTCCTGGACGACTCCGGGGGCGAACTGGCGGCGGGGCTGGCACGGGTGCTGGGGGAGTGGCTCGGCGGAGACCGCCCGGGCGTCGAGCTGGAGTACGAGCTGTATCTCGCGGCCCTGCGCCGCCCCGCCCTGCGCCCCGTAGCCGCCGAGTGGACCGAGGAGACGGCCCGGCGACTGGCCGCGCACACGGACCCGGTGACCGCCCGGGCGTTGCTCGCCCTGATGGACGGCATCTGCCTGCAGGTGCTGCTGACGGGAGCGGCCTACGACGAGGAGTACGCGCGGGAGGTACTGGCGCGGGTGATTCCCTGACGCAGAGCGCGACCGGCCCATGAGACGCCCTGCTCACTGGTTGGCCCGCACGACCCCCCTCGCGTTAGTTTTCCCTCATGACCGACACGAACGCTCCCCGTACCACCGGCGCCGTGGCCGCCGGCCTGGCCACCATCGCCGCCGACGGCACCGTCCTCGACACCTGGTTCCCCGCCCCCGAGCTCGTCGAGGAGCCCGGTCCGTCCGGCACCGAGTCGCTGTCCGCCGAGAAGGCCGTGGAGCTGCTCGGCGAGGGCGCCGCGCAGGCGATCGGCCCCGACGCCCGCCGCAACGTCGAGGTGGTCGCGGTCCGCACGGTCATCTCCTCCCTCGACGCGAAGCCGATCGACGCGCACGACGTCTACCTTCGCCTCCACCTCCTGTCCCACCGCCTGGTCAAGCCGCACGGCCAGAGCCTGGAGGGCATGTTCGGCTTCCTCGCCAACGTCGCCTGGACCTCGCTGGGCCCGGTCGCGGTGGACGACATCGAGAAGGTGCGTCTGAACGCGCGCGCCGAGGGCCTGCACCTCCAGGTGACCTCGATCGACAAGTTCCCGCGCATGACGGACTACGTCGCCCCGAAGGGCGTCCGCATCGCCGACGCCGACCGGGTCCGCCTCGGCGCCCACCTCGCCGAGGGCACCACGGTCATGCACGAGGGCTTCGTGAACTTCAACGCCGGCACGCTCGGCACCTCCATGGTCGAGGGCCGTATCTCCGCGGGCGTCGTGGTCGGCGACGGCTCGGACATCGGCGGCGGCGCCTCCACCATGGGCACGCTGTCCGGCGGCGGCAACGTGATCATCTCCATCGGCGAGCGCTGCCTGGTCGGCGCCGAGGCGGGCGTGGGCATCGCGCTCGGCGACGAGTGCGTGGTCGAGGCCGGCCTGTATGTCACCGCGGGCACCCGGATCACCATGCCCGACGGCCAGATCGTCAAGGCCCGCGACCTCAGCGGCGCCTCCAACATCCTCTTCCGCCGCAACTCGGTCACCGGCGCGGTCGAGGCCCGCCCGAACAACGCGGTGTGGGGCGGCCTGAACGAGATCCTGCACAGCCACAACTGAGCGAAGCATCGTGCTGAGCGCCCTTCCGCAGTCGACGGGAGGGCGCTCGGTTCATGTCAGGTGGGGAAGTCCGCCGCGAACTCCGCCAGTGCCGTGAAGTCGGCCTCGCGCAGGCCGATGCGTGGGTTGACGTGGTGGAGCAGTGCGGGGCCGGGGTGGTGCGTGGTCACGTACGTCGTGTCGGCCGGGCTCTGTTCGTCGTCCACCCAGGCGAAGGGGCGGCCCTGCGCGTACGCCACGATCGCCTCCGTCTTCCAGTGGACCTCGTCGGGTCGCCGGGCGAACAGTCCGCTGCCGAAGTCGACGTACGGCAGCTCGGGCAGGCCGACGACCGGGGCGATATAGCGGTTGGCGGCGTCCATCCACGTGGTCGCCCAGCACAGGTCGTAGCCGAGACGCAGCAGCGCCGGGCCGTGGCCGGGGTTGAGCCACACCCGCAGTGTGCGCCCGTCCACGGCCACCCTGATCGTCGTGTAGCCCTCGGGCCGTCGCTCGGGCTGTGCCGCGTACGGGTTGAGGGGGCCGTCGACATCGAGGAAGAGCAGGGGGCGGCTCATGGGGACAACGTACGGCGCCCCCGGTCCAAGGGCCCATGGAATTTCTTCGGACGCGGCAGGCATAGCGGCGGAATCCCGCGCGCGTCACAAGGGGTGCGGGGGCCGGGCACAGGGTCCGCCCAGGATGTGAAGGTGACGATGGATGCGCAGGCACAGGAGAGGTTCCGGGAGTTCGTGGCCGGCCGTTCGTCGGCCCTGCTGAGGACGGCCGTGCTGCTGACCGGCGGAGACCGGCACGCAGCCGAGGACCTGCTGCAGAACGCGCTGGTCAAGGCGGCGGGCCGCTGGCAGCGGATCGACGAACCCGAGGCCTATGTACGGCAGATCCTGTACCGCCAGCAGATCAGCCGCTGGCGGCTGAAGTGGCGGCGCCGGGAGGTCACCGTCGCCGAGCCGCCGGAGGCGGGCCACGCCCCGGACGCCTCGGGCGCCGCCGAGCTGCGCCTCGTGCTGCGCGCCGCGCTGTCCCGGCTCACCGCCCGCCAGCGCACCGTGCTGGTGCTGCGCTACTTCGAGGATCTGCCGGAGGCCGACGTGGCCCGGATGCTGGGCTGCTCCGTGGGCACCGTACGCTCCACCACCCATCGCTCCCTGGCCAGGCTGCGCGCCCTCGCGCCCGAGCTGGCCGCGCTCGGCCCGGACGGCGGCAGCAAGTTTCCGTCCCGTGACTACTCGCCCGTGGAGGTGCGGTCGTGAACGTCGAGGAACTGGTGCGTGACGCCCTGCGGGAACACGCGGCCGAACAGCAGCCGCTCGGGCACGGTTTCGCCGACCGGGTCCTGGCCGTACGGCGTCGCCGCCGCGCCCGCCGGTTCGTGTCCGTCGCCGTGGCCACCGCCGCGGTCGTCGCCGTGGCGGTCGGGGTGCCGCTGCTGGACTCCGGCAGGGGCGAGGCGCGGCCCGCGAGGGTGCTCGGTCAGGACGGGGTGTCCGCCGACCAGGACCAGTCGCCGCCGCGCGACATGATCGCGGCCGGGAGCGCGGTGCTGGCCGCTTACTCCACGACGAAAGTCGTCCGGCAGAGCGACGGCCGTGGCATCGGCGCGCACACGTACTGGCTGCTGAACCCGAAGACGGGCCGGTACGAGAAGGACACCCGGTGGCAGTTCGTCGCCGTCGCCCCGGGCCTGCGCACCGCCGCCGTGCTGGAGCGTCATCTGCCGGCCCCTCGGATCGGCCTGCTCGACCTCGCGACGGGGGAGGTCGAGCGGTGGATCCCGGTGGACCACGGTGTCGGTGGGCTGGCGTTCTCGCGCGACGGCAGCAAGCTGGTCGCCACGACGTACACGGAGAACCCGGACCTGTACGAGAGGAGCGGTCCGGGCAGGACCTGGGCGCCCCGGTTCGGGGCGAAGGTCCGCACCGGCTTCTGGGTCATCGACGTGGCCTCCGGCAAGGGCTCCTGGAGCGGTGTCGCGGCGGGCCGCAACGTCAACGCCCGCGAGGACTTCGCCTTCAGCCGCGACGGTGCCCTGGTGTACGCGAGGGTCGTCGGGGACCACGACGGTGCGGAGCAGTTCTACGACCTCGCCGGGAAGGAGGTCGCCGCCCCCGCGAACGAGAAGTACCTGCGGTGGGACGTCGGTGCGCGGCTGTCCCCGAACGGCCGGCTCGCCGCCCTCGGTCTGACGAAGGAGGTCGCCCCCGGCAAGTCGTACTCCTCGATCCGTGATCCCCGTACGGGCAAGGAGATCACCAAGGTCCGCGGAGGCCATCTGCTCGCCTGGGCCGACGACAAGCGGCTCATCGCCTGGGAACGGGTCACGAGCCTTGAGGAGCCGTACCGGCCCCGGCTCGTGCTGGTCACCATCGGCAGCGACAAGGTCGTACCGCTCAGCGGCGTCGACGAGATGAACGGCCACTTGGTGCGCCATGCCTGGGAGCCGGTCTTCGCCGAGCGCTGATCACACCGCCATGAACTCCTGGTACACCGCCCGCAGCCCGTCGGCCGCCTCCCGGCCGGCGGGCCGCAGGGGTGCCCGGACCGGACCCGCGGGCCGGCCCAGCGCGTTCAGCAGCGCCTTGGCGGTGACCGTGCCCGGCAGGCCCGCGGCCGTCATCTCCTCGATCAGCGGGGTGACCCGCTGCTGGAGCCGGGCGGCGCGGGCCGTGTCGCCCGCCTCGAACGCCTCCAGGATCTCTGCGACGTGGCGCGGTACGACGTTCGCGACCGTGCTCACACAGCCCGCCGCGCCCACCGCGTACAGGGCGAGGATGTGCTCGTCGCAACCCGCGTAGTACCCCAACTCCGTGCGCGCCAGCACCTTCTGGGTGCCGAGGAAGTCGTAGGAGCAGTCCTTGACCGCCATGATCCGGGGGTGCTCCGCCAGCCGGATCATCGTCTCCGGCTCGATACGGGTGCCGGTGCGGCCCGGGATGTCGTACAGCATCACGGGCAGGCCGCTCGCGTCGGCGACCGTACGGAAGTGCGCCTCCACGGCGTCCTGCGGCGGCCTGCTGTAGTACGGCGTGACCACCAACACCCCGTCGGCGCCCGCCTTTTCGGCCGCGAGGGTCAGCTCGACGGTGTGCCGGGTGTCGAAGGTGCCGACACCCGCGACGATCGAGGCGCGCTCGCCGACGGCCGTCCGGACGGCCCGGACCAGTTCCGCCTTCTCCGTGTCCGTCGTCGTGGGTGACTCGCCCGTCGTCCCGTTGAGCACCAGCCCGTCGCAGCCGTCCGTCACCAGCCGGTCGGCAAGTCTCCCGGCACCGTCGAGGTCGAGCGCGCCCGACTCGGTGAAGGGAGTGATCATCGCGCAGAGGGTGCGGCCGAAGGGAGCGTTGGTCTTGCCCGGGTTCGTCATGGGAGTAGTCTCGGCAGGACAATCGTGAAGCTCTACTTAATTCTTCTACGATATATCACTAAGCAACACTGAAATAATCCTCCTGTGGCGGCCTCCGGCCCTATGTCCAACTCGGCCGCTCATGGGTCACTATGGGCCGGACGGTCACCGACCCCAGGTCATGGGAGGCGCCATGAAGCTCGGCAAGGCACTGGCCACCGGAGTCGCCGAGGAGCGGCCGCTCGTCCACGAAGAAGACCTCGAACTTCTCGAGGAGACCGTCGAACCGGCGGCGTCCGTGCCGGAAGAGGCCCCGGTCGCCCGATGAGGCTGCGGCTCCCCACGGAACGCCCGACGGAGCCGCCGACCGGATACAAGATCGCCCACCCGGTGCTGTCCCAGGACGGCACCCGGGCCGGGTTCACCGGTGTGTCGCTGGGCGCCGCGCTGCCGTACGGAGTGCTGGACGACGCGTCCTGTGTCTACGGCCGACGGCACCGCCCGCCCGCGCGGCTGTGCGACTGCGGCTTCCACTGCGTGCACGACCGTACGGCCGCCGAGGCGCTGCTGTGCACCACGGAGCACCGGGCGGCCGTCCTGCTGGAGGTCTCCGTCCTCGGCGCCTACATCCGCTTCGAGCGCGGCTTCCGCTATGCCCGGCAGCGGGTGCGTACGGCCACCGTCGGCCCCTGCGCGTGCGGCGCGCCCGCGGCCGCGCTGGCCGACGCGGGCTGGGGCAGGCCCGGCCGGCGCGCCCTGGCCGCCGCCTGCGCGGGGTGCGTGCGCGGGCGTACGTCCGTCCCGCTTGCCGCGTTCGCCCGGCTGGCCGGGGAGGGGCTGCGGGTCGTGGCGGAGCGTGACGGTGCCCTCCCCGTCGCCGGCCTCGTCGGTCTGGCCGACCTCGCCGGGCCCGAGGGCCTCGGTGTTCCCGAACTCGCCGCCGAGGCGGCCCTGTTGCAGGCCCGCCTCGACTGGTTCCAGACCCAGCTGGCCCGGCTCGGGGAGCATGGGGCCGGGGGAGAGGCCAACGGGGACAAGGGCTAACGGTCACCGCTCGGGGTACCCGGATGTTCCGGAACCGAGTGGAAACCCAAGACCGCGAAAAGAGTGCACCGATGACGGACAGGACTCCGCAGGGGGCCGGCGCGAAGGGTCCCGAGGAACTGCGGCAACAGCTCGACCAGACCAGGAGCCAACCCGGCGACACTGCTGAGGGGTTGACGGACAAGGGAGACCTGAAGGGGCGCGCCCGGGCCCGGGCCGCCGACCTCAGGGACAAGGCGGGCGCCATGACCGTGCAGCTGCGCAGCGGCGCCGCGCAGGCGGGCCACACCGTCCAGGACAGGGCCGCCCACGCCCCGCGGTCGGTGCTGCTCGTCGGGGCGGCGGGCGCGGCGGTCGTCGCGGCGGGCGCCCTGCGGCACAGGAGCCATGGCCACCACGGCCACCACGGTCGTCGCGGTCACCACTGAGCCTGCTCGTGGCCGACCGACTCGCGGCCGAGCCGAATCGGCCCTCTCACCGAAAATTCCACTCACCTGGACAAAAAAAGTTTTCGGTGAGAGTGTGGACGCATGCTGGACGTGACCGTGATCGAGGACCCCGAGGCCGCAGCCGTCTCCCTGGACCCCATCAGGGCCAGACTGCTCGCCGAGCTGGCCGCCGAGCCCGCGTCGGCCACGATGCTGGCCGGCAAGGTCGGGCTGCCCCGGCAGAAGGTGAACTACCACCTGAAGGCACTGGAGCGGCACGGCCTGGTCGAACTGGCCGGGGAGCGCCGCAAGGGCAATGTCACCGAGCGGCTGATGCGCGCGACCGCGGCGTCGTACGTCATCTCGCCGCTCGCGCTCGCCCCGGTGCAGCCGGACCCGGACCGCTTCCGCGACCAGTTCTCCGCGCGCTGGCTGCTCGCGCTCGGCGCCCGCCTGGTGCGGGACGTCGGCGCGCTGATCACCGGCGCGACGAAGGCGCGCAAGCCGCTGGCGACCTACGCGCTGGACGGCGAGGTCCGTTTCGCCACGGCCGCCGACCGCGCGGCCTTCGCCCAGGAACTGACGGCGGGCGTCAGCGCCCTGATCCGCAAGTACGACGCCCCCGACACGGAGGGCGGCCGGGACCACCGGATCGTCGTCGCCATCCATCCCACGGTCAAGGACCGGCCCACCCCCGAACTGGACCAGTAGTCCGCAGGAGCCCCACCATGCCCAAGGAATTCGAGATCGTCCGCGAGTTTGAGGTCGACGCCCCGCCCGAGAAGGTGTGGGAGGCGGTCACCACCGGAACCGGTGGCTATCTGTGGCCGATGGACCCGCCCGAGCCGCGGGTGGGCGGCAGCGGGCCCTTCGGGTCCACCGTCACCGCCTGGGACCCGCCCCACCGCTACACCAACCGCAGCGAGGACGTCGGCTTCTCGATCCAGTCCCTCAACCAGCTCGACTACACCATCGAGCCCCGCGACGAGGGCCGGCGCGCCTGGGTGCGCTATGTCCACAGCGGCATCTTCACCGACGACTGGAACAACCAGTACGACGGCGCGAGCAAGCACACCAACTTCTATCTGCACACCCTGTGCGAGTACCTCACGCACTTCGCGCCCCGCCCGGTCACCTTCGCCCAGCTGGAGGGGCCCGCGGCCTCGCAGACACCGCGGGCGCTCGCCGCCGTCGGCCGTGCGCTCGGCCTCGCGGACGACACGGCCGCGGGCACGAAGGTCACCGCCCAGGGGCCCGGCGGACGGACCCTGGACGCCGTACTCGACTACCGCAACCCGTACTTCATCGGGCTGCGCACCGACAGCGCCCTCATCCGCTTCTTCGGCCGCGGCCACTGGGGCGCGCCGCTCGGCATCAGCGTCCACGACTTCGCGCCGGACGCCGACGCCGAGACGAACGAGAGCGCCTGGCAGGACTGGCTGAACGGCGTGTTCAGCCGGTCCTGAGGTCCCCGGACCGGGTTACGGACGGAACCGCAGCACCTGCGGGTCGTGGTCGGAGATCTGGTCGTTGAACTCCGAGTTGATGTGCACGGAGTCGTAGTCGAGGTCGCAGCCGCGCCGGATCGACGGGCTCACCAGGATCTGGTCCAGGACCTGCTGGTTGCCCTGGTAGTCATAGGTGTAACGCTCGCTCCTCGGCAGCGACTTGATCGCCGACCACAGCTCGCCGTCACCTTCGAGGATCTGCGTGGTCTCGGAGAACTCGAAGTCGTTCATGTCGCCGAGCGCGATGACGTTCGCGTTCTTCTGCACGGACAGGATGTCCTTCACGAACGCGTTCACCTCGGTCGCCTGTGCGTGGCGCTGGATCTCCGAGCTGCGCACCGGCGGCTGGTACTGCGAGGTCAGCCCCTGGTCGCCGCCCTTGGAGTTGAGGTGGTTGGCGATCACGAAGACGGTCTGGCCGCGGAAGACGAACTCGCCGGCCAGCGGCTTGCGGCTGCTCGTCCAGGCCGCGTTCGTCGGGTCGATCCGGCCCGGGGAGGCCGTCAGCTGGGCCTTGCCGCGCACCTTGGTGACACCGACCGCGGTGGTGGAGTCGCCGCCCGCGCGGTCCACGAAGGACACCCGCTCCGGGTTGAACAGGAACACCTGGCGGATGTTGCCGCCGGGCTCGCCGCCGTCCTGGTCGTTGACCGGGTTGATCGAGCGCCAGTCGTACTTCGGGCCGCCCGCCGCGACGATCGCGTCGATCAGCTTGTCGACGGTCTCGTTCGCGTCGACCGTGCCGTCGTCCTTGGCGCCGTTGTTGTCCTGGATCTCCTCCAGGGACACGATGTCGGGCGACTGCAGGTTGTTCACGATCGCGGCCGCGTGCTTGTCGAAGGTGGCGTCCGACGGGTCGAGGTTCTCGACGTTGTACGTCGCCACCGCCAGCTCGCCGCGCGCCTGCTTGCGGGTCGTCTCCCGCTCCAGGCCGCCGCTCTGCAGCGTGCCGAGCTTGCTCGCGACGAGGGTGTAGCCGCCGAACTGGTTGAAGTCCAGCGGGCCGGTGGTGGTGCCCTCCAGAGTGTCGCCGACGTTCGCCTTCGGGAAGTCGGCGGTCGAGCCCAGCGACTGGATCTGCAGACGGCCGGTGTTCTGGGACTCGTAGGAGCCGTAGATCGTGCCGCCCCGGTGGGTGCGGTGCTCGCGCGGCTTCACCGTGACCCACAGCTCGCTGTACGGGTCGGTCGCGGTGACCACACGGGTGTCGGCGACCTGGACGTTCATGCCCTCCAGGGACTCGTAGTAGTCCAGGGCGTACTTCGACGGGTCCAGGGTCAGGGCGTTGATCGAGCCGCTCGCCGCGGTGTCGCCCGCGGGGGCGTACTCCGCCGGGACCGACTTGGCGTCGATCACCGTGGCGGCCGGGACCGCGTTGCCGGTGGAGATGGTGGTGATCACCGGCTTGGTGAGCTCGGTGAGCGACTGGTTGCCGGACGAGGCGCCGCCGGGGACGTACTCGGAGACCGTGCCGGTGACCGTGACCGAGTCACCGACGGCGACCTTCGGCGTGGAACTGGTGAAGACGAACACGCCCTCGCTGGTGGCCGGGTTGTCGTCCGGGGTCGGGTCCTGGAGCCAGAAGCCCTTGGAGGAGCCGTAGGTGCGGGTGGCCGTGACGATGCCCGGCACGTCGGTCACCTTCTGGCCGGCGTACGGCGATATGCGGGTGCTGCCCTGGATGTCATGGATGCGCACCGTGTCCGCGTGCGCGGGCGACGTGAGGACGACGGTGGACGCCGCGGAACAGACCGCGGCTACGGTGAGCGCGGCGAGACGCGCGGAAGACCTGCTCGGCAAGGGGATCCCTCCGGGGATGAACGTGAGCGCCGGGACGAGGCTGGACAAATGGAGTGCGCATGACACGCGGCGGCAGTGTGACACGCGTAGAAATACAGTGAACAGTTGTCCCCCGACTTCTACGCGCGTCAATCTCCTGCCTGATCAAGGCAGTTGTCAAGGTTTCGGCCATGTACGGAGGCCGAAGGAGAGATGAACCGGGCGGCATGGGTGGAAATCCGTCTAGGCTGAGCGGCTGAGTCCTTTCATGGCCCGAGGAGAACCAGCCGATGTCAGACAGCTCCCCCCTGCCGCCGGCGCGGCTGCACCCCGAAGCGGAGCTGGCGCGCGCCGCGCTGTCCACGCCGCTGCTCTCCCGGGCGGCCCGGCTCGCCCGCTGGGCGGGGCCTGAGACCCGGGTGGACGCCGGGGGCGGCCTGGTCGACGAGCAGTTGCCGGCCGCGGCCGAGACGCTGGGGCTGACCGGGGACGACGCCGCGGCCTACGCCAGTGAGGCCTGGCGGGTCGCCGTGGACACCGGGCTGGTCGAGGTGGTCGACGAGGAGGCCGGCACCGTGGCGGCGGGGGAGGAGCTGACGCTGCTCACCGCCGGCTCGCCGCACGACGTGCTCGCGGTGTGGCTCACGGCCCTGGAGGCCGTCGTCGCCGATGCGACCGTGCCCGATCTGGACGGGGTTGTCGACGCGCTGGACGACGGCGACGAGGTCGATTTCGCGTCACTCGGCTGGGACCCGGAGGCCGAGGCGGACTTCCTCGACGGCGTCCTCGCGAACCTCTATCTGCTGACCGTCCGGGAGGACGGCCCCGGCGAGGCCCCGGTGCCGCTGCCCGCCCTCGCCGCCTCCATGATCGTGCCCAGCGACATGGGCGAGCCCACCAACGACGTCCTGGAGCAGGTCTCCGACGCGATGATGCGTCTCGACGACCAGTTCCGGATGCTGGAGCCGGCCGGGCTCGTGGAGTACCAGCCGGTCGACGAGGCGCTGATGGCCGACGCCGACGAGGAGCCGGCAGCACCCGTCGACGAGACCGACGTCGCCCGCTACGGCATGGTCCGGCTCACCCCGCTCGGCGTGTACGGGCTGCGGGCGCGGCTGCTGGAGGCCGGCTTCGAGGCGCCCGCGGTCGGTGAACTCGCCGACAAGGGCGCCGACGTCCTGCTCGACGGCACCTCCCTGTTCCCACCGGGTGCGGCCCTGGCCGAGACCGAGCAGTGGCTGTCCCACCGCGAACCCCTCGCAGCGGCACGGGAGTTGCTCGCAGCCGCCCGGGGCGGTGACGGCGGCGCGCCGCTGCGCAGGCTGCGCTGCCAGCAGGCGCTGTCACTGGTCGGCGCGGAGGCCGAACCCGCGCTGCGGGAGGTGCTCGACGACGCCGAGCTCGGCGGCCTGGCCCGGGTGTGGCTGAGCGAGCGGGGCGCCCCCGACGTGCCCGCGCCGTCCCAGGACCTGGTGTTCTGGCTGACCATCGACACCGTGGCCGCCCAGCTCCAGGCCGAGGGCAACTCCGAGGAACTGCGGGCCCTGGTGGCGGGCCTGGCCCAGCAGCACAGCGGCTTCTTCGCGACCGCCTGGCGCGTGGAGCACCCGGCGACGGCGGACGTGCTGGAGGCCATGGGGCGTCTGCACCCGGACAAGAGGGTCGCGAAGGAGGCGCGCAAGGCCGCGTTCAAGGCCCGCTCCCAGCAGGGGTACTGATCGCGAGCGCACGAGCGCGACCCACGCCCGCCGGACGTGGGTCGCGCCGTTGAAGCCGTAGGTGCGGACTGGGCCTTTGTCGACACCTCCCCGGGCCGGAGTGACTTTTGAGTCCCGTGGGAAAACGTATACGGATTCATGGAAGCGGGCCTGTTGCGGTCGCCCGGTGTTCAACTCGCGTTCACGGACGGGCGGGAACGTTTCGCCGACCGAGGCTCGCCACCCTCCACGGCACTACCACCGTCACAGGAGACACCATGTCGCTCACCCGCAGGGACTTCGCCAGAAAATCCGCGATCACCGGTGCCGGGGTCGCGCTGGCGGGCAGCGTCGGCGCCCTCGCCACCGCGCCGAACGCCCTCGCCGCCACGGACATCGACAACGACGAGGCGGAGTCCGCGCGCGGTGGCCACCACGGCGTCGGCTACGGCCCGTTGGTCTCCGACCCGAACGGCATCCTCGCCCTGCCCGCGGGCTTCGCCTACAAGATCATCACCTACAGCGGCAGGACCAAGCTGGAGTCCGGCGAGTTCACTCCGTCCAACCACGACGGCACCGCCACCTTCGAGGGCCCCCGCGGCACCACCCTCCTGGTCAACAACCACGAGCTCGCCGGCGCCCGCGCCCAGTGGCCGCACCCGGTGCCGCTCACCGAGGGCCTGGTCTACGACCCGGCGGCGGCCGGCGGCTGCACCGTCGTCGAGGTCCGCCGCGGCGGCGAGGTCGCCGAGTGGGTCGGCATCGCCGGCACCGCCACCAACTGCGCCGGCGGCAGCACCCCCTGGGGCACCTGGCTGACCTGCGAGGAGACCGAGGACAAGGCCGGCAAGAACGGTTTCACCCAGGACCACGGCTACGTCTTCGAGGTCGACCCGGAGGACCGCCGGGCCAACCGCGACCCCAAGCCGATCAAGGCCCTCGGCCGCTACGCCCACGAGGCGGTCGTCATCGACCCCAAGCGCGGGCACGCGTTCCTCACCGAGGACGCCGCCGGCCCCAACGGCCTGCTCTACCGCTGGACCCCGCCGGAGGGCTTCCGCCACGGCCGCGGCAAGCTGCGCACCCTCGCCGACGACGCCGGCGTGCTCCAGGCCTTCAAGTGCTTCGACTCCGGCGGCCAGTTCGTCGACGACCTCTCCCGCGCCACGAAGATCGGCACCGTGTACGGCGTCGACTGGGTGGACGTCCCCGACCGCGACGCGAAGACGACCTCCGTGCGCAAGCAGTTCACCGCCGGCCAGGTCACCCGCGCCCGCAAGCTGGAGGGCATGTGGTGGGGCGACGGCGGCGCCTACATCGTCTCCTCGTACGCCCGCGCGGAGAGCCCCGTCCAGCACGACGGCCAGGTCTGGTTCTACGACCCCAAGCGCCGCACCCTGACCCTGAAGGTGCTCCTCGGCGTCAACCCCGACCCGGCCGAGGACGGCGCCTTCGACGGCCCGGACAACATCACCGTCTCCCCGTACGGCGGCCTCGTCATCGCCGAGGACGGCGAGGGCGTCCAGCACCTGTTCGGCGCCACGGACAGCGGCCGCACCTACCCGATCGCCCGCAACGACCTGAACATCGGCACCGCCGAGAAGCCCGAGTACAGCGAGTTCACCGGCGTCACCTTCTCCCCCGACGGAAAGACCCTGTTCGCCAACATCCAGGACCCGGGCATCATGCTGGCCATCACGGGGCCCTGGAAGCGTCAGAAGCGCGGCTGACCTTCTGACGGGAATTAATTCATTGGCTCGTCCCGCGGCCCCCTCCTAGAGTGATGAACGTCCAGGTGCGAAGGCAGGACCTACTTCCACTCATAATGGGGCGGCCGCGGGTTCGAGTCCCGCCACCGGTACAACGGGCCGGTGTAGCTCAGGGGTTAGAGCACCTTTGTCGGTTCCGCCGACCTCGATCTCTGGACACCACAACTTCATGCACCTCCCGGTGCGCAGGCAGCGGCTACTTCTTTTGCAAAGAGAATCCAGTGCCGCAGCCGAATTGATCTCGGGAGGCGCAGCTCAAGGTGGGTGCCCGGTGCGCAGGCAGCGGTTACTTCATTGGATCGGGCGGTTGCGGGTTCGAGTCCCGTCATCGACTTCGGGTCGGTGTAGCTCAATTGGGCAGAGCACCTGGCTGAGTCCGTCGCCGACCCCTGAACTCGGGCACCCTCCTTTCGCTGCGCCTCCCTCCGAAACGAAGAATGAATTCGGGGGAATTCAGCATGGCGCGATTCAACACCAAGGCCGCCAAGGCGCAGCCGACCTCGCGGGTGACGTCCACGGGGCGAGTGCTCCGTACATACGAGGGCGGCCGCGGCCACGAGCGGGACGCGCGCTCCGAGCTTTTTCTGCTGGCCGTCGCCAATTTCGTCTCGCAGCGCACCTTCTACGAGAGCGGCGCCGACCGCGACGACCGGTTCGCCGCGCTCGTGCGCGAGCTCGCCGTAACCGACCCGTCCTGGACGGCCGGCCTGCTCGGCTGGCTGCGCGGCGAGGGCAACATCCGTACCGCCGCGATCGTGGGCGCCGCCGAGTACGTGAAGGCGCGCCTGGCGGCCGGAGTCACCGAGGGTCCCGCCAACCGGCAGGTCATCGCCTCCGTGCTGCGGCGTCCGGACGAGCCCGGCGAGCTGCTCGCCTACTGGACCGCGACCTACGGCCGCACCGTCCCCAAGCCGGTCAAGCGCGGCATCGCCGATGCCGTACGACGGCTCTACCACGGCAAGTCCCTGCTGAAGTACGACACCGCGTCCAAGGGCTACCGCTTCGGCGACATCCTCAACCTCGTGCACGCGGCGCCGGACCCGGACAAGCCGTGGCAGGGCGAGCTGTTCCAGTACGCGCTGGACCGCCGGCACAACCCGGACACCGCCGTGCCGCCCGCCTCGAACCGCGTCCTCACCGCGCACCGCGAGCTGATGGCGCTACCGGTGCGGGAGCGCCGGGCGGTCGTCACGGCGCCCGACGGCGCCGAGCGGCTCGCGGCCGCCGGGATCACCTGGGAGGCGCTGGCCGGCTGGCTGCAGGGCCCGATGGACAAGGCGGCCTGGGAGGCCGTGATCCCGTCCATGGGCGCGATGGCGCTGGTCCGCAACCTGCGGAACTTCGACGAGGCGGGAGTCTCGGACGAGGTGGCCGCCCGGGTCGCGGCGAAGATCAGCGACCCGGCGGAGGTGGCGCGCTCGCGCCAGTACCCCTTCCGGTACCTGGCCGCGTACCAGCACGCCCCGTCGCTGCGCTGGGCGTACCCGCTGGAGCAGGCGCTCGGTCACTCGCTGGCCAACGTGCCCGCGCTGCCCGGGCGGACGCTGGTGCTCGTCGACCGCTCGGGCTCGATGTGGGCGCGGCTGTCGGACCGCTCGGAGCTCAACCGGGCCGACGCGGCGGCGATCTTCGGCACGGCGCTCGCGGTGCGGGCGGCGGACGCCGACCTCGTCGAGTTCGGCACCACGAGCCGGCGTCTGATGTTCGACAAGGGCGAGTCGGTGCTCAAGATCCTGGGCCGCTTCGGTGACCTGGGCGGTACCGACACCACCTCGGCGATCCGCGCGCACTACCGGGGTCAGGACCGGGTACTGATCGTCACCGACGAGCAGTACGTGTACAGCCAGTACGGGGACCCGACCCAGCAGGTCCCGGCCGGCGTCCCGGTCTACACCTGGAACCTGGCCGGCTACCGGGCGGGCCACGGCCCGTCGGGCAAGGGGAACCGGCACACCTTCGGAGGCCTGTCGGACGCGGCCTTCCGCATGGTGCCGCTGCTTGAGTCCGCCCGGGACGCCGACTGGCCCTGGACCGCCTGAGCCGCGCCGTGGCTCCACAGTCGTGGCTCCACGCCGTGGCTCGACAGTCGTGGCCCGCACTTCTACGGGGGGTGCGGGCCACACCCTTGTCCGCAAGGAACCTGACATCTAACATTTCAGTTCATGGAGGCCCTACGACCGCTGCACCGCACCCTGCTGAGGGACCGCGCCTACGAGTCCATCAGGGACGCCATCGTGGCGGGGGAGATCGAACCCGGCGCGGTGGTCCGCGACGCCGACCTGGCCGAGCGGCTCGGGCTGTCCCGGGCTCCGGTGCGGGAGGCGTTCGCGCGGCTGGTCGACGAAGGGCTGCTGGAGAGCAAGCCGCAGAGCTACACCCGGGTGACCCCGGTCGTCGCCGCCGACGTACGGGACGCGGCGGCGGTGGTCGGCGCCATGCACGAACTGGCGACCAGGGTCGCCGTACCCCGGCTGCGCCCGGCGGATCTGAACGCCATGCGCGCGGCCAACGAGCGCTTCGACACCGCCGTACGGGCCGGTGACGTGGACGGGGCCCTGCGTGCCGACGACGAACTGCACGACGTCCTGGTCCGGGTGAGCGGCAACCGTGCGGCCGCCGCCACCGTCGCCCGCTACACCCCGCTCATCCGCCGGCTGGAGCGGCGGCGCTTCGGCGAGGGCGGCTCGTGCCGTTCGGCCGGGCTGCACGAGCGGCTCATCGAGGCCTGCGCGGACGGTGACGCGGAGGCGGCGGTCCGTGTCACGGCGGACATCTGGCGCACCCTCGCCGACCTGGCCGACCCCGACTGATCCAAGGAGGCCCCGTGTCCCTGTCTTCCTTCGAGCGCTACCCGCTCCTGTTCGGCCCCTCCCCGGTGCACCCCCTGGAACGGCTCACCGCCCACCTCGGCGGCGCCCGTCTGTGGGCCAAGCGGGAGGACTGCAACTCCGGGATCGCGTACGGCGGGAACAAGACCCGCAAGCTGGAGTACCTGGTCGCGGACGCCCTCGCGCAGGGCTGCGACACGCTCGTGTCGATCGGCGGGGTGCAGTCCAACCACACCCGGCAGGTCGCCGCCGTCGCCGCCCGCGCGGGACTGAAGTGCGTGCTGCTGCAGGAGAGCTGGGTGGAGTGGCCCGACTCCGTGTACGACAAGGTCGGCAACATCCTGATCAGCCGGCTCGCCGGGGCCGACGTACGGCTGGTGCGGGCCGGGTTCGGGATCGGGTTCAAGGAGAGCTGGGAGCAGGCGCTGCGGGAGGTCGAGGAGGCGGGCGGGAAGCCGTACGCCATCCCCGCCGGGGCCTCCGACCATCCGCTCGGCGGGCTCGGGTTCGCCGGGTGGGCCCATGAAGTCGCCGAGCAGGAGCGGGAGCTGGACGTCTTCTTCGACACCGTGATCGTGTGCTCGGTGACCGGCTCGACCCAGGCCGGCATGGTCGCGGGGTTCCGGGCGCTGGAGGAGGCGGGCGGGCGGCCGCGGCGGGTGATCGGCATCGACGCGTCGGCCAAGCCCGCCGCCACCCGGGAACAGATCGCGCGCATCGCGCACAACACCGGCCGACTCATCGGCGTGGAGCAGGAGTTGACCGAGTCGGACATCGAACTGGACGAGCGCTATCACGCGGGGATCTACGGCATCCCCGACGACTCCACACTGGAGGCGATGAAGCTCGCCGCCCGCACCGAGGGCATGGTCACCGATCCCGTCTACGAGGGGAAGTCGATGGCCGGGCTCGTCGATCTGGTCGGGCGCGGGGAGATCGCCCGGGACTCCACCGTGCTCTACGCCCACCTCGGCGGCCAGCCCGCACTCAACGCCTACAGCGCCCTGTTCTAGCCGACCTGCGGCCTCTGTCGCAGGTGGTCACCGGGCCGGGATCGGCTGAGTGAGGTTCACCGGGTTGCCGTCGGGGTCCTGGATGTGGGCGACACGCTGGCCCCACGGCATGTCGTTGGGGCCACTGCGGACCGAGCCGCCCAGCGCCGCCACCCGGCCGAGCGTCTCGTCGACATCGTCGACACCGATGCTGAGCAGGATCCGCGGTGCCGCTCCGGTCCCCGGGTCCTCCTTGGCCACCAGCCCGAGGTCGGTGTCGCCGATGCGCAGGCCGAGGTAGAAGGCCGGGCCTGTTGCCGGTACCCGGAAGATCTCCTCGGCGCCGAACAATTTCGTATAGAAGCCGAGCAGGACGTCGTGGTCGGCAGTCAAGATCACTGGCTGGATGGTGGACATGGCGCTCCTGTCGAGAACGGTCGTGTCGCCGGGTAGACCGTTCAAGGAGGGTGAACTCATCGGCCACTCCGCTGTGTCGGATCCGGTCCGCTGACGCGGGGCGCCCCCTGGAGTCGGGGGCGCCCGTGGGCGTCGGGTGGTCGGTTACAGCGCCTGTGCCGCCGGCTTCACCATGTTGCGGACCGTGCGGGCCTTGACGAAGTCGCCCATCGCGGTCATGTCCCACTCGCCGGAGAACTGCCGGATGAGCTTGGCCATCATCACGCCGGTCTGCGGTTCGGCGTTGGTGAGGTCGAAGCGGACCAGTTCCTCGTCGGTCGTGGCGTCCAGGAGACGGCAGTAGGCCTTGGCGACCTCCGTGAACTTCTGGCCGGAGAAGGAGTTGACCGTGAAGACCAGGCCGGTGACCTCCTGCGGGAGCCTGCCGAGGTCGACCACGATCACCTCGTCGTCGCCCCCGCCCTCGCCCGTGAGGTTGTCGCCGGAGTGCTTGACCGCGCCGTTCAGGATCGTCAGCTTGCCGAAGTAGCAGCTGTCGATGTGGTTGCGCTGCGGGCCGTAAGCGATGACCGAGGCGTCCAGGTCGATGTTCTTGCCGCGGTACGCCGGCTCCCAGCCGAGGCCCATCTTCACCCGGGAGAGCAGCGGACTGCCGCCCTTGACCAGGGACACGGTCTGGTTCTTCTGGAGGCTGACCCGGCCCTTGTCGAGGTTGATCTTCCCGGTGCCGGGCGCCTGGGCGGGCGGGGCCGGGGGCGCGGCGGGCGGCGGGGGTGCAATCGACGGCTGCGCCGCGGGCGGCGGCGGGGCCATCGGCTGCGGCGGCGCGACCTGGGCCGGTGCCGGTTCCTCCACGGTCACACCGAAGTCGGTCGCGATGCCCGCGAGCCCGTTGGCATAGCCCTGGCCGACCGCGCGGGCCTTCCAGGCGCCGTTGCGGAGGTAGATCTCCACGACCACCAGCGCCGTCTCGGTGCCGAGCTGCGGGGGCGTGAACGTGGCCAGGACGGTGTTGTCGTCGGCGTTGCGGATCGTGGCCGTCGGTTCGATGCCCTGGAAGGTCTGGCCCGCGGCGTCCGGGCTCGCGGTGACCACGATCTTCTCGATGCCCGGGGGTACGGCGGTGGTGTCGACCGTGATCGCGTCGGGGGCCGTGCCGCCTCCCGAGCGGTACGTCACGCCCGGGCCGCTCGGCTGGTTGTAGAAGATGAAGTCGTCGTCGGAGCGCACCTTGCCGTCGGCGGTGAGCAGCAGGCTCGATACGTCGAGCCGCACCGGTGCGGCGACGTCCACCGTCACGCGGGCGGCGGACAGGGGGATGTTCGAGCCGGGGGTCATAGCTGTCATGCCGGGTGAACGAGCGGGACCGCTTTACCGTTCCCTTACCCGGCGACCATTCGGACGATCCGGTTCAGCGGGTGTTGCGGGGGTGGTTGCGGGCGGTGTGTTCGTTGCCCCGGCGGTAGTTTCCGGTCCAGCGGGCCATGACGAGCTGCGGGTCTCCGGCGTCCACCTCGGCGAGGAACCGTGCCGCTCGTGCGCCGTTCAGGGTGGCTGCGGGGCGGTTGTGGTGGGTGATGCGGACGGTGCCGCTTGCGTGGGCTTCGTAGGTGAATCCCTGGGGGCGTGGCATGCGGGGATGGTAGGGGGGCCGGTGGGGGCTGGCCCAGTTGTCTTCGCCCCCGCCGCCCCTACCCGTCCCATCCCCAGGGGCTCCGCCCCTTCGACCCCGCCAGGGGGCTCCGCCCCCCTGGACCCCCGCTCCTCAAACGCCGGAGGGGCTGGGGTGAGGTCCATCGGCGGGGGGCTGGGGTCAGGCCAAACGCCGGAGGGGCTGTGGTGAGGTCAATCGGCGGAGGGGCTGGGGGGGTGAGGTCAATCGCCGGGGGGCTGGGGTGAGGTCAATCGCCGGAGGGGCTGGGGTGAGGCCAAGCGCCGGGGGGCTGGGGTCAGGCCAAACGCCGGAGGGGCTGGGGTGAGGTCAAACGCCGGGGGGCTGGGGTGAGGTCAAACGCCGGGGGGCTGGGGTGAGGTCAAACGCCGGGGGGTTGGGGGGGTGAGGGCAATCGCCGGGGGGCTGGGGTGAGGTCAATCGCCGGAGGGGCTGTGGTGAGGCCAAGCGCCGGAGGGACCGGGGTGAGGTCAATCGCCGGGGGCTGGGGTGAGGTCAATCGCCGGAGGGACCGGGGTGAGGTCAATCGCCGGAGGGCTGGTTTCGAAGGGAACCTCCGGTGCCATCTCTCACGGCACCACCACGATCTTGCGGCCCACCCCCGACGCGAACTGGTCCAGGGCCTGCGGGTAGCGGTCCAGGGGGATGCGGTCGCTGATGAAGACCTCCGGGTCCAGGACGCCGTTCGCGAACAGTTCCGCCGCTCGCTCGAAGCTGTGCAGGACCGCCATGGAGCCGGTGATGGTGATCTCCTGGTTGTAGATGCGGTACGGGTCGATGGTGACCCGCGTCGCGTAGTCGGCCACGCCGAACTGCAGGAACGTGCCCGCCTTGGCCACCCGGTCCAGGCCGTCCTGGATCGCCGCCGCGTTCCCCGTCGCGTCGACCACCACGTCCCAGCCCTGCGGCCGCTCCAGCTCGTCCGCGTTCGCGGCGGACGCCGACACGCCGAGCAGGCGGGCCGTCTCCAGCCGGGCCGGGTTGACGTCCACCATGTCCACGCTGGCCGCGCCGGTGCGCTTGGCGAGCTCCAGCATCATCAGGCCCATGGTCCCGGAGCCGTAGATCAGGACGTGTGCGCCCAGCCGCGAGCGCAGGACGTCGTAGCCGCGTACCGCGCAGGACAGCGGCTCCACCAGGGCCGCGTCCTGGGTGCGGACGTGTTCGGGGAGCTTCACGCAGTTGGCCACCGGCGCCACCGCGAACCGCGCGGCTCCGCCGGCCGTGGTCACGCCGATCGCCGCCCAGCGTTCGCAGAGGTTGTTGTGGCCGGTACGGCAGTAACGGCACTCGTGGCAGTACAGCGACGGGTCCACCGCCACCCGGTCGCCGACCGCGACCTCGGTGACCTGGGTGCCGACCCCGACCACCTCGCCCGCGAACTCGTGCCCGGGGACGATCGGCAGCTTCGGCGCGAACTCGCCCTGGAGGATGTGCAGGTCCGTGCCGCACAGGCCGCAGGCGGCCACCTCCACCACGACCTCGCGTGGGCCCGGCGTCGGGTCGGGGACCTCGGCGACGACGGCACGGCCCACGGACTCGATGACGGCGGCCTTCATTTCACGGCTCCCAGCGACAGGCCCTGGACCAGTTTGTCCTGGGCGGCGAACCCCGCGGCGAGCACCGGCAGGGAGATGACGAGCGACGCGGCGCACACCTTGGCCAGGAACAGGCCCTGGCTGGTGATGAAGCCGGTCAGGAAGACGGGGGCGGTCTCGGCGACGACGCCGGTGAGCACACGGGCGAAGAGCAGCTCGTTCCAGCTGAAGATGAAGCAGATCAGGCCCGTGGCCGCGATCCCGGGCAGGGCGATGGGGGCCACCACCCGGGCCAGGACCGTCGGCAGCCGCGCCCCGTCCACCCTCGCCGCCTCGATCACGGCGATGGGCACCTCGGCGAGGAACGACTGCATCATCCACACCGCGATCGGCAGGTTCATGGCGGTGTAGAGGACGACCAGCAGCCAGATGTTGTCCAGCATCCCGGCGTTCTTCGCGAACAGATAGATCGGCAGCAGGCCGGCCACCGCGGGCAGCATCTTCGTCGAGAGGAAGAAGAACAGGACGTCCGTCCACTTCTTCACCGGGCGGATCGACAGGGCGTACGCGGCCGGGAGCGCCAGCAGCAGCACGCACACCGTCGAGACCACCGACGCCACGGTGGAGTTGATCAGCGCGGGCCACGGGCTCGCCCCGCCGCCCGTGCCGAAGAACTCGCGGTAGCCGTCGAGGGTGAGGGCGGCGGTGAAGGACGGCGGGTTGGTCGCCGCGTCCTGCTCGGAGTGGAAGGACGTGAGGGCCATCCAGGCGATCGGCAGGAAGAACAGGATCCCCGCCAGCCAGGCCACCAGACCCAGGCCGAGGCCCTTGCGCCGTACGGCGGTTGTGGTCATGCGCGGGACACCTCCTCGCGGAACAGCGACGACACCACCCGCAGGGCGAAGGTCGCGATGACGATCGAGCCGATGACCACCAGGACGCCCGCGGCCGAGGCGAGACCGTTCTCATGGGCCTGGTAGAAGCTCTGGTAGACGGTGTAGGGCAGGTTGGCGGTGCCGAGACCGCCGGAGGTGATCGTGAAGACCGCGTCGAAGTTCTGGACGATGTAGATCGACCCCAGCAGGGCGCCGAGTTCGAGGTAGCGGCGCAGGTGCGGGAGCGTGAGGTGGCGGAAGATCTGCCAGTCGCTCGCGCCGTCCACCCGGGCGGCCTCGATCTGCTGCTGGTCCCGGCTCTGCAGACCGGCCAGCAGGATCAGCATCATGAAGGGCGTCCACTGCCACACCAGGCAGGCCTCGACCGCGAGCAGCGGGTTGTTCGAGATCCAGTCCGGCTGTGGGCCGCCGACATAGTGCAGCAGGCCGTTGAACAGGCCGTACTCGGGGTTGTAGAGGACGTGTTTCCAGAGCAGGGCCGCGGCGACCGGGACCACCAGGAACGGGGCGATCAGCAGGGTGCGGACGACGCCCCGGCCGCGGAACCTGCGGTCGAGGAGCAGGGCCAGCGCGAGGCCGAGCACCAGGGCGGCCAGCACCACCGCCGCGGTGAGCAGCACCGTCGTCCACACCGAGTGACGCAGGTCGGCGTCGGTCAGGACCTCGCGGTAGTTGTCGAGGCCGGTGAAGTGGCGGGCCTTGGGATAGAGGGCGTTCCAGTCGAAGAAGGAGATCACCAGCGTGGCCACGAACGGGAGCTGGGTCACGACGATCATGAAGACGAGGGCGGGCAGGAGCGGGGCCCGGGTGGCCCAGGCGCGCAGACGGGCGGAGGGCTGCCGCGAGGCGCGTACCGGTGTGGTCGTCAGGGGTGCTGTCGTGGTCGCGGTCATCGTCCCTCGTACTCCTTGGAGATCTTCTCGGCGAGCCGCTGGGACTTCTTCAGGGCCGAGTCGACGGACTGGCGTCCGGCGATGGCGGCGCTGATCTCCTGGGAGACCCTGGTGCCGAGGTCGGTGAACTCGGGGATGCCGACGAACTGGATGCCGGGCGCGGGGCGGGGCTGCACGCCGGGGTCGTCGGGGCGGGCGTTCTCGATGGCGTCCTTCGTCATGTCCTGGAACGCGGCGGCCTCCTTGCGGTAGGCGGCGTTCGTGTAGGTCGACGCGCGCTTGCCCGCCGGGACGTTCGACCAGCCGCTGGTGTCGCCGACCAGCTGCTCGTACCGCTTGCTCGACGCCCAGGAGACGAACTTCCAGGCCTTGCCCGGGTTGCGGGAGGCTTTCTGGATGCCCCAGGCCCAGGTGTAGAGCCAGCCGGAGGAGTCCGTCTTCTCCACGGGGGCCGGGGCGTAGCCGAGCCTGCCCTTGACCGGGGACTTGGCCGCCTCCAGCAGGCCCGCCGCGGACGTGGCGTCGTACCACATGGCGACCTTGCCCTGGGTCATGTTGTTGAGGCACTCGGCGAAACCGGACTGGGCGGCGCCCGACTCGCCGTGCTCGCGCACGAGGTCGACATAGAACTTCGTCGCCTTCTCGAACTCGGGCGAGTCCAGGTGGGCCTTCCACCGCTGGTCGAACCAGGTGCCGCCGAAGGTGTTCACGACGGTGGTGAGCGGCGCCATCAGCTCGCCCCAGCCGGGCAGTCCGCGCAGACAGATGCCCTTCATGCCGGGCTCGGCGCCGTCGGCCTTCGCGGCCAGGTCGGCCACCTGGGTCCAGGTGGGGTGCGCGGGCATCGTCAGGCCCTTCTTCGCGAAGACGTCCTTGCGGTACATCAGGAAGGACGACTCGCCGTAGAAGGGCTGGCCGTAGAGCCTGCCGTCGTTGCCGGTCAGGGACTGGCGCATCGGCCCCAGGACGTCCTGTTCGTCGTAGGAGTGGTCCTTGGTGACGTACGGGTCCATCTCGTGCAGCCAGCCGTTGCGGGCGTAGATCGGTATCTCGTAGTTGGAGAGGGTGGCCACGTCGTACTGGCCGGCCTGGTTGGCGAAGTCCTGGCTGATCTTGTCGCGGACGTCGTTCTCGGGCAGGACGGTGAAGTTGACCTTGATGCCGGTCTCCGCGGTGAAGTGGGCTGCGGTGAGCTTCTGCAACTCGGTCATCTGCGGGTTGTTGACCATCAGGACGTTGAGGGAGTCGCCGCCGGAACCGGACCCGCCCGCCCCGGACCAGCAGCCGGAGAGCAACGGGGCGAGCAGCGTCCCTGCGGCGGCCATGGCGAGCGCGGCTCGCGGCCTCCGTCGGCTCTGGGTGCGCATGGATCGCTCCTGGACGTATGGGGGATGGCGTATGGGGGAGTGACGTATGGGGGGATAAGGGATTTCGACGGGCGCGCGAATGCCCCGTGCGGTGGCGTCGGCTCCTCAGACCCGGATGACCTGTGGTCCCAGCAGTGAATAGCGGTGGGCCTCGGACACCGGCAGCAGCGTGCTCGTCACGATCGTCTCCAGCGCGCCGACCTCGGCGAACCGGCAGAAGCTGACCGCCCCGAACTTGGTGTGCACACCCGCGAAGACCGTGCGCCGCGCGGCCCGGATGGCCTGCGCCTTGACCTCGCTGACCGCGGGGTCGGGGGTGGTCAGGCCGTGCTCGCGGGAGATGCCGTTGGCGCCGATGAAGGCGAGGTCGAGGACGAAGCCGGCCAGCATCTTCGTCGTCCAGTGGTCGACGGTCGCCAGCGTGCCGGGCCGGACCCGGCCGCCGAGCAGCAGTACCGAGACGTGCTCGGCCCCGGCGAGGGCGCCCGCGACCGGGAGGGAGGCGGTGACCACGGTCAGCGGCCGGTCCCTCGGCATGGCCTCGGCGATGAGCTGCGGGGTGAAGCCCTCGTCGACGAAGACCGTCTCCGCGTCGCCGAGCAGTTCCGCCGCCGCGGCCGCGATCCGGCGCTTCTCGGGCACATGGCTGGTGGCGCGATAGGCGAGTGTCGTCTCGAAGCCGGCGCTCTCCACGGGATAGGCGCCCCCGTGCGTGCGGCGCACCAGGCCGTGGTCCTCCAGGGCGCGCAGATCGCGCCGGACGGTCTCCTTGGCCACGCCCAGCCGGACGGCGAGCGCGGTGACGTCGACCGAGCCCGTGGCTCGCGCGGCACGCAGAATCTCGCGCTGTCGTTCCTCCGCCGTACTGGTGCTCATGTCGTCACCCGCTTCCCTGTGGAACCGCCCGTTCGGGCCATGGGGGCAGTTGTACAGCGGGTGCGCGGCTCTGACCAGGTCTGTTGCCGGTTCGATGCTGCCCGTATCGGCCCGTTCACGGATCGGTGTGCCCGCCTCGGACCTGCGTGGCTTCGGGAGGGGACGTGAGAGCGGGCAGCGCCCGTGCCCGAATGCGGGGGCGGATGGGTCCGATCGGTGTCCGAATGCCTGGGAGGGCGGGCCCGTTCATGCATGGGCGGGCGGGCCCGTTCGGATCACGCCCGACTGTCCGTGAGAGCGATCGCTTCGCGTCCCTCGGAGTGATCCTCGCGCGTCCCTCAGTACGGCCAGATCGGCGGGTCGTTCACGAAGTGGCCGCCCAGATGGCTGTGGGCGGGGTTCTCCGGGTCCAGCTCGCCGTGCTCGGCGATCAGCTTCTCGGCGTACGGCTCGGAGTCGTCCCGCGGTTCGTACCCGAGCGCCCGCGCGCTCGTCAGGTCCCACCACAGGCGCGTGTTGGCGGAGGAGCCGTAGACGACGGTGTGGCCGACGTCTTCGGCGGTGAGGGCCGCGTGGAAGAGGCGGGCGCCGTCGGCGGGGCTCATCCAGACCGAGAGCATGCGCACACCGGTCGGCTCCGGGAAGCAGGAGCCGATGCGCACGGAGACGGTCTCCAGGCCGTACTTGTCCCAGTAGAACTGGGCGAGGTCCTCGCCGAAAGCCTTGGACAGGCCGTAGAAGGTGTCCGGGCGGTGCGGGGTGTCCACCGGGATCAGGGGGTCCGTGCCCCGGGGGGTCGGGGTGAAGCCGACGGCGTGGTTGGAGGAGGCGAAGACGATGCGCGGCACACCCTCCTGGCGGGCCGCCTCGTACAGGTTGTAGGTGCCCTCGATGTTCGACTTGAGGATCTTCTCGAAGGGCGCTTCCAGTGAGATGCCCGCGAGGTGCAGGACCGCGTCGACGCCCCGGACCGCCTCGCGCAGTGCCGCGGTGTCGGAGAGGTCCGCGGTGATCGCGTCCGGCTCGCCCTCGACGGTGCGCACGTCGAACAGGCGCAGCTCGTAGCCGTACTCCGGCAGGAGGGTCCGCATCAGGGTGCCGAGGCCGCCGGCGGCGCCGGTGAGCAGGACGGTGCGGGGAGCGGGCATCCACGGTCTCCTTGGCTCAACGATCGCATCGTATTCATGCGTGGATCGCATTCATGCCTGGCATTCACATTCATGGACACGCTAGGGAGGGCTGACCTGGCTAGTCAAGTGTGGCGTGGCGTGCGGAAATCTGCTGCCCTGTTGCTCGTTTGTCCGCTTGACCGGTCCCGAGAAGGGCCCGTAGCGTGGTCGCGTTCAGAAATATGGACGCCGATCAGAGACATGCACCGACAGGGAGCGCCCGTGACGCCAGCCCCTCTCGCCGCCCGACTCCGTGTCCCGAGCGGACCGCTGTTCTTCCCCGTCACGGCCTACGGCCCCGACGGCTCGGTCGACCTCGACGTCTACCGCACGCATGTGCGCCGGGGCGTCGAGGCAGGTGCCGCCGCCGTGTTCGCCTGCTGTGGCACCGGGGAGTTCCATGCGCTGCTGCCCGAGGAGTTCGAGGCCTGCGTCAGGGCAGCCGTCGAGGCGGCCGGGGGGCGGGTGCCGGTGGTCGCGGGCGCCGGGTACGGCACCGCCCTCGCCGTCCGCTACGCACGGCTCGCCGAGGGCGCCGGTGCCGACGGGCTGCTGGCCATGCCGCCGTACCTCGTCGTCGCCGGCCAGGAGGGACTGGTGCGGCACTACGGCGAGGTGGCCGCGGCGACCGGCCTGCCCGTGATCGTCTACCAGCGGGACAACGCCGTGTTCACCCCGCCGACCGTCGTCGAGCTGGCGCGCACCGAGGGGATCATCGGCTTCAAGGACGGCCTCGGCGACCTCGACCTGATGCAGCGGATCGTCAGCGCCGTACGCGCCGAGGTCCCCGGCGACTTCCTGTACTTCAACGGGCTCCCGACCGCCGAGCAGACCCAGCTCGCCTACCGCGCCCTCGGCATCACCCTCTACTCCTCCGCCGTGTTCTGCTTCGCGCCCGAGATCGCCCTCGCCTTCCACCGCGCGCTGGAGTCGGGCGACGAGACCACCGCGCACCGCCTCCTCGACGGCTTCTACCGGCCGTTCGTCGAACTGCGCGCCCAGGGCCGCGGTTATGCCGTCGCCCTCGTCAAGGCGGGCGTACGGCTGCGCGGACTGGACGTGGGGGAGGTGCGGCCTCCGCTGCAGGAGCCGACCGAGGACCACGTCAAGCAGCTCGCCCGGATCATCGAGCACGGCTACGCGCTGCTGGAGGAGGACGCGTGAAGGCGTCGGCGTTCGTCTACCCCTGGGACGTCGTCGGGGACCCGGAGGCAGCCGCCTGCATCGCCGCGCTCGGGGTGGCCCAGGCGACGCTGGCGGCCGCCTACCACTCCACGCGCGCGCTGACCCCCCGCCACCCGCGCCACCGTGTCGTCACCGCCGAGCACGCGGCCGTGCTGTATCCGCCCGGTGACCGCTGGACGGGCCGCACGATACGCCCGTACCCGGCCGGGGACTGGGCGCCCGGGGATGCCTACGGCACGGCGGCCGCGGCGCTCGCGGCGGCCGGCCTGGAGGTGCACACCTGGGTCGTCCTCGCGCACAACTCCCGCCTGGGCGCCGAGCACCCGGACACCTCCATCGTCAACGCCTACGGCGACCGCTACCCCTGGGCGCCGTGCATCGCGCAGCCCGCCACGCGCGCGTACCTCGTCGACCTGGCCGCGGAGGCCGCCGTACGGCCCGGAGCCCGGGGCACCGAGCTGGAGTCCCTCGGCTGGTACGGCCTCGCGCATCTGCACGCCCACGACAAGACCGGCGGAGTCGGCCTCGGGGAGGCCGGCCAGTACCTGATGTCGCTCTGCTTCTGCCCCGCCTGCCGGGCCGGGTACGGCGGACAGGGCCTGGACCCCGACGAGCTGGCCACCGCCGTACGGGCCGCCCTGGAGCCGCTGTGGCAGGGGGCGCCCGACGACGGAGGCTGGGCGGGCGTGGAGAAGCTCCTCGGCGTACAGCGGGCCGCCGGCACGCGCGCGTGGCGCGAGGAAACCGCCCGCACCCTCCAGGAGGAGGCCGTCGCCGCGGTCCGCGCGGCCGCGCCCGACGGCTTCCAGGTGCTGCTCCACGCGGACCCGGTGACGTACCACTGCGGTGCCAACGCGGGCGTGGACCCGGCGCACATCCTGTCCGTCGCGGACGGTGTGGTCGTGCCCTGCACGGGCGGGCTCGGTCCGCTGACGCCGTTCGCGGAGCAGGGGCGCGCCGACGCCGTTCTCGCCGCCAACTTCACCGTGGTCTCCGGGATGGGCGGCACCCCCGGCACACTCGCGGCGGACGCGGCCCGGGCGCGGAACCTGGGGGCGACGGAACTACGGCTGTATCACGCCGGGTTGGCGTCGGACGGGGACCTGTCGGCGGTGCGGGAGGCCCTGTCCGGGCGCTGAGCCAGGGAGGCGGCCGTCGCGAGCAGCGCCAGCCCGAACAGGACCAGCAGCAGACGGTGGTCGGCCAACTCGACCAGGGCCGCCCCCACGGCCAGCCCGATCACGTTCGGCGTGAAGACCAAGGTGTTGGCGGTGGCGGTCGCCCGGCCCAGCAGCGGTCCCGGGATCTCGTGCTGTACGGCGGTGAACGCGGCGATCAGCACGCACGGCAGCCCCAGGCCGATCGCCCCGCTGCACACCAGCGCCACCGGGTCGGACGGGATCCCCCGCGCGGCCACCGCGACAGCCGTCAGCGCGATCCCGGCCGCCGCGAACCGGCGCTCGCCGAGCCGGCGCATCGCGGGACCGGAGGCCAGCCCGACCGCCACCGAGCCGGCGCCCTGGACCGCGTACAGCACGCCGGAGTAGGCGGGGGCGTGCCCCAGGCCGTCCACGACGGCATAGGTCATGGTGCTGCTCAGGGCGGCGAAGAACATCGTCGCGCCACCCGCCAGGACCAGTCGGCGCAGCCCGGGACGCGCCCACAGACGCCGGGCACCCTCGGCGGTCCGCTCCCGCCAGGTGCCGGCCGGCCGCTCGGGCCGCTCCTCGTGGACGCGGATCAGCACCCACAGGGCCGCGGCCAGCGCGAACGTGACCGCGTCCAGGCAGGCGACGGTCGGCCCGCCGTACGTCGCGTACAGGCCGGCGCCCGTGAGCGGGGCCACCAGCTTCATGCCCTCCACGACGGTCGTCCGCAGCCCGTTGAAGTCACGGAGGAGATCCGGGTCCACGGTGGCGGCGAGCAGGGCGGACTCGGCGGGGTCGTGGACGACGACCGTGGCGCCGTACACGAACAGCACGGCGAACAGGAGCCAGAGGTCCGCCCGGGAACCGACGCCGAAGAGGGTGGGCAGGAGACCGGCGAGCCCCAGGTTCGTCCAGATGAGCAGCGGTTTGCGGCGGACGCGGTCGGCGATCGTGCCGAGCGCCGGGCCCAGCAGCGTCGGCGCCCAGATGGCGAGCATGCACAGGGCGGCCAGGCCGTTCGAGCCGGTGAGGTCCTTGACCCACACGCCCGACGCGAGCCCCAGCGCGGACGTGCCGAAGGCGGACACCACCACGCTCGTCAGATACAGCCCCGCGTTGCGGTCCAGGAGGACGCGGGTCATGGTCCAGTTCCTCGTCATACCCGGTCATCGTGGGCCTAAGGCATACCGCGCGACATCGGGCAGGTGCCCTACGGGATCGGGCGGCCACCGATGAGTTCCGGGAACCCGGACAGTCCACCTTCCGTACGGAGACGTCCAGCGCAATCCCAAGGAGCAACCGGATGACCGACACGATCCTCGACCTCGGCCCGCAGACGCGCGAGCTGCTGCGGCTCGCCGAGGGTGTCACCGACGAGCAGCTCTCGGCCGCGACACCGTGTCCGGACTACGCGGTGCGCCACATGCTGGGGCACCTGATGGGGCTGTCCGTCGCCTTCCGCGACGCCGCCCGAAAGGATCTGGGTGCCACCACCGACACCAGTCCGAACGCCGCCGAGCCGGACATCGGCCCCGGCTGGCGCGCGGAGCTGCCCAAGGTCCTGGACGAGCTGGCCGAAGCCTGGCGCGAGCCCGCCGCGTGGACCGGTATGACCCGCGCGGGCGGTGTGGACCTGCCGGGCGCGGTCGCGGGTGCGGTCGTCGCGGACGAGCTGGTGATCCACGGCTGGGACCTGGCCCGCGCGACCGGCCGGCAGTACACCCCCGACCCCGCCGCCCTGCAGGCGTCGTACGGCTTCCTGCGCGCCGCGGCAGACAACTCCGACCGCGGCAACGGCGCCTTCGGCCCGGTCGTCCCCGTCCCGGCCGACGCCCCCTTGCTGGACCGCGCGGTGGGACTGAGCGGGCGGGATCCCGGGTGGCGGCCGTAGGGCAGCACGAAGGAGGGGGGTGGGGCAGCACGAAAGAGAAATGGGTACGGAGCCGGGGCCCGGCCTGCTACAACCGCTTGGACGGAGCGAGGGGGACAGGGGACGGGCGTGGCTGGGCCGGTGGTGGGGTTGTGGTTGTTCGGACGGCCGAGACGGACCCGGGAGGTGGTGGCCGGTCTGCTTCCGTGGCTGGAGAGCTTCTGCGCACCGGTGCTGGTCCGGGACGACGGTGAGGTCGACTTCTGGGTCGAGGATCCGTCGGCGCTCGGACCGGGCGCCGATGCCGAGGGGACCGGTGCGTTCTTCCTGGCGGACGACGAGCACATCCCCGCGGCGGACGAGGACTGTTCGGCCTTCCCGAGCCCGCCCGTCCAGGGGCTGGTCCTGGCCGCCGGCTCCTCCGGTCCGGCGAACCACCGGATGCTGGGCCACCTCGCACTCGCGCTCGCCCGACGCCTCGACGCCCTGATCGACTTCGACGGGATGCTGGACGCGCCCGTGCTGCCGGGACTGCTCGTCCAGGTGGCGTACGGTGCCGATGGCGGCGGACGCGGGGTGCGTCAGGTCGGGGACGCCGCATTTCTCGACGCGTGGCTGCGGCAGCCCGGATTTCGTCTGATCATGTAGTCCGCGACATTACGCTCCGGGCATGCCCCTCACTCTCACCGTCCTCGGCACCGCCTCCCCGTACCCGCAGCCGGGGCGCCCGTGTTCCGGGTACCTGCTGCGGGGCGGTGGCGCCGAGGTGTGGGTGGACGCCGGGCCCGGGACCTTCGCCGAGTTGCAGCGACACACGGATCCCGCGCGGCTCACCGCGATCTGGATCTCGCATCTGCACGCCGACCACAGCGCGGATCTGCTCGCCGCCGCCTACGCCTATGCCTTCGGCGGCATGACCCCGCCGGCGCCGGTTCCGGTGTATGCGCCGCAGGAGTGCGCCCGGCGGCTGGCCGGCTTCTTCGGGAAGCCCGACGTGGACTTCCTCAGCGGTGTCTTCGACTTCCGGCCCCTGTGCGACGGCCATGAAGCCCAGCACTGGAATCTGCGCCTCACCGCCCGTGCCGTCGCCCACGACGCCGAGGCCTACGGACTGCGTGCCGAGTGCCAGGGGAGCGTGCTGGCCTACTCGGGGGACAGCGGCCCCTGCGCCGCGCTCGTCGAACTCGCCACCCGCGCCGACCTGTTCCTGTGCGAGGCGGACATCGACGAGCATCGCGAAGGCGAACGGGTTCATCTGACACCGGAGGACGCGGGCCGTGTCGCCCGCGAGGCCCATGTGCGCGAGCTGCTGATCACCCACGTCGGGCCCACCCTCAACCGTGAGTCGGCGACCGCCCGTGCCGCTGTGGCCTTCGGCCGGCCCACGGACACCGCCCGTGAGGGCGACAGCAGGATCGTCTGAAGCTCCCCGACGGCACGTCAACTTCCTTTGTCAGAAGCATTGACGAAAGACAGAGGCGCTCCTACCTTCAACGCGTCGCACTTCGTACGTCATATATGAGACGCGATATGTGAGATCACATACGCGAGATCACATACACGCGGAGATCCGAGAGGCGCGCATGACCTCTGTGCCCGTGCCGATCCCGTCCCGCACGCAGTTCGTGCTGGACGCGATCAAACACCGCATCCTCACCGGTCAGTTGACGCCAGGTCAGGCCCTGGTCGAGACCGAGCTCGCCGCACAGTTCGGGGTTTCCAAGACCCCGGTGCGCGAGGCGCTCAAGACCCTGGCCGGTACTGGGCTGGTCGTGATGAGCCAGTACAAGGGCGTCACGGTGCGCATGGTGGACGCGGACATGGCACGCGAGGTCTACGACGTGCGGCTGCTGCTCGAACCGGAGGCGCTGAAGCGGGCCGTGCGGCTCGGCGCCTCCCTCGACGCCGCCCGTGACGCGCTGACCCGCGCCGACGAGGCGACGGACACCGCCGAACGCTCCCTCGCCAACCGGGAGTTCCACCGGGCCCTCTATCTGCCGTGCGGCAACCCGCTGCTCGGCCGGATGCTCGACGAGGTCCGCGACCAGGCCGCCCTCGTCTCCGCCGTCGCCTGGGCCGCCGACCCCTCCTGGGAACGGGAGGCCGGCGAGCACCGCGAGATCCTGCGGCTCGCCCTGGAGGGCGACGCGGACGGCGCGGCCGGCGCCCTGCACGCCCATATCGCGTCGTTCGTCCGGCGGGCGTTCCCGCTGGCCGCCGACGAGTCCCCGGCACAGGAAGGTCAGGAATGAGCGGCGTGACGTTCGAGACCCAGCGGGCGGCCCTGGCCGACGTGGTGGCGATCCCGGTGACCCCGTTCGCCGAGGACGGCACCGTCGACCGGGACGCCCACCGGGCCCTGCTGCGCAGGCTGCTCGACGGCGGTGTCACCACCCTCACCCCCAACGGCAACACCGGCGAGTTCTACGCCCTCACCCCCGAGGAGCGCCGGCTCGTCACCGAGCTGACCCTCGACGAGGTCGGCGAGCGTGCCGCCGTCCTCGTCGGCGTCGGCCACGACGTGCCCACCGCCGTCGCGACCGCCCGGCACGCCCGTGAGCGGGGCGCCGGGATGGTGATGGTCCACCAGCCCGTCCACCCGTACGTCGCGCAGAGCGGCTGGGTCGACTACCACCGCGCGATCGCCGAGGCCGTCCCCGAACTGGGCGTCGTCCCCTACATCCGCAACGCCCAGCTGCCCGGCGCCCGCCTCGCCGAACTCGCCGACGCCTGCCCGAACGTCATCGGCGTCAAGTACGCGGTCCCGGACGCCGCCCGCTTCGCCGCCTTCTCCCGGGACGCGGGTCTCGACCGCTTCGTGTGGGTGGCCGGTCTCGCCGAGCCGTACGCCCCCTCGTACTTCTCCGCGGGGGCCACCGGCTTCACCTCCGGGCTCGTGAACGTCGCCCCGGCCGTTTCGCTGAACATGATCGAAGCGCTTCGATCAGGCGACTACCCCACCGCCATGAAGGTCTGGGAGCAGATCCGCCGCTTCGAGGAATTGCGCGCCGCGAACGGCTCCGCCGACAACGTCACCGTCGTCAAGGAGGCCCTCGCCTCCCTCGGCCTGTGCCGCCCCGAGGTCCGCCCGCCCAGCAGGCAGCTGCCCGAGGACGAGCGTGCCGAGGTCGCCGCCATCGTCGCCGGATGGTCGATATGAACAACGGCATCAAGAAAGCGGAAGAGCTCAGAAGCCACCAGTGGTACGGCACCGACGGACTGCGCTCCTTCAGCCACCGCGCCCGCACCCGCCAGCTCGGCTATCTGCCCGAGGAGCACCTGGGCAAGCCCGTCATCGCGATCCTCAACACCTGGTCGGACATCAACCCCTGTCATGTGCACCTGAGAGACCGGGCACAGGCCGTCAAGCGCGGGGTGTGGCAGGCCGGCGGCTTCCCGCTCGAATTCCCGGTCTCCACCCTCAGCGAGACCTTCCAGAAGCCGACCCCGATGCTCTACCGCAACCTGCTCTCGATGGAGACCGAGGAACTGCTGCGCTCCTACCCGGTCGACGGCGCCGTCCTGATGGGCGGCTGCGACAAGTCCACGCCCGCCCTGCTCATGGGCGCCGCGAGCGTCGACCTGCCCACGGTCTTCGTGCCCGCCGGGCCGATGCTGCCGGGTCACTGGCGGGGCGAGGTCCTGGGCTCCGGCACCGACATGTGGAAGTACTGGGACGACAAGCGCGCCGGCCTCATCGGCGACTGCGAGCTGGCCGAGCTGGAGAGCGGCCTGGCCCGCTCGCCCGGCCACTGCATGACCATGGGTACGGCCTCCACGCTCACCGCAGCCGCCGAGGCGCTCGGTGTGACCGTCCCGGGCGCGTCCAGCATCCCGGCCGTGGACTCCGGGCACGACCGTATGGCCGCCGCGTCGGGCCTGCGCATCGTCGAACTGGTCCACCGGGACCGGAAGTTGTCCCACATCCTCACCCGCGAGGCGTTCGAGGACGCGGTCACCACCGTCCTCGGGCTCGGCGGCTCCACCAACGCCGTGATCCATCTGATCGCCATGGCGGGCCGGGCGGGGGTGCGGCTCACCCTCGACGACTTCGACCGCATCGCCCGCACAGTCCCGGTCCTCGCCAACGTCCGCCCCGGCGGACAGCGGTATCTGATGGAGGACTTCCACTTCGCGGGCGGCCTCGCCGGGTTCCTCTCCCGCATCCCGGACCTGCTCCACCTCGACCGGCCGACGGTCTCGTACGACACCCTGCGCGAGCAGCTCGCGGGCGCCCGGGTGCACGACGACGACGTCATCCGGACCCGCGACAACCCGGTCGCCAGCGAGGGCGGGGTCGCCGTGCTGCGCGGCAACCTCTGCCCGGACGGCGCGGTCATCAAGCACATTGCCGCCGAGCCGCACCTGCTCAAGCACACCGGTCCGGCCGTCGTCTTCGACGACTACCGGACGATGCAGCGCACCATCAACGACCCCTCGCTCGGCATCACCGCCGACAGCGTCCTCGTCCTGCGCAACGCCGGACCCAGGGGCGGGCCCGGCATGCCCGAGTACGGCATGCTGCCCCTCCCCGACCACCTGCTCAGACAGGGCGTGCGGGACATGGTGCGGATCTCCGACGCCCGTATGAGCGGCACGAGTTACGGCGCGTGCGTGCTGCACGTGGCGCCCGAGTCGTACGTCGGGGGACCGCTGGCGCTGGTGCGCACCGGGGACTCCATCACCCTGGACGTCGAGGCACGCACGCTTCAACTCCACGTGGACGACGAGGAGCTGGAGCGCAGGCGGGCCGACTGGACACCGCCGCCCGTCCGTCACGAGCGCGGCTACGGCGCGCTCTACGACGAGCAGATCACCCAGGCCGACACCGGCTGCGACTTCGAGTTCCTGTCCCGGCCGGGCAAGGTGCCGGACCCGTACGCGGGCTGACCGGACCACCGCACTCCGATCGTTGAAGCGCTTCACCCATGTGTATGAAGCAAGCGCTTCCTGTATCCGCTGCACCTGCTGGACGTGCCGCACCCGCTGTACCCGCCCCACTGCGAACGGAGAACAGTCATGGCCCAAGCCGCAGCCGTGGCGAAACCGCCCGCGCCACCCCGGCGGCGCCGTGCCTCCGCGACCCCGCGCAGGCTGCCGTACCTGCTGATCGCCCCGGCAGGCCTGCTGATGCTCGGCTTCATCGCCTATCCGGTCATCAGCGTCTTCTACTACAGCCTGCAGAACTACAACCCCACCAAGCCGTGGCGGAACGGCTACGCGGGCTTCGACAACTTCGTCCACGCCTTCACCGACGACCCCCAGTTCTGGGACACGCTGACCTTCAGCGCCAAGTGGGTCGTCGTGGAGGTGGGCCTCCAGCTGCTCTTCGGGCTCGCCCTCGCGCTGATCGTCAACCAGACCTTCGCGGGCCGGGCGCTGGGCCGCGCCCTGGTGTTCTCGCCGTGGGCCGTCTCCGGCGTGCTGACCTCCGCGATCTGGGTGCTGCTCTACAACTCCCAGACGGGCATCACGCGTTACCTCGCCGACCTGGGCATCGGCTCGTACGGCACCAGCTGGCTGTCGGACACCTCGACCGTCTTCCCGGCGGCGGTGGTCGCCGATCTGTGGCGGGGCGTCCCCTTCTTCGCGATCCTCCTCCTCGCCGACCTGCAGTCCGTCTCGAAGGACCTGTACGAGGCCGCCGAGGTCGACGGCGCGAGCCGGCTCAAGCAGTTCTGGCACATCACGCTCCCACACCTGAAGGACGCGATCGTCCTGTCCACGCTGCTGCGCGCGGTGTGGGAGTTCAACAACGTCGACCTGCTCTACACCCTCACCGGCGGCGGCCCGGCGGGCGAGACCACCACCCTCCCGCTGTACATCGCCAACACCAGCGTCGACGCCCACAACTTCGGCTACGCGTCCGCCCTGACCACGGTCGCGTTCGTGATCCTGCTCTTCTGCTCGATCGTCTATCTGCGGCTGAGCAAGTTCGGAGGTGAGACCAAGTGATCACCGAGGTCGCTCCCGCACCCGAGCGCGCGGTGTCCGAGCCCGCACGGCCGCGCCGCAGCCGCCGCTCCTGGGACGAGGTCCCACGCCGGCAGATATACCTCCCCCTGTCGGTCTACCTCCTCTTCACCCTGGTCCCCTTCTACTGGATCCTGCTCTTCGCCCTGCGCCCGGCCGGCTCCACCTCGCTCGTGCCCTGGCCGGTCACCCTCGACCACTTCCAGAAGGTGTGGACCGAGCGCAGCTTCGGCACCTACTTCGCCAACAGCGTGTACGTCGGCATCGCCACCCTGGTCCTGACCACGGTCGTCGCACTCGCCGGCGGCTACGCGCTGGCCCGCTTCGACTTCCGGATCAAGCGCGCGTTCCTGCTGGCCCTGCTGTGCTCCCAGTTCGTGCCGGGCGCGCTGCTGCTGGTCCCGCTGTTCCAGATCTTCGCCAGGCTCCAGATGATCAACTCACTGGGCAGTGTCATCGTGGCCGAGACCGTCTTCCAGCTGCCGCTGTCGATGATCCTGATCAGCGGCTTCATCAGGAACGTCCCGTACTCCCTGGAAGAGGCCGCCTGGGTCGACGGCTGCAACCGTCTCACCGCCTTCCGGATCGTCGTGCTCCCGCTGCTGCGGCCCGGGTTGATCGCCGTCGGCTCCTTCGCCTTCGTGCACGCCTGGAACCACTTCCTGTTCGCCCTGATGTTCCTCTCCGACCAGAGCAAGCAGACGATTCCGGTCGGCCTCAACACCCTGATGAGCTCGGACAGCGTCGATCTGGGCGCGCTGGCCGCGGGCGGCATCATCGCCGCCGTCCCCGTGGTGATCGTGTTCGCGTTCATCCAGAAGTGGCTGATCACGGGCTTCAGCGCCGGGGCGGTGAAGGGATGAGACACCATCGGGCCGCCCCCGCCCGGCCGCTTACCCTGCAGGGAAAGATCGACAACGCAGGGAGGATCCCGTGAGCACACCCGTCCCGATCGTCCTGGCGGGCGCACGCGGCCACGGCCGCTGGCACCTCGACAACATCCGCCGGCTCCAGGACAAGGGCGTCGTCCGGCTCGCCGGGATCTGCGAACTCACCCCGCTGGCCGGGGACGAGATCCCCGAGGGCCTGGGTGTCCCCCTCCAGTCCGCCGACCTCGGCACCCTTCTCGACCGCACGGACGCGCGGATCGCCGTGATCTGCACGCCCATCCCCACCCACACCGACCTGGCCCTCACCGCGGCCGACCGGGGCGTCCACATCCTGCTGGAGAAGCCGCCCGCGCCCTCCTACGACGAGTCCCGCCGCATGGCCGACGGGGTCGCCAAGGCCGAAGTCGTCTGCCAGATCGGCTTCCAGTCGCTGGGCTCGCACGCCGTGCCCGCGATCCGGGAACTGATCGAGGAGGGCGCGATCGGGGAGGTCATGGGCGTCGGCGGCGGCGGGGCCTGGGCGCGTGACGAGGCGTACTACCGACGGGCGCCCTGGGCGGGCAGGCGGCGGCTGAACGGCGTCGACGTGGTCGACGGCGTGCTCACCAACCCCCTCGCCCATGCGGTCGCCACCGGTCTCGCCCTCCTCGGCACCACCCGCGCCGAGGACGTCACCGGCATCGAGACCGAACTGCTGCGCGCCAATGACATCGAGTCCGACGACACCTCCTGCGTCCGCGTGAGCACCGCCAAGGGCCCGGTCACCGTCGCCGCGACCCTGTGCGCCGAGGACCCCGGGGAGCCGTACGTCCTGGTGCACGGCGACCGGGGCCGGATCACCTTCTGGTACAAGCGGGACCGCATCCTGCTCCAGCGCGCGGGCCACGGCCCGCAGGAGATCGAGTACGACCGCACGGATCTGCTGGGGAACCTCGTCGACCACCTCACCGTCGGCGCCCCGCTGCTGGTCGAACCCGACGCGACGGGCGCCTTCATGAAGGTCGTTGAAGCGATTCGACTGGCCGACGACCCGGTCGCGCTGCCCGCCGGCGCCTGGCACCTCCTGCCCGGTGAGAACCGCCGGGTGGTGTCCGGCATCGACGGACTGGTCGCGGCCGCCGCCGACACCCTCGCCCTCTACTCAGAGCTGGGCGCCCCCTGGGCGCCACCGAAACAGGGGAGCACCTGATGACGACCGACGACACCCTCGTCCTGCGCGCCGCGGGCCGCCCGGTCGGCCGCTACCTCACCCGTCCCGAACTCCCGGCCCGCCTCTCCCCGCGCCCCTATCTGCACCCCGTCACCACCCTGTCCGGCACCACGGTCACCGAGGTGAGCCCGGCCGACCACACCCACCACCTCGGCGTCGGTGTCGCCGTTCCCGACGTCGAGGGGCACAACTTCTGGGGCGGGCGCTCCCCCAAGCTCTCAACTTCGTTCGAGCAGGGAGGTACCCCCATCGTCCGCGACCAGGGCCCCACCGAGCTGGACAACCACGGCGCCCAGCGTCACACCTCCTTCCAACTGCGCGACCCCGACGGCTTCGTGGAGGAGCTGCGCTGGGTCGCCGCCGGGGCCGAGCTGCTGCGCGAGCGCCGTACCGTGGCCGCCACCGCACTCACCGACTCCGCCTGGGCGCTGGACTTCACCTTCTCCCTCACCAATGTCACCCCGGACCCGCTGTCGTTCGGCAGCCCCGCGACCAACGGGCGCCCCGGCGCGGCCTACGGCGGCTTCTTCTGGCGCGCCCGCAAGGAGGCCGCCGCCCCGCACGTCTTCACCGCAGAGCGCGAGGGCGAGCCGGAGGTCCACGGCACCCGTGCCGACTGGCTCGCCCTGACCGGCGCCGACTGGACGCTGGTCTTCGCCGGGGCCACCGACGGCACACGGCGCGACCCGTGGTTCGTCCGCACCGCCGAGTACCCGGGGGTGGGTTCCTCGCTGGCGCACGACCGGCGGGTGCCGGTCCCGTCCGGCGAGACCGTCGTACGGCGGGTCGTCACCGTCGTCGCCGACGGCCGCCTGGGCCGGGACGAGGCTGCGGCACTGGTCCGCAAGGCGGTGAGCCCATGAGCGCCGGCCTCACGGAGGACACCTATCGCAACCCGGTCATCGACGCCGACTGGTCCGACCCGGACGTCGTCCGCGTCGGCGACGACTTCTACCTCACGGCGTCCAGCTTCGGCCGCGCCCCCGGGCTGCCGCTGCTGCACTCCCGTGACCTGGTCAACTGGACCCTGATCGGCCACGCTCTCGAACGCCTCGAACCGGCCGAGGAGTTCGCGGGGCCCCGGCACGACTGCGGGGTCTGGGCACCCTCGCTCCGGTACCACGACGAGCGCTTCTGGATCTTCTGGGGCGACCCCGACCGGGGCATCTTCCAGATCAACGCCCCCGAGATCCGCGGCCCTTGGAGCCACCCGCACCTGCTGAAGGAGGGCAAGGGCCTGATCGACCCGTGCCCGCTGTGGGACGAGGAGACCGGCGAGGCCTACCTCGTGCACGCCTGGGCCAGGTCCCGCTCCGGCATCAAGAACCGGCTCACCGGCCACCGTATGCACCCCGACGGCAGCTCGCTGCTCGACGCGGGCAAGGTGATCGTCGACGCGGACCGCATCCCCGGCTGGTTCACCCTCGAAGGGCCCAAGCTCCACCGGCACGACGGCTGGTTCTGGATCCTGGCGCCCGCCGGGGGAGTGGAGACCGGCTGGCAGGGCGCCTTCCGCTCGCGCGGCTTCTTCGGCCCGTACGAGGAGAAGGTGGTCCTGGAGCAGAAGGACACCGACGTCAACGGGCCGCACCAGGGCGGCTGGGTGCGCACCGCTTCCGGCGAGGACTGGTTCCTGCACTTCCAGCAGCGGGGCGCGTACGGCCGGGTCGTGCACCTCCAGCCGATGCGCTGGGGAGATGGGGGCACCTCCCGCTCGAGCGAAGCCGAGAGTGGGGGAGGCTGGCCGGTGATCGGGGACGACGGCGCCCCCGTCGCCGTACACCGCAGGCCCGGGCTGCCACCGCAGCCGCCCGCCGCGCCCGCCACCGACGACCACTTCCCCGGCGGTCGGTACGGCCGTCAGTGGCAGTGGACGGCCAACCCCCGGGACGGCTGGGCCACCCAGCACTCCGCCGACGGTCTGCGACTGACCTGCGTCCGCTCGGCCGACGCGCACGACCTGCGGAAACTGCCGAACGTACTCACCCAGCGGCTGCCCGGCGCGCCCTGCGCGGTCGAGGTCGGGCTACGGCTGGACGGCGCGGAGGCGGGGGCGCGGGCCGGGCTTGCCGTGCTCGGGGACGCGTACAGCTGGATCGGGCTTGAGCGGGGGCCCCACGGGACGGTCCTGCTCGTGCACCGGTTCGCCGAGCCCCTCGCCGAGAAGGAGCGGGACGCCGAGCACGCGCGTGTCGTGCCCGAGGGCCGGGTCCGGCTGCGCATCGAGGCCGGGCCGGGGGCCCGCTGCCGCTTCTCGGCCGACACCGGGGACGGTTTCCGCCCGTCCGGACCCGTCTTCGCCGCCACTCCCTGGCGCTGGGTCGGCGCTCTGCTCGGCCTCTTCGCCCTCGCACCCGCCGGGCCGGGACACGCCGGCTCGGCGACCTTCACGCACTTCCGCATCACCCCTGTCACCCCTGCCTCCTGAGTCCACCCGTACGCCTGTTGGGAGCCGCAATGACGCACCCCCTTGGCAAGCGCTTGCCGTCCATGTCTCCGCTGGATCCGGAAGAAGAGAGCCGACCGATGAAGAGCAGCATCCGCAGAAGCAGGCGCGCCGCCACGGCCGTCGCCCTGGGCTCCGTGCTCGCGCTGACCGCCACCGCCTGCGGCGACGACGGCAGCGGCGGCGCGGGCGACAAGGGGAACGAGGGCTCCGGCAAGGGCACGATCACCTTCTGGGACAACAACGGCGGTGTCAGGACCGACGTCTGGAAGCAGATCATCGCCGACTTCGAGAAGAAGTACCCGGACATCAAGGTCGAGTACGTGGGCGTGCCCGCCGCGAGCGTCCAGTCCAAGTACGACACCGCCATCCAGGGCGGCGGGCTGCCGGACGTCGGCGGCGTCGGCACCGCGATGCTCGCCGAGATCGCCGCGCAGGGCGCGCTGGAGCCGCTGGACAGCCGGATATCGTCCAGTCCGCTGAACGGCAAGCTCAACGCGAAGTTCCTGGAGAGCGTGAAGGCGGCCGGCGGCGACGAGAAGACGTACACCGTGCCGACCTCGGCCAACAACGGCACGCTGTGGTACCGGACCGACCTGTTCACGGCCGCCGGGCTGGAGGCGCCGACCACCTGGACGAAGTTCTACACCGCCGCCGGCAAGCTCACCG
This sequence comes from Streptomyces sp. NPDC050625, assembly GCF_040654755.1. Lineage (NCBI taxonomy): Bacteria > Bacillati > Actinomycetota > Actinomycetes > Kitasatosporales > Streptomycetaceae > Streptomyces > Streptomyces sp. NPDC050625. The sequence continues at coordinate 382,399 of NZ_JBFAIQ010000007.1, forward strand.
ACAAGGGCAGGAACAAGTTCGGCTACACCATCCGGGGCGGTGAGGGCTCGATCGCCCAGGCCCTGGACGCCACCTACGGGCAGAGCGGGATCACGTCCTTCTGGAACGGCGACAGGACCACGGTCAACGACGCGAAGAACGTGGCCGCGCTGGAGAAGTACGTCGGCCTGTACAAGAAGGACACCCCGTCCGCCGACGTCAACAACGACTTCACCAAGATGGTCGCCCAGTGGGACTCGGGCACGATCGGGATGCTGAGCCACAACCTCGGTTCCTATGCGGACCACGAGAAGGCGCTGAGCGGCAGGTTCAAGGGCCTTCCGAACCCGACGCTGGACGACGGGACCCGGGTACAGGTGTCCAATCCCGTGGACGGGCTGGGGCTGTTCAAGGCGGGCAAGAACAAGTCGGCCGCCTGGAAGTTCATCGAGTTCGCGGCCTCGCATGAGTCCAACAGCAAGTGGAACGAGACGGCGGGGCAGGTGCCGGCCAACACGGAGGCGGCGCAGGACGCGTGGGTTCAGCAGTCGGAGCCGACGCGGCTTGCCGCCGAGGCGCTGAACGGGGCCAGCACGAAGATCGTGCAGCTGCCTTACTACCTGCCCGACTGGAACACCATTTCCAAGGCGGACAACGAGCCGAACTTCCAGAAGGTGCTGCTCGGGAAGATGAGCGCGAAGGAATTCCTGGACACGCTTGCCGATCAGCTCAATGCGGCGCAGGCCGACTGGAAGAAGAACCACTGAGAGCCGCAAATCGATACAGCCTCGCGCCTCTGATCCACTCACCCTCTGTTGAAAGGTGCACCTTCGTGTCCCTTACGCGCAGACAGGTAACTTCCGCGGCTCTGGCTGCTGTTCCCCTCGCCGGTCGATCCCCCGAGAGGCAACGCACGGCCTACATCGCCGGTGATTCCACCGCCGCCCAGAAGTACGCCGACGCGGCTCCGGAGACCGGCTGGGGAATGGCGCTTCCCTTCTTTCTTCGCACGTCCGTGAAGGTCGCCAACCATGCCGTGAACGGGCGGAGTTCGAAGAGCTTCGTCGACGAGGGGCGGCTCGACGCGATCCTCGCCGAGATCCGGGCCGGTGATCTTCTTCTGGTCCAGTTCGCGCACAACGACGAGAAGTCCGCCGACCCGACCCGCTACACCGAGCCCTGGACCACGTACCAGGACTACCTGCGCCGCTACATCGACGGCGCCCGTGCGCACGGTGCCCGCCCCGTCCTCGTCACCCCGGTGGAGCGCCGCAAGTTCGACGCCGACGGCAACGCCGTGCCGACCCACGGCGACTATCCGGCGGCGATGCGCGCGCTCGCGAAGGAAGAGCGCGTGCCGCTGCTCGACATCGAGGCGCTGTCGCTCGCGCTGTGGCAGCGGCTCGGGGTCGAGGCGACGAAGACCTACTTCAACTGGACCGACACCGAGCAGGACAACACGCACTTCAATCCGCCGGGGGCCGTCGCCGTGGCGCGGCTCGTCGCGCGGGAGTCGCTGCGGACGCGGGTGCTCGCGCCCCGCGACGTCGTCCGGCTGCACGACGAGATTCCCCTGTCTTGGATCAACTGGCCACCCGCATCGGATTCGTGACCGAGGAGACCGCACAGTGCGCACACAGATATGTCATGGACGTGCCATAGCAGCCCTTGCCGGCTGCACGGCCCTCGTGCTCGCCGTCACGGGCACCGCCTCCGCGCAGTCCCGGCATCCGGACCTCGCCCACCAGGTACTGGCCGCGAACGACGGATGGGGCGCGTACGGCACCGGCACCACCGGAGGCGCCGCCGCCGACTCCGCCCATGTCCACACCGTCACCACCTGGGAAGAGTTCAAGGCCGCCCTGGCCGACGGCGGCAGCGCGCCGAGGATCATCAAGGTGAAGGGGACGATCGACGCCGACGGGCCCAGCTGTGCCTCGTTCGAGGCGCCGGGCTACGACTTCGACGCCTACCTCGCCAAGTACTCCCCGGAGAACTGGGGTCGCTCCACCAACCTGGACGCCGAACCCGACGACAGCCCCGAGGGCCTGCGCCGCGCCTCCGCCGCCGAGCAGGACGCCTACATCAAGGCGAACGTCCCGGCCGACACCACCATCGTGGGCATCGGCAGCAACGCCGGGTTCAGGGGCGCCAGCCTCCAGATCAAGGGTGTCGACAACGTCATCGTCCGCAACCTGCGCTTCGAGAGCCCGCTCGACTGCTTCCCCCAGTGGGACCCGACCGACACCGCCGACGGCAACTGGAACTCCGAGTACGACAGCGCGGTGATCCACGGCTCCACGCATGTGTGGATGGACCACGACACCTTCACCGACGGGGACCACCCGGACAGCACGCTGCCGTCCTACTTCGGCCGCATCTACGAGCAGCACGACGGTGAGCTGGACATCGTCAAGGGCGCCGACTACGTGACCGCCTCCTGGAACGTCTTCGAGGACCACGACAAGACGATCCTGATCGGCAACAGCGACAGCGCCGCCACGGCCGCCGTCGACCGGGGGCACCTCAAGGTCACCTTCCACCACAACCTGTTCTCGAACCTGGTCGAGCGCGCACCGCGCGTCCGCTTCGGGCAGGTCGACTCGTACAGCAACCACTTCGTGGCCGAGGACGGCTTCTCCTACAGCTACGGCATCGGGATGGAGTCACAGCTCGTCGCCGAACACAACGCGTTCACGCTGGCCGCCGGGGTCGAGGCCGGTTCGATCCTGAAGAAGTGGAAGGAGGCGCCGCTGACCGCCGACGGCAACTACGTCAACGGCGCCCCGACCGATCTCATCGCCGTCCACAACGCCGAAGTGCCGGGCGAGATCCTCCAGTCGGGCGCGGGCTGGACACCGACCCTGCGGACGAAGGTCGATCCGGCGAAGGCCCTGCCCGGCATCGTCGACCACTGCGCCGGCGCCGGTCACCTGCGCTGATCCGCCGCCCTCCACCGCGAAGGAGCACGCTCATGCCCTCGCACCATCCCCGAACCTCCCTGTCCAGACGCGGTTTCCTCGTGGCGGGCGCCGCGCTGGGGCTGCTGCCGGCGGCTCCCGCACGGGCCGACGGCGGGCCGCGCCCGTTCGGGCGGTACGGCTCACCGGCCCGCCGTCTCACCCCCGCCACCCTGTACGTCGACCCGCACGGCCGGGGCGACCACACCTCCGTCCAGGCCGCGGTGACGGCCGCGAGCGGGAGCGGCCGGACGCTGGTCGTCGCACCGGGCACCTACCGGGAGACGGTCGTCGTCGACGCCGGCCGCACGGAGACGACCTGGATCGGCGCCTCGGAGGACCCCCGGGACGTCGTGATCGTGTACGACAACGCGGCCGGCACCCCCAAGCCCGGCGGCGGCACCTACGGCACCACCGGATCGGCCACCACCACCGTGCAGGCCGACGGCTTCACCGCCCGCTGGATCACCTTCGCCAACGACTGGCTGCGCGCCGACCACCCGGAGATCACGGGCACCCAGGCCGTGGCCGTCAAGGTGCAGGGCGACCGGAGCGCGTTCACGCACTGCCGGTTCCTCGGCCACCAGGACACCCTCTACGCCGACTCGATCGCGCTCGGCGCCTTCGCCCGCCAGTACTACCGCGACTGTTACGTCGAGGGCGATGTCGACTTCGTCTTCGGCCGGGCCACGGCGGTCTACGAGCGGTGCCACTTCCGCACCCTGAACCGCACCGACCTGACCGCCGCGCCGTACGGCTTCGTCCTCGCGCCCTCCACGGCGGTCGCCAACCCGCGCGGCTACCTGGTCACCCGCAGCCGTGTCAGCAGCGAGGCCCCGGACGCCTACTACAAGCTGGCCCGCCCCTGGGTCCCCGGCTCCGACCCCACCGCCCGTCCGATGCTCACCGTCCGGGACACCCGGCTCGGCCCCGGCATCGACGCGGTCGCGCCCTACACCGATATGTCGGCCGCCCATCCATGGCAGGGCCAGCGGTTCGCCGAGTACCGCAACACGGGCCCGGGTGCCGGGATCGCCGTCCCGGAGAACCGGCCCCAGCTCACCGACGAACAGGCCGGCTCGGCGACCCGCGAGACGTACCTCGGCGACTGGACCCCGTGGAAGGAGTGCTGACGACGATGCGCAGACGCACCCTCCTCGCCGGCATCGGCGCCGGGGGTCTCGGCGCCCTCGGTGCCGCCCCCGCCGCCGTGGCGCACGACCGCCGTGTCCTGCACGTACGGCCCGGCGGGTCGGTGCAGGCGGCGGTCGACGCGGTGGACGGGCCCGGGTGGACGATCGTCGTCCACCCGGGGACGTATCGCGAGGTCGTCCACGTCCCCGCGGACAAGGCGGAGCTGACCGTGCGCGGCGCCGGCCGCGATCCCCGGGCCGCCGTCATCGTGTACGACAACGCCAACGGGACGCAGAGACCGGACGGTTCGGGCACCTACGGCACGGCCGGCTCCGCCACCTTCACCTCCGCCGCGGCCGGACTGACCGTGCGCGACCTGACGCTCGCCAACGACTGGCTGCGCGCGGACCACCCCGAGATCACCGGCACCCAGGCCGTCGCCGCGTATGTCACCGGGGACCGCACGCACTTCGAGAACGTCCGGCTGCTGGCCCACCAGGACACCCTGTTCGTGGACACCACAGCCCTGGACGCCTTCGACCGGCAGTACTTCCACCGCTGCTACGTCGAGGGCGACGTCGACTTCGTCTTCGGCCGGGCGACCGCCGTCTTCGAGCACTGCCACTTCCACACGCTGCGACGGGATGTGTCCTTCACCCCCAAGGGCATGGTCTTCGCCCCGTCCACCGCCCGCGCCAACCCGCACGGCATCCTCGCGGTGCGCTCCCGGATCACCTCCGGCGCCGAGGACGGGGCGTACAAGCTGGCGCGGCCGTGGGTGCCGTCGTACGAGACGACGGCCTGGCCCTCCCTCGTCGTCCGGGAGACCTGGCTCGGCCCCGGCATCGACCCCGTCGCGCCCTACACCAACATGCGGGACGCCTACCCGTGGCAGTCCATGCGCTTTCGCGAGTACCGCAACACCGGGCCGGGCGCGGTGATCACCGTCCCCGACAACCGGCCCCGGTTCACCGACGCCGAGGCGGCGCCGCACACTCCCGCGGCCTATCTCGGCGACTGGCACCCCCGACCGGTCCGCACGCTCTGAACCGACGAAAGGACCCGCACGTCATGCGTCGTATCAAGAGCACCGCCCTCGCACTCTCGGCCGCCGCCGCGTCCGCAGCGCTCGGTCTCGTCGCCACCCCGACACACGCCGCGACCGTGGTCGTGAGCAACTCGGCCGATCTGGCCGGCGCCATGAAGAACGCCACCGCCGGCACCGTCATCCAGGTCCGCGGCGGCACCTACCACCCGACGGCCACGCTCCAGTCGACGGCCAACGGCACCTCCTCCGCGCCGATCACCCTCACCGCGTACGGCTCGGAGACGGTGAGGATCGACGGGTCGTCGCTGCCCTCCGGCGACTGGATCTTCAAGCTCACCGCGGACTACTGGAACGTCTCCGACATCACGTTCCAGAACTCCCCGGACAGCGCGGTCGTCTGCCAGTCCTGCACCGGCACCAACTGGAACAACATCAAGACCATCAACGGCGGCGACTCCGGGTTCACGCTCACCGGCGACGGCACCGTGAACAACACGGTCAGGAACATCGACTCCTACGGCAACTACGACGCCGCCAACCACGGCGAGAACGCCGACGGGATCGCCGTCAAGTTCGGCTCCGGCACGGGCAACCTGGTCACCGGAGCCCGCCTCTACAACAACTCGGACGACGGGATCGACTTCTGGTCCTTCTCCTCGCCCGTCACCGTCGAGCACACCTGGTCCTTCGGCAACGGCCTCAACCGCTGGTCCGACTCGGCCTTCGCGGGCGACGGCAACGGCTACAAACTGGGCGGCGACGGCGAGGTGGTCGCGCACGTGGTCAACAACTCGGCCGCCTGGGGCAACGCGGGCAACGGCTTCACCGAGAACTCCAACACCGGCGCGATCGTCATCAACCGCACCACCGCCTACGCCAACGGCAAGGGGGGCTACTACTTCGCCACCAGCGCCGCCCGCCTCGGCAAGAACCTCGCGGTGAGCAACGGCAGCGGCCGGGTCACCAAGGGCTCCTCGGTGGTCTCCGCCGGCAACAACTGGGACTCCGGCATCTCCACCCCGTCCTTCGTCTCCACGGACGCGTCCACGACGTACAACTCCCGTAAGTCGGACGGCTCGCTGCCCTCGACGACGTTCCTGACGACGGGCAGTACGAGCATCGGGGCGACCATGAACTGAGCCGGACGGGTGAAGTGAGGCCCGTGTCACCTGTGGGACAGATATCGATCAGGCAACGGGCCTCGCGCTCACCCTGGTGACGCGCGTAGAACCTTTGTCATGCATAAATCACTGCGTCTCGCGGCCCTCGCCGCCGCCTGTGCCGTCGCCGGTGGCGCCCTCTACGGGGCCGGCGCGGCCACCGCACACCAGTCGACGGCCAACTCCACCCACGAGCCCTACAACATCGGGCTCCTGGTGAAGGACATCGACACGTACTACGGCACCACCGCCGACAGCAACGGCGTGTACCAGGCGTCCCCGGACAGCCCGTACGCCAAGGACCTGGCGCGCATCGACGCCGCCGCCAAGCGCTACATCGACCGGGCCGCGCACAAGGCCCACCACCGGGGCGAGAAGCCCGCGGTCGTCTTCGACATCGACGACACGCTGCTGCTCAGCCTCGACTACGAGAAGCGCTACAACTACACCTACAACGGCACCACCTGGGCGGACTATGTGAACAAGGCCGACCGCCCGGCCGTCTTCGGCAGCCCCGAGCTGGTCCAGTACGCCGAGTCCAAGGGCGTCGAGGTCTTCTACAACTCGGGCCTGAGCGAGGCGCAGCGCACCGCCGCGGTCGAGAACCTGAAGAAGATCGGCGCCGATGTGAACCTCGACGCCGACCACATGTTCCTCAAGGACAAGGCCAACCCCCCGGCCTACCTGAAGGACTGCGCCACCCCGGGCACCTGGAACTGCACGACGGTGCAGTACAAGGCCGGCACCCGCGAGCACATCGAGGACGACCTCGGGTACGACATCATCGCCAACTTCGGCGACCAGTACTCGGACCTCGACGGCGGCTACGCCGACCGGACGTACAAGCTCCCGAACCCGACGTACTTCGTGAGCTAGTCCGGTACGGGTCAGACGCTTGGACGGGATCGTCTCCCGCCCGGTCCGTCGACCGGGCGGGAGACGATCCCGTCGCGTTTCCTTTCCTGCGGGCGCGGCAACCTCTTCCGGCCATGGCGGCGACTTGACTGCGTCCCATCCCCCTAGGAAAGGAGCGGTCAGTGCGTCAGAGCAGCGGACGCCACCGCAGGACGCGCACCCTCTCGATCGCCGCCGCGGTGGCCGCCTGCGCCGGGGCCGGCGGCGTCTGGCTCGGCCTGTCCAACAGCGGAGCCCAGGCCGCCACGACGACGGTCACCGTGTCGAGCACGGCCCAGCTGGAGTCGGCCGTGAAGAACGCCGCCGCGGGCACCGTCATCCAGGTGCGCGGCGGCACGTACTACCCGACGGCCACCCTCAAGTCCACGGCGAGCGGGACCAGTTCCAACCGGATCACGCTCCAGGCCCACGGCGCCGAGAAGGTGAAGATCGACGGGTCCAAGCTGCCCGCCGGCTCCTGGCTCGCCGGGATCTACGGCAGCCACTGGACCGTGCAGAACCTCACCTTCCAGAACTCCCCGGCGCAGGGGTTCGTCGTCACCTCCTCCACCGGCGGTGTCTTCAAGAACCTGGTCACGGCGGACAACGGCGACTCCGGCTTCACCCTGCGCGGAGACAACACGGTCGGCAACCTCGTCCAGAACCTGGACAGTTACGGCAACTTCGACGCCTCCGGGCACGGCCAGAACGCGGACGGCATCGCCATCAAGTTCGGCTCCGGCAGCGGCAACAAGGTCACCGGCGCCCGCCTCTACAACAATTCGGACGACGGCCTCGACCTCTGGCAGTTCTCCTCGCCGGTCACCATCGAGCACTCCTGGGCCTTCGGCAACGGCAAGAACCGCTGGCACGACTCGGACTTCGAGGGCAACGGCAACGGCTTCAAGCTGGGCGGCGGGGGAGTCGTGGTCGCGCACGTCGTCAACAACAACGCGGCCTGGGACAACACCCTCAACGGCTTCACCGAGAACTCCAACACCGGTGCGATCGTGCTGAACCGCAACACAGCGTACGCCAACACCGAGGCGGGCTTCTACTTCGCCACCGGCAAGGCACGCCTCGCCCGCAATCTGGCGGTCGGCAACAAGGGGGGCCTGGCCAAGCTGGGCTCCCGCACCGTGTCCGCCGCCAACAACTGGGACAGCGGCGTTGCCACCCCGCCCTTCAAATCGACGGACGCGACGACGGCGTACGGATCCCGCGCGTCGAGCGGCTCACTGCCCACGACCACGTTCCTGACCACGGGCAGCACGGCCGTCGGCGCCACGATGAACTAGGCGCTGAGCCGGGCACAGGCGAACGCCCCCGCCGGTCGTCACCGGCGGGGGCGTTCTCATGCCGGCCGAGGGGGGCCAGGCCGGCGGATCGAGGTGGGTCGCTCACCCGTACGTGATGTCAGATGAGGAGAAGAGGCAGGAGGTTCCGTCGGGGCCGGTGCCCAGTTCCGTCGGCTCCTTGCCGGTGTTGTTGCCCTTGAAGCGGACACAGGTCTTGACCTTCTTCTTGGTGTCGCCGTGGATGCGGATCTTGCGCAGCGCCGCGGTGTCCCCGAAGTTGGAGTTGACGCCGACGACGGCCTTGAGCGGCGCGGTGACGTCCACGTCGTTGATGATGATCGTCCGCTTGAACTGCTTCTTGCAGTTGCCGCAGGAGCGCACCAACTTGCCGGAGTTCTCCACCTGGAACTTGCTGACCACCAGTTTGCCCGCGCCGTTGAACTGCAGCACCTTGTCGTCGGCGTTCTTCGCGCCACCCCCGTAGACCGTGTACACGGCCGAGGCGGACGTGCCCTTGAAGGTCGCGGCGTCCTCGCCGACGTCCAGCCACCACACGTTCTGCAGTGTGCAACTGCCCAGGCAGTGCACGCCGTCCGCGGCCGGGGTGCCGATGATGACGTTCTTCAGGGTCGCGCCGTCGGCGAGCTCGAAGATCGGGCCCTGGTTCTCGTCCTGGCTGTCGGTGCCCAGGGCTCCGGACCCGAAGAACTCGGTGAGCTTGCCGTCGTAGGTGCCCGACACCTCGATCGTCTTCGGCACGGCCTTGCTGCCCTTGGCGGTCGGCCAGGAGGTCGCGGCGCCCGCGGAGGTCAGCATCGCCGTGGTGACGATCGCGGCGCCGGTGATGCCGAGGGCGGCGGATCCGGCGATCAGCGCCCGCCGCTTCGTGACCCGGCGGCGGTGGCGGACGCGCTGTTCAGCTCGTGGAGTCATGCCCATTCCTTGTGTGGGGAGAGGAACCTTGCGCTTCCTGGTCGCCGCCGGTGAGGAATGGGTTGCCGCGTCCGCGGAATCTTTCTACGAGCCGCCCGCGCCGGTGTCGTGCGCTGCGAAGTCCCCGGTCACCGCGTACTGCTTGCCGCCCGCGCCGCCCGTGATGGTGTAGCGGTCGTCCTTGGCGTCCCGACCGCCGCGCTCATGGTTGTACTGCCCGGCGAACACCCACTGACCCGCCGCGACCTTGCGGCCCTCCTTCAGCGTCCACGTGTAGACCAGGAAGCCGTCCTCCTCGGTCACCGTCTGAGTGAAGTCGGTCTCCGGCAGCGAACGCCAGGCACCGGCCGAGGACACCCCGCCGGTCTGGGCGACCTTCAGCCGCACGGTGAGCGAGGTCAGTTGCTCCGAGGCCTTCAGGGTCACATTGCTCTGCGCCCAGAAGTCGTTGCTGTGCGGGTCCACCGAGCCGTCCGACCACAGCGGACCGTCCTGCGCACCCCGCGCGGTGGGCGCCTGCGCGGAGCCGGAGGCCGTCGGGGTCGGCGAGGGGGAGGAACTCGGCCTGTGGGAATCGTGGGTGGCACCGGAGCTGGGGGCCGGAGCCGCCGAGTGGACCGGCGGCCGCATCGTCGCGTCCGGCGTCGGCGACACCGCGACCGTCTGCTGCGGGGGAGCCTTCTCCTTCACCGCGGACGCCACCGCGTACCCGCCGATCGCGAGGACACCGGCGACCGCGGCGGTGGCACTCACCACCCGCACCCAGCCGAACACGGGCGGGCGCGTGGCGCGGTGGTCGGGGCGGGCCCCGGCGGCCATGCCCCGCTCGACGCTGGCGAGGATGCGCGCGCGGTCGGGTTCGTGCGCCTCGGCCGCCTCGTGCAGCCGGGCGCGCAGCTCGTCGTGCACGTCCTGCTGCCTCATCGGTTCCTTCCTCCGCTCTCGCCGCCACGCGCCGCCACCGCCGCGTGCACCTTCTGCGGAACACCCTGGGCGCCGAGCAGCTTCTGCAGCTCGGCCATGCCCTTGGACGTCTGGCTCTTAACCGTACCCACCGAGATCCCCAGGGCGAGGGCGGTGTCCTTTTCCGACAGGTCGAACGCATGTCGAAGCACCACACATGCGCGTTTGCGGAAGGGCAGCCGGCGCAGCGCCGACTGCACATCCACCACGCCCGCCACATCGGGGTTCTCGGTCTTCTCCTCGCGGTGGGGCCAGAACAGCGCGATCCGGCGGCGCTCGCGGACCGCGCTGCGGATGCGGGTGCGGGCCAGATTGGCGACGACGCCGCGCGCGTACGCCACAGGGTGGTCGGCCGCGCGCACCCGGTCCCAGCGGTGCCACAGCGCGAGCAGCGCGTCCGCCGCGAGGTCGTCCGCGGCGTCCGCCTCACCGGTCAGGAGGTGGGCGAGGCGGGACAGTTCGGCGTAGTGGCGTTCGAAGAAGGCGTGGAACTCCACCGAGGCGGCGTCGTCGACGACTGTGCCCACGGGTGACCTCTTCTGTCTGTGGGTGTCATGTCAATGACATGCGAGCATCCGGAGGAGTGCCGGACGGGATTCGGAGGGTAGCAGTGATCGTTTGACCTGCCTCGTACGGGGGTTCGGACGCGGTATGGCAGGCCGAACCCGATTCCGTAACACGGAGAAAACCTGAAACCGGTTCAACGTGGGAACAATCCAGCCAGCATCCGCGCACGATCACTCAGCCAACGAGGAGGACGACCATGTCCGAGATCCAGAAGGCGGCCGACCGGCCAAGTGCCGCGCCGCCCGCGGTGAACAGCGTCGACCGGTACTTCAAGATCTCCGAGCGGGGGTCCGGCTTCGGCCGGGAGATACGCGGCGGCTTCGCCACGTTCTTCACGATGGCCTACATCCTTGTCCTGAATCCGATCATCCTGGGCAGTGCCAAGGACAAGTTCGGCCACCAGCTCGACACCGGCCAACTGGTCACCGCCACCGCGCTGGTGGCCTGTGTGATGACGATCATCATGGGCGTCGGCGGCAACCTTCCGCTCGCCATCGCCGCCGGCCTGGGTCTCAACGCCGTCGTGGCCTTCCAGTTGGCGCCGCTGATGAGCTGGGCCGACGCCATGGGTCTGGTCGTCCTGGAGGGCGTCCTGATCTGCGTCCTGGTCCTCACCGGACTCCGGGAAGCGATCATGAACGCCATCCCGCACCAGCTCAAGCAGGCCATCGGCGTCGGCATCGGCCTGTTCATCGCGTTCATCGGCTTCGTCGACGCCGGGTTCGTCAGCCGCATCCCGGACGCCGCGCACACCACCGTGCCGGTACAGCTGGGCGCCGTCGGCCGGCTCACCGGCTGGCCCGTACTGGTCTTCTGTCTCGGCGTGCTCCTGACCATCGCGCTGGTCGCGCGGAAGGTGAAGGGCGCGATCCTCATCAGCATCGTGACCATGACCGTCGTCGCGATCGTCATCAACGCCGTCGCCGACGTCAAGAGCTGGGGTCTGACCACCCCGAAGGTGCCCGACAAGATCGTCGCCACCCCGGACTTCGGACTCGTCGGTCACTTCAGCCTGTTCGGCGGCTTCGCCGAGGCCGGGGTGCTCACCGCGGTCCTGCTGGTCTTCACCCTGGTCCTGTCGGACTTCTTCGACGCCATGGGCACCATCGTCGGCATCAGCGCGGAGGCCGGGCTGCTCGACGAGAAAGGGCAGGTGCCGGGCATCGGCCGGGTCCTGTTCATCGACGGCGCCGCCGCCGTCGCGGGCGGTGTGGGCTCGGCCTCCTCCAACACCGCCTACATCGAGTCCGCGGCCGGTGTCGGCGAGGGTGCCCGCACCGGTTTCGCCAACCTGGTCACCGGCGGCCTCTTCGGTCTCGCGCTGTTCCTCACCCCGCTGCTGACCATCGTCCCGCTGCAGGCGGCGGCGCCCGCGCTGATCGCGGTGGGCTTCCTGATGATGACCCACGTCAAGCACATCGACTGGGACCGGTACGAGATCGCCATCCCGGCGTTTCTGACCATCGCCGCGATGCCGTTCACCTACTCGATCACCGATGGCATCGGGGCGGGCTTCTTGTCGTACGTCGTCATCAAGACGGTGTTGGGGAAGGCGCGGGAGGTCAACTGGTTGCTGTGGGGGGTTTCGGTGCTGTTCCTTGTCTACTTCGCGATCGATCCGGTGGAGCAGGTTCTGGGTGTGAAGTGAGGGACGCTGCGCGATCGGCTGCGGGTTTCGTCGCGGCTGGTCGCGCCCACGCGGCGGAGCCGCACATCGATACAGCCCCGCGCCCCTGAAGGGGCGCTTTACTTGAGCGCCGCTTGCATCATCGCCTTGGCCACCGGGGCCGCCAGGCCGTTGCCGCTCACTTCCGACCTTGCCGCGTCCGACTGCTCCACCATCACCGCGACCGCGACCTCCTTGCCGCTGCTGTCGGACTTGCCGTACGAGGTGAACCAGGCGTACGGCGTCTTGCTGTTGTTCTCGCCGTGCTGGGCCGTGCCCGTCTTGCCGCCCACGGTCACTCCGTCGATCAGCGCGTTCGTACCCGTGCCGTCCTTGACGACCGTCTCCATCGCCGACTGCAACTGCTCGGCGGTGGAGGAGCTCACGATCTCCTTGGTGTCCGTGCTGTCGTCGTAGTTCCGCAGCACATCGCCACCGTTGTCGGTGATCTGCGAAACCATGTGCGGCGAGACCAGCTTGCCGCCGTTGGCTATGGCTGCCGACACCATGGCCATCTGGAGCGGGGTCGCCGTCACGTCGAACTGGCCGATGCCCGACAGGGCCGTCTGCGCCTTGTCCATGTTCGACGGGTACACGCTCGCGTAGGCGCGCACCGGCACATCCTGCTTGTCGTCGTTGAAGCCGAACTTCTCGGCCATCGCCCGCACCTTGTCCTGGCCGAGGTCGACGGCCATCTTGCCGAAGACGTTGTTGCAGGAGTAGCGCAGGGCGACCCGGATCGAGGCGTTCTCACAGGGCGCGGACTTGTTCTCGTTGTCGAGGGTCCTGGTGGTGCCGGGCAGCGTGTACGGGTCGGGGCTGTCGGTGTGTTCGTCCACGTTCTTGTACAGCCCGTCCTCCAGCGCGGCCGCCGCGACGACCAGCTTGAACGTCGAGCCAGGCGGCAGCGGCTGGCGCAGCGCGCGGTTGGTCAGCGGCTTGTCCGAGTCGGCGTTGAGCCGCTTCCAGGCGGTTCCCGCGGTGTTGGCGTCGGTGAGCGTCGTGGGGTCGTACGACGGGGTCGACACCACCGCGAGGATCTTCCCGGTCTTCGGGTCCAACGCGAGGGCCGCGCCCTTGTTGCCGCCCAGGGCCCGGTAGGCCGCCTTCTGCACATCCGGATCGATCGTCGTGACCACGTTGCCCGGATCGGCGCGCTTGCCGGTGACCGTGTCCATGATGTTCTTCAGCCGGTTGTCCGTGCCATTGAGCAGGTCCTGGTAGATGCCCTCCAGCTGGGTCGGCGCATAGGCCTGGGACGCGTAGCCCGTGACCGCCGCGTACAGCGCGCCGTTCTTGTACGTCCGCTTGTACGCGAGGTCGCCCCCCTTCGTCCGCGTCGAGCCGGTGATGGAGTCGCCGGCCACGATGATGTTCCCGAGCGGCTCCGCGTACGTCTCGATCGCGTTGCGCCGGTTGTCCTTGTCGTCCGCGAGGGCCTGGCCGTCGTAGTACTGCACCCAGGTCGCCCTGATCAGCAGAGCGAGCACGAGCAGCAGCGCGAAGACGGACGCCCGCCTGATCGTCTTGTTCATCCCGGAAGAAGACGACCGAGAGGGCCGTAATCGTTCCCGTACGCCCGTTTTTCTCATCGGGGTTTCAGAAAGCCCGCCTCGTACGCGGCGATCACCGCCTGCGTCCGGTCCCGTGCACCGGTCTTGGCCAGCACCGCCGCGACGTGTGTCTTCACGGTGGCGGGGCCGACCTCCATGCGCCGGGCGATCTCGGCGTTGGTGAGCCCGGCGGCCAGCTGCCGCAGCACCTCCTTCTCCCGTCCCGTGAGCCTCGCCACCCAGGCCGGAGGCGTCGGGACGGCGCGCGCGTGCTCGGCGGCCAGCGCCCTCACGGCCGACGGGAACAGCAGGCTGTCGGTGCGCGCGACCAGTCGCACCGCCTGCACCAGCGCGTCGGCCTCGGCCCGCTTCAGCAGGAACCCGGCGGCCCCGGCGCGCAGCGCGTCGTACACATAGGAGTCGTTCTCGAAGGTGGTCACGACGACGATACGGGGCGGCTCGTCGAGCGTGGCCAGGATCTGCTCGGTGGCCCGGATCCCGTCGGTCTGCGGCATGCGTACGTCCATCAGGACCACGTCGGGCCTCAGCTCCCGTACGACCGACACGGCCTCGGCGCCGGTCGCCGCCTCGCCGACGACCTCCAGGTCGGGCTCGGCGGAGAGAATGGCGCGCAGGGCGGTGCGCACCATGCGCTCGTCGTCGGCGAGGACGATCCGGATGGTCGGGGCCTGGGTCATGCGGGTCCTTTCATCGGCAGTCGTACGTGCAGCCGCCACATCCCCTCGGCCGGGCCTGCCGTCACCGTGCCGCCCAGGAGGCGGACCCGGTCGGCGATGCCGCGCAGCCCGTGGCCGCCGCCGGGCCGGGAGGGGCAGGGGCCGCTGAGCGGGTTCGCCACGGTGATCTCCAGGTGCCCGTCGGCGGTCGCTATCCGCAGGGCGGTCTCGACCTGGGCGCCCGCGTGCTTGAGGACGTTGCTCAGGCCTTCCTGCACGATGCGGTAGGCCTCGCGGGAGAGCGGCGGCGGGAGCGTCGCCGGGTCGGCCGTGACGGTGGCCTCGACGCTCTGCCCGGCCGCCCGGGTGCGTCGCAGCAGCCCGTCCAGGTCGGCCGCGAGGGTCGGCGCGGGTGCCGTGCCGGGCGCGTCGCCGTCCCGCAGCACGCCGAGCACCGCGTCGAGTTCGCCCACCGTGCGCCGGGTGGTGTCCTCGATGGCGGCGAGGGCCTCGCGGACGAACTCCGGGTCGGTGTCCAGGACACGGCGGGCGGCGCTCGCCTGCAGGGTGACGGCGCTCAGGGCGTGGCCGACGGAGTCGTGCAGCTCGCGGGCGAGCCGGTTGCGCACGGCGAGGTCGGCGGCGCGCGCCTCGGCCGCCGCGAGCCGGTCCTCGGGGGTGGGTCCGAGCAGCGTGGGCGCCCAGCGGGCGAGGAGCGCCCCGGACCCGGCCGCGCAGCCGGCCAGCGCGAGCAGCATGGCGACACCGGCGACCGGCGCGAGGGCAAGCGTCCAGGTGTGGTCGAGGACTTCGGGCAGGCCGAGCCGGGTGTCGCGCAGCCACGAGAAGAGCGGCAGCGCGATCAGCACCGCCGCGAACGGCGGCACGGCGAGGGACATGCCCGAGACGATCCCGCCGAACCCCAGGTGCAGCGTGAACCAGGCCGCCGTCCGCCCCTTGGCGGCCCGGGTCCGGGCGGGACCGTGGGCCAGCGCGTCCGGGCGCACCCCGCACAGGGCGCGGGCGGCACCCGCCTCCAGTGGGCGGGTCAGCGGGAACAGGGAGGTGACCGCGGCGATCGGCAACCCCACGGCGAAGGAGGCCAGTTGGACCGGCAGGTCGCCCCAGAAGCGGTTCGAGCCGAGGACGGGCCCGACGACCACCTCGCCGACGAAGACGTACGGCATGGCGAGCGCGCCCCCCAGGATCAGATGGATCCAGCGGCGACGCGCCGTGCGGCCGAACAGCGGCCGGGCGAACCTCCTCACCACGCGGGCCGCTTCGGGGCCCGCGCGGACCGCGCGGCGAGGAACCGGGCGCCGAGGACCGCGACGAGGACGCCGGTGGCCACCTGGCCGGCGTAGGCGAGGTTCAGCAGTGCGGTCGGGCCGTCGGCGCTGTCGTTCACCCCGGTGAGCGGGGCCAGTGCCTGCCACGCGCCCCAGCAGGCCACCGCCCCGGAGCCGATCCAGCCCAGGGCGAGCGGCACACCGACCGGCAATGGGCGGCCGCGCCGGAAGGCGAGCTGCCAGGCGCCGACGACGGCGGCGGCCAGGAAGCCGACGTACACCACCTCCATCGCCCGGCTGCCGCTCGGGTCCCGCCCGGTCGTGACCCCACAGGCCCACAGCAGCCGGAGCGTGCCCGGAACCAGCGCGAACACGGCCGCCGTCACGGCGATCGTCCGCTGCGCGGCCGGCGCGCTCCGCGCGGGCAGGTCCCACACCCGCCCCTGCCACAGGTGTCCCCACCGCTCGCGGGCGTACCCGACGAAGAGCGCCCCCAGCGTGAGCCCCTGCACGATGAACCCCCCATACACGACCCCGAACACCCACCCGTCGAGGAACGGCCGGTCGTCACCGCCGTCCGTACCCCCGTGGACGACCAGTTGCAGCGGAAATCCCACCATGATCGGCGCGAGAAGTCCCGTGGCGACCCACATCGGCACCGCGAGCAGCCAGGAGGGCACCCGCCGTCCCCACGGCCGGGTCAGCAACAGCGCCAGCACGATGACGGCCGCGTCCATCAACACGGTGAGCCCGTTGGCGACCACCATCGTCACCCGGTGCTTCAGCAGCGGACTCCCGTCCGGGATGCCGAGGTGACTCCCGGTGATCCAGGCGAGCTTGAGGCCGAGATACGGCAGACAGGCGACGACGGCCACGAGCCGCAGCGCGCGGCGCCGGAAGCCGGTGGCAACGCGGGCCGCGGCGGGCGCGGTTGAGAGGTTCATGCCTCAACGCTCCCGTGCCGACGGGCGGGTCCGCCTCCTGCACGACGATGATCCACCTCCGCCGCACGGGGGAGACGCGGTCCCGCTCACAGCCTCCGCGTGGCCAGCGTCAGGCGGTCCCGGGCGTCGAACAGGGCGTCCTTGATCATCTGCTCATGGGCGGGGGTCAGCCGGGCCACCGGCACCGAGCAGCTGATGGCATCGCGCGCGGGGGTGCGGTACGGGATCGCGACGCCGAAGCAACGCAGCCCCAGGGTGTTCTCCTCGCGGTCCACGGCGAAGCCCTGCTCCCGGACCTGGTGCAGCTCCTCGATGAGCTGCTCCCGGTCGGTGATGGTGTGCTCGGTCAGCGCGGGCAGGGTCTCCGGGAGCAGCTTGCGGACCTGTTCGTCGGTGTGGGTCGCCAGCAGTGCCTTGCCGAGGGACGTGGAGTGGGCGGGCAGCCGGCGGCCGACGCGGGTGAACGGGCGCAGGTAGTGCTGGGACTGCCGGGTGGCCAGGTACACCACGTTGGTGCCGTCCAGGCGGGCCAGGTGGATGGTCTCCGTGGTGTCGTCGGAGAGCCGGTCCAGGGTGGGCCGGGCCGCCGCGACCACCTCGTCGCCGTCGATGTAGGAGGTGCCGACGAGCAGCGCCCGCACCCCGATGCCGTACCGGGTGCCGGTCGCGTCCGTCTCCACCCAGCCCAGCTCCACCAGCGTGCGCAGCAGCATGTACAGGCTGGACTTGGGATAACCGACAGCCTCCTGGACCGCCGCGAGGGAGTGCATACCGGGCCGTCCGGCGAAGTACTCAAGCAATTCAACGGTCCGCACCGCGGACTTGACCTGCGCCCCGCCGCCTGTCTCGCCTGCCGACATCGCCCTTGACCCCTTCGTTCGACGGGAAATAGTCTCCAACAGCATATTCATCATCAGAGACGGTGTTCAGTATATCGAACGCCCTGGTGAATGACCCAGATACTGCGGTAATTGCAGCGGCAATGCATCCGCAATGAACGTGGAGGGATTCGCGGTGGCAGCAGCACCAGTCTGGAGTGTCGACCCGCGTACCGGGAAGCAGCGTGAACAGGTTGCGGTGGAGGCCACGGCCCAGGAGGTGGACACCGCCGTCCGGGCCGCCCACGCCGCGCGCGGCTCGCTGGCCGACCGCGCCGTGCGCTCGGCCTTCCTGCGCTCCGCCGCCGCGGGCCTCGACGCGGCCAGGGACCAGCTGGTCGAGGCCGCCGACGCCGAGACCGCGCTGGGTCCGGTCCGGCTGACCGGCGAACTCGCGCGCACCACCTACCAGTTGCGGGCCTTCGCAGACATCGTCGACGAGGGCGCCTTCCTCGACGTCATCGTCAACCACCCCGACGACACCGCGACCCCGCCGATCCCGGACCTGCGCCGCTACAAGGTCCCGCTGGGCGTCGTCGCCGTCTACTCGGCCTCCAACTTCCCCTTCGCCTTCTCGGTCGCCGGCGGTGACACCGCGAGTGCCCTGGCCGCGGGCAACCCGGTCGTCGTCAAGGCCCACCCCGACCACCCCGCGCTGTCCGAGCTGGTCGCCAAGGTGCTGCGTCGGGCCGCCGCCGAGCACGGCATCCCCGACGGTGTCCTTGGCCTGGTCCACGGCTTCGAGGCGGGCATCGAACTCATCAGGCACCCGCTGGTCGCGGCGGCCGGCTTCACCGGTTCCGTACGGGGCGGACGTGCCCTCTTCGACGCGGCCGCCGCCCGGCCGGTCCCGATCCCCTTCCACGGCGAACTGGGCTCCCTCAACCCCGTCGTCGTCACCGAGGCCGCGGCCGCCGAGCGCGCCGAGGCGATCGGCGCCGGTCTCGCCGGGTCGATGACGCTGGGCGTGGGGCAGTTCTGTGTGAAGCCGGGCCTGGTGCTGGTGCCGTCCGGCGCGGCGGGCGACGGTCTGGTCAAGTCGCTCACGGACGCGGTCAGCGCCACCGAGGCGGGGGTCCTGCTCGACCACCGCATGCGGGACAACTTCGTCGCCGGTGTCGCCGAGCGGGCCGCGCTGTCCGGCGTGGAGTCCCCGGTGACCCCCGGCGCGGGCAGCGAGCACACGGTCAGCCCGGGCTTCCTGACGGTTCCGGCGGACCGGCTGGCCGAGGAGGGGGCGTACGACCTGCTCCTGGAGGAGTGCTTCGGACCGGTGACCGTGGTGGTCCGCTACGAGGACCAGGACGAGGCGAACGCCGTACTGTCCCGACTGCCCGGCAACCTCACCGCGACCGTGCACCTCTCGACGGAGGAGGCCGCGGGCGAGGGCCGCGGCGCGGAAATCCTCGCGGAGCTGACCCCGCTGGCCGGCCGGGTACTGGTGAACAGCTGGCCGACGGGTGTCGCGGTGGCACCGGCCCAGCACCACGGCGGCCCGTACCCGGCGACGACGTCCACCTCGACGTCCGTCGGCGGCACGGCCATCGAACGCTGGCTGCGCCCGGTCGCCTATCAGAACGCCCCCGAGGCCCTGCTCCCGAAGGAACTCCGCGACGACAACCCCCTGGGCCTGCCCCGCCGCTTCAACGGCCACCTGGAACGCTGACCTGCGCCTCGCGACGGAGCGGCCGACGGCGAGGCCGCGGCGCGAGGAAGCCGGCTGGGCGGGCTCTGGTGAACGGTGGTACGTCCGTCGGGCCCCGGTTGTGGCGTCGTGTGGGAGGTGTCGGGGCGCGAGGGTTGTGGCGCGGAGATGCTGGCGGAGCGGGCGCGGCTGGCTGGGTGGGCTCTGGTGAGCGGCTGGCCGGCGGGTGTTGCGGTTGTGTCGGCCGGCAGCATGGCGGCCCGTGCCCCGCGACGACGTCCGTCTCGACGTCCGTTGGTGGTACGGCCGTCGGGCGCCGGTTGCGGTGTCGTGTGTGCGAGGGGTCGGGGCGCGAGGGTCGTGGTGCGGAGATCCTTGCGGAGTCGGCGCGGCCGGCCGGGCGGGCTCTGGTGAGCGGCTGGGCGACGGGTGTTGCGGTTGTGTCGGCCGGCAGCATGGCGGCCCGTGCCCCGCGACGACGTCCGTCTCGACGTCCGTTGGTGGTACGGCCGTCGGGCGCCGGTTGCGGTGTCGTATGTGCGAGGGGTCGGGGCGCGAGGGTCGTGGTGCGGAGATCCTTGCGGAGTCGGCGCCGCCGGCTGGGCGGGCTCCGGTGAGGGGCTGGGCGACGGGTGTCGCGGTTGTGTCGGCCCGGCAGCTTGGCGGCCCGTGCCCCGCGACGACGTCCGTCTCGACGTCCGTTGGTGGTACGGCCGTCGGGCACCGGTTGCGGTGTCGTGTGTGCGAGGGGTCGGGGCGCGAGGGTCGTGGTGCGGAGATCCTTGCGGAGTCGGCGCCGACGGCCGGGCGGGCTCTGGTGAGTGGCCAGCCGACGGGTGTCGCGGTGGCACCCGCCCGGCGGCACGGCGGCCCGTGCCCGGCGGTGACATCGGCTTCGGCCTCGGAGTGCGTCGGCTTCGGCGCTTCAACGACCAGATGGAACACCGAACCTGTACAGGGGTCGGTGACGGAGATCGGAAGCTGAGAGACTCTGGCCATGGACCTGGAACTTCCCGAACTTCCCTTCCTCCTCCGTACTTACGGCCCCGACGGGCACTGGTCCTATGAGGACGGCATCCTCAGCGGCTGGGCAGGGCCCCGGCAGGACCGGTTCGTGCCGCCCACCGACGAGGGGCTGGACCCCGCCTCCGACGCGCCCCGGCTGCTCGGGGCGCCGGAGGGGGAGTTCCAGCTGATCGCCAGGGTCACCGTCGGGTTCGGCGCCGCGTTCGACGCGGGTGTGCTCTACGTCCACGTGGGCGACCGGGCCTGGGCCAAGCTCTG
The DNA here is from genome assembly GCF_040654755.1 of Streptomyces sp. NPDC050625. Taxonomy (NCBI): domain Bacteria; kingdom Bacillati; phylum Actinomycetota; class Actinomycetes; order Kitasatosporales; family Streptomycetaceae; genus Streptomyces; species Streptomyces sp. NPDC050625. The sequence goes on from NZ_JBFAIQ010000007.1 coordinate 403,271, forward strand.
CCTGGAGTACTCCCCGGACGTGCCCACCGTCTGCACGGTCGTCACCCGAGGGCACTCCGACGACGCCAACGCCTTCTCCGTGGACGGCAGTTCGGTCTGGCTGCGGATCAGCCGCACGGGCCGTGCCTTCGCCTTCCACGCCTCCCGCGACGGCGTGCGCTGGACCTTCGTCCGGCTCTTCACACTGGGCGGGGAGAAGGAGACGGACGCGGCGCTGGTCGGCTTCATGACACAGTCGCCGCTGGGCGAGGGGTGCGTGGTGACGTACGACCACATCGAGTTCAGGCCCGGCTGGCCCGACGACCTGCGCGACGGAAGCTGAGCCCCGGCGGAACCGGACCGCCTCCCGACACGTCTACCGCTGCATGATCAGAGAGCATCGGACCGTCGAATCCCTGGTGATCAGGACCGCCGTGCGCGCCGAGGCCCAGGTCATCGCCGACCTGCACTTCCGGGCCCGCTCGACGTACTACCCGGACGGCGTCCCGCAGTCCGACACGGACTGGAGTACCGCCTGGCAGAACTCCATCGAGCGCCCGGACGGCCATGTGCTGTGCGCCGTCGCGCACGGCGCCATCGTCGGCATCGCCTCCTTCCGCACCCCGGAGGGCGCCCCCGCGGAGACGGTCAAGCTGTTCCAGTTCCACATCGACCCCGACCACTGGCGCTCCGGCCTCGGCACGGCCCTGCACCGGGCGTGCGTGGAGGAGTGGCGCGCCGACGGCAAGCGGACCGCCGTGCTCGACGTGCACGTGGACAACGCCCGCGCCCAGGCCTTCTACGCCCGCCAGGGCTGGGTCCCGGACCCGGACAACCCGCCCGCCGAGGGGGATCACCACCTCTTCCTGCGGTTCTCCGTGACCGGGGAATGAACCTCTCTTCTTGAACGTTCATGTACCGGGCGGAGAGAGCCTCCGCGCCCGTACGACCTGGAGAGAGCCGAAGACATGCGCGTCGAGATCTGGAGCGACATCGCCTGCCCCTGGTGCTACGTGGGCAAGGCCCGCTTCGAGAAGGCGCTGGCGGCCTTCCCGCACCGCGACGAGGTCGAGGTGGTGCACCGGTCCTTCGAGCTGGACCCGGGCCGCGCCAAGGGTGACGTCCAGCCGGTGCTGAGGATGCTCGCCAAGAAGTACGGCATGAGCGAGGCGCAGGCCCAGGCCGGCGAGGACAACCTGGGCGCGCAGGCCGCCGCCGAGGGCCTGGACTACCGCACCCGGGACCGCGACCACGGCAACACCTTCGACATGCACCGCCTGCTGCACTTCGCCAAGGAGCAGGGCAAGCAGGACGAGCTGATCCAGATCCTGTACCGGGCGAACTTCGCCGAGGAGCGCTCCGTCTTCAGCGAGGGCGACGAGCGGCTCGTGGCGCTCGCCGTGGAGGCGGGCCTGGACGCCGACGCCGCCCGCACGGTGCTCGCCGACCCGGCCGCGTACGCTGACGAGGTCCGTGCCGACGAGCGCGAGGCAGCCCAGCTCGGTGCGAACGGCGTGCCGTTCTTCGTCCTCGACCGGAAGTACGGGGTCTCGGGGGCCCAGCCCGCCGAGGTGTTCACGCAGGCGCTCAGCCAGGCGTGGGGCGCGCGTTCTCCGCTGAAGCTCATCGACGAGGGCGGCGCCGAGGCCTGCGGGCCGGACGGGTGCGCGGTGCCCCAGCACTGAAAACGGCAGGTCGGCGCGGACATATAAGTGTTCCTAAGTGGATCCACGTATGGATTCGCAATGGACTTATGAATTCAGCGGCCGCAGAGTGGATCCATGGAGACCACGGAGACGTTCGAGAGCCTCGTCCGCGCCGAGTTCGCCCCGAAGAGCACCTACCTCAACACCGCGAGCAACAGCCTGCTGCCGGCCCGTACCGTCGCCGCCCTGCACGAGGCGGCGCTGCTGCGGGCCGAGGGCCGTCCGCTGACCCCGCTGTTCGAGGACGTGGAGGCCTGCCGGGCCGCCTACGCCCGGCTCGCCGGAGTCCCGATGACCCGGGTCGCGGTGGGCGCCTCGGTCGCCGCGCACAGCGGGGTGATCGCCGCCTCGCTGCCCGCCGGCGCCGAAGTCCTCACCGCCGAGGACGACTTCACCTCCGTCCTGAACCCGTTCCACGTCCGCGGCGACCTCAAGGTCCGCACGGTGCCGCTGGAGCGCATCGCCGAGTCCGTCCGCCCGGGCACCGCGCTGGTCGCGGTCAGCGCGGCCCAGTCGGCCGACGGACGCATCGCCGACCTGCCCGCCCTGCGCGAGGCCGCCCGCGAGCACGGGGCGCGCACCTATGTCGACCACTCCCAGGCCGCCGGCTGGCTCCCGATGGACGCGGACGCCTACGACTTCACCGCCGCCGTCTCCTTCAAGTGGCTGCTCGGCCCGCACGGCACGGCCTTCCTCGTGGTCCCCGAGGACTTCGGCGGGCTGAGCCCGGTGCTCGCGGGCTGGGTCGCGGGCGAGAACCCCTGGGACAGCTGCTACGGCCCGGTCGCCGAACTCGCCCACTCCGCCCGGCGCTTCGACCTCAGCCACGCCCTGTTCACCTTCGCGGGTCTGCGTCGCTCGCTCGACCTGATCGAGGAACTCGGCGTGGCCGCCGTCCACGCCCACGACGTGGCCCTCGCCGACCGGTTCCGGGCCGGACTCGCGACCCTCGGCCACGTGCCCGTGCCCGCCCCCGGCTCGGCGATCGTCTCGGTGCCCGGGCTCGGGGAGCGCCAGCCGGAGCTGAGTCGCGCCGGCATCGAGCTCTCCAACCGCGCGGGCAACCTGCGCGCCTCGTTCCACCTGTACAACACGTCTGCCGACGTCGACCGCCTGCTGGACGTCCTGTCGGGCTGACCCTCGCCGGCCTGGCTGCGGCCGGGTGCGGCAGCTCAGCGCACCGGGGTGAAGTCCCGCGCCCCGATGTACTCCGGCCGCCGTACCGGAGCCGCGAACGGCTCGACCGCCGCGTTCTCCACGCTGTTGAACACGATGAAGACGTTGCTGCGCGGGAACGGCGTGATGTTGTCGCCGGACCCGTGCATGCAGTTGCAGTCGAACCAGGTCGCGGAGCCGGCCCGGCCGGTGAAGAGCCGGATGCCGTACTCGCCCGCCATGGCGGTCAGCGCCTCGTCGGACGGCGTGCCCGCGTCCTGCATCTGCAGCGACTTCTTGTAGTTGTCCTCGGGCGTGGCTCCCGCGCACCCGAGGAACGTCCGGTGCGAGCCCGGCATGATCATGAGCCCGCCGTTGGTGTCGAGGTTCTCGGTCAGCGCGATCGACACGGACACCGTCCGCATGTTCGGCAGACCGTCCTCGGCGTGCCAGGTCTCGAAGTCCGAGTGCCAGTAGAACCCGCTGGCCCCGAACCCGGGCTTGACGTTGATCCGGGACTGGTGGACGTACACGTCCGAGCCCAGGATCTGCCGGGCCCGCCCGACGACCCGCTCGTCCCGGACGAGCGAGGCGAACACCTCACTGATCCGGTGCACCTCGAAGACGGAGCGGATCTCCTTCGACTTCGGTTCGACGATGGAGCGTTCGTCGGCGCGGATCGCCGGGTCGTCGACGAGCCGCTCCAGCTCCCGACGGTAGACGGCGACCTCGTCGTCGGTGATCAGCTGGTCGATCGGGAGGAAGCCGTCGCGCTCGTACGCCTGCAGGTCGGCGGTCGCGATCGGGCCGGGGGTGTCGGGGGCGCCCCAGACGACCGGGTCCTGGCGCGGCACGGACACCTCGGTGGCGCCGCGGCTGGGATAGAGATCGGTGACGGTCATGGTCCTCACACCTCCTCGGGCTCGGTGAGAAGGGGGTAGACGCCGTTCTCGTCGTGGTCCTCCCGTCCCGTCACGGGCGGGTTGAACACGCAGATGCAGCGGAAGTCCTCCTGGACGCGGAGCGTGTGCCGCTCGTGCCCGTCGAGGAGGTACATGGTCCCGGGAGTGATGGAGTACGTCCTCCCGGTCTCGTGGTCGGTGAGCTCGGCCGCGCCCTCGACACACACGACGGCCTCGATGTGGTTCGCGTACCACATCGACGTCTCCGTCCCCGCGTACAGAACGGTCTCGTGGAGGGAGAAGCCGACCCGCTCCTTGGCGAGGACGATGCGCTTGCTCTCCCAGGTGCCGGACGCCGACCTCACATGCCGGTCGGTGCCTTCGAAGTCCTTGAACGAACGGACGATCACGGTGGTGCACAGCCTCCTTGTTAGATGGTTTCGCGTACGGCCCGGGCGAGGACGCTCAGTCCCTCGTCCAGTTCCTCGGGGGTGACGGTGAGGGCGGGCAGCAGCTTGACGACCTCGCCCTCCGGGCCGGACGTCTCGATGAGCAGCCCGAGTTCGAAGGCGCGCCGCGCGACCCGGTCGGCGCGCGCCTTGTCGTGGAACTCCATGCCCCACACGAGCCCCCGGCCCCGGTACTCCTTCACGTCGGCGAGGTTCTCCTCGGTGATGGAGACGAGCGCCTGCTCGACCTGCTCGCCGCGGGCCCGGGTCTGCTTCTCCATGGCGGACCCGTCGGTCCAGTAGGTCTCCAGGGCCGCGGTGGCGGTGACGAACGCGGGGTTGTTGCCGCGGAAGGTGCCGTTGTGCTCGCCCGGCTCCCAGATGTCCAGCTCGGGCCTGAACAGGCAGAGCGACATGGGCAGTCCGTAGCCGCTGATGGACTTCGACACGGTGACGATGTCGGGCACGATCCCGGCCTCCTCGAAGGAGAAGAAGGCACCGGTGCGGCCGCATCCCATCTGGATGTCGTCGACGATCAGCAGCATGTCCTGGCGCTCGCACAGCTCGGCCAGGGCGCGCAGCCACTCCGGACGCGCGACGTTGATGCCGCCCTCGCCCTGGACGGTCTCCACGATCACGGCTGCCGGCTTGTTGAGCCCGGACCCCTGGTCCTCCAGCAGCCGCTCGAACCACAGGAAGTCGGGGACCTTGCCGTCGAAGTAGTTGTCGAACGGCATGGGCGTCCCGTGCACCAGCGGTATGCCGGCGCCGGCCCGCTTGAAGGCGTTGCCGGTCACGGCGAGCGAACCGAGGGACATGCCGTGGAAGGCGTTGGTGAACGACACGATCGCCTCGCGGCCCTTCACCTTCCGGGCCAGCTTCAGCGCGGACTCCACGGCGTTGGTGCCGGTCGGCCCCGGGAACATGACCTTGTACGGCAGATCGCGCGGCCGCAGCACCAGGTCCTGGAAGGTCTGCAGGAAGGACCGCTTGGCCGTGGTGGACATGTCGAGCCCGTGGGTGATCCCGTCGCGCATGAGGTAGTCGATCAACGCCCGTTTCAGGACGGCGTTGTTGTGGCCGTAGTTGAGCGAGCCCGCCCCGGCGAAGAAGTCGAGGTACCGGTGTCCGTCCTCGTCGTACATCAGGCTGCCCTGCGCACGGTCGAAGACGGTGGGCCAGCCGCGGCAGTAGCTGCGCACCTCGGACTCGAGGGTCTCGAAGACGCTGAGGTCGGGCTGGGTGATGGTCACGGTTGATCGCTCCTCAGTGCGATGTGTGGGGGGTCAACGGCCCGATGCGATACAGGATCTCGGGCTCGTGGGCGCCGTCGGGGAACAGGCCCTCGTCGAACAGCACCTCGCGGGTGACACGGGCGCCGTGCCGGTCGGCGTACGAGGTGAACAGGCGCTCGGAGGCGGTGTTGCCGGGGGTGATGGTCGTCTCGACGGAGGTGATCGGGCGTTCGGCGCCGATTCGCGCGGTCAGTCCGTCGAGCAGTGCGGCGGCGATGCCGCGCCCCCGGTGGGCCGCGTCGACCGCCACCTGCCAGACGAGCAGGGTGTGGGGGCGCTCCGGCCGTACGTAGCCGGTGACGAATCCGACGGGCTTCCCGTCCGCCCCGCGCGCCACCGCCGATGTGCCGGCGAAGTCGCGGCACCACAGCAGATAGCTGTACGAGGAGTTCAGGTCGAGGGTCCCGGAGTCCTTGGCGATACGCCAGAGGGAACCCCCGTCCGTCACCTCCGGTCGGTCGATGAGCAGGTCTGCTTGAGCGGCAGTCATGCGGCTTGAATTTAGCGAGGCAAATTCAAAAATGCACGGAGTGGGGGTGTGGCCGGGGTGACATCGACCTGCTAAATATGGCGATTTGCACCGCGCAAAACGGGACAAATGTACTGCCTATGTGGAGTGTGTCACAGGGTTGAAACCAGGATGAAATTCCCCCTGTTTAGCTCCGCAAAAAGCGGGCAGAAGAACTCGGGAAAGCTATCGATGAAAAAAGGATTCAGAAATTGCCGTGAATTCAGGCTCCGGCAACTCCGTCGAGGTTCACGTTCAGGCCCTTCTCGGCGAGCGCCTTGCCCAGTGCCGTCAGACAGTTCCGTACCGCCTCCGGGGTCGCGTCCGCTCCGTAGTGGTTGACCCTGATCATCTCCTTGGCCAGGGCTCCGCCGCCCGCTGCCAGCGGGAGGGTGGGGTCGGACTCCAGGGCCCGGGACACCAGTTCCGACGCCACCGTGCCCGGCGGTACGCGGAGCGTCGTGGCGACCGGTGCGGCGTCCTCGGCCTCGTGGACGTACGGCTCCAGGCCTCCGTCCAGGGCCACCGCGCCCGCTCGCGTCGCCGCCGCGGCGGACGCGTGGCGGGCCATCACCGCGTCCAGCCCCTCCGTCTCGATCCGCTCGACGCACGCCTCCAGCGCCAGCATCTCCAGCTGGGCGGGGGCGTGCAGCAGCGCCTTGCGGCCGCCGTCGATCCACCGCTCCTTCCAGTCGAGGAGGGAGAGGTAGGAACGGCGGGGCGCGTACGGGTTCGCCGCCATCCGCGTCCACGCCCGCTCGCTCACCGACACCGCCGACACACCCGCCGGCCCGCCCATCGCCTTCTGCGCCCCGATCACGCACAGGTCCACGCCCCACGCGTCCGGCAGCACCGGCTCCGCGCCGACCGAGGCGACGGCGTCCAGATAGAACAGCGCGCCGTGCGCCCGCACCACCTCGCCGATCTCCGCGACCGGGTTGGTGTTGCCGGTCGCCGCCTCCGCGTGCACCAGAGACACGAAGTCGATCTCCGGGTGCTCGGCGAGGGCCTCGCGGATCTGTGCGGCGGTGACCGCCGTGTGGAACGGCACCGCAAGATCGATCACCTCGGCACCGCAGTCCCGCAGCCAGTTCCCGAAGGTCTGGCCGTACGGCCCGGTGATCACGTTCAGTGCCGTCGTGCCCGGTCCCGCCGCCGCACGGATCGCGCCCTCCAGGGGCAGCAGCGCCTCACCCTGCATGATCACCACGTCCTGCCGGGTGCCCAGCAGCCGGGCCACCCGGTCCTCGATCGAGGCGAAGCGCGCGGCGCTCAGCGGGGGCAGATCGAGGTAGGCGTGGGTCACGGCGGTGCTCTCTTCGCTCACGAGGGGTGGACGCAGACGAGCGTAACCGGCGGGACCTCACGCCCTCCGACCGTGGACTTCGCAGGCCGTGCGGCCCCGCTGCCATGGGTTTGGTTTCAGAGACCCAAACATCTCCTTATAATCGGAACTCTCGCAACCGGAACTCAAAGTTCCCTCACAGGAGGTCCCCCCTCGTGAACACGCTCCTCGGGCGCCGGGCCCGCGTCCTGGCCGCAACCACCGCGACGGTCGGGCTCGTGCTCGTGGCCGGCTGCTCGTCGAGCGACAACGGCGGCGGCGCCAAGAAGACGGCCGCCGGCGGGGTCGAGCTCGCCAAGGCCGGTCAGCTCACCACCTGCACCCACCTGCCCTACCCGCCCTTCCAGTCGGAGATCGACGGCAAGGTGCAGGGCTTCGACGTGTCACTGATCGACCTCGTCGCCAAGAACCTCGGGGTGAAGCAGACGATCCTCGACACACCGTTCGAGAACTTCAAGACCGGCGCCTTCCTGAACTCCGGCCAGTGCGACGTCGCCGCCGCGGGCATGACCATCACAGCCGAGCGCAAGAAGAACGTCGACTTCTCCGACCCGTACTTCGACGCCACCCAGGCCGTCCTCGTCGACAAGAAGAGCGGCATCACCTCGCTCGCCGACGTCAAGGCCAAGGGCAAGAAGCTCGGCGCCCAGGCGCAGACCACCGGCGAGGACTACGCGAAGAGCAAGGGCTACGACCCGGTCTCCTTCGAGTCCTCCGACGCGGTCCTCAACGGCCTGCGCACCGGCCAGGTCCAAGCGGTCGTCATCGACTACCCGGTCGTCCAGGGCTGGCTCAAGGACAAGGCCAACGCGGACGCCTTCAAGGTGGTCGACAACCTCAACACCGGTGAGCAGTACGGCTTCACGGTGAAGAAGGGCAACACCAAGCTCCTCGCCGCCATCGACAAGGCGCTCACGGACGCCAAGTCCGACGGCACCTACCAGAAGCTGTACGAGAAGTGGATCGGCCCGTACCCCGCGTCCGCGAACGCCTCCGCCTCGCCGTCCGCCTCCTGACCCCATGACCTTCACAGACGTACCACTCCAGCCGAAGAAGAAGGGTCTGACCCGGCGCCAGAAGCGCAGCCTGTCGCGTGGCGTCCAGTACACCGTCTTCGTCGCCGCCGTGATCGCCCTCGCGGTCACGGCGGACTGGGGGCGGCTGCAGAACCAGTTCGCCCAGCCGGACATCGCCCGGCAGATGTTCCCCGACGTCATCACGCTGGCACTGAAGAACACCGTGCTCTACACGGTGTCCGGCTTCGTGGGCGCCATGGCCCTCGGGCTGGTCGTCGCGCTGATGCGGCTGTCGTCCGTGGGCCCGTACCGCTGGGTCGCGAGCGTCTTCATCGAGGTCTTCCGCGGGCTTCCCGCGCTGCTGATCTTCGTCTTCATCGGTGTGGCCGTGCCGCTGGCCTTCCCCGGCACGGAGATCCCGGGCGGCACCTACGGCAAGGCCGCCCTCGGACTCGGTCTGATCGGAGCCGCCTACATGGCGGAGACCTTCCGCGCCGGCATCCAGGCGGTACCCAAGGGCCAGATGGAGGCGGCCCGCTCGCTGGGCTTCTCACCCGCCCGCGCGATGGTCTCGATCATCATCCCGCAGGCGTTCCGGATCATCCTCCCGCCGCTCACCAACGAGTTCATCATGCTCTTCAAGGACTCCTCCCTGGTCCTGCTGCTCGGTGTGACCCTGGAGGAGCGCGAACTGTCGAAGTTCGGCCGTGACCTGGCAAGCACGACCGCCAACTCCACGCCGATCCTGGTCGCGGGCCTGTGCTATCTGCTCGTCACGATCCCGCTCGGCTTCGTCGCGCGCCGCTTGGAGGCCAATGCCCAGGAGGCGGTCAAGTGAGCAGTCCCGGCACCGCTGAGATCCAGGTCCGCGACCTGCACAAGTCCTTCGGCGACAACCAGGTGCTCAAGGGCATCGACCTGGAGATCGCCCAGGGCGAGGTCGTCTGCGTCATCGGCCCGTCCGGCTCCGGCAAGTCGACGCTCCTGCGGTGCGTCAACCTGCTGGAGGAACCCACCAAGGGCCAGGTCTTCGTCGGCGGCACCGAGGTCACCGACCCGGACGTCGACATCGACGCCGTACGCCGCCGTATCGGCATGGTGTTCCAGCAGTTCAACCTGTTCCCGCATCTGTCGGTGACCGAGAACCTCACCCTGCCGCAGCGCCGGGTGCTCCGGCGGGACAAGGCGACGGCCGCGCGGATCGCCGCCGAGAACCTGGCGCGGGTCGGCCTGTCCGAGAAGGCGGAGGCCTATCCGTCCTCCCTCTCCGGCGGCCAGCAGCAGCGCGTCGCCATCGCCCGCTCGCTGGCGATGGGACCCGAGGTGATGCTGTTCGACGAGCCGACCTCGGCGCTCGACCCCGAGCTGGTGGGCGACGTCCTCGCCGTCATGCGCATGCTCGCCGACGAGGGCATGACGATGATGGTCGTCACCCATGAGATGACCTTCGCCCGTGAGGTCGCCGACCGGGTCGTCTTCATGGACGGCGGCGTGATCGTCGAGGACGGCACCCCCGCCCAGGTCATCGGCAACCCGCAGCACGAGCGCACCCGTCATTTCCTTTCCCGCCTCCTCGACCCCGCGATGGCCGAGGTGGAGGAGGCGACCCCGGACCAGGTGGGGAAGTCCGAGGGGCAGCTGTCCTAAGGTGCGGTACATGAGCGATCACGCGGTACTGCACGTGAAGGGGCGGATCCTCGTCGGCCCCGACGAGGTCCGTGACGAGCTGTGGGTCGTCGGCGGGCGGATCTCCTACGACCGCCCGGCCGGCGCCCAGGACATCCGGACCGTCGAGGGCTGGGCGCTGCCCGGCCTCGTCGACGCGCACTGCCACGTGGGCCTGGGTGCACACGGCCCGGTCGACGCGGACGTCGCGGAGAAGCAGGCGCTGACCGACCGGGAGGCGGGCACCCTGCTGATCCGCGACGCGGGCTCGCCCTCCGACACCCGCTGGGTCGACGACCGCGAGGACCTCCCGAAGATCATCCGGGCCGGCCGGCACATCGCCCGCACCCGCCGCTACATAAGGAACTTCGCGCACGAGATCGAGCCGGACGAGCTGGTCGCGTACGTCGCCCAGGAGGCCCGGCGCGGCGACGGCTGGGTGAAGCTGGTCGGCGACTGGATCGACCGCGACCTCGGCGATCTGTCGGCCTGCTGGCCCCGCGAGGCGGTGGAGGCGGCCATCGCCGAGGCCCACCGGCTCGGCGCCCGGGTCACCGCGCACTGCTTCGCCGAGAGTTCCCTGCGGGACCTGGTCGAGGCGGGCATCGACTGTATCGAACACGCCACGGGCCTGACGGAGGACCTGATCCCGCTGTTCGCCGAGCGCGGTGTCGCGATCGTCCCGACCCTCGTCAACATCGCCACCTTCCCCCAGCTCGCCGCCGGCGGCGAGTCCCGGTACCCGAGCTGGTCGGCCCATATGCGACGGCTGCACGAGCGGCGCTACGACACGGTGCGCGGCGCGTACGACGCCGGGATCCCGGTGTACGTCGGCACGGACGCCGGCGGCTCACTGGCGCACGGTCTGGTCGCGGGCGAGGTGGCGGAACTGGTCACCGCCGGGATCCCGCCGGTCGAGGCCCTGTCGGCCACGGCCTGGGGCGCCCGGAAGTGGCTCGGGCGGCCCGGCCTGGAGGAGGCGGCTCCGGCGGACCTGGTGGTGTACGAGGCGGATCCGCGGGCGGACGTACGGGTGCTGGCGGCGCCGCGACGTGTGGTGCTCAACGGGAGGGTCATCGAGTAGCGCGCGGGGGAACGCCTGTGCCGTGGGATTCGAATGGATTCGCGGAAAGTCCACGATGGGGTGAAGTAACGCAGGATTGCTGACCGTTCACCCACAGTGCGTAATTCTGACCGGGTCCCAAGCATGTCTCGTCTGGGGGTCCCACACCTTGAACGGCAACCACTTCCGCATGCCCGCACGCCGACTCGCGACCGTCGCGACGGCCACGGCCCTCGCCGCCGGTCCCGCGGCGCTGGCCGGCGCGGGCGCCGCGCACGCGACCACCGACCACGGTCGTGCGAGCGCCGTCGTCCTGCGCACCGGGCTCGATGTGTCCCTGCTCAACAAGTCCGTGAACGTCCCGCTCACGGTCTCGCTCAACGAGGTCCAAGCGCCGCGGAGCGCGTCGAAGACCGCGCTCACCGCCGAGCTCGACGGTGTGGCCGGCGGCAAGCCGTTCGCCGTGCTGGGCGCGGACGTCGCCGCGGCCAAGGCCACGGTCTCGGCGAGCCGCGCCGAGGGCTCCGTCCGCCTCGCCCACGCCAAGCTCCATGTCCCCGGCCTGCCCCTGCTGTCCCTCGTCGAGGTCGAGACGGTCACCGCGCAGGCGACCTGCGAGGCCGGCAGACAGCCCGTCGCGTCCTCGAACGTGCTGGGCGCGGTCACGGTGCTCGGCAAGCGCGTGACGCTCACCGCCGGCGGCCCTACGGAGGTGAAGGTGCCCGGGGTCGGCGAGGTGCGTCTCGACCTCTCTCAGCGGCAGACCACCTCCCGCACGGCCGCCGCCACCGCCCTCGAACTGAAGGTCTCCGTCAACCCACTGAAGCTCAACGTGGCCGAGGTGGAAGGAACGTTGACCCTCGCCAGGGCGACCTGCGAGAGCGCGGCCGACCCGGCGAAGTCCGCCGCGCCGAGCACCGATCCGGCGGCCGACGTCAAACCGCAGGGAGCCCCGGCCGAGGCGGACCTCGCGGAGACCGGCGGCAGCTCGACCACGCCCTACATCGCCGGCGGCGCGCTCGCACTGGTCGTGGCGGGCGGAGGAGCCCTGGTGCTGGCCCGACGCCGCCGGGGCTGAACGCGGCGGCCTGCCCGGCCTGGTCATCGGAGGCCGGGTGAGGCGAACTCGTCGTCGGACGGCCTGGTCGTCGGAGGCCTGGCGGGCTGGTCGCCGGAGGCTGGACGGTCGAACTCGGAGGTCGGGCGGGGCGAGCTCGGAGGCTGGACTGCTCGGTCGTCGGCGGTCGTCGGGCTGGTCGTCGGGGGCTGGACGGTCGAGTTTGGAGGTCGGGCGGGGTGAGTTCGTCGTCGGACGGCCTGGTGGTTGGAGGGTGGGCGGGCCGGTCGTCGGAGGTCGGACGGTCGAGCTGGGGGGAACTCGGGCGGGGCGAGCTCGGAGGCAGGGCTGCTCGGTCGTCGGGGGCTGGACGGTCGAGTTTGGAGGTCGGGCGGGGTGAGTTCGTCGTCGGACGGCCTGGTGGTTGGAGGGTGGGCGGGCCGGTCGTCGGAGGTCGGACGGTCGAGCTGGGGGGAACTCGGGCGGGGCGAGCTCGGAGGCAGGGCTGCTCGGTCGTCGGCGGTCGTCGGGCTGGTCGTCGGGGGCTGGACGGTCGAGTTTGGAGGTCGGGCGGGGTGAGTTCGTCGTCGGACGGCCTGTGGTTGGAGGGTGGGCGGGCCGGTCGTGGGAGGCCGGACGGTCGAGCTGGGGGGAGCTGGGGCGAGGCGGCTCGGAGGCAGGGCTGCTCGGTCGTCGGCGGTCGTCGGGCTGGTCGTCGGAGGCTGGACGGTCGAGTTTGGAGGTCGGGCGGGGTGAGTTCGTCCTCGGACGGCCTGTGGTTGGAGGGTGGGCGGGCCGGTCGTGGGAGGCCGGACGGTCGAGCTGGGGGGCGGAGGCTGGACTGGCCGGTCGCTGGGAGCCGGACGGGTCGGGTCGGCCGTCCGGCGTCCTTACCGTCCGGCCAGGGTCACGGCCTTGTCCAGGGCCTGTAGGAAGCCGTTCACCGTCCCCCGGTCCCGTACCGCGAGCCGTAGCCACTCCTCGTCCAGCCCCGGGAAGGTGTCCCCGCGCCGTACCGCATAGCCGAGGTGGCGCAGATGCCCGCGCACGGCGGCCGCCCGTGGCAGCCGTACGAGGACGAAGGGGCCCTCCGCGGGAGTCACCACCCGCAGCCCTTCCGGGGCGAACTCCTCCAGGCCCGCGACGAGATGGGCCCGGTCCGCCGCGATGCGATGGGCCGCGTGGGCCGCCTCCGCCAGGGCCCGGGGCGCCACACACGCCCGGGCCGCCGCCAGCGCGGGGGTGGACACCGGCCACAGCGGCTGGGCCCGCTCCAGTTCCGCGATCGTCTCCGGCGCCGCCAGCACGTAGCCGATCCGCAGCCCGGCCAGACCCCAGGTCTTCGTCAGACTGCGCAGCACCACCAGGCCGGGCACGTCCGTCCGCCCGGCCAGCGCCTCGCGCTCACCCGGCACCGCGTCCATGAACGCCTCGTCGACCACCAGGATCCGCCCGGGACGGGCCAGTTCCGCGACTACCGCCGCCGGGTGCAGCACCGACGTGGGATTCGTCGGATTGCCGATCACCACCAGGTCGGCGTCCTCGGGCACGGCCGCCGGATCCAGCCGGAAGCCGTCCTCCGCCCGCAGCAGCACCCGCTCCACGGTGTGGCCCGCGTCCCGCAGCGCCGCCTCCGGCTCCGTGAACTGCGGGTGCACGACGACCGGCAGACGCACCTTCAGAGCGCGCGCCAGCAGCACGAACGCCTCGGCCGCGCCCGCCGTCAGCAGCACCCGCTCCACCGGAACCCCGTGCCGTGCCGCCACCGCCGCCCGCGCGGCCCGCCCGTCCGGGTAGGCCGCGAGACCGGTCAGCGAATCGGCGATCCGCTCCCGCAGCCACGCCGGGGGCGTGTCGGCGCGGACGTTGACGGCGAGGTCGACCAGTGCCGACCCGTCGTCGCGGACCTCGGAGTCACCGTGGTGGCGCAGATCGTGCCCGGGGGTGTCCTCAGTGCGCATGGGCATGCCCGCCGTGGTGATGGTGCCCGTGCCCGTGGTGATGGTGCCCGTCGTCGTCCGGGTGGAAGTGCGGCTGCTGCGGCAGCCCCACCTTGTCCTCGAACCCGGGCAGCGCGATGCGGTACACGCACGAGTCGCAGTTCATCCGCAGCTCGCCCTTGACGGCCTCCTCGTACCGCTCCATCACCAGGTCGAGCAGTTCCGGCTCGGGCCCGATGACATCGGCCGACCGCACGTCGAGCTCCGGATGCGCGGCCACCCAGTCCTCGGTCTGCCGCCGCACCCGGTCCGGGAGGATGCCGGTGAACAGGAAGTACGGCAGCACGACGATCCGCTTCGCGCCCAGCCTCGCGCACCGGTCCAGGCCGCTCGGCACGTCCGGCGCCGCCAGCGACACGAACGCCGTCTCCACGCCCGCGTACCCGCGCCCCTCCCACAGCAGCCGGGCCGCCTTGTGCACCTCGGCGTTGGCGTCCGGGTCCGTCGAACCACGCCCGACCAGCAGCACGGTCACCTCGGCCCGGTCCAGCGGGGCGCGCTGCCCGGCGCCCAGCGCCTCGTCCAGGCGCCGCTCCAGCACGTTCAGCAGCGCCGGATGCGGGCCCAGCGGGCGGCCGTAGGTGTACGAGATCCCGGGGTGGCGCTCCTTCTCGCGGGCCAGCGCGGCCGGGATGTCGCCCTTGGCGTGCCCGGCGGACACCAGCATCAGCGGAACGGCGGCGAACCGGCGTACGCCCCGCTCCACCAGCTCGGTCACGGCCTCGCCCAGCGGCGGCGGGGACAGCTCGATGAAGCCTCCCGCGACGGGCAGTTGGGGGTGGCGGCGCCCCAGCTCGCGCACGAAGTCACGGAACGCCTCGGCCCCGGCGTCGTCCCGGGTGCCATGGCCGGCGATGAGCAGGGCGGGCGGCGGGGTGGTCACGCGTTCTCCTTCGAAGTCGGGTGGTACAGAAGGGCGTTGAGCGCGGCCGCGGCGACCGCCGAACCGCCCTTCTCGGACACGTTGCTGACAGCGGGCAGCCCGCTCTCGCGCAACGCGGCCTTGGACTCGGCGGCGCCGACGAAGCCGACGGGCAGGCCGATGACGAGCGCGGGGGAGGCGTCCAGGGTGAGCAGCTCCTCCAGGGCGGTCGGCGCACAGCCGATCACCCACAGGGCGCCGGGCCCGACCTCCTCGTACGCCAGCCGGACCGCGTGCGCCGAACGGGTGAGACCCGGCCCGGACTTCGCGTCCTTGAGGCGGCAGACGGTCTCCCGCCGGGTGATCCCGGCCGCGACCATCTCCACGTCCACCACCACGGGCGCCCCGGCGTGCAGCGCGGAGTGCGCCTTCTCCAGGTCGCCCTCGTCCATGACGAGGTCGCTCGCGTACTCCAGGTCGGCGGCGGAGTGGACGACCCGCTCCACCACCGCCCGGGTCAGCGGCGCGAAGTGCGAGGTGTCCAGGCGGGCGCGCAGCCGCCGGAACGACTCCTGCTCTATCGGATGAACGACACGGTTCACTTGGCCTCCTCCGGGGAGCCTTCCTGCCAGCGGTAGCCGCGCGGGGTGACCATGCGCCCCGCGATGTCCCTGGTCGCGGTGTTGCCCACGGTCACGACCGTCATCATGTCGACCGTCGCCGGGTCCAGGGCGGCCAGCGTCGTCAGCCGGCTGGACTCGTCCGGCCGCGAGGCGTTGCGCACGACACCGACCGGCGTCGTCGGCTCCCGGTGCTCCGCGAGGATCGCGAGGGCCTTCGGCAACTGCCAGTCCCGGCCCCGGGAACGCGGGTTGTAGAACGTCACGACGATGTCCGCCGCCGCGGCGGCCCACACCCGCCGCTCGATGACCTCCCACGGCGTGTGCAGATCGGAGAGGCTGATCGACACATGGTCGTGGCCCAGCGGCGCGCCCAGGATCGCCCCGGCCGCGAGCGCCGCGGTCACGCCCGGCACCCCGACCACGTCGATGTCGTCGGACGCCTCGGCGAGCGCCGGGGAGGCCATGGCGTACACGCCCGCGTCCCCGCTGCCGATCAGCGCGACCGCATGGCCCCGGCGGGCCTCGGCGACCGCCGTGCGCGCCCGCTCCTCCTCGGCCCCGAGGCCCGACTCCAGGATCCGGGTGCCGGGCCGCAGCAGATCGCGGATCTGGTCGACGTACTGGTCGAGGCCCACGAGCACGGAGGCGCGCCGCAGTTCCGCCTGCGCACGCGGGGTGAGCAGATCGCGGGCACCGGGACCGAGCCCGACCACCGCGAGCCGCCCGCGCCCCGGCCGCCGTACGACGGCACAGGTCGCCATCGCCGGCTGCCCGTCCGCCCGTACCGACTTCCGCTTGGGGACGAGGAGTTCACCCCCGCGCACCAGCGCGGCGGCCTCCGCCACGGAAGGCGTGCCGACCGCGGAGAGCGGCGCGTCGGAGGGGTTGGGCACCTCGACCGCCGCCAACTCCTCGGCGCAGTACGTCACCAGGGGCACCCCGAGGCGCTCGGCGGCGGCGACGATCCCGGGTTCGTCCGACTTGGCGTCGACGGTGGCGAGTTCGGCGAGCGATCCGGCAACGAGCCCGGCGTCCCGCAACGACGTCTCGATCAGCCCGAGCACCTCCTCGACGCCGGCGCCCCTGGACGCGCCGACGCCGACCACCAGGGACGGCGGGCGCAACAGCACCTCGTGCTCGCCGGGTTCGACGGCACGGTCGGTCAGCCGGATCGTGTACGCGCCCTGAGTCGCCGTCGGCAGCGGAGGCAACGGCCACGGCACCTCGGCCTCCAGGGCGACGGGCTCGCCGTCCAGCAGGGCCCGCGAGACGGTCGCGACCGCCCCCTCGAAGGGAAACCCGAGGGTGTCGAGGCCCGGCAGCCCGGCGGAGTCGGTCGCGGTCGTCACCACGGGCTCGGCACCGAGCAACCCGCCCACCTCACGGGCGAGTTCATTGGCGCCGCCGCCGTGCCCGCCGACCAGCGACACGGCGAACCGCCCGCCCTCGTCGACGCACACCACACCCGGGTCGGACGCCTTGTCACCCAGCAGCGGCGCGACGAGCCGGACCACCGCACCGGTGGCCAGGAAACACACCAACTGCTCGCACTGAGCGAACGCGGCCCGCACGGCGTCCCCGACGGGACCCTCGTACACCCGCGTCCGGTCCGGCCACGCGGCCGCCAGCCGGTCCCGCGCCGCCGCGCCCGCCGCGGTGGCGGAAATGAGGCCGATCACCGAGCAACTCCCTCGATAGGTGCTGGAAGCCGGACGCCCCACAGCAGGAACACTGGATTGGTGGCCGCGAGCCGGGTCACGTCCCCCGGCAGCGGCGCGAGCCGCGACGACTGCAGCAGCACGCCGTCGCAGGAGAACCCCGCGCCGGTGAGCGCCTCACGCGCGGCCGGCACCCGGTCGAGCGCGGCCATCGCGATCACCACCGTGCGCCGGGCCCGCCGCGCGCACGCGGTCACGACGGCGGGCAGTTCGCGGCCCCCGCCGCCGATGAACACGGCGTCGGGATCGTCGAGTCCGGACAGCGCGGCAGGCGCCTGCCCGTGCACCACCCGCACGTCCACACCGTGCGCCGCCGCATTCGCCCGGATGCGCCCGGCCCCGTCCACGGTCTTCTCGACGGCGACGGCGGCGGCACCGAGCCGCGCGCACTCCACGGCCACGGACCCGGAGCCCGCTCCGACGTCCCAGACCAGGTCGCCGAGGCGCGGCCCCAGCCTGGCCAGCGCCAGGGCCCGCACCTCGAACTTGGTGATCATCGAGTCGCGGTGCGCGAACTCGGCCTCGTCCAGCGCCCATCCGGCGGGCCAGTCGAGCCCGCCCGCGACGGTCCGCACGGCGCCCGGCGCCCGCGACTCGTCCAGACACAGCACCACGCTGACCGCCGTACCCCAGTCCCGGGCGGCCGCCTCGGCGGGCGTCACCCGCTCCACGCGCTCGCGCCGCGGATCGCCCAGCGCACTGGCCACGACGAGGACGCGGTCGCCGGACACCGCGGCGCCCAGCTCGGCCGGACCGGCACCCGGCCCGGTCAGCACGGCGACCTTGGGATGCGCCCGGCACGCGTTGACGGCCGTACGCAGGTCACGCCCGTGCGCACTGACCACGACCGCGTCGTCCCAGGGCAGCCCCAGCCGTGCGAAGGCCGTCGCCACGGACGACACACCGGGCCGCACATCGAGCCGCCCGGCCCCGAACCGCTCCGCCAGCGCCCGCACGATCCCGAAGAACCCGGGATCCCCGGAGGCCAGCACGACGACCCGGGCGCCCTTGTCGAGATACCGCTCGACGGCGTCCAACGCGGGCGCCAGCGGCCCGAGGACGATCCGCTCCGCCGCCTCGGGCAGCCGTACGGCGTCCAGATGCCGCCGCCCGCCGACGACCAGCGCGGCCCCGGCGAGGACGTCCTCGGGAACCGGCGCCCCCGTCCCCGTACCGACGACGGTGATCGGCGCTGTCATGTGCTCGCACCCCGCTCGCGCAGCTCCTTGCGGGCCTGCGGGTCGGCCTTGCGGTGGCCGTGGAAGTGACCGGGGTGGTAGAGGTGCGAGCGGGTGCCGTGCGCGTCCAGGGCCGGGCCGACCAGGAACAGGGTGTGCTTCCAGAGCTTGTGCTCCTTGACCGTCTCCTCCAGCGTGCCGATCGTGCACCGCACGACCAGCTCCTCCGGCCAGGTCACCTGGTGGGCGACGATCACCGGAGTACCGGTCGGGTAGCCGCCCTCCAGCAGCTCCCGGACCAGCTGGCCGCTGCGGGCCGCCGACAGGAAGATCGCCATGGTGGTGCCGTGGCGCGCGAACTCACGCACCTCCTCGCCGGGCGGCATCGGCGTCTTGCCGCCGCCCAGCCGGGTGAGCACGACGGACTGCGCGACCTCGGGGATGGTCAGCTCGCGCCGCGCGAGGGCGGCCACGGCGGAGAAGGAGGACACGCCGGGCACGATCTCCGTGGCGATGCCGATCTCCGCGCACCGGTCGAGCTGTTCCTGCGTACCGCCCCACAGCGCCGGGTCGCCGGAGTGGATCCGGGCGACACGCAGCCCCTCCTCCCGGGCACGCCGGTAGACGGCGACGACGTCCTCCAGGGACATGGCCGCCGAGTCGAGGATCTCCGCGTCCTCGCGCGCATGCTGAAGGACCTCCGCCTGGACCAGGCTGGCCGCCCAGATCACGACGTCGGCCTCGGCGATGGCGTGCGCGGCACGGAACGTCAGCAGGTCGGCGGCGCCGGGGCCGGCACCGACGAAGGTCACCTTGCCGGTGGGGGCATCGGCCATGGGAAGGGGTCCTCTCGTACGAAATATCACGGTGTGGGCGGGTGGCAGCGTGGCCGGATGTGCGCGATCGGGGTGCGATCGGATAGCAAGGGCCTATGGCGGTCTTTGTCGCGCTCGGCGCGTTCCTGATGACGCTGGCCGGCGGCTGGACGGCACAGCGCGTGACCGACCGTCGCCACCTGGTTCTGGGCCTGGCCGGCGGTCTGATGCTGGGGGTGGTCGGCCTCGACCTGCTGCCCGAGGCACTGCGTGCGGCGGGCCGGGAGGTCTTCGGCGTACCGGCTGCCCTGCTGCTGTTCGTGGCCGGATTCCTGCTCGCCCATCTGGTGGAACGCCTGCTGGCCGCCCGGCAGGCCGCACACGGCGCCGAGGAGCACGGTCACCGCACGCCCGAGGTGGGCCTCGCGGCGGCCGCCGCGATGGTCGGCCACAGCGCCATGGACGGCGTGGCCATCGGCGCGGCCTTCCAGGTGGGCGGCGGCATGGGCGCGGCGGTCGCGCTCGCCGTGATCGCCCACGACTTCGCGGACGGCTTCAACACGTTCACCATCACCAGCCTGTACGGCAACGCCCGCCGCAAGGCGATCGCCATGCTGGTCGCGGACGCGTGCGCGCCGGTCCTCGGCGCCCTGTCCACGGCGTTCTTCACCATCCCGGCGGCGCTGCTCGGCGGCTATCTCGCCCTGTTCGGCGGCGCGCTCCTCTATCTCGCCGCGGCCGAGATCCTCCCCGAGGCACACCATGAGCACCCCGCCCGCTCCACCCTGCTGTGCACGGTGGCGGGCGCGGCCTTCATCTGGCTGGTGGTGGGCATCTCCGCCTGAGCCGGGCGGGGTTGCGGCCGAGTCGATCACAGCTTGCCGCCCCGGCCGCCGTCGCGCCGCGCGGGTGCGATCAGCGTGGAGAGGTACGGCAGCGGGGCCCCGTCGAGATCGCCCGCGGGCCGGATGGACTCCTCCGGCAGCCCGAGCGCCGACCCCCACACCGCGTCGTCGATCCGCCCGGTCTCCCGCAGCGCCTCGGCGACCTCCCCGGCCTGCCGCCCGAACTTGTACGCCACGACCGTCCCCGGACCGTTCAGCGCCTCCTTGAGCACGGCCGCCCCGGCGGTGACCGGAACGAGCGTCAACGGCTCGGTGCCCTCGGTCAGCACGGCCCCCGAGCGCGCCGCGAGATCCTGCATCGCGGTGATCCCCGGCACGGTCTCGACGACCGTCCCCGGCACCAGCTCCGCGATCGTCTGCGCGAGATAGGTGAAGGTCGAGTACACATTGGGATCGCCGATGGTCGCGAAGGCGACCGCGCCCCGCTCCCGGAGCAACCCCGCGACCCGCTCACCGGCCGCGTCCCAGGCGGCCTCCCGGCGCCCCCGGTCGGTCCGCTCGTTGAGCGCGAACACCACCCGGACGACCTTCTCCCCGGGCACGTAGTGCAGCACGGTCGCCTCGGCCCGCCCGCGTTCTCCGGAGTCCATGACCGGTACGACGACGACATCGGCCGCGCGCAGGGCGTTCACGCCCTTGACGGTCACCAGCTCCGGGTCGCCCGGACCCACCCCGACACCGATCAGCCTGCTGCTCATGACGTCCTGCACCTCTCCACGAACCGACGGGCCGCACCGGGCACGGACGCCCAGTGCGTGTGCAGATAACTCGCGTGCACACCCTGCTGTACGAAACCTTCGACCCGCCGTCGAGGTGCGCGCACACCCCAGGCGGGAGCCGCCCCCGAGCCGGGCTCGACGACGGTCCGGTGGAACTCGTGCCCCCGCATCCGCGTCCCCGCCACCGCGAGCACGCTGTCGCTCACGGCCACGACGTCCCGGTACCCGAGCGTGAGCCGCTCGCTCATCCGGGCGGTGGCGTCGAGCACCCCGCACATGGGCCGTCCGTCCAGCTCCCGGCACAGATAGAGCAGCCCGGCGCACTCGGCGGCGACGGGAGCGCCGGATTCGGCGAGCGCCGCGACGGCCTTGCGCAGCGGTTCGTTGGCGGACAGCTCGGCGGCGTACACCTCCGGGAAGCCGCCGCCGATGACCAACCCGCTCGTCCCGTCGGGCAGTCGCTCGTCGCGGAGGGGGTCGAAGGGGACGACGTCGGCACCGGCGGCGGTGAGGAGTTCGGTGTGCTCGGCGTAGGAGAAGGTGAACGCTTCACCACCGGCGACAGCCACCACGGGCGTCGGCTTCTCGGCCGACCGAGCCGAGCGGTCGTCGCTGGGCGGGGCGACGGCCTCGGCCGCGTCCCAGGCCGCACCCGACAACGCACCCGCACTCCGCGCCAGCGCCATCAGCGCATCCAGATCACAACCGTCACAGACCTGCGCACCCATCGCCGCGACGGCCGCCACCGCCTCCGCCCGCCGCTCGGCGACCGGCACCAGACCCAGATGCCGGGACGGAGTGTCCACCTGCGGCGCCCGCCGCAACACCCCCAACACCGGCACCCCGACGGAGTCCAACGCGTCGCGCAGCAGTTCCTCGTGCCGGTCCGACGCGACCTTGTTCAGGATCACGCCCCCGACCCGCACCTCCGGGTCCCAGGAGGCGAACCCGTGCACCAGCGCGGCCACCGACCGCGACTGCGACGAGGCGTCCACGACCAGCACCACCGGCGCCCGCAGCAGCTTCGCCACATGGGCGGTGGACGCCAGTTCACCCTCCCCGGCGGCCCCGTCGTACAGCCCCATCACCCCCTCGACGACCGCGATGTCGCAGCCGCGCGCACCGTGCGCGAACAGCGGACCGACCAGCTCCGGCCCGCACAGGTACGCGTCGAGGTTCCGCCCCACCCGCCCGGTGGCGAGCGCGTGATACCCGGGGTCGATGTAGTCGGGGCCGACCTTGTGCGGGGACACGGCGAGCCCCCGCCCGGTCAGCGCGGCCATCAACCCCGTGGCGACGGTGGTCTTGCCGCTGCCCGACGAGGGCGCGGCGACGACCAGCCGGGGCACGGACGGGGACGTCACCACTCGATGCCTCTCTGCCCCTTCTGACCCGCGTCCATGGGGTGCTTGACCTTGGACATGTCGGTCACGAGGTCCGCGAGGTCGAGAAGCTTCTCCGGCGCGTTCCGCCCGGTGATCACCACGTGCTGGGTCCCCGGCCGGTCGCGCAGCACCTGCACCACCTCGTCGGTGTCGACCCAGCCCCAGTGCATCGGGTACGCGAACTCGTCGAGCACGTACAGCTTGTACGTCTCGGCCGCCAGGTCCCGCTTGACCTGCTCCCAGCCCTCGCGGGCCTTCTCCTCGTTGGTCGAGTTGTCGATGTCACGCTGGACCCACGACCAGCCCTCGCCCATCTTGTGCCAGTCGACGGTCCCGCCCTCGCCGGAGGCGCCCAGCACCTTGAGCGCGTTCTCCTCGCCGACCTTCCACTTCGCCGACTTGACGAACTGGAACACCCCGATGGGCCACCCCTGGTTCCAGGCGCGCAGCGCGAGCCCGAACGCGGCGGTGGACTTCCCCTTGCCGATGCCCGTGTGGACGACGACGAGCGGCCGGTTGCGCCGCTGCCGCGTCGTCAGCCCGTCGTCCGGGATCACACTCGGCTGCCCCTGAGGCATTACGCGGCCCTCCTCGACGTCCCCTGCACATTCCTGACCAACCCGGCGATGCTGTCGGCCCGCAGTTCGTCCAGCGTCACCGCCGTACCGCCCAGCTCACCCGCGAGCTGTCCGGCGAGCCCCAGCCGCACCGGCCCCGACTCGCAGTCCACGACCACGGAGGCGACCTGCTCGGCTGCGAACAGCCGCGCCGCACGCCCGGCCAGGGCGACCGGCTCGACCCCTCCGGTGGCCCGACCGTCGGTCACCACCACGACGAGCGCCCGGCGCGCGGGATCCCGCAGCCGCTCGACCCGCAGCACCTCGTGCGCCTTCAGCAGCCCGGCCGCCAGCGGGGTCCGCCCGCCCGTGGGCAGCGACTCCAGCCGGGCCGCCGCCGTATCCACGGACGAGGTCGGCGGCAGCGCGACCTGCGCGTCCTTGCCGCGGAAGGTCACCAGCCCCACCTTGTCCCGGCGCTGGTAGGCGTCGAGCAGCAGCGACAGCACGGCACCCTTCACCGCGCCCATCCGCTGCCGCGCCGCCATCGACCCGGAGGCGTCGACCACGAACAGCACGAGGTTCCCCTCGCGCCCCTCACGGGTGGCCTGCCGCAGATCGTCCCGGCGTACGACGAGTCCCGGCCCGGAGCGGCCGCGCGCCCGCTGATGCGGTGCCGCCGCCTGGACGGTGGCCGCCAGGTGCAGCTTGGACAGCTTGCCCTGCGGCCGCCGCGCCCCGGTCGTGCGCCCGTGCTCGGTCCGCGCCCGCGAACGCCGTCCGGCGGCGCCCTCGCCGATCCCGGGCACGCTCAGCACCTTGGTGCGGAAGGGCTCGGCGGCGCGGACGGGGGACTGCTCCGCGGCACCGGACGCCTGCGGCTCGCCGCCCTCACCGGTCTCGGGCCGGGCAGCCGTGTCACCGCCCTGCGGACCGGCGTCCGGCGCGGGCTGCCCGCCGCCCCCGCCCGGTCCACCACCGTCGGGATCGGGATCGGAATCGTTGCCGTCGCCGTCGCCGTTGCCGGAGAACTCCTCCAGCGTCTCGTCGAGCTTGTCCTCGTCGAGCCCCGGCGCGTCGAAGGGGTTCCGCCTGCGGCGGTGCGGCAGCGCCAGCAGCGCCGCCTGCCGTACGTCCTCGGCGAGCACGTCGGTGCGCCCTGCCCAGGCCGCCAGCGCGGTCGCCGTACGCGCCATCACGATGTCGGCCCGCATGCCGTCCACCTCGAAGGCGGCACAGGTGGCCGCGATCTGCCGCAGCGCACCGTCGCCCAGCCGCACCGAAGGCAGCAACTCCCGCGCCGCCACGATTCGTTGGCGTACGGCGGCCTCCTCGCCGGCCCACCGCGCGGTGAAACCGTCGGGGTCGTCGTCGTAGGCGAGCCGCCGCCGTACGACCTCCACCCGCTGCTCGGGCTCACGGGAGGCCGCGACCTCGACGGTCAGCCCGAACCGGTCGAGCAGTTGCGGGCGCAGTTCGCCCTCTTCCGGATTCATGGTGCCGACGAGCAGGAAGCGTGCGGCATGCCGCACGGAGACGCCCTCGCGCTCGACGTAGGAGGCGCCCATCGCGGCCGCGTCAAGGAGCAGGTCGACCAGGTGGTCGTGGAGCAGATTGACCTCGTCGACGTACAGGATCCCGCGGTGCGCGTCGGCGAGCAGGCCGGGCTCGAACGCCTTCACGCCCTCCGCGAGCGCCCGCTCGATGTCCAGGGCGCCCACCAGCCGGTCCTCGGAGGCACCGACGGGCAGCTCCACCATGCGCGCCGGACGGGACTCGTACGCCCCCGGCTCGTGCGGACCGTCCGGGCAGGCGGGGTCGGGGGAGCCGGGGTCGCACGAGAAACGGCAGCCGGAGACGACGTCGACCTCGGGCAGCAGCGCCGAAAGGGCCCGTACGGCCGTGGACTTGGCGGTGCCCTTCTCGCCGCGCACCAGCACACCGCCGACCGCCGGCGACACGGCGTTCAGCAGCAACGCGAGCCGCAGGTCGTCCTGACCGACGACGGCCGTGAACGGAAAGGGGGTACTCACTTCTCGTCGCCCTCCAAGTCGCCTTCCAGCTCCAGGTAGGTGGCCCGCAGCCGCTCCAGGGTGTCCGCGTCCGGCTCGGCCCACAGCCCGCGGTCGGCCGCCTCCAGCAGCCGCTCCGTGATCCCGCGCAGCGCCCAGGGGTTGGACTTCTTCATGAAGTCCCGGTTCTCCGCGTCGAAGACGTACTCGGCGCTGAGCTTCTCGTACATCCAGTCGTCCACGACGCCGGCCGTGGCGTCGTACCCGAAGAGGTAGTCGACGGTCGCCGCCATCTCGAAGGCGCCCTTGTAGCCGTGCCGGCGCATGGCCGCCATCCAGCGGGGGTTCACCACGCGGGCACGGAAGACGCGGTGCGTCTCCTCGCCCAGCGTCCGGGTCTTCACCTGGTCGGGCACTGCGGAGTCGCCGACGTACGCCTCGGGGGAGGCCCCGGTCAGATGGCGGACCATGGCGACCATGCCGCCGTGGTACTGGAAGTAGTCGTCGGCGTCGACGAGGTCGTGCTCTCTCGTGTCGACATTCTTCGCCGCCACCGCGATCCGCCGGAACGCCGTCTCCATGTCCCCGCGCGCCGCCCGCCCGTCGAGCCCGCGCCCGTAGGCGTAACCGCCCCAGACGGCATACACCTCGGCCAGATCCGCATCGCTGCGCCAGTTCCGTGCGTCGATCAGCGGTAGCAGCCCGGCGCCGTACGCCCCCGGCTTCGAGCCGAAGACACGGGCCGTCGCGCGCCGCCGGTCACCGTGTTCGGCCGCGTCCTCCTCCACGTGCGCGCGTACGTAGTTGGACTCGGCCGGTTCGGTCAGCTCCGCCACCGCCCGCACCGCGTCGTCGATCAGCCCCACCACGTGCGGGAACGCGTCCCGGAAGAAGCCCGAGATACGGACCGTGACGTCGATGCGCGGCCGGCCCAGCTCCTCCAGCCCGACCACCTCGAAGCCGGTCACGCGCCGCGACGCGTCGTCCCACACCGGGCGGCACCCCAGCAGCGCCAGGATCTCGGCGATGTCGTCGCCCTGGGTGCGCATCGCGGACGTGCCCCAGACCGTCAGGCCGACGGACTTCGGGTACTCGCCCGTGTCCTGCAGATACCGCCGCACCAGCGAGTCGGCGAGCGACTGGCCGACCTCCCAGCTCAGCCGGGACGGAATGGCCTTGGGGTCGACCGAGTAGAAGTTCCGGCCCGTCGGCAGGACGTTGACCAGGCCGCGGGTCGGCGAACCCGACGGACCCGCCGGGACGTAACCGCCGTTCAGCGCCCGCAGGATGTGCCCGATCTCGTCGGTGGTGCGCGCCAGGCGCGGTACGACCTCGGCGCAGGCGAACTCCAGCACGGCGACGGCGTCGGGGAGTCCGGTGCCGAGGACGTCATGGACGAGGCCCGGGACCGCCGCGCCGTCCCAGCCGCGCTCCTCCATCCCCTCCGCAAACCGCCGGCACAGCTGCTCCAGCAGATCGATCGCGTCGGCGGCCGTGCGCGCGGGGCCCTCGACCAGGTCCGTCAGTTCCACCGGCACCTTCACCGGCGCGCCCGGCTCGGCGAGCAGCTCCTTCTCGACCAGCCCGAAGTGCTCGGCGAGCGAGGCCCGCAGCCCCGGCAGGGCGTTCGCCTGCCCGCCCCACACCTGCGAGGCGCGCAGCACGGCGAGGACCAGGTTGACGCGTGGCTCCGCGACCGGTCCGCCGCCGAGGATGTGAAGTCCGTCGCGGATCTGCACATCCTTGATCTCGCACAGATAGCCGTCGATGTGCATGACGAACGAGTCGAAGTCGTCGTCCTCGGGCTGCTCGTCCACGTGCAGGTCGTGGTGCAGCTCGGCCGCCTTGACCAGCGTCCAGATCTGTGCCCGTACGGCAGGCGCCTTGGTCGGGTCCAGGTCGGAGACCAGCGCGTACTCGTCGAGCAGCTGCTCCAGCTTCGCCAGGTCGCCGTAGGTGTCGGCGCGGGCCATCGGCGGGACCAGATGGTCGACGACCGTGGCGTGCCCGCGCCGCTTGGCCTGGGTACCCTCGCCGGGGTCGTTGACGATGAACGGGTAGATCAGCGGCAGATCGCCGAGGACCGCGTCCGGCGCACAACCGGCGCCCAGACCAAGGCCCTTGCCCGGCAGCCACTCCATCGTGCCGTGCTTGCCCATGTGGACGATCGCGTCCGCTCCGAACGAGTTCTCCAGCCAGCGGTACGCCGCCATGTAGTGGTGCGACGGCGGCATGCCCGGGTCGTGGTAGATCGCGATCGGGTTCTCGCCGAAGCCGCGCGGCGGCTGGATCATCACGACGACGTTCCCGAACCGGAGGGAGGCGAGGACGATGTCGTCGCCGTCGACGTACAGGGAGCCCGGCGGCTCGCCCCACGCCTCCAGCATGCCGTTCCGCAGCTCGGGGTCGAGCTTGTCGAACCACGCCCGGTAGTCGGCGAGCGGCACGCGCGCGGGCGCGGCGGCCAACTGCTCCTCCGTCAGCCACTCGACGTCGTGACCGCCCGCCTCGATGAGCCGGTGGATCAACTCGTCGCCGTTGTCGGGGTATTCGGTGAGGGAGTAGCCGGCGTCCCGCAGCGCGTCGAGGACCCGGACCGCGGAGGCCGGGGTGTCGAGGCCCACCGCGTTGCCGACGCGCGAGTGCTTGGTCGGGTAGGCGGTGAAGACCAGCGCGACCTTCTTGTCCGCGTTCGCCTTGTGCTTCAACTGCGCGTGCCGTACGGCGATTCCGGCGACGCGCCCGGCCCGCTCGGGGTCGGCGATGTACACCGGGACGTCGTCCGGACCCTGCTCCTTGAAGGAGAACGGCACGGTGATCAGGCGGCCGTCGAACTCCGGGATCGCGACCTGCATCGCCGCGTCCATGGGGGAGAGGGCGGCGTCGGACGCGTCCCACGTGGCACGGGAGGAGGTCAGACAGAGCCCTTGCAGCACCGGGACGTCGAGGTCGGCGAGCGCCCCGATGTCCCAGGCCTCCTCGTCGCCGCCCGCCGAGGCCTGCGAGGCGTGGGTGCCGCCGGCGGCGAGGACCGTGGCGACCAGTGCGTCGGCCCGGCCGAGGATCTCGTACAGCCCGGCGTCGGCACCGCGCAGCGAACCGCAGTACACGGGAAGGGCATTGGCGCCCCGCGCCTCGATCGCGTCGCACAGTGTGTCCACGAAGGCGGTGTTGCCGCTCAGTTCATGGGCCCGGTAGAAGAGCACGCCGACTGTGGGCCGGCCCTCGACGAGGGCACGTTCGCCGTGGACGCCGTGCTCGGGCATCTTCCGCGGCTCCTCGAAGCCCTCGCCCGTCAGCAGCACGGTGTCGGACAGGAAGCGCGCCAGTTCGGTGAGGTTGGCGGGCCCGCCCTCGACGAGATAGCGCAGCGCCTCGGCCACGACACCGGCCGGCACGGACGACTCGGCCATCAACTCCGCGTCGGGCACCGCCTCCCCGCCCAGCAGCACGGTCGGGACGCTGGACGCCTTCAGCGCGGCGAGCCCCTCCTCCCAGGCCCGCTTGCCGCCGAGCAGCCGTACGACGGCGAGGTCGGCCTGCCGGAGGAGTTCCGGAAGCTCCTCGGTGACGTCGACCCGGGTCGGGTTGCCGATCAGGTAGGACGCGCCGGAGGCCCGGGCCGCCAGCAGATCGGTGTCGGCGGTCGACAACAACAACACTGTGCTCATGCGGGCGCTCCCGGTGGAATGAAAGGCAGTCCTTGCGGCGCGCCCGACTCGATGAGCTGCCAGAGCGCGTCCGTGTCCGCGTGCTGTTCGATCAGGTCGCCGAGCCGGTCGAGCTGCTCCTCGCGCAGCGCGGCGAACGAGGTGTCGGGCGCCGGTACGAAGCGGCGGCCCGCGGCGGCCGCCACCTCGCGCAGGAAGGCCCGCCGGAAACCGTCCGACTCCAGGGAGCCGTGCCAGTGCGTGCCCCAGGTCTGTCCGACCCGGCAGCCGTCCAAGAAGGGGTCCCCATCGTGGATATCGGCGACCCCGTGATGGATCTCGTACCCCTCGACGTGCTCGCCGAGGGCTTCGCCGACGGGCCGGGTGAGGGTCTTCTCGCGGGCGAACCGCACCCGCACGGGCAGGATCCCGAGCCCGTCCACGTGTCCCTCGCGGCTCTCGACGTCGTCCTCGATGTGCTCGCCGAGCACCTGGAAGCCGCCGCAGATGCCGAGAACGGGCCGGCCCTCGCGGGCCCTTGCGACCAGGGCGTCCGCCAGCCCCCGCTCCCGCAGCCACTCCAGCGCCCGGACCGTGCCCCGGGTGCCCGGGATCACGACGAGGTCGGCGTCGGCGAGTTCCTCCGGCCGGTCCACGAACCGCACGACGACACCGGGCTCGGCGGCCAGGGCGTCCACGTCGGTGAAGTTGGACATGAGCGGGATCGCGCAGACGGCGACCCGCAGCACGTCCTCCCCGACGGGCGGTGCGACGGACGACTCGCGCACGGTGCCGCGCAGCGAGACGCGGAGCCCGTCCTCCTCGTCGATGCCGAGCCCGTGCCGGAACGGCAGCACTCCGTAGGTGTGCCGCCCGGTGAGCCCGTGCAGCATGTCGAGCCCCGGCTCCAGCAGGGACACATCCCCACGGAACTTGTTCACGAGGAATCCGGCGACAAGTTCCTGGTCCTCGGGCGAGAGCAGGGCGACGGTCCCGAAGAAGGAGGCGAAGACGCCTCCGCGGTCGATGTCGCCGACGACGAGCACGGGGAGCCGGGCGTTGCGCGCGATCCCCATGTTCACGATGTCGGTCCGCCGCAGATTGATCTCGGCGGGAGAGCCCGCCCCCTCACAGATCACCGCGTCATACGTGCCCCGCAACTCGGCGAGACAGTCGAGAACGGTCCCGAGAAGTCTCTGCTGCCGGCCCCCGTGATAGCCGCGGGCGCTCAACTCGCCCACCGGCTTCCCCAGCAGCACGACCTGGCTGCTCTGCTCCCCACCGGGCTTGAGCAGCACGGGATTCATCAGCGCGCTGGGCTCCACCCGGCACGCCTGGGCCTGCATGGCCTGCGCCCGTCCGATCTCGGCGCCCTCGCGCGTCACGAACGAGTTGAGGGACATGTTCTGCGCCTTGAAGGGCGCGACCTTGACGCCCTGTCGCACCAGCCACCGGCAGATCCCCGCCGTCACGACGCTCTTGCCCGCGTCGGAGGTGGTGCCGGCGACGAGCAGACCACCGTTCATGACGTGCCCCCCTTTGTCCTGGCTGCGACTGCGCGCGCGGCGATCCCGACGCCGAGCGCGAGCAGACCGACCCGACGGGACAGCCGTACGGCCCGGTCGATGTCCTGGGTGGCCACGGTCCGGCCGCCGCCGTTGAGCACGGGCCGGTGCTCGACCCGGCCTCCGTAGGAGAGGGTTCCGCCGAGCCGCAAGCCCAGGGCCCCCGCGAAGGAGGCCTCGACGGGACCGGCGTTGGGGCTGGGATGCCTGTGCGCGTCGGCCCGCCAGGCACGCAGGGCGCCGCGCGGATCCGGGCCCGCGGCGGCGGCCAGTACGGCGGTGAGCCGGGCCCCCGGCCATCCGGCGACGTCGTCGAGGCGGGCGGAGGCCCACCCATAGCGCCGGTACCGGGGGGACTTGTGCCCGACCATGGCGTCAAGGGTGTTGACCGCGCGGAACCCGAGCAGCCCGGGCACGCCGCCCACGGCGCCCCACACCAGCGCCCCTACGACGGCGTCGGACGTGTTCTCCGCGACGGACTCGACCACGGCCCGGGCGATCCCGTCGGCGTCGAGCGCCTGCGGATCGCGTCCGCAGAGGTGAGGCAGCCGCGCCCGGGCCCCTGCCACGTCGCCCGCCTCCAGGGCACGCCCGACGGCCCGGGCCTCCCGGGCGAGCGAAGTCCCCCCGACCACGGCCCAGGTGGCGGCAGCGGTGAGCGCGACGGAGACGGCGGGGGAGGGACGTACGGCTCGGCGGGCGAGGGCGCCCAGGGCCACGGCTCCACCGACGCACGCGGCGGTGTGCAGGGCGCCCCAGCCGCGGTGGTCCCGCCACAGCACCCGCTCCACGGCGCTTGCCGCACGCCCGAAAGCGGCGACCGGATGCCCACGGCGTGGATCGCCCAGGAGAAGGTCACCGAGGAGGCCGGCGGAGGCGCCGTACGCGAAGACGCGATCGGCACGCATCGGCTCAGCCGGCCGTGGGGTCGAGCAGCGACCTGGTGCTGTACCTCAATCGGCAGCCGAGCATGGCGATATGTCCTCACTCAGGGTGTCCGCGCCCTGGTTCGACGAGACCGGCGGTGGGAGTTCCTGGCTTCCGGAGAGTTCTTCCCCGGTGACAGTGGCGGGACCGCGCCGGATTCACACCGGCTTCCTCCCTTGCCGCCGTACATGGCTTTGGCAGTCCACCATGCCTCCGGAAGGGCCGTCAACTTGCTGTTGACCTGCAAGAGGAGAGTGTGCTGAGACCCACACCGGCGCTGCGCGGGCGGGTGGGGGCGCGCGAAAAGGCTCCTCCCCGAAGGCATCGGGGAGGAGCCCGGTAGAGCTCGGTCAGGCCTTGGCCATGAACTGGGCCATGAACTGGGCCAGGGTCAGGCCTTGGCCATGATCAGGTAGATGCCGTACGCCACCGCCGCCGCGCAGGCAGCGAAGCAGACGTACGCTCCGGTGACCGCGAGGGGGGCGGAGCCGCCCTGGGCCGTGGCGCGCTCGCGGTGCGCGAGGCCCTTGACGCCCAGGGTGAACAGGGCCACGAGGCCCACGGTGACCACGAGGCTGACGCCGAAGACGGAGCCGAGGGCTGCCCAGTCGATCTTCATGGTGATGCTTCCTTAGTAACCGGGTCTCGGGGTCAGACGGTGG
This sequence comes from Streptomyces sp. NPDC050625, assembly GCF_040654755.1. Classification (NCBI taxonomy): domain Bacteria; kingdom Bacillati; phylum Actinomycetota; class Actinomycetes; order Kitasatosporales; family Streptomycetaceae; genus Streptomyces; species Streptomyces sp. NPDC050625. The sequence continues at coordinate 434,989 of NZ_JBFAIQ010000007.1, forward strand.
CGGCCGGAGGGGCGGCCGGGTCGGTGGCGGGGGCCGCGGCGGGGGCGGTCGCGGGGGACGGGATGGTGGCCGTCAGGTCCTCGGTCACGGTGCCCGCCGGGGGCGGCGTCACGGCGGCCATCGCCGTGGTCACCACACCGGCCGGCTCCTCGGTGTCGTTGACGTTGCTGTGGTCGACCACCTGACGGCGGGAGAGCTTCCAGATCGCGGCGCTGGAGGCGATCAGGAAGACGGCGACGACCGCGGTGCCCCAGTCGCCCAGGTCGGTCACGGACTCCGCGAGCGCGGCGACCAGGGCGGCCGCCGGCAGGGTCAGCGCCCAGGCCACGACCATGCGGGTCGCGGTGGACCAGCGGACCACGCCGCCCTTGCGGCCCATGCCCGCGCCCATCACGGAGCCGGAGACGGCGTGCGTGGTGGAGAGGGAGAAGCCCAGGTGGGAGGAGGCCAGGATGACCGTCGCGGCGCTGGTCTGGGCCGAGAAGCCCTGCTGCGGCTGAAGGTCGGTCAGGCCCTTGCCCATGGTGCGGATGATGCGCCAGCCGCCGATGTAGGTGCCGAGCGCGATGGCGAGGCCGGCGGAGAGGATCACCCAGACGGGAGGGTTGGAGTCGGGGGCGATGGCGCCGCCGGCGATCAGCGCGAGGGTGATGATGCCCATCGTCTTCTGCGCGTCGTTGGTGCCGTGGGCGAGGGAGACGAGACCGGCGGAGGCGATCTGGCCGGCGCGGTAGCCCTTGCGGGTGGCCGCGCTGTCGGCGTCCTTGCTCAGCCCGTAGGAGAACCTCGTGGCGAGCATGGCGGCCACGCCGGCGACGATCGGGGCCGCGACGGCCGGGATCAGGACCTTGGTGACGAGCACGTCGCCGTGGACGGCGCCGGTGCCGGCCGACGCGATCGTCGCGCCGATCAGACCGCCCATCAGGGCGTGCGAGGAGCTGGACGGGAGCCCGACCAGCCAGGTCAGCAGGTTCCAGAGGATCGCGCCGACCAGGGCGGCGAAGATGACCTCGGGACGTATGCCGGTCTCGTCGACGAGACCCTTGGAGATCGTGTTGGCGACCTCCACGGAGAGGAAGGCGCCTACAAGGTTGAGCGCGGCGGACATGGTCACCGCGACCTTGGGCTTGAGCGCACCGGTCGAGATGGTCGTGGCCATCGCGTTGGCGGTGTCGTGGAAACCGTTCGTGAAATCAAACGCGAGTGCGGTTGCCACCACAATCGCGAGGATCAGCGAGAAGTTTTCCATTTACCCAGGCAATCGTTCAGAGGACGTCATTGGCTGGTTGACCGTAGGAAACCTGGGTGAACGGAAGGTGAACTGGGGCAGGACTCGGGGTGTCGCAAACGAGGGGTTGTCGCTCCGCTCCGGCCCGCTTCGGCCCAGGGGCCCAGACGCCCCTTGACCAGTTGCCCCGGGCGAACGGCCTCAGCCGGTTCAAGGGCCCGTTGAAGAGATTTTGGTCACCCGGCCGGTTCCCCCGCTCCGAGGGCCCGTCGGGGCGCCGGCTGGCAGGATCGCCGCATGGCTGAGCAGCGGCGGAACCAGCGGGACGGACGGGATGACCGGGACGGCGCCCGGCCTGTGCCGGAGGTACGGAGGAGGTCTGTGTCCGACGGGGAGGCGCACGCCTGGGAGGCGCTCGTCGCGACGGCCCGCCGGACCGTGTCCGACGGACTGGTCGTCGGCACCTCCGGCAATGTGTCCGTGCGCGTCGGCGACACCGTGCTGGTCACGCCGTCGGGCGTGCCCTACGACCGGCTGACGCCGGACGACGTGACCGGGGTGGACCTCGCCGGGCGGCAGGTCCTCGGCACCCTCGTCCCGACCAGCGAGCTGCCCATGCACCTCGCCGTCCACCGCACCACCGACGCCCGCGCCGTCGTGCACACCCACGCCGTCCACGCGACCGCCGTCTCGACGCTCGTCACCGAACTTCCGCCGATCCACTACATGTCCGGCGCCCTCGGCGGCCCCGTCCGGGTCGCCCCGTATGCGACGTACGGCACCGACGAGTTGGCCGAGAACATGCTCCAGGCCCTCACCGGCCGCTCGGGCTGTCTCCTCCAGAACCACGGCACCCTCACCTACGGTGCCTCCCTCGACCAGGCCTACGACCGCACCGCCCAGCTGGAGTGGATGTGCCGGCTGTGGCTGACGGCGTCATCGGTACCCGGCCTGACACCGTCGCTGCTGTCGGAGCGGCAGCTGGCCGAGGCCGGGGAGCGATTGCGGGGGTACGGCCAGCGCCGCTGACGGCCTTCGGGGCGGTCCGGCGCCCTCCGGGAACACCCGGCGCCCTCCGGGAACACCCGGCGCCTTCCGGGAACACCCGGCGCCAACACCCGGCGCCTTCCGGGAACACCCGGCGCCTTCCAACACTCGCCGCCTTCCGGGAACACTCGCCGCCCTCCGGGAACACCCGGTGCCACCGGCCGAAGACCGCAGGTGTCATCGGACGGGCCTGCGCCCACTGGCCGGTGACCGGGTCCGCCGGGACACTGGAGGCGTGCGTACTGTCACAGCGACGGCCGCAGCCGTCACCGCGGTCCTGGCGGCCGGCGCGGCCGGCGTCGCCGCCGGGCGGATAGCCAGCGACGCCGCACTCAAGGCGCCGCCCGGCCGGCCACTGCCCACCGAGCCCCGGCTCACGGTGCACGGCACCGCCGCGGGCCGGATCACGCTCACCCGCGACCTGGCCTCCCTGCGCCCCGGCCTCTACGGCCTGTCCGGCGACGGCTCGCACGCCGTGGTCGGACCCGTCCTGGAGTCCGCCGAGCACAAGGCCGACACCGTCGTACGCCGTCTGGAACGGGTCACGCACGGCACCCTCGACTCCGGCGACAGGGTCTGGCTCACCCCGAACGTGCACGTCGGCAACCCGAGCACCGCCCTCGGCCTCGACCACGCCGACATCGACGTGCCCGGTGAACTCGGCGCCCTGCCCGCCTGGTTCGTGCCCGGGTACCGGGACACCTGGGTGATCACCGTGCACGGCCTGGGCACCACCCGCGAGCACCCCATGAACGTCATGGGGTTCCTGCACCACCGGCGCCTCCCGGTGCTCGACCTCGCCTACCGCGGCGATCTCGGCGCACCGCGCCCGCCGGACGGACTCAACCACCTCGGCGAGAGCGAATGGCGCGACCTGGACGCGGCGATCCGCTACGCCGTCCGGTACGGCGCGCGCCGCGTCCTCCTGTACGGCTGGTCCACCGGCGCCACCATGGCGCTGCGCGCCGCCCTGCACTCCCCGGTGCGCGACCACGTCGCCGGTCTGGTCCTCGACTCGCCGGTCCTCAGCTGGGAGGCCACGCTGCGCGCCCTGGCCACGGCCCGGCACACCCCGGAGGCCCTGCTGCCGCTCGCGGTGCGCGCCGCCCAGGGCCGGGCCGGCCTGCACGCCGACCATGTGGCCGAGACCGCCGACCCCGACCAGCTCAGGGTGCCCACCCTGATCATCCACGGCCCGGACGACGAGGTGGCCCCCTGGGCCCACTCCCGCCGGCTCGCCGCCCGCCGCCCCGACCGCGTCGCCCTCCACACGGTGCCGCACGCCCCGCACGCGGCGATGTGGAACGCCGACCCGAAGGAGTACGAGGAGCGGCTGCGCCGGTTCCTGACCCCGCTGATGTGAGGTTTCCCGCACGCCCCCGCCTGCCGGGCGCGCGGGCCGCAAGCCCGGTCCCGGCCGTTCCGTTTAAGGCCGTACCACTGGCCTGAACCCGCCTCCCCGGCCCCCGCCGGAGCGCGTGCGTTGGCCAGCCCCGTCGCCCGCCGTTACATTCCGTTTGGGTTTTCGGACCGTCAACCGGAAGACTGCACCCGTGACGTCCCGTATCCCGCGCGACTCCAGGCTTCGACTTGTCCGACCGCGACCCCTGGCCGCCGCCCCCAGAGCGATGAACCAGCGGCCCTCGCGCCGCCCCGCACCGCGCCCTCCGGAGGGCACACCGGCCCCCGTGGAACTGGCCAGAATGGCGCGCTCCGGTCTGGCCGACGCGGCCCGCGTCGCCCACTGGGCCGACGCCGCCCTCGGCCCCGGCCGCGCCGGTGGGACCGACGACGGCAAGGCCACCCTCTCCGACGCGACCGCCGAACGGGCGGCCGCCGACCTGGGCCTGACCTCGGCTCAGGTCCGCGCCGACTGGGACATCGCCCGCCTCGCCGGCCTCGTCGAGGTGCACGGCGACAGCGCGCGCCCCGGCTGGCGGCTGCGCGCCTGGGACCGGGACGACAGCGCCGTACTGCGCGGCTGGGTCGCCCTCTTCGACGCCTGGTCGCTCGCCCACCCGGAACCCCCGGACCACGAGCCCGCCGCGGTCGCCGAGGTCGTCTCGGCCATGCCCCAGGTGCTCTCCTTCCTCCAGCTGTCCGCCGGTCCCGTCCCGGTCGAGCAGCTTCTCGACCTGCTCCAGCAGCGGGTCACCGAACTGCGCACCGAGCGCTGCGAAGTCCCCTACGAGCCAGGGCCCGCGAGCCTCACCACCGCCGTGCCGTCCGCCGGCGCAGAGGTGGCGGAACCCGCGCCCGTCGGGGACACCCCGCTCGCCCCCCTGCTCGACTGGTCCCTGCACGCCCTCGCCTCCGTCGGCGCCCTCACCTGCGGCGACGGCCAGGCCACGCTCACCCCGCTGGGCAGTTGGGCGGTCTGGGTCAAGCTGGAGCAGATCTGCGTGGCCGCGCAGAGCCCCGCCGGGAACATCGAACAGGCCGCCGAGGCCATGCTGCGCGGCTGCGCCCGGCTCCGCCCCAACGCGGCCCGCGCCGAGTACCGCGCCTGGCTCGCCGCGCGCACCGTCGGCAGCGCCGTCACCGAACTCATCGGCGCCGCCCGCGGCGAGGACGCCCTGCTGCGCGGCCTCGCCTTCGAGGCGCTGCGTGTCGTCGGCGCCCCCGCCGAACCCGACGTCCGCGCGGTGGCCGACGACCCGACCCTGCGGCCGTACGCCCTGCTGTGGCTAGCCGAGCACGACGGTGCCGATCCGGAGGACGCCCACGAGGTCCTCACCCGGGAAGAGGCCACCTGGCTGTGGGTGGACACCGCCGCCGCGGTCGCCGACCACGGCGAGGCGCCGCTGCTCGTCCGGCACCTGGAGTCCGCGGTGCAGCCCACCGTCCCGCAACTGCTGCACGAGGTGCGCGCCGTCGGTCATCCCCGCACCGTGCAGGTCCTGGTGGCCCTCGCCGCGGCCCACCCCGACCCCGCCCTGGCCAAGGCCGTGCGCCGGGCGGCCTTCCAGGTGCACACCGGGGGATAGCCGGGCGGGCGAGAGGGGCGGCTCAGGCCGTTGTCTCGGGGGCGTACGTGCCGAAGCTCCAGATGTTGCCCTCGGCGTCCCGGGCCATGTAGTCCCGCGAGCCGTAGTCCTGGTCCGTCGGGGGCATCAGGATGTCCGCGCCATGGTCCACGGCGCGCTGGTGGTGGGCGTCCACGTCGTCCACGACGACGTACACACCCGCGGGGCCGGCGTCCTTCATCGCCGCGTCGAAGACGCCGCCGCGGCCCTTGGAGCCGATCATCACGGCGCCGTTGCCCTGCACCAGCTCGGCGTGCAGCACCGAGCCGTCCTCGCCCTCGTACACCGAGAGCTCGGTGAACCCGAAGGCCTCCGTGAGCTGTTTGATCGCGGCTTTCGCGTCCACGTAGAGCAACGTCGGGAAAATACTCGGCCGCCCACCGCCCGTACCTGCCATGCCGATCACTCCTCGTGCGTCGGTCCTGCACCGGTGTCGTGAGCCTGCTGCCCAGTCTGGCACCCACCACTGACAACACCCCGGGACCACCGCTGCTTCGCCCCGCGACGCTCGTCGTCGGCGTGCGGTTCGTCACGGTCGGGCAGGTGTCCGGGGGGCCGGTCCATGCGCGCGGGCGGCCGGACCGTGCGCGGTGGGGCCGTTCGCGAGCTGGGGTGGAGCGGTCGGTGGGCGCGTGGCGGGGGAGCTGGGGCAGCCGTATCCGTGCGGCTGCGCGCAGAAAAAGCGCTTGCACCGCCCCGTTAGACTTGGCCCATGGCCATTCTCCTCGCGCATTAGACGGCGGGAACGTCCTCAGCCGCCCACCCGCCAACCCCCTCCGCCCTGGAGTCTGTCCGTGATCTCCGCCTCCGGTATCGAGCTGCGCGCCGGTGCCCGCATCCTCATCGAGAACGCCTCCTTCCGTGTCGCCAAGGGCGACCGCATCGGTCTGGTCGGCCGCAACGGCGCAGGCAAGACGACCCTGACCAAGGTCCTGGCCGGCGACGGCATCCCCGCCGGGGGCACCGTCACCCGCTCCGGCGAGGTCGGCTACCTCCCCCAGGACCCCCGCACCGGCGACCTCGACGTTCTCGCCCGTGACCGCATCCTCTCCGCGCGCGGCCTCGACGTACTGATCCGCAAGATGCGCGAGAACGAGGAGCGCATCGCCACCGGCAAGGGCACCACCCGCGAGAAGGCCCTCAAGCAGTACGAGCGCCAGGAGACCGAGTTCCTCACCAAGGGCGGGTACTCCGCCGAGGCCGAGGCCGCCACCATCGCCGCCGCGCTCAACCTGCCCGACCGTGTGCTCGGCCAGCCCCTGCACACGCTCTCCGGTGGTCAGCGCCGCCGTATCGAGCTGGCCCGGATCCTGTTCTCCGACGCGGACACGCTGCTGCTCGACGAGCCGACGAACCACCTCGACGCGGACTCGATCATCTGGCTGCGCGACTACCTGAAGAGCTACCGCGGCGGCTTCATCGTGATCTCCCACGACGTCGACCTGGTCGAGACGGTCGTCAACAAGGTGTTCTACCTGGATGCCAACCGCTCCCAGATCGACATCTACAACATGGGCTGGAAGCTCTACCAGCAGCAGCGCGAGGCCGACGAGAAGCGCCGCAAGCGGGAGCGGCAGAACGCCGAGAAGAAGGCCGCCGCGCTCAACGCCCAGGCGGACAAGATGCGCGCCAAGGCCACCAAGACGGTCGCCGCGCAGAACATGGCCCGCCGTGCCGAGAAGCTACTGTCCGGCCTCGAAGCGGTCCGCCAGTCCGACAAGGTCGCCAAGCTCCGCTTCCCCGAGCCCTCGCCCTGCGGCAAGACCCCGCTGATGGCCGAGGGGCTGTCCAAGTCGTACGGCTCGCTGGAGATCTTCACCGACGTCGACCTGGCCATCGACAAGGGGTCGAGGGTCGTCATCCTCGGTCTCAACGGCGCCGGAAAGACCACCCTGCTGCGGCTGCTCGGCGGGGTGGAGCAGCCCGACACCGGCGAGGTCGTCCCCGGCCACGGCCTCAAGCTCGGCTACTACGCCCAGGAGCACGAGACCCTGGACCCCGAGCGCACGGTCCTGGAGAACATGCGCTCGGCCGCCCCCGACCTGGACCTCGTAGAGGTCCGCAAGGTGCTGGGCTCGTTCCTCTTCTCCGGCGACGACGTGGACAAGCCGGCCGGTGTCCTCTCCGGCGGCGAGAAGACCCGGCTCGCCCTGGCCACGCTCGTGGTCTCGTCGGCGAACGTCCTGCTCCTCGACGAGCCGACCAACAACCTCGACCCGGCCAGCCGCGAGGAGATCCTCGGCGCGCTGCGCACCTACAAGGGCGCGGTCGTCCTCGTCACCCACGACGAGGGCGCCGTCGAGGCGCTCCAGCCGGAGCGGATCATCCTGCTGCCGGACGGCGTCGAGGACCTGTGGGGCGCGGACTACGCGGATCTCGTCGCGCTCGCTTGATCGAATCGGTGATCCACGGGTTATGGATCATTCGGCCTAGTCGTGATCCATCATCTGTGTGAGATCTCCTCGTATCGGGGTGTGTCCTACATCGATTTCGCGGCCGATCCCTTTGTCGACAAGGGGTCGGCCGCGCCGCGTCTCTGACCTGGTACTTCGCGAAAGAACCCGTTCGGCCGTATGTGTACTGGTGTTCGGAATCACAGATTCCGCTTGTGGGGATGTGCTCCTGTCGTCAAAACCATGTCTCACGGACCTTGCCGAATGGGTGGCCATCACGCCCCGGAGGGGTGATCATGAGGGGACCAGAGCGCACTTCCCATGAGGAGGCACGGGTGGCCGAGACTCTGAAGAAGGGCAGCCGGGTGACCGGCGCCGCGCGCGACAAGCTCGCGGCAGACCTGAAGAAGAAGTACGACTCCGGTGCGAGCATCCGGGCGCTGGCCGAGGAGACCGGCCGCTCGTATGGCTTCGTACACCGGATGCTCAGCGAGTCGGGCGTCACGCTGCGTGGGCGTGGCGGAGCGACCCGGGGCAAGAAGGCCGCAACGTCCTGACCTCGGGCGGCCCATCGGCTTCGATGGTGGCCACCCGGTCGGTCGGGTGATCGGCCGGGTGGTTACTGTGCAGTCACTTAGCTGTGCCGTCGTACGACCCGATGTCGTACGGTGCGCAGGACGACCGCACCCATCGGAGGCGCCCCATGGCTTCGCCCGACCAGGACCTCGCTCCTGTACTCGACAAGGACGGCGTACGGCTCACCGTCGACGACGCGCTCGCCACGGTGACGCTGACCAACCCGGCCAAGCGCAACGCCCAAAGCCCCGCTCTGTGGCGGGCGTTGGCCGAGGCCGGGAGGTTGCTGCCGGGCTCCGTCCGGGTCGTCGTGCTGCGTGGCGAGGGCAAGTCCTTCTCCGCCGGCCTGGACCGTCAGATGTTCACGCCGGAGGGGATCCCGGGCGAGCCGACGTTCACCGACATCGCGCGCCGCGACGACGCCGCGCTGGACGCGACCATCGCCGAGTACCAGGAGGGATTCACCTGGTGGCGGCGGAACGACATCGTGTCCGTCGCCGCCGTGCAGGGGCATGCCATCGGTGCCGGCTTCCAGCTCGCCCTCGCCTGTGACCTGCGCGTTGTCGCCGACGACGTGCAGTTCGCCATGCGCGAGACGAGCCTTGGGATCGTGCCCGACCTGACGGGCACGCACCCGCTGGTCGAGCTGGTCGGATACGCCCGCGCGCTGGAGATCTGCGCGACCGGGCGGTTCGTCCATGCCGAGGAGGCCGTCGGTTCGGGGCTGGCGAACCTCGCCGTGCCCGCCGGTGAACTCGACGGCGCGGTACGGGACCTGGCGTCCGCGCTGCTCGCCGCGCCCCGGGACGCGGTCGTGGAGACCAAGGCCCTGCTGCGCGCCGCGAGCGGCCGTACGTACGAAGAGCAGCGTGCCGCCGAGCGGCAGGCCCAGGCCCGCCGACTGCGGGACCTGGCCGGCGTGGGCGAATGAGCCGTCGCGCGCTCAGCTCACCGTGGTGACCAGTACCGCCACCGTCGGGTGATCGTCCAGCGACTCCCGCACCGCCGTGCGCACCTGCCGGGCCACGTCCAGGGCCCGGCGCCGTCCGTCCACCGCCACCTCCACCCGGACGTGGCGGTGCGGCAGTGCCGCCTCCTCCTGTTGTCGTTCCTCGATGTGCACCGCTCGGCCCAGCCCGCCCAGGGAGCCGGTCAGATGGGTCACGCCCGGGACGGAGAGCGCCGCCGCTGCCGCGCGGACCTCGTCCGGATCCGTCGCCTCGCGGGCCCGCGCCGGCTGCGGCGGACTCACCTCGGCGGGCTCCGTCGGCTCCTCCAGCAGGTCCGTCACCCGTAGGTCCACCTCCGCGACCGTGAGGCCGAGACCGTCCGCCGCCGTGCTCGCCAGCGCCAGACGCAGCCGGGACGCCGTCGCCGGCAGGGGTTCGGCCGCCGTCGCCGCGAAGTCCGCCGTCACCCGGAGCGGTCCCGGGGGAAACCCCGCCGGCGGCGCCGGCACGGCCGCCTCGGGCGCGTCCTCCGGTTCGGCGAGCGTGATCCGCAGCGGGCCCGGCACGACGCCCGGCACGTCCGCCGCCGCGCGCAGCAGTACCGCGCGGACCGCCGCCTCCGCGATCCACACACCGTCGCGCGGGCCGCCGAGCGGAAGCAGCCTGCCGAGACCGAGTTGATGCCGTACGGCCCGTGTCCATCCATCCGCCGTCATTGCTCCAGCCTGCCGCATCCCCGGCGCACGACCGAGCCACCGCGCTTACCGTGGTCGGAGGGGACGACGACCGAAAGGGACGTACGGCCATGACCGACATGACGGAGCAGAACCGGACGACGACCCCCGAGGGCGACCAGCCGGTGTCCACGCGCAGGCCCACCCGACGCGGTGGCGGCGATCCGGCCGGCCGGGGGCGCACGACCATCGCCGACGGTGTCGTGGAGAAGATCGCCGGGATGGCCGCGCGGGACGTGCTCGGCGTGCACGCCCTGGGCAGCGGACTGTCGCGGACCTTCGGAGCCGTACGGGACCGGGTGCCGGGCGGCTCGAAGTCGGTGACCCGTGGGGTGAAGGCCGAGGTCGGCGAGGTGCAGACCGCCCTCGACCTGGAGATCGTCGTGGACTACGGCGTGTCGATCGGCGATGTCGCCCGGGACGTACGCGAGAACGTGGTCGCCGCGGTGGAACGGATGACCGGACTCGAAGTCGTCGAGGTCAACATCGCGGTGAGTGATGTCAAGCTGCCCGAGGAAGAAGAAGAGGAGCCGGAGCCCCGGATCCAGTGACGCCCGGCGACCTGACAACGCACGGCTGAGGAGCTGAGGAGCGCAGCATGAGCATGGCCGTGGTCGGCATGATCGCCGGGATGGCGCTCGGCTTCGCCGGATATTTCGGCGGGTTCGGTGCCTTCCTGCTGGTGGCGGCGCTGGGCGCCGTCGGGTTCGTCGTCGGCCGGTTCCTGGAGGGGGACCTGGAACTGGGCGACTTCTTCCGCACCCGTGACGACCGGCGCGACCGGCGGCGGTGACCTCCGTGCGCGAGGGAGCCGGTGACCTGCGCAGACTTCCGGCCGTGGTGGCACCGGGGGAGCGCGGTGCGCTGCGGATCGCCGACCGGGTCGTCGCCAAGATCGCGGCCCAGGCGGCGCGCGAGGCGGTCGCACCGCTGGCGAAGGAAGCCGCCGCCCCGCAGGCCACGGTCGTCGTCCACCACGACACGGTCCGGGTCCGCGTCCACCTCGAACTCGACTACCCGAGCGACATCGGCGCCCGCTGCGCGGCCGTGCGTCGCCATGTCGTCGAGCGGGTAGGCGCGTTGGTGGGAATGGAGGTGCCGGAGGTCGCCGTCCAGGTGGAGCGGCTGCACCCGGCGCACCCACAGGGCACGGCACAGGGGAGGACGCGATGAGCGAGCCCCGGGGATCCGAGACCACGACACAGCCGCTGACCGTCATCGAGAAGGCGCCCGAGCCGCCCCCACCGGCGGCGGAGGAAGGAACCGACGGCCGCAGCGACCGCTTCTGGTCGGTGCGCCGCGTTCCCGCGGGCATCGTCGCGCTGCTGCTCCTGGTCGTAGCGGCCGCCTTCCTGTACGACATCGCCGCGGTACGAGCCCACCGGCCCGCGATGCGCTGGCGCCGCGAGCTGGCCGCCCAACTCTCCACGCGGCCCCTCGACGACACCTGGGTGCTGGTCGGCGCCGGAGTCGCCGCGGCCCTCGGCCTGTGGCTGTTCGTGCTCGCCGTCACGCCCGGTCTGCGCTCCCTGCTGCCGATGCGGCGCCCGCACACCGACGTCCGGGCCGGACTGCGGCGCGACGCCGCGGCCATGGTGCTGCGCGACCGGGCCATGGAGATCGCGGGTGTCCGGGCGGTGCGGGTAAGGCTGCGGCGGCGCAAGGCCGACGTCCGCGCGGTCTCGCACTTCCGCGACCTCGACGACGTACGCGCCGACCTGGACTCCACCCTCAAGGACGCGATCAGGGGACTCGGTCTGACGCGGCCGCCCGCGCTGACCCTGCATGTCGCGCGGCCCGGACGGAAGGGGTGAGGGCGATGCTCAGGGCGGTCAACCGCGTGCTGATCGGAGTCGTCGGGCTGCTGCTGGCCGTCCTCGGCGGTTCGGTGCTCGCCGTGGGCCTGGGCGTGCGGCCCCCGTCGTGGTGGATCCACGGCGGGCGGCACGACGTCCTGCTCGGCGCGGCCCGGCGGACGCGCTGGCGGGACGCCGACTGGTGGTGGCCGACCGTCTTCGCCGTGCTCGCCGTCCTCGTCCTGCTCGCCCTGTGGTGGCTCGCCGCGGTGCTGCGCAGGCGCCGGCTCGCCGAACTGCTCGTCGACACCGGCGACGGCGAGGGCGCGCTGCTGCGCGGGCGGGCCCTGGAGGGCGTGCTCGCCGCCGACGCGGCACGCCTGGACGGCGTGGCACACGCACACGCCACGCTGACGGGCAGGCGCACCGCCCCCGAGGCCCACGTCTGGCTCCAACTGGAACCGGACGTCGACCCCGGAACGGCCCTGCACGACCTCACCACCGAGTCCCTGACCCACGCCCGCGAATCAGCGGGCCTGGCGAAGCTACCGGCGGAGGTACGCCTGCGGTCGGTCAAGCACCGCGCGGAAAGGGTGACTTGACGGCCAACGCAAAGGAACCCGACCTAAGGGGCGCGGGGAACTGCGCGACCAGCCCCCACGAACCCGCACTCGGCAACGGCCCTCAGAAGCCGTGCCGCATCCCCCCGTCGACCGGCACCATGATCCCGGTCAGATAGGACGCGGCCGGAGACATCAAGAACGCGGCCACCCGCCCGAACTCCTCGGGCGTCCCGTACCGACGCAACGGAATCCGGGACTCGTTGGCCGCCCGAGTGGCCTCGGGATCCGCAGACAACCCGTCCAGCTCGCGCACGCGATCCGTGTCGATGCGAGAGGGCAGCAGCCCCACGACACGGATCCCCCGCGGCCCGAGCTCGTCCGCGATCGACTTGGCGAACCCGGCAAGGCCCGGCCGCAGCCCGTTGGAGATCGTCAGCGCCGGAATCGGCTCGTGCACGGAACCCGAGAGCACGAAGCCGATGACACCGCCCGCCTCCAACTCGGCCGACGCGGCGCGAGCCAACCGCACCGCGCCGAGGAACACGGAGTCGAACGCCGTACGCCACTGCTCGTCCGTGTTGTCGGCGACGAAGCCGGGCGGCGGGCCGCCGACGCTGACGAGGATGCCGTCGAAGCCGCCGAAGTGCTCGCGGGCGGCCCCGATCAGCCGCGCCGGAGCCTCGGGGTCGGCGTTGTCGACGGCCACCCCGGCCGCGTTCGGGCCCAGTTCGGCCGCCGTGTCCGCGACGCGCTTCTCGTCCCGCCCCGTGACGACCACCTTCGCCCCGTCGGCGACGAGCTCGCGCGCCGCGGCGTTGCCCAGTCCGCGCGTGGCCCCGGTGACGACGTACACCCGGTCCTTCAGTCCAAGATCCATGGCCCCTATCCTGCCCCGTCGCCCCCGAACAGGGCGAGAGCGGTGTTCACCAGGCCGATGTGGCTGAACGCCTGCGGGAAGTTGCCGAGCAGGCGGCCGGCCACCGGGTCGTACTCCTCGGCCAGCAGCCCCACGTCGTTGGCGAGGCCGACCAGCCCCTCGAACAACTCCCGTGCCTCGTCGGTACGGCCCGTCATGTGCAGGGCGTCCGCGAGCCAGAACGAGCACGCCAGGAACGCGCCTTCCTCGCCGGGAAGTCCGTCGACGGCTGAGTCCGAGGTGTCGTAACGGCGTAGGAAGTCGCCGTGCCCGAGCGCCTCGCGGACCGCGTCCACCGTACCGACGACGCGCGGATCGTCGGGCGGCAGGAAGCCGACGCGCGGGATGAGCAGCAGGGCGGCGTCCAGTTCGCGCGAGCCGTAGTACTGCGTGAAGGTGTTCCGTTCCGGGTCGTAGCCCTTCTCGCACACCTCGCGGTGCACCTCGTCCCGCAGCGAGCGCCAGCCCGCCGCGTCCCCGGGCAGCTCCGGATGCTCCTCCAGCGTGCGCACGGCGCGGTCGGCGGCCACCCACACCATGACCTTCGAGTGCACGAAGTGACGGCGGCCGCCGCGCATCTCCCACAGGCCCTCGTCCGGCTGCCGCCAGTGCTCGCGCAGCCACTCCAGCAGGACGCCCTGGAGCGACCACATGTGCGGCTTGGGCGACAGGCCCGCCCGCCGGGTCAGCCACAGCGAGTCCAGGACCTCGCCGTACACGTCCAGCTGGAGCTGGCTCACGGCGCCGTTGCCGATCCGTACGGGTGCCGACTCGGCGAAGCCGGGCAGCCAGGGCACCTCGAACTCGGGGAGCCTGCGTTCGCCCGCCACGCCGTACATGATCTGCAGATGCCCCGGGTCGCCCGCCACCGCCCGCAGCAGCCAGTCACGCCAGGCCTCGGCCTCCTTGTGGTAGCCCGCGGACAGCAGGGCGCCGAGGGTGAGGGTGGAGTCGCGCAGCCAGCAGTACCGGTAGTCCCAGTTGCGGACACCGCCCAGCTCCTCGGGCAGCGAGGTGGTGGCCGCGGCGACGATGCCGCCGGTCGGGGCGTAGGTGAGGGCCTTGAGGGTGATCAGGGACCGCATGACCGCGTCCCGGTACGGGCCGTCGTACGCGCACCGGACCGTCCAGCGCCGCCAGTCCGTGACGCTGGAGCGCAGCGCTTCGTACGGGTCGACGAGCCGGGGACGGGGCTCGTGGGAAGGGTGCCAGGTGAGGACGAACGCGACCCGCTCGCCCTCCGCGACGGTGAACTCCGCGTACGTGCCGAAGTCCTTGCCCCACGTCCGCACGGCGGGCTCGCTGCGCAGCCACACCGAGTCCGGCCCGGCGACGGCGACCCGGTGGCCGCCGGACCTGCGCATCCAGGGGATGATCGCGCCGTAGTCGAAGCGCAGCCGGAGCACGCTGCGCACGGTGACGCGGCCGCTGACGCCCTCCACGATGCGTACGACGTCGGGGGCGCGCTCGCGCTGCGGCATCAGGTCGCTGACCCGGACCGTGCCCTCGGCGGTCTCCCACTCGGTGTCCAGTACCAGCGTGTCGGGGCGGTAGGCGCGGCGCGTGCAGGTGCCCGCGTTCTTGGGGGCGATCCTCCAGTGGCCGTTCTCCTCGTCCCCGAGGAGCCTGGCGAAGCACGCGGCGGAGTCGAAGCGCGGCAGACACAGCCAGTCGATGGAGCCGTCCCTGCCGACCAGGGCCGCCGTCTGTTCGTCGCCGATGAGTGCGTAGTCCTCGATGCGCGGGTGCACGCAGTTGCGGGTTCCCGCCGGGCCGAGGGGGCAATCAGGGCATCGGCCGGGGGAGTGACGCACCGGCGACGGCGGAGCCGGGTCCCGAGAAGATCACGCCCGGATCCGCCGGGGCCTGGTTGAGGACCCACAGGCCGATCAGCGTGGCCAGGGCGAAGACGACCGCGATCAGCACGGCGAGCACGAGCCGCCGCCGGCGTTCCCGGCGCAGCCACTCGCCGCGTGCCGTGCGATAGGCGTCGGGGGCCGCCCGCACCCCGCCCGCCAGCGCGGCCAGGGCCTCCTGCAGCTCGCGTTCGGTGCGGTCCGCACTGGTGCCACGCGACCCAGTCGCATCTCGATGCGTCATCGCCGGGCCTCCATCGCCTGGGTCAGCGCGGCGATGCCGCGCGCCGTGTGGGTCTTGACGGATCCGCAGGAGATCCCCATCGCCGCGGCGATCTCACTCTCCTTCAGTCCGAGCCAGTGCCGCAGCACCAGCGCCTCGCGCTGCCGGGCCGGCAGCTGCTGGAGGGCGTCGATGAGCACCCGCTGGTCGTCGTGCAGCAGCGCGGTGCTCTCGGCGGAGGCGACGAGTTCGTCCCTCGGCTTCTCCTCGTGCCTGCGGGCCACTTGGAGGTGACGTATGCGCATCCGCGTCAGATTGCAGACGGTGGACCGCAGATACGCCTCCGCCGCCCGGGTGTCCCTCAGCCGCCGCCACTTCCGGTAGATCTGGTAGAAGGCCTCGGCGACCACGTTCTCCGGGTCGTCGGCGCCGAGCAGCACGGCCAGGCGCAGCATCGAGGCGTACTGCAGCTCGAACAGGCGGGCGAGGGCCGCCTCCCGCTCCAGGTCGGCCGGGTCGCTCACCGCGGCGGTGAGGGCGGCGGGCGGGGGCAGCGGTACAGGTGCGCTGGATGTGCGTCTCACGGGTTGTTCGCTCCCGTCTCCGGGCGCCGCCTCACGGTCAGGCGCGGCGGCAGGTCGGTCAGATCGATGCCGCGCGGGACACCGAGGCGTTCGAGGACCGCGGTCGCGGCCACGGCGACGATCAGGTTGAGCACGAGGGCGGCGAGCCCGGCGTAGATCTCCAGCGGGCCGAAGCCCAGCGCCACGATGGACGAGAACCCCTCGCGCACGACCATGAAGGTCCCGGCCGCCATGCCCACGCCCCACCCGGCGAGCAGGGCCCGTGGATGCAGCCGCCCGGTGAAACAGCCCCACGGCCACCGCCGGGAAGATCTGCAGGATCCAGACCCCGCCGAGCAGCTGGAGATTGACGGCGTCCTGGTCGCGCAGCCCGAACACGAACGCCACCGCGCCCACCTTCGCCGTCAGCGACACCGCCTTGGCGATGCGCACCTGCCGCTTGGGCGTGGCGGTGGGATGGACGTATGCGACGTACACATTGCGTACGAAGCTGGTGGCGGCCGCTATGGACATCACGGCGGCGGGCACCAGCGCACCCACGGTGATCGCGCCGAAGACCAGCCCGGCCAGCGGTCCCGGCATCAGCCGGTCCACCAGCATCGGTACGGCCGCCTCCGCGCCGCCGCTCGGCGCCCGTACGCCCGTCGCCAGCGCCGCGATGCCGAGGAACCCGAACAGGGCGAGCAGCCCGGTCCAGGCGGGCAGCGCCACGGCGGTCTTGCGCAGGGTGCGCGGGCCGTCGGCGGCGAAACCGGCGGTGAGCACGTGCGGGTACATCAGCAGGGCCAGCGCGGAGCCGAGGGCGAGGGTGGCGTAGGCCGGCTGCTGCTCGGGGGTCAGGAGCAGCGCCGGGCCGCCCAGCCGCCGCGCCGCGCCGTCGAAGACCGCACCCGGCCCGCCGAGCCGCTCCAGGACCAGCCAGCACACGGCGGTGAGCGAGACGAAGACGGCGACCGCCTTGAGCGCCGAGATCACGGTGGGCGCGCGCAGTCCGTGTCGATAGGTCGCCACCGCGAGCCCGGCGAACAGCGCCACCATCACCAGATCGCCCGTCGCGCCCCGCGGATACACACCGCCGGCCGTCAGCACCGCCCGTATGCCGAGCAGTTGCAGCGCCAGATACGGCATGGTGGCGAGGATCCCGGTCAGCGCGACCACCAGGGCCAGCGGCGGCGAGCCGTACCGGCCGCGCACGAAGTCGGCGGCGGTGACATAGCCGTGCCGGTGGGCGACGGTCCACAGCCGGCTCAGCAGGACGAAGGCGATCGGGCAGACGATCACGGTGTACGGCACCGCGAAGAAGGCGGGCGCGCCGTTGCCGTACGCCAGTCCCGGTACGGCGGTGAAGGTGTACGCGGTGAAGATCGTGCCGCCCAGCAGCAGCCAGGTCCACCCGGGGCCGAGGCTGCGGTCGGCCAGTGCCCAGCCCTCCAGGGACGGCAGCCGGTCGCTGGGGTGCAGCCGGCGCGCGGTCACGGCGAGCAGCGACGCTCCGCCGATCACGGCGAGGAACGTCGCGGTCATGGCGCCGTCGGCCATGGGTCACCGTCCTTGGTGTGCCTGTGCCCTCGGGCGAGAGTTGCGCGAGAGGCCGGTCCGGATGACATACGACCGGCGCGAAATCTTCTGGAAATTCGCTGTCAACCGGTTCCGGCGGGTGGGCAACTCTTGCACAGACCGACAGCGAGCGGGAGAGGAGCGCAGGTCATGGCACGGACCGGTCGTCACCGGCTACGGCGCGTCGCGATCGCCGTACTGCTCCTCGCGCCCGCGGCGGGCCTGCTGTGGGTCCCCTGGTACGCCGGCGCGGAGCCGCGGCTGGCGGGGACGCCGTTCTTCTACTGGTACCAGCTCGCCTGGGTGCCGGGGTGCGGCCTCTGCCTGCTCGCCGCGTTTGCGCTGACGGGCCGACATCGCCGCTGACCCGCGCTGACCCGCGCTGATCCGCGCTGATCCTCGCTGGTCGGCGGGCACTTCCTGTCACACCTCGTCACACCGTTCCCGGTGAGGAGCCGCCATGCCCCCGTCCGTCCTGCCCGAATCCGGCCGCGAAGTGCCGGAAAAGTCACGAATGCGGTCCTTCGTGTTGTGGACCGTCGTCTCCCTGATCGGCGCGGTCGCGTGGGGAGTCATCGCGCTGGCCCGCGGGGAGAGGATCTCCGCCGTGTGGCTGGTCGTCGCGGCGCTCGGCTCGTACGCCATCGCCTACCGCTTCTACTCACGGTTCATCGCCCGCCGGGTCCTCCGGCTCGACGACACCCGCGCCACTCCGGCCGAGCGGCTGGAGGACGGGATCGACTACCACCCCACCGACCGGCGGGTGTTGTTCGGCCACCACTTCGCGGCCATCGCCGGCGCCGGGCCGCTGGTGGGCCCGGTGCTGGCCGCGCAGATGGGCTATCTGCCGGGCACCGTCTGGATCATCGCGGGCGTGATCTTCGGCGGCGCGGTCCAGGACATGATCGTCCTGTTCCTCTCCATGCGCCGGGACGGCAAGAGCCTCGGCCAGATGGCCCGGGACGAGATCGGCAGGGTGGGCGGTGCCGCCGCGCTGATCGGCGTCTTCGCCATCATGATCATCCTGCTTGCGGTGCTGGCGATGGTCGTCGTCAACGCACTGGCCGAATCCGCCTGGGGCACCTTCTCGGTCGCCATGACCATCCCCATCGCCCTCTTCATGGGCTTCTACCTGCGCTATCTGAGGCCGGGCAGGGTCGTGGAGACCAGCGTCATCGGTGTCGGACTGCTGCTGCTCGCCATCCTCGGCGGCGGCTGGATCCAGAACTCCTCGCTCGCCGACCGCTTCGTCTGGAGCCCCACCACCCTGGTCTTCTGCCTGGTCGGCTACGGCTTCGTCGCCTCCGTGCTCCCCGTGTGGATGCTCCTGGCCCCGCGCGACTATCTGTCGACCTTCATGAAGGTCGGCACGATCGCCCTGATGGCCGTCGGCGTCGTCGTCGCCGCGCCCACCCTCAAGGCCGCCGACGTGACGGAGTTCGCGCACACCGGAGCCGGGCCGGTGTTCGCCGGGGCGCTGTTCCCCTTCCTGTTCATCACCATCGCCTGCGGCGCCCTGTCCGGCTTCCACGCGCTGGTCTCCTCCGGCACCACGCCCAAGCTGATCCAGAAGGAGTCCCAGGTCCGGCTGATCGGCTACGGCTCCATGCTCACGGAGTCCTTCGTCGCCGTCATGGCCCTGATCGCCGCCTGTGTGCTCGAACCGGGCCTGTACTACGCGATGAACTCCCCGGCCGCGCTGCTCGGCCCGACCGTGGAGAGCGCGTCGCAGGCGGTGCGGGGCCTCGGATTCACCATCACCCCGGACCAGTTGACGGCCGCGGCCAAGGCGGTCGAGGAGCAGACGCTGGTCGGGCGCTCCGGCGGCGCACCCACCCTCGCCGTGGGCATGTCGGAGATCTTCTCCGGGGTGTTCGGCGGCGGGATGAAGGCCTTCTGGTACCACTTCGCCATCATGTTCGAGGCGTTGTTCATCCTCACCACGGTGGACGCGGGCACCCGGGTGGGCCGCTTCATGCTGCAGGACATGCTGGGCAACGTCTGGAAGCCGATCGGCCGGGTCACCTGGAAGCCGGGCATCTGGATCACCAGCGCCCTGGTCGTGGGCGCCTGGGGCTACTTCCTCTACGCCGGTGTCACCGACCCGCTCGGCGGCATCAAGCAGCTCTTCCCGCTGTTCGGCATCGCCAACCAGCTGCTGGCCGCGGTCGCCCTGGCCGTCACCACGACCATGCTCATCAAGTCCGGCAGGTCGCGCTGGGCCTGGGTGACCGGCATCCCCCTGGTCTGGGACGTGGCCGTCACCTTCACCGCCGGCTGGCAGAAGATCTTCTCCGCCGACCCGAAGATCGGCTTCTTCGCCCAGCGCGACCTCTACGCGGACGCCATCGACGCCGGCAAGCTCCTGCCGAGTGCCACGGACGTGGACGACATGCACACCATCGTCCTCAACAACACGGTCGACGGCGTACTCATGGCGATCTTCCTGCTGCTGGTCCTGATCGTCCTCGTCAACTGCGCGGTGGTGTGCGCCCGCGCCCTGCGGGCCGGCGAGCCACTGCCCACGACGGAGGCACCGTACGTGGAGTCGCGCATCGACGTGCCGGAAGGGCGCAGTGACGACGCGCTGGTGGGGGCGGGATCATGAGGACCGTGCGCAAGGCACTGGACACCGCGCTCCGGTACGCACGGGAACTGACCGGCGAGGCGGAGTACGACCGCTACTGCGAGCGGCACCGCCGCCACCACCCGCACGCACCGCTGCCGACCCGCCGGGAGTACGAGCGGATGCGCACCACGCGGCGTGAGTACGAGTCCCCCGGCCGCTGCTGCTGACCCCCGCACACCTCACCGACGGCGGGCGTGCCCTCTCGGCCCCGACGGCACGCCCGCCCCGTAGGAAGGCGTCATACGGGACGGCTCACACCGCGGCCGGCTCCGGGTCCTCGCTCGGCCGCCGCGCCGCCTCGATCCGGTCGCGCAGCTCACGTCGTACCAGGACCCACCAGCCCACCGGGACGCCCGCGGCGAACAGCCACCACTGGATCATGTACGCGTAGTTCAGCGGGGCGTCCTCCTTGCCGGGCGGGCCGATCGGCTCCGGGGTGTCGCCCTTCGGCTCCGGCGCCGTCTGCGCGATGTAGCCGCCGAGCACCTGGGCGTCGAGGCGCCGGGCCTCCTGCGCGCTGCTGATCAGCATGATCTGCCGGTCCGGCAGCCCCTTGAGGTCCTTGATGCCGCTCGCCGCGGTCGTCTCGTCGGGCATCAGCCGGCCGGTGACGGTGAGCTCGCCGCGGGGCGGAGCGGGGATCTCGGGGAACGCGCTCTGGCTCGTGCCGTTCGCGGGGATCCACCCCCGGTTGACCAGCAGCACCTTGCCGTCCGTCAGGACGAACGGGGTCAGGACGTGGTAACCGATCGCGTCGTCGGAGTTGGTGCGCCGGCGCACGACGACCTCGTGACCGGTGTCGAAGCGGCCCTTGGCGGTCACGGTGTGGTACCGCTCGCCGCTGGTCACGGTGTGCCCGGGCGAGGTCAGCCGCTCCACGGGTACCGGATCGGCGTTCAGCGCGTCGGAGACCAGCTGGTTGCGCGCGCTGCGCTCCTGGTACCGGTGCTCCTGCCAGAAGCCGAGCTTGATCATCGCAGGGATCAGTGCGATCGCGACGAGGGTGAGGACCACCCACTGGCGGGTGAGCAGGAAGCGGTAGCGGTGCACCCCACGACGGTACAACTCGGTCGTGGGGTGCAATCGGGCGGGTACCGGCTCACACGCGGTCGACGATCCCCACCTTCCCCGCCTCGCGGGCGCAGTGGGCGCCGCAGTAGAAGTGGCCGTCGGCCTCGGCGCCCTGGCCGATGATCGAGACCTTGCAGTGCTCGCACACCGGGGCCATGCGGTGGATCGCGCAGGAGAAGCAGTCGAAGACGTGCACCGCGCCCTGGGCATGGACCTCGAAGGTCATTCCGTAGTCATTGCCGCAAACTTCGCATTTCGCCATGGGTCACAGGGTGAGCGGTCGCCGTCGCTCGGGCGAGCGGGCTCCGGGTGAGTCGCACGGCAATCACCCATCCGTACGGTCGTTCCACGGTCACTGCCCAGACGCGGGCTCGACGTCCCTGAGGAGCTGCCCGAACGCCGCCTCGTCCACCACCGGTGTCCCGAACTGGCGCGCCTTGACCACCTTCGACGTGCCCGAGTCGGGGTCGTTGGTGACGAGCAGGCTGGTCAGCCGGGAGATGCTCGTCGAGACATGCAGCCCGGCCTCGACCGCCCGGTCCTCCAGCAGTTCGCGGTCGACGGAGGTGTCCCCGGAGAACGCGACCCGCATGCCCTGCTTGAGGCGCTTGCCGTCTTCGTACCGTCCGGGGTTGGGGTGGGGGCACGCGGGCCGCTTGCGGGACGGACGCCAACTCGTCGGCCGGTAGCCGCCGTGGCCCCCGCCCGCCTGACGGCCGATCAGGGCCGTAGGCCGGTCGTTCCACTCGGTCAGCGGCCGGCACTCCAGCAGCGGCAGCCGCACACCACCCTGCGCCGCGGCCCGCAGACTGGGCCGGAACGCCTCCGCGAGCACCCGCGCGTCGTCCAGCGCGTGGTGCGCCCGCTGCTGCACGACACCGAAGTGCGCGGCGAGGGACTCCAGCTTGTGGTTGGGCAGCGGCAGACCCAGTTCCTTGGAGAGCGCGATGGTGCACAGCCGCTGCCGCACCGGCGCCTCACGCTTCGCGCGCGCGTACTCGCGTGCGATCATCTGCCAGTCGAAGACGGCGTTGTGCGCGACGAGCACCCGGCCGTCGAGACGGGCGCCGAACTCCTCGGCGATGTCGTCGAAGAGCGGCGCACCCTGCAGCACATCACTCGTCAGACCGTGGATCCACACCGGGCCCGGATCGCGCTCCGGATTGACCAGCGTGTACCAGTGGTCCTCGACCTCGCCGCGCGCGTCCAGCCGGTAGACGGCCGCGGAGATTATCCGGTCGTCCCGGGCCAGGCCGGTGGTCTCCACGTCAACGACCGCGTATCCCTTCGGATACGCGGCCGGCCACCGGGTGGGGGAGGACGCTGCGGTCGTCCGGTCATCGAGCATGGTCACTGAGGATACGGGCCGCGACTGACAGCCCCGTCCCCGGCCGCTCTCCTGACGCCTCGCCATGGAAGCCCGCTCGCACACCGCGTGCGTGCCGTGAATGGCGCGAATGCCCGGGCCCGCCGCTATGGACCTTTTCACCGCCCGGTGCAAGCGTGCTGGCGCCCGGGCGGATGACGGTCGACGGAAGGGCGGTACGGCGTATGGCACGCGTACGGTACGGCGCACGGACCGAGGCGGAGGTCACCGCCGCGCGCACCGCGAGCGCGAAGCTCCCCGACATCTGGTCCACCGGTGTGGTGGCCGTCTGGGAGACCGACCCGAACGCGGTCGCCGCGGTCCTGCCGCCCCCGCTCAAACCGACGGCGCGGCCACTCGTCCGGGTGAACATCAGCAAGGTCGACCTGCCCGGACACCCGCTGGGCGCCGGTTCGTTCGCGGTCGCCGCCGCCCATGACTCGGTCGAGGGCTGGTACCCGCTCGTCATGCCGATGACCCGGGAACGCGCCCTCATCGGCGGCCGCGAGGTCTTCGGGGAGCCCAAGAAGCTCGGCGAGGTGAGCGTGGAGCGCGACGGTCTCGTCGTCCGCGCCGCGCTCGCCCGGCACGGCATCGCCTTCGTGGAGGTGCGCGGGGCGGTGACCGGCCCCCTGCCCCTGCCGGAGCCCTCCCGCAGGACCGACTTCTACTTCAAGTTCCTTCCCGCCGTGGACGGTTCGGGCTTCGACGCCGACCCGGTGCTCGTGCACTGCGTGCGCCACGAGAAGGTCCGCAGGCTGGAGGCGATCACCGGGGACGTCGTCCTGCGGGAGTCCATGTACGACCCGGTCGCGGACCTGCCCGTCCGCCGCCTCCTGGAGATCACCCTCGGCGAGAAGACCAGCGACCAGAGCGGCCGGGTCGCCGAACGGGTCGACGCACAGGCCCTGTTGCCGTACGTCCACCAGCGCTACGACGACCCGCGGCAGGTTCTCGACGCGCCTCCCGAGGGGAGCGCCTGATGGAACTGAGGGCGGGACAGGTCGCCGTCGTCACCGGAGCGGCGAGCGGGATCGGCCTTGCGATGGCCCGGCGGTTCGCCACCGAGGGGCTCAAGGTGGTCCTCGCCGACGTCGAGGAGAGCGCACTGGAGAAGGCCGCGGCGGACCTGCGCGCCGACGGCGCCGACGTGCACGCGCGCGTGGTCGACGTCGGCGAGCGCGAACAGGTCCTGGATCTCGCGGAGTCGGCGTACGACGCCTACGGAGCCGTCCACGTCCTGTGCAACAACGCCGGGGTCGGCTCGGGCGCCGAGGGACGCATGTGGGAGCACGAACCGAACGACTGGCAGTGGGCGTTCGCGGTCAACGTGTGGGGCGTCTTCCACGGCATCCAGGCGTTCCTGCCGCGGATGCTCGCCTCGGGCGAGCCCGGTCACGTCGTCAACACGTCCTCCGGCGACGGCGGCATCGCCCCGCTGCCCACCGCCTCCGTGTACGCCGTCACCAAGGCGGCCGTCGTCACCCTGACCGAGTCCCTGTACGCCCACCTGAGGGCGGAGCACGCGCGCGTGGGCGCCTCGGTGCTCTTCCCCGGGCCGCACATGCTGCGCACCGGGCTGTGGGAGTCGCACCGCAACCGGCCCGCCCGGTACGCCAAGCAGCGGCCCCGCAGGACCCCGTACCGCAGCCTCGGCCAGTGGGAGGCCGCGATGCGCGAGGCGGGCCGGGAGGTGCGCTTCACGCCGGTCGAGGAGGTCGCGGACCTCGTCGTGGACGGCATCCGAGCGGACCGCTTCTGGCTGCTGCCCGCGAGCGAGCACAGCGACGCGCAGATCCGGGCCCGGGCGCGGTCGATGCTCGACCGCGCGAACCCGTCGTACCTGGAGAGCTTCATCCTGGACCGAGACTGAGGAGGCCGACGTGACCGGCCAGGACCCGTACCTGATCATCTCCTCCGACTGCCACGCCGGGCTGCCCACCGAGGAGTACCGGCCCTATCTGGACTCCCGCTTCCACCGGGACTTCGACGAGTTCCTCGCGGGCCGCGACCGGCGCCGCGAGGAGATGACCCGGCTCGGCATCCGCAACGAGGCGTTCGCGAGCAAGTGGTTTCAGGACAACCAGGAGGGGCTGCGCGGCGGTTGGGACTCCGCGCAGCGCCTGAAGGAGCTCGACGGGGACGGGGTGGCCGCCGAGGTGGTCTTCCCGGACGCCGACGCCGTGGACAGCGGCACGGCCGCACCCTTCGGGGTCGGCCTGGGGCTGTCCGGCGACCAGGACCCGGAGCTGGGCATGGCGGGCGCGCGGGCGCACAACCGCTGGCTGGCGGACTTCGTGTCGCAGCACCCCGAACGGCACTGCGGAGTCGCCCTGTTGCCGATCACCGGCGAGGTCCCCGACGTCGTCGCCGAGGTCCACCGGGCCAGGGAGTCGGGCCTCGGCGCCCTGATGATCCCCTCCATGTGGGTCGACAAGAAGCCCTACCACGACCGCCGTTACGACCCCGTGTGGGCGGCGGCCGCCGAGTGCGGGATGCCCGTGCTCACCCACTCCGGCGCGGCCCCGCGCCACGAGTACGGCGACCACCTGGGCATCTATGTCGCCGAGGTCACCTGGTGGCCCGCGCGGCCGCTCTGGTTCCTGCTGTGGTCGGGCGTGTTCGAGCGGCACCCCGGCCTGCGGTTCGGGGTCGCCGAGTCGGGCTGCTGGTGGCTGCCCAACCTGCTGTGGTTCATGGACCGGCTCTACCTCGGCGCGCACGGCGGCAAGAAGCTCTCCCCCTTCGAGGAGCTGAAACGCCCGCCGCACGAGTACCTCGACCGCCAGGTCTTCATCTGCGCGACCAACACCAAGCGCCGCGAACTCGCCCAGCGCTATGAGATCGGCGTCGACAACATCCTGTGGGGCAGCGACTTCCCGCATCCCGAGGGCACCTGGCCCGACACGCGCGCGTGGCTGCGGCGCACCTTCCACGACATCCCGGTCACCGAGACGCGCCGCATGCTGGGCCTGGCGGCGGCCGACGTCTTCGGCTTCGACGTCGAGCGGCTCACCCCGCTGGCCCGCCGCATCGGCCCCACGCCCGCCGACCTCGGCCAGCCGGACGACCAGGCGGCCGTCGAGGCGTCCTGGGCACGCTCGCGCGCGGCGGGCCGCCACTGGCTGACCGACAACGACTTCCCGGTCCTGGGGGTGACGCCATGAGCGACGACCGCTACACGGTGATCTCGGCCGACTGCCACGCGGGCGCCGATCTGCTCGACTACCGGCCCTACTTGGACAAGTGCCACCACGACGCGTTCGACGCGTGGGCGGCCACCTACGTCAACCCCTACGAGGACCTGCTCGCCGACACGGCCGACAGGAACTGGAACTCCGAGCGCCGCCTCGCGGAACTGGAACGGGACGGCATCGTCGCCGAGGTCGTCTTCCCGAACACCATCCCGCCGTTCTTCCCCTCCGGCTCGCTGATGGCCCCGGCACCGACCGCGGCGGAGTTCGAGCTGCGCTGGGCGGGACTGCGCGCCCACAACCGCTGGCTGGCGGACTTCTGCGCGGCCGCGCCGGGCCGCCGGGCGGGCGTCTTCCAGATCCTCCTGGGCGATGTCGAGGAGGCCGTGAAGGAGATCCGGTGGGCGGTGGCGGCGGGCCTCAGGGGCGGCCCGATGCTGCCCGGCACACCGCCCGGCTCCGGCCTGCCCGAGCTGTACTCGAAGGCGTACGACCCGATCTGGGCCGTCTGCGCGGAACTCGGCGTCCCCGTCAACCACCACGCGGGCTCGGCCTCCCCGCCGCTCGGCGACGAACCGGCCGCCCGCGCGGTCTTCATGGTCGAGACGACCTGGTTCTCCCACCGCGCGCTGTGGCACCTCGTCTTCGGCGGCGCCTTCCGCCGTCACCCGGGGCTGAAGCTGGTCCTGACCGAGCAGGGTTCGGGCTGGATCCCCGGTGTGCTCGACATGCTGGACTACTACCACGGCCGCATGGTCGCGGCGGCGGCGCGGGCGGCCACGGCCGAGGCCAAGTTCGGTGCGGGCCTCGCGGCCGGCATGGGCGCCGCACCGTCCCGGGTGTGGCGCGACAACTGCTTCGTCGGCGCGAGCTTCATGCGCCCGCACGAGGTGCCGCTGCGCGACCGCATCGGCCTCGACAAGATCATGTGGGGCAGCGACTACCCGCACGACGAGGGCACCTACCCCTACTCCCGGGAAGGACTGCGCTTCGCGTTCGCGGGCGTGCCACGGGACGAGGTCGCCGCGATGCTCGGCGGCAACGCCGCCCGGGTGTACGGCTTCGACCTCGACCTCCTCGATGCGATCGCGGCGAAGGCGGGCCCCACGGTCGAGGAGCTGGCCGAGCCCCTGGCAGAGCCGCCGGCGGACGCGACGAGCCCGGTGTTCGCGCGGGGAGCGTCGGTACGGGTCTGGTGACACCCAAGGTGCGATCCTCGGTCATATGACCGAACCAACCCATGACGAGGCGCACAGCGGGGCCCTCGGCTCCCGGCTGAACTGGCTGCGGGCCGGGGTACTGGGCGCGAACGACGGCATCGTGTCCACCGCGGGCCTCGTCGTCGGTGTGGCCGGGGCGACGGACGACCGGGCCGCCCTGCTCACGGCGGGCCTGGCCGGGCTGCTCGCCGGGTCGATGTCGATGGCGGCGGGCGAGTATGTGTCCGTGTCCACCCAGCGCGACTCGGAACTGGCGGCGCTGGCCATGGAGAAGCGGGAGCTGAGGGAGCAGCCGGACGCCGAACTGGAGGAGCTGACCGGGCTGCTGGAGGAGCGCGGGCTCACCCGGGACGTCGCGCGGGAGGCGGCGGTCCAGCTGACGGAACGGGACGCGCTGAGGGCCCACGCGCGCGTGGAGCTCGGTATCGACCCGGACGATTTGACCAATCCCTGGCACGCGGCCTGGGCGAGCTTTCTGGCCTTCACCGTCGGCGCCCTGCTGCCGCTGCTCGCCATCGTCCTGCCGCCGGCCCAGGTACGGCTCGCGGTCACCGTGGTGTCCGTGCTGGCCGCGCTCGTCATCACCGGCTGGAGCAGCGCCCGCCTCGGCGCGGCCGACCCGAGGCGTGCGGTCCTGCGGAACGTGGCGGGCGGGGCGCTGGCCATGGGGGTCACCTACGCCGCCGGAAGCCTGCTGGGGGCGGCCGGCGTCTAGACCGTCCCGCGGATGGGCCGCCCTGCGGATCCCTTTGGTGGAGATCGATAACAAGCAAGCGCGTACCCCCGGTAATACTTGTGGGTAGCAACCTCTAGGCGCGGCCCACGGGCGGCCCTACGGTGCACGCATGCCGAACCTCCCCGATGTAGTGCTGTGGTCCATACCGGCCTTCGTACTGCTCACCGTCGTCGAGATGATCAGCCTCCGCCTCCATCCCGACGAGGAGACGGCCGGATACGCGCCGAAGGACACCGCGGCCAGCCTCTCCATGGGACTCGGCAGCCTGTTCTTCGACGCCATGTGGAAGATCCCGATCGTCGCGATCTACTCGGCCCTCTACGCGCTCACCCCGCTGCGCGTGCCCGTCCTGTGGTGGACGGTGCCGCTGATGCTGCTCGCGCAGGACTTCTTCTACTACTGGTCCCACCGCGGCCACCACGTCATCCGCATCCTGTGGGCCTGTCACGTCGTGCACCACTCCAGCAGGAAGTTCAACCTCAGCACCGCGCTGCGCCAGCCCTGGACGAGCCTCACCTCCTGGCCGTTCTACGTCCCGCTGGTCGCCGCAGGCGTGCACCCGGCCGCCGTCGCCTTCTGCTCCTCGGTGAGCCTCGTCTACCAGTTCTGGATCCACACGGAGCGGATCGACAAACTGCCCCGCTGGTACGAATTCGTGTTCAACACGCCCTCGCACCACCGGGTGCACCACGCCTCCCAGGGCGGCTATCTGGACCGCAACTTCGGCGGGATCCTCATCGTCTGGGACCGGCTCTTCGGGTCGTTCGTGCCCGAGGTCGAGCGACCCGTGTACGGGTTGACCAAGAACATCAACACGTTCAACCCGATCAAGGTCGCCACGCACGAGTACGTCGCTATCGCCAAGGACCTCAAGGCGGCGGGCAGTTGGCGGGAGCGCGCGGGACGGGTGTTCGGCGGGCCGGGCTGGCAGCCGGCGCCGGTGGCGGACGCGGCCGAGGAGACCGTGACCGCGTGAGACAGTCCCGTGCCCTGCTCGCCGCCTTCGCCCTGGCCACCGTCGCCGACCTCGTGTCCCTCGCCGTGGGGTCCGACATCGGGCACACGGTGGCCAAGCCTCTGCTGATGCTCCTGCTCGCCGCCCACGCGGCCCTCTGCGGCGCCCCTCGCCTCCTGGTCGCCGCCCTGCTGTGCGGCTGGGGCGGAGACGTCCTGCTCCTGTCGGACGCGCAGCCCGCCTTCATGGCCGGCATGGCCTGCTTCGCGGCGGGACACGTCTGCTACCTGGCCCTCTTCCGCGGTTACGGCCCCTCACGCGCGCGTGGCGGACTTCTGGCCCCCGCCTATGCCGTCGTCCTCGTCGTCACGGCCGCCCTCCTGTGGCCGGACCTGCCGGCCGTCCTCCGTGTCCCCGTCGCCTGCTACAGCGCCCTGCTGACCGCCATGGCGTACGGCGCGGCCGTCCGGCTCGGCCTCGTCGCCGGCCTCGGCGGTGCGCTCTTCATGCTCTCCGACACGCTCATCGCGACGGGCATCGCCGACTGGCCGCAGCCGCCCCGGCCCGACCTCTGGATCATGCTCACCTATGCCCTGGCACAGTTCCTGCTGGTCCGGGGGACCCTCGGCGAGCGGCGCGCGCCGGCGGCGGCGTACCGTGAAGTGCGCTCGACCACCCCCTGAGCGCACCCGGAACCGCGGATCAGAGAAGGACCCCTCGCCATGCGCGCCACCACCATCCACGCCCCGTACGACATGCGCGTGGAGGACGTTCCCGAGCCCGTGGTGCAGCTGCCCACCGACGCCGTGGTGCGCGTGCTCCGTGCCTGCATCTGCGGCAGCGACCTGTGGGCGTACCGTGGCGAGGCGGCCCGGCAGCCGGGACAGCGGATCGGCCACGAGTTCCTCGGCGTCGTCGAGGAGACCGGTTCCGAGGTGAGCACGGTGCGCCGCGGTGACCTCGTGGTCGCCCCCTTCATGTGGTCCGACGGCGTCTGCGACTACTGCCGCGAGGGCCTGACGACGTCCTGCGAGCACGGCGGCTTCTGGGGCTCCGTCGGCTACGACGGCGGCCAGGGCGAGGCCGTGCGCGTCCCGTTCGCCGACGGCACCCTCGTCCGGCTGCCCAAGGACGCGGCCTCCGACGACCACCTGCTGTCCGCCCTGCTGACCCTGTCCGACGTGCTCGGCACCGGCCACCACGCCGCCGTCGGCGCGGGTGCCCGGCCCGGCGCCACCGTCGCCGTCGTCGGGGACGGCGCCGTCGGCCTGTGCGCCGTGCTGGCCGCCAAGCGCCTCGGCGCCGAACGGATCATCGCGCTCGGCCGCCACCAGGTCCGTACCGACATCGCCCGCCGCTTCGGCGCCACGGACGTCGTCGCCGAGCGCGGTGACGCGGCCGTCGAGGCGGTCCGTGAACTAACCCGCGGCCAGGGCGCGCACGCCGTCGTCGAGGCCGTCGGCACCGAGCAGTCGATGCGCACGGCGGTCGACATCACCCGTGACGGAGGCGCGATCGGCTTCGTCGGCGTGCCGCACGGCAGCGGCACCGGCCTCGACCTCGGCGTCATGTTCGACCGCAACATCGGGCTGCGCGGCGGTGTCGCACCGGTTCGCGCGTACATCCCCGAGCTGCTGCCCGACGTCCTGGACGGCACCGTCGACCCGTCGCCGGTCTTCGACCTGACGGTCGGCCTGGAGGGCGTACCGGACGGCTACAAGGCGATGGACGAGCGCACCGCGCTCAAGGTCCTCGTCACCAACTGAGCCGGCGGCCGGTCACCAGCGGATCGGCAGCGGCAGCGCCGTCAGCAGCCCCGACACCGTGACGACGACGCCGAGCGCGACGACCTCGGCCCGTGCGGGCACGCACGCGGTCAGCGGGTCGGGCGCCCGGCGCAGCCGGATCCGCGCCCACAGGGCGAGCAGGGCGACCACGGCCACGAGGATCACCTTGGCGAGCAGGGCGCGACCGTAGGCGGTCGCCGTCAGCTGGTGCAGCACCGTGTCCGCCGGCATCCGGCGCAGGGCGCTCCACACGCCGGTGGCGGTGATCGCCGCGAGCAGCACGGCGGCCACGCGCGCGTAGAGCCCCAGCAGCGCGGCGCCCGCCTCGCCACCGCGACCGGGCCAGAGCCGCAGCGTCCGCAGCACGTGCAGCAGGGCGCCCGCCCACAGGGCCGCACACGTCAGGTGCACGAGCGTCAGGCCCGAGCCGACCAGCGGGCCGTGCTCCGTCGTGGGGTGCGCGCGCAGGGCCTCCGCGAGGACGACCGCGGCCAGGGGCCAGACCTGGGTGCCGGGCCGGCGCGAGAGGGCGCACAGACCGGCGACGAAGAACGCGTTGACCTCGATCAGCGCGAGTGCGCCGTCGCGCGTGGAGTACAGTCCCCCGACGTCGATCTGGGACAGGCTGTGCGGTACCAGGTTTCCGGTCGCCACGACCGAGGCGAGGCCGAGCGCGGCGACGAAACCCGTCGCGGCCGCGTACGGGGACCAGCTGCGCGGTGTGTCCGGGGGAGCGCCGGGCAGCCGCTGGGCCAGCCGGTTCACCGACAGCTCGCCCACCGGTATGCACAGGGCGGTGAACAGCGCCGTGCGCAGCAGGGCTATGCCGCCCACGCCGGGCGCGGACGCCTCACCGGTGCCGTGCAGCGCGGCGGACGGCCCCAGCAGGGATATCGGCGCGGCGAGCGTCACGAGGGCCAGGACGGCGGCGGCCCGGAGCACTGCGGTCCGGCGGCCGGCCGGGCTCTCGCCGTCCGCCTTCGCGGTCGGTCGTATCAACGTCACCCCTGGATCCTCGCCAGTGGTCACAAAACGGGGCAAGCAAAGGAAAGCAACCGGGGGATGGGCGTTCCGCCCACTGATACGTTTCCGGCCACCCCTGCGCTCAGAACCACCGGGGCGCTCAGAACCACCGGGGCGCGTCCGCCCCCCAGACGCCCGGCGGCCGCGCCCAGTCGGCCGGTCCGCCGGCGAAGGACACCGGTGGCGGGGCGTACCGCAGCCGTCCCAGCACGCTGTCCCGTTCGGCGAGCCGGGGTCGTGCGTCGTGGGCTGTGTCGCCCGCCGGGCCGTGCTCGATCCCGTGCGTCAGCCAGACCCCGGTCCGGGCCAGCGCCAGCCGCACGAACCGGCTGCCGCCGTCGTACGACTGCTCCGTCAGCGCCCGCAGCACCGCGGCCGCCAGCAGATAGCCCGTGCCGTGGTCCAGGGCCTGCGCGGGCAGGGCGCCGGGCTGCCCGGCCGCTCCCTCGATCGCGGCGATGCCGGTCGCGACCTGCACCAGGCTGTCGAAGCCCCGCCGCCCGCCCCACGGCCCGTACGCGCCCCATGCCGACACCTGCGCCACGACCAGCCCGGGCCGCCGCTCGGTGAGCGACTCCGGGGACAGCCCGAAGCGGTCCAGGGAGCCCGGCCGGTAGCCGGTGACCACGACGTCCGCCTCGGCCAGCAGCTCCTCGAAGACCGTGCACTCGGTGGCGAGGTCCAGCGTCGCCGAACGCTTCCCGATGTCCGTGTCCGCGTGCTGGTCGGGGAGTTCGGGCAGCCGCGGGGCGTCCACGCGCAGCACGTCCGCGCCGAGCAGGGCGAGCGTGCGGGTGGCGACGGGGCCCGCGAGGACCCGGGTCAGGTCCAGCACCCGTAGTCCGGCGGCCGGCAGCAGGGGGGTGCCCTCGACCGGCGCGAGCATGCGCGCGGGTGCCTGGTCCAGCCGCTCGCGTTCCACCAGCGGCCGCCGTCCCAGCGCGGCGGACTGCTCGTGCGCGGCCCACTCCTCGGGCGTGCGCAGGGCGACGGCGAGGCCGCCCGCGCGGTACACCGTCTCCTCCACCTCCAGGGCGGACCGCCCTGCGAGCCGGGCGGCGATGTCCGCCACCGGGGCCGGGGCGTCCTGCGGCAGCCCCAGTGCGCCCAGCAGCCGTGCCTGGTGGTGCGGATAGTTGGCGTGGGTGCGCACCCAGCCGTCCGCGGTCCGCCAGAACCGCGACAGCGGCGCGAAGACGACCGGCGCCCGCCCGTCCACCCGCAGCAGCCGCTCACTGTGGAAGGCGGCCGCGACCGCCGCGTCGTCGACCCGGACCTCCGGCACCTCGGCGAGCCCGGCCCGTCGCGCACCCAGCTCGGCGGCGGCCAGCGCACAGGCGCCCACACAGGAGCGCGCCAACTCCCTGACGGGCAGCCTCGCTTCGAGCGCGCCCCGGCGTACGACGGTCGACACACGCGAGAGCAGAGCGGGATCGCCGCCCAATCCGTCCCAGGCGGACTTGATTGCAGTCATGACTGCACTATGCAGTATTGATTCAATCAACCTTGGTGGCGGCAGTCCACTGCAGACGTACCGCCTCGCTCACGGCCGAGAAGCGCAGTTCCCAGCCCTGCGCGAGCGCCACTTCGGCAACGTACCGGCCGCCCACGCCCCGGTAGTCGCGCAGTGGTATCTCGCACTCGACCGGCGGTCGTGGCTTCTTGGGCTCCACCGGCTTCGAAGCGAGCTCGGTCCAGTGGGAGACGCACCTGTCGACCCGCGCGCGGTAGTAGTCGCTGTCGCCCTCGTGTCGCAGCTCGGGCCAGGTGACGCACCAGGAGGGCAGCCTCATCGTCCGTTCCAGCACCCGGTCCATGAACCTGCTGAACCACCGCTCGGAGTCGCTGAACGCGGCGATCACCTCGGCCACCAGCCCCACGGCGAAGAGGAAGGCCCACGACGCGGGGGGTACGCGACCGTGGCCAGGAAGCGGAGCACCAACTGGTGCTTGGGACGGACCGGTTCGGGTTCCCAGGCCATCGGGTCTTGGTACAGCTCCATGGCGCAGATCATGCCGCACGGGTGAGCGGGCCGGACACCGGCCCGGCCCGCTCACCTGGATCAAGGCCCTACTTGGTCACCGCGGCCAGTGCGTCCGCCGTGCCCCAACCGTAGAAGCCGTTGTGGTTCTTCACGCCCTCGCACACCGCGTCGACCTTGCCGTCGCCGTTGATGTCGTACGGGTCCGTGCACGGCGTGGCGTCCGCCTCGGCGTACAGCAGTGCCTTCACCAGCGCCGCCGGGGCATGCGGATGGGTTGACTTGATCAATGCGGCCACACCCACGACATGCGGGGTCGCCATCGACGTACCCGCCATGTAGCCCCACCTGCCGCCCGGCAGCGGGCCCAGGATCAGACCACTGGTCGCCGGGGGCTCCGGCTTCTGGTAGGCCGTCGAGTCACCGCCGGGCGCGGCGATGTCGATGACCCCGAGGCCGTAGTTGGAGAACGACGACTTGATGCCCTTGGCGCCGGTCGCCGCGACCGTGACGACACCCGGCAGCTGGGTCGGTATGTCGTAGCACTTGTGCGGGTCGATCACCCGGTCCGACGGGGTGCCGTCGTTCGGCGAGACCGGGTCGGTGATCGAGTCGGACGCGAGGTCGTAGCTCTCGTTGCCCGCCGCCGCGACGTTGACCGTGCCCTTCTTCTCCGCATAGCGGGAGGCCCGGGTGATGGCGTCGACGAGCGCCTTCTGGTCCGGGTCGTCCTTGCAGTTGAAGTACCACGGGTCGGTGTAATAGCTGTTGTTGGTCACGTCCACGTCGTGGTCGGCCGCCCACATGAAGCCGCAGACCACGGCCTCCGTGTAGAAGTAGCCGGCGGTGGTGGACACCTTGATGCCGGCGACCTTGACGCCGGGCGCGACACCGGTGATGCCGACGCCGTTCTTGGCACCCGCGATCTCGCCCGCCACATGCGTGCCGTGCGGGCTCTCCGCAGCGCTGGGCCGCCAGGAGCCGTCGGTGGTGTCCGGCTTGCCCGACACGCAGTTGGCGGAGGCGTCCCGGTCGAAGTTGGGCGCGATGTCGGGGTGCGTGTCGTCGACGCCGGTGTCGATGACGGCGACGGTGACGTCCCGGCTGCCGAGGGTCTTCTCGTGTGCCTTGTCCGCCTTGATGGCGGGCAGGTCCCACTGCAGCGGCTCCAACGGGTCCTGCCCGTCGGCCGCCTGCGCGTTCGCGACCTCCTCGGCGCTCAGCACCTTCGGGGTGCCGACGTCGGTGGTCGACTGCGCGGGCAGCGGCGCGTTGCGCGTGGCACCGGCCGAGTCGACCCCGGGCACCGTGCGGATGGTCTTGGCGAAGTCCGGGTTCGCCGAGTGGACGACGATCACGCCGATCCGGTCGTACGAGATCACGACCGTGCCGCCGGCCTCGGCGATGGCCTTCTTCACATGCGCGGAAGTGCCGTGCCCGAGGCCGACGTTGACGACATAGCTGAGCGAGGGCGCGTCATCGGCCACCGCCGTCGTGGCGTCGGCCGCGGACGCCGTGACGTTCGGCAGGAACGCGAGGGCCGTCGCCATGGCCATCCCGACCGGGATCGCCATGGCACGGCGGTAGCGCGACTGGGGCGCTGTCATGGTGTCTGTGTCTCCAGTTCGTTCGTGGTACGAGTGGTGCCGTGCGGGAAGTCCTGCGAGCCGGGCCCTACTTGACCGCGCGCAGCGCGTTGACCACGCCGAACCCGTAGAAGCCGTTGACGCGCTCGCCGCCGACGCAGGTGGCGTCCACGACCCCGTCGCCGTCACCGTCGTACGGGTCGGTCGGGCAGCCCGGGTTGTCCGCCTGCGCCTTGAGGAGGGCCTGCAACTGGGCCGGGGAGGCGTGCGGGTGGGTGGACTTCAGCAGGGCGGCCACGGCGGCCACGTGCGGGGAGGCCATCGAGGTGCCCTGGAGGAAGCCGTACTGGTTGTTGGGCAGTGTGGACAGGATCCGGCCGTTCTTCGACGGCGTGTCCGGGATCTGGTACTTGTCGCCGCCCGGTCCCGCGACGTCGACGACGCCCTTGCCGTAGCTGGAGTAGTACGACTTGGTGCCCTTGACGCCCACCGCGCTCACGGTGACCACACCGGGCAGCTGGGTCGGCACGTCGAAGCACTCGTGCGGGTCGACCGTCCGGGTCGTGGTGGTCGAGTCGTCGGGGCTGGACTCGTCGACGAGGGCGTCCGAGTCCAGGTCGTCGTTGGAGTTGCCCGCCGAGGCGACATTGAGCGTGCCCTTGTGCTGGGCGTACATCTGGGCCCTGTTGACCGCGTCGACGATGGCACGTTGATCGGGGTCGTCCATGCAGTTGTACAGCCACGGGTCAACGTAGTAGCTGTTGTTGGTGATCTCCACGCCGTGGTCGGCGGCGAACACGAAGGCGCAGACGACGCTCTCCGGGTAGAACAGCTGCGTGGAGTCGGGCTGGGCGACGGTGATGCTCGCGACCTTCACCCCGGGGGCGACACCCGCGACGCCGATGCCGTTGCGGGCCGCGGCTATCTCGCCCGCCACATGCGTGCCGTGGTAGTGGTCGGCGTCCACCGGCCGCCAGGCGCCGTACGTCGTGTCGGCCTTGCCGCTCACACAGTTCGCCGACTGGGACGGCGAGAAGTTCGGGGCGATGTCCGGGTGTGTGTCGTCGACACCGGTGTCGATGATGCCGACAGTGACGTTCCTGCTGCCGGGGTCGATCGTGGCGGCCTTGTCGGCGCCTATCGCCCGCAGGTCCCACTGGTCGGCCTCAAGGGGCTCCTCGCCGGCCGTCGAGGTCTGCGCGACCTTCGCGGCCTCCGCCTTCGACAGGACCTGCACCGCGCCCTCGTCGGTCGTCCCCGCGGCGCTCAGCGGTGCGGTACGGGTGGCACCGGCCGACTGCACCCCGCGCACGGCGCGCATCTGCTTGCCGAAGTCCGGGTTCGCGGAGTGGACGACGATCACGCCGATCCTGTCGTACGTCGCGACGACGGTGCCGCCGTTCGCGGCTATCGCCTTCTGCACAGCCCCGATCATCCTGT
Organism: Streptomyces sp. NPDC050625; assembly: GCF_040654755.1. Classification (NCBI taxonomy): domain Bacteria; kingdom Bacillati; phylum Actinomycetota; class Actinomycetes; order Kitasatosporales; family Streptomycetaceae; genus Streptomyces; species Streptomyces sp. NPDC050625. Next base: position 471,426 of record NZ_JBFAIQ010000007.1, read on the forward strand.
GGTCGGTCAGGGTGTTGACCACGTACGCGAGACGGGGGCCGTCCACCGCCTGGGACGCCCCGGCCGTCGACGGGGCCGCCGAGGCCGCCGACGGCAGAAAGCCCAGCGAGGCGGTCAGCGACAGCACGACCGGCACGGCGAGAGCGAGCCGGCGTCTGGAGCGCAGATGAGCCATGGGATCTCCACATCATCCTGAAACGAAACCGCCCGGGCACAGGTGGTGCTCGGGCGGGTACATGACGGGTGGTGCAGGGTGAAGCTATCTCCCTGTCTCATGGGCCAGCAATGACTTGGTCAAGATGAGTTCTGAAAGAACTCATAGGACTTGAACCGGTCCTCGCGTGGCGCCGTGGACCTTCGACAGGGAGCACGAGCACGATCGGACTCCCCCGTCGCACCCACCCGCAGCACGAGGAGAATTCCGTGGCCACCGAGACACCGCCCCCCTCGAAAGCGCAAGACCAACTCCCCTCCAGCGAGGAGTTCGCCGAGGTGCAGCAGAGCGCGGAATTCGGTGATCTGCGCCGTTCCCACCGCTCCTTCGCCTTCCCGCTCACCGTCGCCTTCATCGCCTGGTACCTGCTGTACGTCCTGCTCTCCAACTACGCGGACGGCTTCATGGGCACCAAGGTGGCCGGCAACATCAACGTGGCCCTGGTCCTGGGCCTCGCCCAGTTCCTCACCACGTTCCTCATCGCCTGGTGGTACGCACGCCACGCCGCCGCGAAGCTCGACCCCAAGGCAGCGGCCATCAAGTCCCGGATGGAGGGCGGCGCATGAGCATCGCGCAGCAGAGCGTGCTGGCGGCCGGCGAGGCCAGTGAGCACCGGCCGCTGATCATCACCCTGTTCGCGGTGTTCGTCGCCGCGACCCTGGTCATCACCGTCTGGGCGGGCCGGCAGACCAAGGACGCCGCCGACTTCTACGCGGGCGGACGGCAGTTCACCGGCTTCCAGAACGGTCTCGCCGTCTCCGGCGACTACATGTCGGCCGCGTCCTTCCTCGGCATCGCGGGCGCCATCGCCCTCTTCGGCTACGACGGCTTCCTGTACTCCATCGGCTTCCTCGTCGCCTGGCTCGTCGCCCTGCTCCTGGTCGCCGAACCGCTGCGGAACTCGGGCCGCTACACGATGGGCGACGTCCTCGCCTACCGGATGCGCCAGCGCCCGGTCCGTACGGCGGCCGGCACGTCCACCATCGTCGTGTCCATCTTCTATCTGCTGGCCCAGATGGCGGGCGCGGGTGTCCTGGTCTCCCTGCTGCTGGGCATCACCAGCGACGGCGGAAAGGTCGGCATCGTCGCCCTGGTCGGCGTGCTGATGATCGTGTACGTGACCATCGGCGGCATGAAGGGCACCACCTGGGTCCAGATGGTCAAGGCCGTGCTGCTGATCATCGGCGCCATTCTGCTGACCTTCCTGGTCCTGCTGAAGTTTCACTTCAACGTCTCCGATCTGCTCGGCAAGGCGGCCGACAACAGCGGCAAGAGCGCCGCGTTCCTGGAGCCCGGCCTGAAGTACGGCGCGACCGGCACCACCAAGCTGGACTTCCTCTCGCTCGGCATCGCCCTGGTCCTGGGCACCGCGGGCCTGCCGCACATCCTGATTCGCTTCTACACCGTGCCCACCGCCAAGGCCGCCCGTAAGTCGGTCATCTGGGCGATCGGCCTCATCGGCGCCTTCTATCTGATGACCCTCGCCCTGGGCTTCGGCGCGGCGGCGCTGATCAAACCGGACGAGATCATCGCCTCCAACAAGGCGGGCAACACGGCGGCGCCGCTGCTGGCCCTGCATCTGGGCGGGGTGGACTCCAACTGGGGCGCCATCCTGCTCGCCTCCATCTCGGCGGTCGCCTTCGCCACGATCCTCGCGGTCGTCGCAGGCCTGACCCTGGCCTCGTCCTCCTCGTTCGCCCACGACATCTACGCCAATGTCATCAAGAAGGGGCAGGCCAGCGAGAAGCAGGAGGTCAACGCGGCCCGGTACGCCACCGTCGGCATCGGCGCCGTCTCGATCCTGCTCGGCGCCCTGGCCCGTGACCTGAACGTGGCCGGCCTGGTCGCCCTGGCCTTCGCGGTCGCCGCCTCCGCCAACCTGCCGACGATCCTCTACAGCCTCTTCTGGAAGAGGTTCACCACGTCCGGCGCCCTGTGGTCGATCTACGGCGGCCTGGTCACCGCCGTCGGACTCGTCCTGTTCTCGCCGGTCGTCTCCGGCAAGCCCACGTCGATGTTCCCGGACGTGGACTTCCACTGGTTCCCGCTGGAGAACCCCGGCATCATCTCGATCCCGGTCGGCTTCCTGCTCGGCGTCGTCGGCACCCTCCTGTCGAAGGAGGCGCCGGATTCCGCGAAGTACGCGGAGCTGGAGGTGCGGTCCCTGACGGGCACCGGGGCACACTGAGCGCACCGCACGACACGGCCGCGTCGAGGGCATCGTAGGGTCCTACGACACGGCCGTGTCGTGCCTGGGGGTATCGCGCCTCGGCCAGTGTCAGTGGTGTCACGTAGGCTCGCAGGTGACGGAAGACGACCGACGCGGATCCGGGAGGGGGCCCACGTGCTCATCGACACCTACGGCCGAGTGGCAACCGACCTGAGGGTCTCGCTGACCGACCGGTGCAATCTGCGCTGCACCTACTGCATGCCCGAGGAGGGCCTGCAGTGGCTGGCCAAGCCCGACCTGCTCACGGACGACGAGATCGTCCGCCTGATCGACATCGCGGTCCGCACGCTGGGCATCAAGGAGGTCCGCTTCACCGGCGGCGAACCCCTGCTGCGCCCCGGACTGGTCGGCATCGTCGAGCGCGTCGCCGCGCTGGAACCGCGCCCCAAGACGTCCCTCACCACCAACGGCATCGGCCTGAAGCGCGTCGCCGGCGCCCTGAAGACGGCGGGCCTGGACCGGGTCAACGTCTCCCTCGACACCCTCCGCCCGGACGTCTTCAAGGCGCTCTCCCGCCGCGACCGCCACAAGGACGTCATCGAGGGCCTGCAGGCCGCCCGCGAGGCGGACCTCACCCCGGTGAAGATCAACACGGTCCTGATGCCGGGCCTGAACGACGACGAGGCCCCGGACCTCCTGGCCTGGGCGATGGAGCACGCCTACGAGCTGCGCTTCATCGAGCAGATGCCCCTGGACGCCCAGCACGGCTGGAAGCGCGAGGGCATGGTGACGGCCTCGGACATCCTGGCTTCCCTGCGCACCCGCTTCGAGCTGACGCCCGAGGGCCAGGAGGAGCGGGGCTCGGCCCCGGCCGAACGCTGGCTGGTCGACGGCGGCCCGTACCGCGTCGGCGTCATCGCCTCCGTCACCCGCCCGTTCTGCGCCGCGTGCGACCGGACCCGGCTGACGGCCGACGGCCAGATACGGACGTGCCTGTTCGCCACGGAGGAGACGGACCTGCGCGCGGCCCTGCGTTCCGACGCCCCCGACGAGGAGATCGCCCGCATCTGGCGCCTGGCGATGTGGGGCAAGAAGGCCGGATCCGGCCTGGACGACCCGACGTTCCTCCAGCCGGACCGCCCGATGTCGGCGATCGGGGGCTAGACCGGGCTAGACCGACGATTCCCATTCGGTCAGCAGGACGACGTCCTTCAGGAACCCCCGCACTCCGAGGAACTGCGACAGATGCTCCCGGTGCTCCTCGCAAGCCAGCCATGTCTTGCGGCGGTCCGGGGTGTGGATCTTCGGGTTGTTCCACGCCAGCACCCACACGGCGGCGGTGCGGCAGCCCTTGGCGGAGCAGATCGGGGTCTCGTCACTCACGGGTTCGTCTCACAGGGAATGGCGGAAAAACGCTGTAGCAAAAGCGCTGGGAAAAAGGCGACGCCGAGCAGCCACGGGGGGAGCTGCCCGGCGTCGGTCCGTCGCTCCGACGGGGGATGCGGAGCGCGTACGCAGTATGTCATGGGTCACCCGTCGCCCGGCACTGGAACTGCATGATTGATCTGAGCTTTTCTTGAGCTTGGTGCGGGGTCGCATTCCGTTTACCCCGCCCCGAGCAGCCGTCACGCCGGATCGGCCCGTTTCTCGTGGACCCCCGGTGCCGGATCGGTCAGCACATCCTCCGGGACGGGTTCCGCCTGCGTGTCCTCGGCCCGGGCAGGGGCGATCATCGGCCGCGTCGGTCCGGCCACAAACGTCGACGGGAGGGACTGCGGCCGTTCCCGGCCCGCGTTGGCGATCACCACGGCGACATAGGGGAGGAGCGCTCCCAGAACCAACGCCACGATCGCGACGTGCCGTTCGACGTTCCAGAGCGTCGCCGCGAGGATCACCGAGATGGTGCGGACCGTCATCGAGATGATGTACCGGCGCTGCCGGCCGCGCACGTCCTCGGCCAGGCCCGTCCGGGCTCCGGTGATCCGGAACACCTGGGCGTTGCCTCCGCCGTGCTGCTTCCGCATCACATTCCACCATCCGCCCGCATCGGACCCTCCCCGGCCCACAGCCGTTCCCCGCACGGTCGGGAAACCGGGCCGGGCCGTCATCAACGTTACGCCGCGCCTGCGCAGCCTTCGAGACCGGGTCGCCTCCTGCCTGGGCGAACGTCCTGCGCACTGCGGCGTACGGCCGTAATCCGCCCGGCCGTACCCGACATGCGCCGTACGGCCGACCAGCCGAGACTGACCGTAGTGCTCACGTCGATCTCGATCCGTACGAGGAGGCAGCCATGGGCTGGTTGTGGGCGATCATCGTCGGATTCGTGCTGGGCCTGATCGCCAAGGCGATCATCCCCGGAAAGCAGCACAGCCCCCTCTGGCTGGTCACGATCTTCGGCATCCTGGGCGCCGTCGCCGGCAACGCGATCGCCGCGGCGTTCGGCGTCGCGCAGACCCGGGGCATCGACTGGACCCGGCACCTCTTCCAGCTCATCGCCGCGATCATCATCGTCGGCCTCGGCGACATGGCGTACATGGCGCTGTGGGGCAGCAAGAAAGAGCAGCGGGCCTGACCGCGGACCCGGCACCGGCACACGAAAGGGCGGCTCCCCATCCGGGAAGCCGCCCTTCTCCGTGCGTCAGGCGCCCGTGACCTCGACCGCGGCCAGGTTCTTCTTGCCCCGGCGCAGCACCAGCCAGCGGCCGTGCAGCAGATCCTCCTTGACGGGGATCGCGTCCTCGGCGGTGACCTTGGCGTTGTTCACGTAGGCACCGCCCTCCTTGACCGTGCGGCGCGCGGCCGACTTGCTGGCCACCAGGCCGACCTCGGCGAACAGGTCCACGACCGGGCCCAGCTCGGTGACCTGGATGTTCGGCAGCTCGGACAGGGCCGCGGCCAGCGTCTTCGCGTCGAGGTCCGCCAGCTCGCCCTGACCGAACAGGGCCTTGGACGCGGCGACCACGGCGGCCGTCTGGTCGGCACCGTGCACCAGCGTCGTCAGCTCCTCGGCCAGCGCACGCTGCGCCGCCCGCGCCTGCGGACGCTCCTCGGTCAGCTGCTCCAGCTCCTCGATCTCCGTACGGGACCTGAAGCTGAAGATGCGCAGGAACTTCGACACGTCCCGGTCGTCCGCGTTCAGCCAGAACTGGTAGAACGCGTACGGCGTGGTGAGCTCCGGGTCGAGCCAGACCGTGCCGGACTCCGTCTTGCCGAACTTGGTGCCGTCCGCCTTGGTGATCAGCGGCGTGGCCAGCGCGTGCACCGGGACGTGCGGCTCGACCTTGTGGATCAGGTCGGCGCCCGCCGTGAGGTTGCCCCACTGGTCGCTGCCACCGGTCTGCAGCGTGCAGCCGTACCTCCGGTACAGCTCCAGGAAGTCCATGCCCTGCAGGATCTGGTAGCTGAACTCGGTGTAGCTGATGCCCGCGTCGGAGTGCAGCCGCCGGGAGACGGCCTCCTTCGAGATCATCTTGTTGACCCGGAAGTGCTTGCCGATGTCGCGCAGGAAGTCGATGGCCGACAGTCCCTGGGTCCAGTCCAGGTTGTTGACCATCGTCGCGGCGTTCGGTCCGTCGAAGTCCAGGAACTTCTCGATCTGGCCGCGCAGCCGCGCCACCCAGCCCGCCACCACCTCGGGGTCGTTCAGCGTCCGCTCCGCCGTCGGCTTCGGGTCGCCGATCAGCCCCGTGGCACCGCCGACCAGGCCCAGCGGGCGGTTGCCCGCCCGTTGGATCCGGCGCATCGTCAGGATCTGCACGAGGTTGCCGAGGTGCAGGCTGGGCGCGGTCGGGTCGAAGCCGCAATAGAACGTGACGGGACCGTCCGCGAACGCCTTGCGCAATGCGTCCTCGTCCGTGGAGAGGGCGATCAGCCCCCGCCACTTCAGCTCGTCGACGATGTCCGTCACGGTTCTCGTGTCTCCTTGGTGGTCCTCGGGCAGCCGGGTGACAGCCGACTGCGAATGCCTACGAGGTTATACGCCCTGACTGACAGAGCTCATATTGAAGTCCGGCACCCGCAGCGCGGGCATCGCGGCCCTGGTGAACCAGTCGCTCCACTCCCGGGGCAGCGTCTTTTCCGTGCGCCCGGCCTCGGTCGCCCGCCCCAGCAGGTCCACCGGGGACTCGTTGAACCGGAAGTTGTTCGCCGCGCCGGTGACCTCGCCGTTCTCGACGAGATAGACGCCGTCCCGGGTCAGGCCCGTCAGCAGCAGCGTCGCCGGATCGACCTCGCGGATGTACCACAGGCAGGTCAGCAGCAGCCCGCGCTCGGTCGCCGCGACCATCTCCTCCAGGGAGCGGTCCTCGCCCCCGTCCAGGATCAGGTTGCCGCCCGCCGGGGCCACCGGCAGCCCGGTCAGACCCGCGCTGTGCCGAGTGGTCGTCAGATGCTTCAGCTCCCCGTTCCCGACCCAGTCGACAGCGCCCGTCGGCAGCCCGTTGTCGAACACCGACTGATCGCCGCCGGAGGAGTGCGCGACGACGAACGGCGCGGACTCCAGACCAGGCTCGTTCGGGTCGCTGCGCAGGGTCAGCGGCAGCTCGGTCAGCTTCTCGCCCAGGCGGGTGCCGCCGCCCGGCTTGGAGAACACCGTGCGCCCCTCGGCCGCGTCCCGGCCCGACGCCGACCACAGCTGGTAGATCAGCAGGTCGGCCACGGCGGTCGGCGGGAGCAGCGTCTCGTAGCGGCCCGCGGGCAGTTCCACGCGCCGCTCGGCCCAGCCGAGGCGAACGGCCAGCTCGGCGTCGAGTGCGCCCGGGTCGACGTCCTTGAAGTCCCGCGTGGAGCGCCCCGCCCACGCCGAGCGCGTACGGTCCGGGGACTTGGCGTTGAGCTCCAGCGTGCCGTTGGGCTGGTCGTGCCGCAGCCGCAGGCCCGTGGACGTGCCGAGGTAGGTCGAGACGAGCTCGTGGTTGGCGAAGCCGTACAGCTCACGCTCGCCCGCACGCGCGCGTGCGAAGGCCTCGCCGAGCGCCGGGGCGAAGTCCGCGAACACCGCCGACGAGGTCTCGGCCGGCCCGTCCGTGAAGTCCGGCGACTCGGGTACGTCCGTGACCAGCGGCTGCGCGTCCTCGGCGGGCCCGGCGCCACGCGCGGCGGCCTCGGCGGCCCGGACCAGCGGCTCCAGGTCCTCCGCGGTCACGGCCGAGCGGGAGACGACACCGGAGGCCGTGCCCTCCTTGCCGTCCACGGTCGCCACGACGGTGAGGGTGCGCCCGCGCGTGACGCCGTTGGTGGTCAGCGCGTTGCCGGCCCAGCGCAGATTCGCGGTCGAGTGCTCGTCGGCGATGACGACGCAGCCGTCCGCCCGGGACAGCTCCAGAGCGCGCTCGACGATCTCGTGCGGCTTGTACGCCTTGCTGCTGCCCGCGCTCATCGACCGGCCTCCTGGGTGGTGTTGAGGATGTTGACGCCCTTGAAGAGAGCGGAGGGGCACCCGTGCGACACGGCGGCCACCTGGCCCGGCTGGGCCTTGCCGCAGTTGAAGGCACCGCCCAGGACATAGGTCTGCGGGCCGCCGACGGCCGCCATGGAGCCCCAGAAGTCGGTGGTCGTCGCCTGGTAGGCGACGTCCCGCAGCTGACCGGTGATCCGCCCGTTCTCGATCCTGAAGAAGCGCTGCCCGGTGAACTGGAAGTTGTAGCGCTGCATGTCGATGGACCAGGACCGGTCCCCGACGACATAGATGCCCCGGTCGACACCCCCGATGAGGTCCTCCGTGGACATCCCCGCCGGATCCGGCTGGAGCGACACATTGGCCATGCGCTGCACGGGCACGTGCCCGGGGGAGTCGGCGAACGCGCACCCGTTGGACCGGTCGAACCCGGTCAGCTTCGCGATCCTGCGGTCCAGCTGGTAGCCGACGAGCGTGCCGTCCTTCACCAGGTCCCAGGACTGTCCCTCGACGCCCTCGTCGTCGTACCCGACCGTCGCGAGGCCGTGTTCGGCGGTGCGGTCACCGGTGACGTTCATCAGGTCGGAGCCGTAGCGGAGCTTGCCGAGCTGGTCGAAGGTGGCGAAGGAGGTGCCGGCGTACGCGGCCTCGTAGCCGAGTGCCCGGTCCAGCTCGGTCGCGTGGCCGATGGACTCGTGGATGGTCAGCCACAGGTTGGACGGGTCGACGACCAGGTCGTACAGGCCCGCCTGCACGCTCGGCGCGCGCATCTTCTCCGCGAGCAGCTCCGGGATCTGCTCAAGTTCGCCCTCCCAGTCCCAGCCGGTCCCGGTGAGGTACTCCCAGCCGCGTCCGACCGGCGGCGCGATGGTCCGCATCGAGTCGAACTCGCCGCTCGACTCGTCGACCGAGACCGCCGTCAGCTGCGGATGCAGCCGCACCCGCTGCTGCGTGGTGACGGTCCCCGCGGTGTCGGCGTAGAACTTGTTCTCGTGCACGGTGAGCAGCGACGCGTCGACGTGATCGACGCCGTTCGCCGCGAGCAGACGCGAGCTCCAGTCCGTCAGCAGCGCCGACTTCTCCTCGTCGGGCACCGAGAACGGGTCGATCTCGTACGAGGAGACCCATGTCCTGTCGGCGTGCACCGGCTCGTCGGCGAGCTCGACCCGCTCGTCGGAGCCGGCCGCCCGGATCACCTGGGCGGAGAGCTGCGCCATCGCGACGGCCTGCGAGGCGACCTTGGCGGCGGCGTCGAGGGTCAGATCCACGCCCGACGCGAAGCCCCAGGTGCCGCCGTGCACGACCCGCACGGCGTACCCGAGGTCGGTGGTGTCCGACGAGCCGGCGGGCTTGGCGTCCCTGAACCGCCAGGACGCGCTGCGCACCCGCTCGAACCGGAAGTCCGCGTGCTCGGCCCCGAGCGCACGCGCGCGTGCGAGCGCGGCGTCGGCCAGGGCGCGTAGGGGTAGCGCCAGAAATGTCGGATCGATTCCGTGGGCCACAGGAGGCTCCCCCAAGTCGATGAGTTCTCTTCTGCTCAAGCGGATGTCTTACGAGGTGGACGCACCGCAGTGAAGTATGTCGCGCGGCCATGACGGGGCCGTAGTGGATATCCGCGCGGCGCTGCGCCGAGCCGCCCCGCAACAACCGCGCGCTCTTACCTCAGAGTGATCACGAGGTGGCATTATGACGTCCCCGCGCGGGCGGGGGAGTGACATTCACGCCCGACTGCGGACGCCCGACGGGCCGGGCACGCGCGATGCGACCCGTCCACCGATCCACCGGCCTCGCCCGGGCGCGCCACCGCCCGGTCGAAACTGTAGGGATCCGACAGCGACGCCCCCATGCCACTGTCGGTGCCCGCTTCACCTCCGGAGGCCCCTTACCGATAGGTTTTCGATGAAGCCGCCTGTCATCCAGCTGTTCGGGCGGTGTGCCAGACCGCTATCGAAAGGGTGATCCGTTGAGCCGCTCGGTTCTCGTCACCGGAGGCAACCGGGGCATCGGCCTCGCCATCGCCCGCGCATTCGCCGACGCCGGCGACAAGGTCGCGATCACGTACCGCTCGGGTGAGCCGCCGGCCGCCCTGACGGACCTGGGCTGCCTCGCCGTCAGGTGCGACATCACCGACGCCGAGCAGGTGGAGCAGGCCTACAAGGAGATCGAGGCCCAGCACGGCCCCGTCGAGGTCCTCATCGCCAACGCCGGCATCACCAAGGACCAGCTCCTGATGCGGATGACCGAGGAGGACTTCACCTCGGTCATAGACACCAACCTCACCGGCACCTTCCGCGTGGTGAAGCGTGCCAACCGCGGCATGCTGCGCGCCAAGAAGGGCCGTGTCGTCCTCATCTCGTCGGTCGTCGCGCTCTACGGCGGCCCCGGCCAGGCGAACTACGCCGCGTCCAAGGCCGGACTCGTCGGCTTCGCACGCTCCCTCGCCCGCGAGCTGGGCTCGCGCAACATCACGTTCAACGTCGTCACGCCCGGCTTCGTCGACACCGACATGACCAAGGCGCTCACCGACGAGCAGCGCGCCACGATCATGGGGCAGGTGCCGCTCGGCCGGTACGCCCAGCCGGAGGAGATCGCCGCAACGGTGCGGTTCCTCGCCTCGGACGACGCCTCGTACATCACTGGAGCCGTCATCCCTGTTGACGGCGGACTGGGAATGGGTCACTGATCACCATGAGCGGAATTCTCGAGGGCAAGCGCGTCCTGATCACCGGTGTGCTGATGGAGTCCTCCATCGCCTTCCACACCGCCAAGCTGGCCCAGGAGCAGGGTGCCGAGATCATCCTGACCGCGTTCCCGCGGCCCACGCTCACCGAGCGCATCGCCAAGAAGCTCCCCAAGCCCACCAAGGTCATCGAGCTCGACGTCACCAACGACGAGCACCTCGCGCGCCTGGCCGACGTGGTCGGCGAGGAGCTCGGCGGCCTCGACGGCGTCGTGCACTCCATCGGCTTCGCCCCGCAGGACGCGCTCGGCGGCAACTTCCTCAACACGCCGTTCGAGTCGGTCGCCACGGCCATGCACGTCTCGGCGTTCTCCCTGAAGTCGCTGACCATGGCCTGCCTGCCGCTGATGCAGAACGGCGGCTCCGTCGTCGGCCTCACCTTCGACGCCCAGTACGCCTGGCCGCAGTACGACTGGATGGGCCCGGCCAAGGCCGCCCTGGAGGCCACCAGCCGCTACATGGCGCGCGACCTGGGCAAGCAGAACATCCGCTGCAACCTCATCTCCGCGGGCCCGATCGGCTCCATGGCCGCCAAGTCCATCCCCGGCTTCGCGGAGCTCGCCTCCGTGTGGGACGACCGCGCGCCCCTGGAGTGGGACCTCAAGGACCCGGAGCCGGCCGGCCGCGGTGTCGTCGCCCTGCTGAGCGACTGGTTCCCGAAGACCACCGGCGAGATCATCCACGTGGACGGCGGTCTGCACGCCGTCGGCGCCTGACCGGCACCGCCGAGGCCCGAGCCGATACCGGGGCCCGCACCCTTCGGGGGTGCGGGCCCCGGCCCGTTCGCGCGTCACCCGTTCGGCTCACCGGCCGGGCGCGGACGTGCGGCAACGGCGCACTCTGGAGTGCGAGTCCACCTCGCTGAGTCCCTCCCCAGCACGGCCGAGGAGGTCCCCTTGTGCGCCTGTCCCACAGCCTGGCCTCACTGACCGTCGCCGTCGCTCTCGTGCTGTCCCTGCCGTACGAGGCGATGCCGCACGCACGCGTGAAGGACAAGAGACCCCCGGCCCCGTCGCTGTTCGGGTCGGAGTGCCGTACGACCGTCCGCGGCTCCCATGTCGTGGCCTACTGCCACAACCCCTATGTCGACACCGATCGCGTGAGCCTGCACATCGAGTGCGCCCGCTGGTGGGACCTCGACACCGACGGCGACCCGGTCGACACCGGGCCCGCGCTGACCGTACGGCTCTCCGGCCGGTGCTGGAAGGAAGTCGGCTCGGTGTGGATCAGCCACCAGAAGGCGGGCTGAACCGCCCCGGACGGCACAGGAACGGATAGCTCGCGGCCTCCGTCGCGGCCGCCTCCGCGTCGCCCGTCCGGATCGCGTCGACGAGCCGGGCGTGGTCCATGTGCGTCTCGGGCGTCAGCACCTCGCCGACGTCCGCGCGCAGCCAGTCCCGCAGCACCTCGCCCAGGTCGGCGTACATCGCGGTCATGACCTCGTTGTGGGAGGCGGCCACCACCGCCAGATGGAAGGTCGCGTCCGCCGCCACGAAGGCCTCCGCGTCACCCGACGCCCAGACCTCCTCACGCCGCACGAGGAGCGCGTCGAGCTGCTTGAGGTCCTTCTCGGTGCGCCGCTCCGCGGCCAGCCTCGCCGCCGCCGACTCCAGCGTGGAGCGCAGCTCGGCGATGTGCCGCGGGTCGGCGCCGGAGAAACGGCGCTGCATGACGCCCGCAAGCTCGCTGGTGGCGACCACATAGGTGCCGGAGCCCTGGCGGATGTCCAGGAGGCCGTTGTGCGCCAGCGCCCGGACGGCCTCGCGGACCGTGTTGCGGGCGACACCGAGCTGCTCGACCAGTTCCGGCTCGGTCGGGATGCGCGAGCCGACCGGCCATTCGCCCGAGGTGATCTGGTTCCGCAGTTCGGCGATGACCTGCTCGGAGAGCGCCGAGCGGCGGGGGTGGCTCAGGGGCATGGCACACCTTCGCACGAGAGGACCGGGAGGAGACGGCCCGGGGATGGACAACCAATCATCCCATGATTCTATGATGGACCTCATGGTGAGCGAGGAAACCCGGACGAGGACGTCGACAACCGAATGCACCACCGCCCCAGGCGCTGAACGCACCACCGCCCCGGGCACCGAACGCTCCGCGGCCCCGGACGCCGACGGCACCCCCGCCCCCGCCACGCGCGCGTGGGCGACACGGCTGCTCGTCGTCGGCATCGTGCTCGCGGCGCTCAACCTCCGCCCCGCCATCACCAGCCTCGGCGCGCTCCTCGAAGAGGTCCGCGACGGGCTGGGCATGAGCGGCAGCGTGGCCGGGCTCCTCACCTCGGTGCCCCCGCTCTGCTTCGCCGTCTTCGGCGTCATGGCACCCCGTCTCGCGCGCCGCTTCGGACCGGCCGCCGTGGTGTGCGCCGGCATGGTCGCCATCACTACGGGCCTGCTCATACGGCCCTACACCGGGTCGACGGCCGGATTCCTGGCCGCCAGCGCGCTCACCCTCATGGGCATCGCGGTCAGCAACGTCCTGATGCCGGTCATCGTCAAGCGCTGGTTCCCGGACCGGGTGGGCTCCATGACTGGCCTGTACTCGATGGCCCTCGCCCTCGGCACCTCGGCCGCCGCCGCGGTGACCGTGCCGTTGACCGACGCGCTCGGCGGCGGCTGGCAGCCGGGGCTCGCCGTGTGGGCGGTGCTCGCCGCGGCGGCGGCCCTGCCGTGGGTCGCGCTGGTACGGCACCGGGAGGCGGCGCCCGTACCCGAGGAGCCGGTACGGGAGGCACGCGCGCGTGCGGAGCAGCCGCCCGCGCTGCGGATCACCCGGAGCCGTACGGCTTGGGCGCTCGCCGTCTTCTTCGGGCTCCAGGCCACCGCCGCCTACATCACGATGGGCTGGATGCCGCAGATCTTCCGTGACGCGGGCGTCTCGGCGAGCACGGCGGGGGTGCTCCTCGCCATCACCATGGTGATGGGCGTGCCGCTGGCCTTCGTCATCCCCCGGCTCGCCACCCGGCTGCCCCACCAGGGGCCGATCGTGCTGGCGCTCGGCGGGTGCGGCCTGGCCGGCTACGCGGGCCTGTACTTCGCCCCGGCCGCCGGTGCCTGGGCCTGGGCCCTGCTGCTCGGCGTGTCCAACTGCGCCTTCCCGCTGGCCCTCACGATGGTCGGTATGCGGGCCAGGACCGGCGTCGGCGTCGCCCAGCTCTCCGCCTTCGCGCAGAGCACCGGCTATCTGATCTCCATCCCCGGGCCGCTGCTGGTCGGCGTGCTCTACCAGCACAGCGGCGGCTGGGGCCTGCCGATCGCCCTCATGGCCGGTCTGATGCTCCCGCAGATGGTGGTCGGCGTCCTGGCGGGCCGCGACCGGACCGTGGAGCAGGAAGCGAAGCGCTGAGTTCACCCGCTTGCGTTCACCCGCCGAGCTCACCCCGGCGGTCCCGGAGGGGGAGGAGGGTGCGAGACTGGCCGCATGCCTGTGCTCGACCCGAACCCCCCGAACGGCCAGAAGAAGATGCTGATCATCTTCGGCTCGTTCCTCGTCATCTTCGTGCTCATCGCCATCGTCGCGACCATCGCGTCCCCCTGACCACAGCTCCCGGGGCCGATGGTGGTGCTGGCACCACCATCCCCTAGGGGGTGAGTGTCAGGGTCAAGTGGGTGGATCACCGGATGGGTTGGCGGCGGCGGATTCCGTAGTTTCGAGTTGTGCCCGCGGGACGCGGTCACGGACCACTCGCAGACCAGCGGAGGCGATCATGTCGGCCTGTACGCAGACCCGGCCCCACCCGGCGACCCCGGGCCGCGTCGACATCCGGCTGCCCTGGTGGGCCCTCGTCCTGCCCGCGCTCGCCTTCGTCTCCCTGCTCCTGCTGATACTGAACCCGTCGGACGCCCACGCGGCCACCGGCGAGCCCGCGGTCACCCATCTCATCGAGCGTGTGCAGCAGCTGATCGCGCGCTAGCCCCAGGCCGTCCCGCGCCGCTAAATCCGCATGTCAACTCCCTGCGCCGCATGGCCTGTTTCATGCGAAGCTGGGCCCATGAGCGTCGCAGAACCCCGCAGGATTGTCCTCTTCCGGCATGCGAAAGCCGACTGGCCACAGGTGACCGACCATGAGCGGCCCCTCGCTGAGCGGGGCCGCACGGACGCCGCAGTCGCCGGACGCAAGCTGACCGACACCGGAATCCCGTTCGATCTGGCCCTGTGCTCCACCGCGGTCCGTACCCGCGAAACCTGGAAGCTCGCCGTCCACGAGTTCCCGCACCGGCCGAAAACCGTCTACGAGGAGCGGCTCTACGAGGCCTCGCCCGGCGAGCTGATCGCCGTGCTCAACGAGGTCCCGGACGACGCCCAGAACGTGATCCTGATCGGTCACAACCCAGGGGTGCACGGCCTGGCCGAGATCCTGTCCGGCTCGTCCGACGACAGCGCCCGCGAACGGATGAACCGCCGCGGCTTCCCCGCCGCCGCCTTCGCCGTCGTGTCCTACGGCGGCTCCTGGAAGAGCCTGGAGCCGGGCGCCGGCGAGCTGACCGACTACTGGGCGCCGTCCGAGTGACCCCGTCGGCGTGACGGTACGCGCCGAGGGGCCCCGCACCGCGCTGGTGCGGGGCCCCTCGGCCGCGTCCGGTCCGGTGGCTCAGGCCTCGTCGTGCGTGTCCGCCGCCTCGACCTCTTCCCGGGTGACGCCCAGCAGATAGAGCACCGTGTCCAGGAAGGGGAAGTTCACCGCGGTGTGCGCGGCCTCGCGGACGACGGGCTTGGCGTTGAAGGCCACGCCCAGTCCGGCCGCGTTCAGCATGTCCAGGTCGTTGGCGCCGTCGCCGATCGCCACCGTCTGGGACAGCGGCACACCGGCCTCGGCGGCGAACCGGCGCAGCAGCCGCGCCTTGCCCGCCCGGTCCACGATCTCGCCGGTGACCCTGCCGGTCAGCTTCCCGTCGACGATCTCCAGGGTGTTGGCCTGGGCGAAGTCCAGCCCGAGGCGCTCCTTCAGATCGTCCGTCACCTGGGTGAATCCGCCGGACACCACGCCCACTTGGTAGCCGAGCCGCTTGAGCGTACGGATCAGGGTGCGCGCACCGGGCGTCAGCCGCACCTCGCCGCGCACCTTCTGCACCACGGAGGCGTCCAGCCCCTCCAGCAGGGCCACGCGCGCGTGCAGCGACTGCTCGAAGTCCAGCTCTCCGCGCATCGCGGCCGCCGTGACCTCGGCGACCTTGTCCTCGCAGCCCGCGTGCGCGGCGAAGAGCTCGATCACCTCGTCCTGGATGAGGGTGGAGTCCACGTCCATGACCACCAGGCGCTGGGCCCGCCGGTGCAGCCCCGCCGACACGACCGCGATGTCGACGCCGAGCGCGCTCGCGTCGGACACCAGGGTGGTGCGCAGCGGCTCGGTCTCCACGCCGGACACCGCGAACTCGACTGCGGTCACCGGGTACTTGGCGAGCCGGAAGATACGGTCGATGTTGCCGCCGGCCTTGGCGATCCTGGCGGCGATGGCGGCGGTCGACTCGGCGGTGAGGGGGTGGCCGAGCACGGTCACCAGGGAGCGGCCGTGGCCGCGCGGGCGGTTGTCGCCATGACCGGAGATGATCTCCGCCTGCATCTTCACCGACTCGGCCCAGCTGTGCACGGTGGCCCGGAGGTCGCCCTCCTGCCCGGCCGGCGGCTGGGTCACGAGCGCGCAGAGCACCAGCCGGCCGCGCGTGACGACCTGCTCGATGTCGACCACGTCGACCGAGTAGGCGGCAAGTGTGTCGAAGAGGCCGGCCGTGATGCCCGGCCTGTCCTTGCCGAAAATCTTGACGAGGAGGGTGGGGACCTCGGAGGTCTGCGAAGCGCTCATGGTGTATCCACCGTATCCGGCACCCAGTGCCTTCTGCCCATGTGGTCCGCCTGGCGGACAGGGAACAGTGGGTGACGGAGCAGTGTCGAGCGCCTTACTTCACGGGCACGAGCAGATCCCCCGCCGCTCGTCGGCCCGGCCCCGCACCTCAGCCACGCCCCTTGGGCCCCCTAGGCGAAGGCGGAGCTGGAGGCGGAGGCGGAGGTGGGGGCGGTGGACCGTCGTCGGAGGCGGACCCGTGCGGGGGCCGGTCGCCGGGGCGAGGCCCGGCGCGGTGCCGTGGTGAGCGCGGCGGCGGGTCGAACGGCCGCGCCATGGTGGGCGCGCCGTACACGTCGGCGGACGGCGGCGGAGCACCGTCGGGGAACCGGCCGCCGCCGGGAGCGGGTGGGGCGCTCGGCACGTTCCGCCCGGGTTCCCGCAGCTCGTCCGGCACCTGGAGATACGGGTTCGTGTCGGGGTTGGGCGGGCGGTACGGCGTACCGGGCACGTACGGGCCGGACTGCCCGGCGCCCACCGCATCGCCGCTCCCCGCGTGTCCGGCGTGTCCGGCGTGCTTCGGAAACCCGGTGCCGTCCCCCGCGTCACCCAGTGCCAGCGGCGCCGCCCGTCGCCCCGCGGCGCCCGTGGCCCGGGCCAGCAGCGCTCCGGCCGCTCCGGCGCCCGCGCCCCAGACGGCCCCGAGGAGCAGTGCCATGCCGAGTCGGCCGTGGAGTTCGATGCCGGCGCCGAACGCGTCGAAGCCGAGCACGGACAGCGAGGCGTCCACGGACACCTCCGTCAGCCAGGCGAGCACGGGCAGCGCCAGCGCGGTCGCGATCCCCAGCCGGAGCGCGCACCGCCCGGCGAGACCGAGGGCACCGGAACCGCCGGCACCCGATCCCGAAGCCGCCGCGCTCGTAGCGGCCCCCGCCTCCACCGGCGTGCGAACCGCCGTCAGCACGCCCGCGAGCAGCATCATCAGGGCCGCCGCCACCCCCAGCAGCCACACCCGCCCGTCCAGGTCCGCCAGCCGGCCCAGCGTCACCGGCTGGTCGGACTTTCCGCCCAGCAACTCGTCGAGGGGATGGGGCAGCACCGTGACCAGCGCGCCGGTCGCCCTGCCGTCCCACGGCACGAACAGGCCGAGGGGGATCCCGAGCCACACCCCGTTGGGCGCGCCCAGGAGTGCCGCGCCCGCGATGCGCCCCGGGTGGTCGTCGCCGATCGCCGCGTACGCCGCCGCCGCGAGCCCGGCGGCCACGGCCACGACCAGCACGGTGACGAGCGCCGAGGCCGCGGGCCGTACGACCCGGTGCACGGCCTCCCAGCCGCGTGGCAGGGGAGTACGGCGCGAGGCCAGCAGGGCGATCAGGAGGATGCCGGCGGACCAGCCGAGTCCGCCCAGGAGGGTGGGCGCGGTGTCCACCGTGAAGCCCACCGCCGCCTTCGCGTCGACGAGGTCGCCGATGCGGTCGGGCAGCAGTCCGCCGATGTCCCCGAGCCCGGGGATGCTCAGCCCGCCGCCCTTGCCCCCACCGCCGCCCAGCCCGGGCACCTTGTCGAGGCCGAGTGAACCGCCGTCGATCGTGATGACGTCGTGCCCCGCCCAGGCCAGCCCGCCCAGCGTCGCCACGAACAGCGCGATCACGGCGCCCGCGCGCGCGAGGAGTTCGGCCGGTGCGATCACAACTCCCGCCGTGCGCAAGGACCGTAGGAACATCCACGACAGCAGCAGGGCGCCCACCAGGCTCACCCCGAGTGGCGTGATCTCGATGGCCGTGTGCGCCTCCGCGCCTTTCAGGCCGAAAGCGGACACATCGCCGGACGGCGTGACCGAACCACCCGCCCCGAGCGCCACAACAGCCGCCGTCATCGGGCCCAGTGAGCCCGCCGCGTCCGCCTGCAGAAGATGCAGACCGAGCGCGGCCGTGCCCGCCATTCCCAGCAACGCCCAGCTCACCGCGGCGATCGCGGACAGCAGGACGTCTGCCCACGGCAGCCTCGCGCCGTGCCCAGCGGTCTCGACTCCCGTGGCAGAGCTCATGGCAGACCCCCCGATCCGCGGCGCGGCCGGCGGCCGCGCGTGTCCCCCTCGCGTGGGATTACCACTCTCCGGGTCGGTTTCAACCCCGTCAACGGGAGTAGTTGAAGCTCTCGGCGCCGTTCATCACAAGGCCCGACTTTCGGTCAGAGGGCCGAGCCTGAAATAGTTCCCCACGATGTTCGACATCCCTAGACTCCCTGTGATGGGGGTAACTCGGGGGACAACTCAGTGGGGCATGGAGTGCCGGAACTCGTACTGGAATCAAACGGACGGACCTGGACGCTCGATTCGTCCAGGTCCTACACACTCGGACGCGATCCGCAGGGAGACATCGTGTTCGACGACGCCAGGGTCTCCTGGCGTCACGCCACGGTCAGCTTCAACGGACGCAGTTGGGTCATCGAGGACCACGGCAGCACCAACGGCACGTTCGTGCAGGGGCAGCGGATCGGTCAGCTGGAGATAGGCCCAGGAACCGCCGTGCACCTCGGCAACGCGACCGACGGACCGCGGCTGAACCTGTCCGGTGCCGCTGCCGCCGCTCAGCAGCAGCCGCAGCAGGCCGCGCCGTACGCCGCGCAGGGCGCGAGTGCCGGCTGGGCCCAGCAGGCCCCGCCGCCGCAGCAGGCCCCGCAGGCCGGTTGGCAGCAGCCGCAGCAGGCCGCGCCGATCCCGCAGCAGCAGGGAGCGCAGCAGGTGCCCGGTGGTGGCGCGGGGGCGCCGCCGGTCTACGGCGACCGCAGCCCGACCACGTTCCACCAGTTCTCGCTGGGCCGCGTGATGCGCATCGGCCGTGCGCTGGAGAACGAGCTGGTCGTCTCCGACCTCCAGGTCTCCCGGCACCACGCCGAGTTCCACGCGACGCCCGACGGCCGCCTGGAGATCCGTGACCTGGGCTCGCACAACGGCACGTACGTCAACGGCCAGCCGATCGCCAAGGGCGGCTCGCAACTGCTGGGCCCGACCGACATCGTCGGCGTCGGCCACTCCACGTTCCGTATCGTCGGCGACCGGCTGGAAGAGTTCGTCGACACCGGTGAGGTCTCCTTCTCCGCGCGCCATCTGACCGTCACGGTCGACGGCGGCAAGCAGATCCTGAAGGACGTCTCCTTCGGTGTCCCGGAGAAGTCGCTGATCGCGGTCATCGGCCCGTCCGGCTCCGGCAAGTCGACGCTGCTGAAGGCGCTCACCGGTTACCGGCCCGCCAACCAGGGCGAGGTCCTCTACGACAACCGCAACCTGTACAAGCAGTTCGCCGAGCTGCGCCAGCGCATCGGTCTGGTCCCGCAGGACGACATCCTGCACAAGGAGCTGACCGTCAAGAAGGCCCTCAAGTACGCGGCCAAGCTGCGCTTCCCGGCCGACACCACGCCCGCCGAGCGCGAGTCCCGCATAGACGAGGTGCTGCGCGAGCTGAAGCTCGACATCCACAAGGAGAAGAAGGTCACCTCCCTCTCCGGCGGCCAGCGCAAGCGTGTCTCGGTGGCCCTGGAGCTGCTCACCAAGCCGTCGCTGATCTTCCTCGACGAGCCCACCTCGGGCCTCGACCCGGGCATGGACCGCGACGTCATGCAGCTGCTGCGCGGCCTGGCCGACGACGGCCGTACGGTCCTCGTCGTCACCCACTCCGTGGCCGAGCTGGCGATCTGCGACAAGCTGCTCGTGATGGCGCCGGGTGGCTCGGTGGCCTACTTCGGCCCGCCGGAGGAGGCGCTGAACTTCTTCGGCTACGACACCTGGGCCGATGTCTTCTCCGCCTTCGAGAACTACCGCGACTACGACTGGGCGGGCCGCTGGAAGGGCTCGCAGCACTACCAGATGTACGCCGCGGACATCGACGCCGTTGCGCCGCAGGCCGTACAGATGCCTCCGATGCAGGCGATGAAGCCGCCGAAGCCGCAGGGCTGGATGTCGCAGTTCGTCACGCTGGTGCGCCGCTATGTGTCGGTGATCGCGTCCGACAAGGGCTTCCTCGCCCTGATGGTGATCCTGCCGGCCGTGCTCGGCGCGGTGAGCCTGCTCATCGACGCCGACAAGGGGCTGCTGCCCAACCCGGCGAATCAGACCGGCCGGATCATCCCGAACGGCACGGCCACCACGGTCCTGCTGATCCTCGCGGTCGGCGCCTGCTTCGCGGGTGCCGCGAACTCGGTCCGTGAACTGATCAAGGAACGGGTGATCTACGAGCGGGAGCGCGCGACCGGCCTGTCCCGTTCGGCGTATCTGATGTCCAAGGTGTTCGTGCTCGGCATGATCACCGTGTTCCAGGGTCTGCTGGTCGGTGTGATCGGCTTCACCAGCCGTGAGATCCCGAAGGAGGGCCTGGTCTTCGGCAGCGCGACGATCATCGAGCTGTCCGTGCCGATCATGGCGCTCGGCTTCACCTCGATGATGTTCGGCCTGATCATCTCCTCGCTGGTGAAGACGGCCGAGAAGACCATGCCGCTGCTGGTGATGTTCGCGATCATCCAGGTCGTGTTCACGGGCTGTCTGTTCACGCTGCACGGCTCGATCGGTGTCAACGAGTTCTCGTATCTGATGCCGTCCCGCTGGGCGGTCGCAGCCGCGGGCGCCACGCTGGACTTCAACAAGATCAGCCCGCCGAAGGACGGCGCGGGCACCGACCCCCTGTGGGACCACACCGTCGGCGCCTGGGGCGTGGACATGGCCGCCCTGATCGTCCTCGGCGTGATCTGCGGCTTCTTCGTGGCCCGCTTCCTGCGCCGCCACGAGCCCGAGGTCATGCGCAAGTAACCGCGCGCGTACGACGCCGAAGGGCGGCACCCCGGCTGGGGGTGCCGCCCTTCGGCGTACGCGAGAAGAGGTCCGCGCGGCCTCAGTACGCGCTGTTGACGTTGTCCATCGAACCGTACTTGTCGGCGGCGTAGTTGCAGGCGGCCGTGATGTTGGCGACCGGGTCGTAGATGTTCCACGAGGTGCCGGGCACGTGGTACGCCTTGAAGGTCGGCGGGATGACCTGGAGCAGGCCCTTCGACGGGATGCCGTTGATGGCGTTGATGTCCCAGCCGTTGATGGCCATCGGGTTGCCGGAGGACTCCCGCATGATGTTGCGGTGCAGGCCGCTGTACGAGCCCGGGATGCCCTTGGCCTTCATGATGTCCAGGGACTCCCGGATCCAGCCGTCCAGGTTGTTGGGGTAGGACTTCGCGGGCTTGGCCGCGGCGCGCTCGACGGACCGGCTCGCGGTCTGCTCGGCGGCGCGCTCCTGGGCGGCCTTCTTGGCGGCCTCGGCGGCGGCGGTCTTCGCCTTGGCGGCGGTCTCGGCCTGCTTCTTGACGAGCGCGTCTGCGGCGGCCTTCTTCTGCGCCGCGATCTGCTGGATCTTGACGGTCTCGGTGGCGAGCTGGTCGGTGACCGTGCCCTTGACGTCCTTGATCTGCTCGGTGCTGTACGCCACCCGGGCCTCGGTGGAGGGAGCCCCGGCCGTGATCGTCTCGGCGCTGCTGGGAACCGCCGAGAAGGCGATGGCGGCGGTACCGAGGGCGGCGACGCCGGCGATCGCGATCTTGCGGTGCTTGGTCAGGCGACGACTGAGACGAGTGGTGGTGTTCTTGAGCATGGCAGATCGACCTCTTCGAATAGCGCGGAGTCGCCTTCTGTCCGACGGGGGAACCGGTCCGGCCCGTACGAACGCCGTGGGGCGAAACCCACGGCGTCCGGCGACAGGAGCAATTCTTAGCGGCCGCAAAATCGGCTGGCAAAGGTGTGACGTACGACCCTGGATAGTGGATCAGGGAAGGGCAAAACGGGACAGACTGGAGCGTCTGCCCCGTTCGGGACGTGTCGGTATATCTCCTATGTCCGTTCGTACGTGATCCGCACCCTATGCGCGGGCTCACACCGCGGACGATGAATCCTCACCGAAAGTTGCCAAAGCAACGCCCTGTGTCAGGGTCCTCCTCCGGCAGGAGGAGATGCACGTCGCCGAACTCGTGCCACAGATAGAGCCCGCGCCGCGCCTCCTCGTACGCGCGGTCGACCACCGCCCGCCCCGCGATCGCCTCCAGCATCAGCAGATGCGAGGCCTCCGGCTCGTGCAGCCCGGTCAGCAGCCCGTCGACCACCCGCACCCCGCGCCCGGGCGTCACCACGAGATCGGTCCACCCCTCGACCGCCCGCACCGTCCCGTCCGCCCCGGCCGCCGACTCCACGGCCCGCACCGCCGTCGTACCGACCGCGACCACCCGGCCGTCCCCGGCCCGCACGTCATTGATCAGCCGCGCGGACGCCTCGGACACCGCGTACCGCTCCGGATACGGCGGCTCGTGCGCCTCCGCCGACGCCACCCCGGTGTGCAGCGTGACCGGCGCGAACCGCACACCCCGGCTCACCAGCTCCGTCACCAGCCGCGCTGTGAAGGGCCGGGCGGCACTCGGCATCTCCGCACTGCCCGCCCCGTCGGCCGACGGCAGCGCGAACACCGTCTGGTACACGGACAACGGCTGGTCCCGCTCCGTATAGGAGTAGCGAATGGGCCGCCCGTGCTCCCGCAGCAGCCCGAGGACGTCCGCCCCGGCCACCCGCGCCCACCACAGCCGCACCCCCCGAGGGCTCAGCGGCTCCTCCAGCACCAGCCCCGCACCCCCGGGAAGCCGCACCCCTGTACCCGCGGGCCCGCTCGCACGCGCGCGCGTGGTCCCCTTACCGTCCGGATCCCGCAGCTCGACCGCCCACCGCCCGTCGTCCCCGAGCGTGGAGAAGTGCACCACCACGCGCGCGTGCCCGATCCTCCCGTCCACCGCGGCGGCCAGCGTGGGCGAGGTGTTCACCACCAGCAGGTCCCCGGCCCGCAGCAGCCGCGGCAGCTCGGCGAACACGTGGTGCGACACCTCGGTCCCGCGCGACACCAGCAGCCGTACGGCATCCCGCCCCAGACCCGGCCCGCGCTGCTCGGCGGGCACCCGCGCCGACAGCTCCTCGGGCACCCTCAGCGCCGGCGTCATCGCCCCTCCAGCAGGGAGGGTGCCCCATAGCGGCCGCTCGCCGGACGCTCGTCCAGCAGCCGCAGGAACGCGGGCACCACACGCGCCGGCTCCGGCCGTGGACCGTCGTCGTCCGGTACGGCCGCCGCATACAGCTCCGTGGCCATGTCCCCGGGGTCGACCGCCCACACCCGCAGCCGTGGCTCCTCCTCGGCGAGCACCGCCGCGAGCTGGTCCAGGGCCGCCTTGGACGCCCCGTAGCCGCCCCAGGTCTCGTACGCCTCGGCGGCCGCGTCCGAGCTGACCGCGACCACCGCGCCCGCCGGCGACTCCCGCAGCAGCGGCAGCGCCTCCTGGACCAGGCCCAGCGCCGCCACCACATTCACCTCAAGCGCCCGCCGCAGCCCCTCCAGGGGCAGCTCCGCCAGCCGCACCAGCGGCTCGGCGCCCAGCGCGCTCGCGTTGTTCACCAGCAGATCGACACCGCCCAGCCGCCACGCCGCCGCCACCAGCCCCGCCCGGTGCCCGGCGTCCGTGACGTCCCCGGGCAGCGCCTCGACCCGCGTGCCGTACCCGGCCACGGCCGTGGCCGCCGCCGTGAGCGCGTCGGCGCCCCGGGCGTCGAGCACCAGATCCCAACCGCGCGCGGCCAGCGCCTCGGCGAGCGCCCGTCCCAGCCCCTTCGAGGCCCCCGTGATGATCGCTACCGGCATGACAACCGTCCCCTCTGCCGCGCCGACCTCCGATCGGCGGTGGCATCAACCTAGGAACGGCACCGCTCCGGCCGCCTCGGACGCGGGCCGCAAACGGGCGCGGTCCTTCGCCCTAAGCCGCACGTCCGGGGCCGCAGACCTACGTCGTGCGGACCAGGACCACCGGCCCAGGTCCGGCCGCCACAGGTCCGATCCGCACTGTCACACCCCGCCGGTACCGTGAGGGCATGAGTCAAGGCCCCCGGTCCGGCCTCACCGCGGTGAGTTCCGCGCTGCTGGCCATGAGCAGGCACCTGGAGGTGCGCGACGTCCTCAAGACGATCGTCGCCTCGGCCCGCGAGCTGCTCGACGCGCAGTACGCCGCCCTCGGGGTCCCGGACGACCACGGCGGCTTCGCCCAGTTCGTCGTCGACGGGGTCAGCGACGAACAGTGGAAGGCCATCGGCCCGCTCCCGCGTCAGCACGGCATCCTCGCCGCGATGCTCCAGGAGGCCCGCCCGGAGCGCCTCGCCGATGTGCGCAAGGACCCCCGCTTCGAGGGCTGGCCGGCCGCCCACCCCGAGATGTCCGACTTCATCGGCCTGCCGATCCGCGACGGCGACGAGATCATCGGCGCGCTGTTCCTGGCGAACAAGCGCTGTGCCAAGCCCGAGGGAAGCTGCGGCTTCACACAGGAGGACGAGGATCTGCTGGCCATCCTCGCCCAGCACGCCGCGATCGCCCTCACCAACGCCCGTCTGTACGAGCGCAGCCGCGAGCTGACGATCTCCGAGGAGCGCTCCCGGCTCGCCCACGAACTGCACGACGCGGTGAGCCAGAAGCTGTTCTCCCTGCGCCTGACGGCACAGGCGGCCGCGGCCCTGGTCGACCGCGACCCCTCCCGCGCCAAGGGCGAGCTGCACCAGGTGGCCCGGCTCGCCGCCGAGGCCGCCGACGAACTGCGCGCCGCCGTGGTGGAGTTGCGCCCCGCCGCCCTCGAAGAGGACGGCCTGGTCGCCACCCTGCGCACCCAGATCCAGGTCCTCGACCGCGCCCACAGCGCGCGCGTGTCCTTCGCCTCCAGCGGCTTCCGTGCCCTGCCCGCCGCACAGGAGGAGGCGCTGCTGCGCGTCGCCCAGGAGGCCCTGCACAACGCCCTGCGGCACTCCGGGGCCCAGCATGTGGACGTCACCCTCGGCCGCCACGCCTGCGGAGCCGTCCTGCGCGTCACCGACGACGGCAGCGGCTTCGAACCGAAGTCGATCCGCCGCGCGGGACGGCATCTGGGACTGGTCTCCATGCGGGACCGGGCCGGCGGGGTGGGCGGCTCGCTCACGGTGGAGTCCGCGCCCGGCAAGGGCACCACGATCGAGATGGAGGTCCCCGGTGGCTGACGCAATCAGGGTGCTGCTCGTCGACGACCACCAGGTCGTCCGCCGCGGACTGCGCACCTTCCTGGAGGTGCAGGACGACATCGAGGTCGTGGGCGAGGCGGCCGACGGCACCGAAGGGGTCGCCCGCGCCGAGGAACTGAAGCCCGACGTGGTCCTCATGGACGTCAAGATGCCGGGCATGGACGGCATCGACGCGCTGCGCAGACTCCGCGAACTCGACAACCCCGCGCGCGTGCTCATCGTCACCAGCTTCACCGAGCAGCGCACGGTGGTTCCGGCCCTGCGCGCGGGCGCCGCCGGATACGTCTACAAGGACGTGGACCCCGACGCGCTGGCCGGCGCCATCCGCTCGGTGCACGCCGGGCACATCCTCCTCCAGCCGGAGGTGGCCGGCGCGCTGCTCTCCCAGGAGGACGCCAACTCGGGCCAGGGCAGGGGAGGTTCACTCACCGAGCGGGAGCGCGAGGTGCTGGGCCTGATAGCGGACGGCCGCTCCAACCGCGAGATCGCCCGCGCCCTCGTCCTGTCCGAGAAGACCGTCAAGACGCACGTCTCGAACATCCTGATGAAACTCGACCTCGCGGACCGGACCCAGGCGGCGCTGTGGGCCGTTCGTTACGGTGTGACAGGGTGAGATTCATACCGTCGGGGGAATGTCACCCGGACGGCGCACCCTCCGGCGATCTCCGCCGTTCTCCAGTGCGTGCCGCGGCGACTGCCGCGGTGATCGCCAAGGAGGGGTTGAAAGTGAAGAACCTGAAGAAGGCAGCGGCCGTGACGATGGTGGCCGGGGGCCTGCTGGCGGCCGGTGCCGGAATGGCCTCCGCCACGAACGGCTCCTGGGCCGGCGGCGAGGCCAAGGGCTCCCCGGGCGTCGTCTCGGGCAACGTAGTCCAGGCCCCGGTGCACGTCCCGGTGAACGTGGTGGGCAACAGCGTGAACGTCATCGGCGCCCTGAACCCGGCCTTCGGCAACGTGGGCCTCAACCACTGAGCCCACCCCCGTGGACCTCCGGCCTCCCGACACCTCACCGGGAGGCCGGTCACTCATCGGCGCCGGTCACCACCGGCCGGCGCTCACCGCCCCCGCTCCCGCTCCTCCACGACGGAGTTGTACGCCGCGACCTGCGCCCGCCGTGCCGTCCGCTCCACCGGCCGCAGCGCGGCCCCCCGCGCCGCCATCTCCGACGCGCTCACCGCACCCCCGTGGCCGTTCTCATGGGCCAGCGAAATCAGCAGCCCCACCCGCTGGGCCAGCTCCAACACCCGCACCGCCCGCGGCGGATACCCCGGCGCCAGCACCTCGTTCCCCCGCTCGGCCCGCGCCCGGTACGCGCCGATCGCCGCCTCCGCCACCGGACCCGACCCCGCGACGTCCAGCCGCGAGAGCACCGCCGTCGCGTCCCGCAGGGCCTCCGCCAGCTCCCGCTCGGCCTCGCCCAGCGACGGCACATCCGCGGGCGGCGCCTCCCGCACCGGCAGACAGTGCCAGACCACCTCGGCATGCACATCACCGGCGGGCCCGGCCTCGTACAACTCGGGCACCAGCCCGAACGCGGCGCCGTGGCAGATCACCGCCTCCTCGGCCTCCAGCGCCCGCGCGTTGAACTCCGGCGGCCCGCTCAGCCCCAGCGGATGCCCCGGCGCGGGCAGCGCCACCCGCAGCCCGATCGCCCCGAGTGTCCGCAGCCGCCCCAGCGCGAGGGTGAGCCCGACCGGCGCCGACTCACCCGGCAGCCCCTCCACCCGGTGCACCGCGTCGTCGCCGACGATGGCGAGTGCAGCGTCATCCGGCGAGACAAGTCCGGCCAATAGGGCATTTCCCCAAGCGGCGAGGCGTCCTGAACGCGGTTCCGAGAGCATGCCCCCACCCTAAGGACCGGACCGATGGAATGGACCGCGCCACCGGTGGCGTAGATTTCGTACGGGCTGCGCCCACCGGCGCGGCGGACCGAGCCACAGGCGTACGCCACAGCCGAGACCGGCCACACTGCAAGGGGAGACAACGCGCTCATGAGCGATGTTCTGGAGCTTCAGGACGTATCCGTGGTCCGCGAGGGCCGGGCTCTGGTGGACCAGGTCTCCTGGTCGGTGAAGGAGGGCGAGCGCTGGGTCATCCTCGGCCCCAACGGCGCCGGCAAGACCACCCTCCTGAACGTCGCCTCCAGCTACCTCTACCCCAGCAAGGGCACCGCCACCATCCTCGGCGAGACCCTCGGCACGCCCGGTACCGACGTCTTCGAGCTGCGCCCCCGCATCGGCATGGCCGGCATCGCCATGGCCGACAAGCTCCCCAAGCGCCAGACCGTCCTGGAGACCGTGCTGACCGCCGCGTACGGCATGACCGCGCACTGGCACGAGGACTACGAGGAGGTCGACGAACAGCGTGCCCGCGCCTTCCTCGACCGCCTCGGCATGAGCGACTACCTGGAGCGCAAGTTCGGCACGCTCTCCGAGGGCGAGCGCAAGCGCACCCTCATCGCCCGCGCCCTGATGACCGACCCCGAGCTGCTCCTGCTAGACGAGCCCGCCGCCGGCCTCGACCTCGGCGGCCGCGAGGACCTGGTCCGCCGCCTCGGCCGCCTCGCCCGCGACCCGATCGCCCCCTCCATGATCATGGTCACCCACCATGTCGAGGAGATCGCCCCCGGCTTCAGCCACGTCCTCATGCTCCGTCAGGGCAAGGTCCTCGCCGCGGGCCCGCTGGAGCTCGAACTGACCTCGCGCAACCTCTCCCTCTGCTTCGGCCTCCCGCTCGTCGTGGAGCAGGTCGGCGACCGCTGGACCGCTCAGGGCCTGCCGCTGTCCTGACCCCCATTGCGCCCTGTCCGCGGCACCGTCCGCGGCTCTAGCATGACCATGTGAACGACATCGACGCGTGGGTGTGGTGGCTCGTCGGCGCTGCGGCGCTCGGAATCCCGCTCGTGATCACGGCGATGCCGGAGTTCGGCATGTTCGCCGTGGGTGCCGTCGCGGCCGCGGCCGCCGCGGGCCTCGGCTTCGACATCGTGGTCCAGGTACTCGCTTTCGTGGTCGTCTCGGTCGCGCTCATCGCCGTCGTACGGCCCATCGCGGCCCGGCACAGCGCCCAACGCCCCCAACTCGCCACAGGCGTGGATGCGTTGAAGGGCAAGCAGGCCGTCGTACTGGAACGCGTCGACGGCTCCGGCGGCCGCATCAAGCTCGCCGGGGAGATCTGGTCGGCCCGTTCGCTCGACACCGACCTCGCCTACGAAGTGGGGGAGGAAGTCGACGTCGTGGAGATCGACGGGGCAACGGCAATCGTCATGTGACCTCGCAGGACTCAACTGAACCGAACACCCCACGAGTTGTGCGAC
The DNA here is from genome assembly GCF_040654755.1 of Streptomyces sp. NPDC050625. NCBI lineage: Bacteria > Bacillati > Actinomycetota > Actinomycetes > Kitasatosporales > Streptomycetaceae > Streptomyces > Streptomyces sp. NPDC050625. Next base: position 500,137 of record NZ_JBFAIQ010000007.1, read on the forward strand.
GGTCTGTCAGACTCGTCCAGCAAGATCTTCAACAGCCATAAGATCTGCCGAAGGCGCCGAGGCGGAGAAGGGTACGGGGAGCCACGATGGAACCGGTCATCATCGTATTGATCATTCTGGTGGTGTTGGTCTTCATCGCCCTGATCAAGACGATCCAGGTCATCCCACAGGCCAGCGCCGCCATCGTCGAGCGCTTCGGCCGCTACACACGGACACTCAACGCGGGCCTCAACATCGTGGTCCCGTTCATCGACACCATCCGCAACCGCATCGACCTGCGTGAACAGGTCGTACCGTTCCCGCCGCAGCCGGTGATCACCCAGGACAACCTGGTCGTGAACATCGACACCGTCATCTACTACCAGGTCACCGACGCCCGCGCGGCCACCTACGAGGTCGCCAGCTACATCCAGGCGATCGAGCAGCTCACCGTCACCACGCTCCGCAACATCATCGGCGGCATGGACCTGGAGCGCACCCTGACCTCCCGCGAGGAGATCAACGCGGCTCTGCGCGGCGTGCTCGACGAGGCCACCGGCAAGTGGGGCATCCGCGTCAACCGCGTCGAGCTCAAGGCCATCGAGCCGCCGACCTCCATCCAGGACTCGATGGAGAAGCAGATGCGCGCCGACCGTGACAAGCGCGCCGCGATCCTCACCGCGGAAGGTACGCGCCAGGCGGCCATCCTCACCGCCGAAGGTGAGAAGCAGTCCCAGATCCTGCGCGCCGAGGGTGAGGCCAAGGCCGCCGCCCTGCGCGCCGAGGGCGAGGCCCAGGCCGTCCGCACGGTCTTTGAGGCGATCCACGCCGGCGACCCCGACCAGAAGCTGCTCAGCTACCAGTACCTGCAGATGCTCCCGAAGATCGCCGAGGGCGACGCCAACAAGCTCTGGATCGTCCCCAGCGAGATCGGCGACGCCCTCAAGGGCCTGTCCGGCGCCATGGGCAACTTCGGCCCCCTGGCGGGCGGTTCGGGCGGCGGAGCCTCCGTCCCGCAGCAGAACAACGGCAACGACCGCCGCGAGAAGCCGTCGATCGACTGATACACCCGTGATACGACGAGGGGCTCGCCTTCCCAGGAAGGCGAGCCCCTCTCACATACCCGCTACGCGGCCGACTGGGCCAGCCACTCCGGCAGCGCCTCGAAGTCCTCCTGCCCCAGCGCCAGCAGCATCGCGTCCTGCGGCGTCGGCTCGAACGGCTGCCGCAGCAGCGGCATGCCCGCCTGCTCCGGAGTCCGGTCGGCCTTGCGGTGGTTGTCCTCCGCGCACGAGGCGACCGTGTTCAGCCACGAGTCCGCGCCACCCTGCGCCCGCGGCACCACATGGTCCACGGTCGTCGCCCGCCGCCCGCAGTACGCGCACCGGTGCCGGTCCCGCACCAGCACACCCCGCCTCGACCACGGCGCTTGTCTTCGGAACGGCACCCGTACGTATCTGCACAGCCTGATCACCCGGGGCGCGGGTATGTCCACAGCGGCGCCCCGCATACGCAGTTCGGGGTGGGCCTGCTCGACGACGGCCTTGTCCTGCAGTACCAGAACGACAGCTCGGTTCAGCGTCACCGTCGACAGCGGCTCGAAGCTCGCGTTCAGCACCAGCGTGTCCCGCATCCAGCCCACCTCCCGTGTGCACCTGCCCACCCCCCGGCGGGCTCGGATCAACTCTGTACGGGCGCGCCGAGATGGACAACGCAATAAAAAATGCCCGCCTCTGATCACTTCCATGACCGGAGGCGGGCAAACGTTCGATGAACGCTGGGCTGAATCGGCGCCGCGTCAGCCCTCGGCGGGGTTCTCGTACTCACCGATGAGCTGGGCACGCGCGATCGCGTGGAACCGCAGATTGAAACCGACGACGGCCGGAGAAGCGTCGGAATCAGGACCGAGCTTCTCCTGGTCCACCGCGTACACCGTGAAGACGTACCGGTGCGGCCCGTCCCCGGGCGGCGGAGCGGCACCGCCGAAGTCCTTCGACCCGTAGTCGTTGCGCGCGTGCACCGCACCCTCGGGCAGACCCTCGAACTTGCCGCTGCCCGCACCCACCGGCAACTCGGTCACGGAGGCCGGGATGTCGAACAGGACCCAGTGCCAGAAACCGCTGCCGGTCGGGGCGTCCGGGTCGTAGCAGGTCACGGCGAAGCTCTTGGTCTCGGCCGGGAACCCCTCCCACCGCAGCTGCGGGGAGGTGTTGCCGGCCGCGTGGACCTGAGCCTCCTTGAGCCTCGCGTTCGGCTCGACGTCCTCGCTCGTCACCGTGAACGACGGCACGGGCGGGTGGAAGTCATGGGGGAGCGGCCGCCGCTTGAGCTCGGTCACCTCGGTACCTCCTGATCGGTTCCTTCAGTAGGAACCGAGCCTAGAACCAGTTGCGCTTGCTGCCGACCTCGGACAGCCACTGGTTGAGGTATGCCGCCCAGTCGGTCCCGTGGAAGTCGTGCAGACCCACCTGGAAGGACCGGAAGGTGTCCGAACCCTCGCTGAACAGACCCGGCTTCTTGTCCATTTCCAGGATGACGTCCATGGCCTGCTCGTCCGCCACGAAGCTCAGCTCCACCTGGTTCAGGCCCCGGTACTGCGACGGCGGGTAGAACTCGATCTCCTGGTAGAACGGCAGCCGCTGCCGCGTGCCCCGGATGTGACCGCGCTCCATGTCCGCGTTCTTGAAGCGGAAGCCCAGCTGGATGAACGCGTCCAGGATCGCCTTCTGCGCCGGCAGCGGGTGCACGTTGATGGGGTCCAGGTCACCGGAGTCCACCGCACGGGCGATCTCCAGCTCCGTGGTCACACCGATGTGCATACCGCGCAGCGCCTGCCCGTCGATCATCGTGACCGGCGTCTCCCAGGGGATCTCCAGCCCGAACGGAACGGTGTGCACGGCACCGGCCTGCAGCTGGAAGGCACCACCGAGCCGCACCTTGGTGAACTCGATGTTCTGCTTGTACTCCTCGTCGCCGCTCTCCACCTCGACCCGCGCCTGCAGGCCCACGGACAGCCCCTCGATGTCCTGGTTCACGGACCCGCCCTGGATGCGCACCTCGCCCTGGACGACACCACCCGGAACGACGTTGACCTCGGTCAGCACCGTCTCGACCGAAGCCCCGCCGGCGCCCAGACTCGCGAGCAGCTTCTTGAACCCCATGACTCTCCCTTTACGTATGGATCCCTGATCCCTACAAACGCGATCCGGACGCGACCGGTTCCGCGCCACACCCTGGCAAGCGGGGGATCCTTTGACCACCCCTTGGCACAGACACGTCTGGACTACGCTCGTACGACATGATCGCGCCCCCGGACCGTACGCCACTGCCCAGGTCGTTCTTCGACCGCCCTGTGCTGGAAGTCGCCCCCGACCTTCTCGGCCGGATCCTCGTACGAAGCACCCCGGACGGCCCGATCGCGGTGCGCCTCACGGAGGTCGAGGCATACGACGGCCCTAACGACCCCGGCTCACACGCCTATCGCGGCCGCACACCCCGCAACGACGTGATGTTCGGTCCGGCCGGACACGTGTACGTCTACTTCACCTACGGCATGTGGCACTGCATGAACCTCGTCTGTGGTCCGGAAGGCTCGGCGAGCGCCGTCCTGCTCCGCGCGGGGGAGGTCGTCGAGGGCGCCGAGCTCGCGCGTAAACGTCGACTCTCGGCCCGAAATGACAAGGAACTGGCCAAAGGACCGGCACGCCTGGCCACAGCCCTGGACGTGGACCGCGCACTCAGCGGCACGGACGCGTGCGCCTCCGGCGAGACCCCACTGAGGATGCTCACCGGCACCGCTGTGCCCTCCGACCAGGTACGCAACGGCCCCCGCACGGGTGTGGCCGGCGACGGAGGCGTCCACCCCTGGCGTTTCTGGGTCGCCAACGACCCGACGGTGAGCCCCTATCGGGCCCATGTCCCCAGGCGCCGCTCAAGTTGACGCGTCCCTGGAAGGTGCGTAATGTGGCCCGAGCCGCTGAACCGGGTACGGCAATCGCCAGCAGCCGGAGCGGCCAACCCACTACCTGCTACTTCCCCTCGACCGGGGCGAATTTCGGCGTGCCCGCATGCCCGAATTCAAGCCCGCGGAGCTCGATTATGAGTTGCCGAGAGGATCGGCTAACGTGGTGAATGTCGAAAGGCCGACAGGCGAAAGCCGGAAGCCCCAGACAAATCCCGCCGACCGGGAATCGGATGCCGAAAGGATCTGATAGAGTCGGAAACGCAAGACCGAAGGGAAGCGCCCGGAGGAAAGCCCGCGAGGGTGAGTACAAAGGAAGCGTCCGTTCCTTGAGAACTCAACAGCGTGCCAAAAGTCAACGCCAGATATGTTGATACCCCGTCCGTCGGACATT
>NZ_JBFAIQ010000008.1:0-336502 GCF_040654755.1 Streptomyces sp. NPDC050625
GCGGCCGCGGCGGGGTGGGGCCGCCCCGCCCCCCCCGCCCCGCCCCGCGGCCGCCTCCCCCCGGGCCCGCGGGGGGGGGGCCGCGCGCGGGGGGGGGGTCCCGGCCGGGGCCGCCGCACGGCGCTTCACGTCAGACCGGCTGCGGAGTGGAGTGCCAGCAGACGAACCGCCACCGGCCGTCCTCCTGCGCCCACACGGCGCTGTAGCGCGCCCGCGTCCGTTGCTCGCGCCCGCCCGCCCGGGCGTCGATCACGGCACACCCGGTGACCACGGCCGCATGGCCGAAGACCCTCACCTCCTCGTCGGACGGCTCGACGGCGACATAGGTGACCGTGCCGTCCTCGATCGCGCGGATGTAGCTGTCCTTCGTGTCCACCATCGCGTTCGAGTGGGTGTAGGTCATCCGGTCCGCGAACAGCTCCCGGAGGGCCGCGCAGTCGGATCCGACCAACGCCGCCCACCGGTGCTTCTCCAACTGCCGAATCCGCGCGCTGACCGCGGCGACGTCGGACATGGGACTCTCCTCACAGCAGACCTGACAGAACTATTGACGTTCAACGTCAGAAAGCATAATTTCCCCGACATCGCTCCACAATGGTCGAAGGCAGGTACGCCAGATGTCTGTGGTGCAATTCGCGCTTCTGGGACTGGGCTTGGGCGGTGCCTACGCACTGCTGGCGCTCGGACTCGTGACGATCTACCGGGGGACGGGAGTCCTCAACTTCAGCCACGGCGCGGTCGCGATGATCTGCGCCTATGTCTTCTTCGAACTGCGCGACGACCTCGGCTGGTCCGTGGTACCCGCGGCACTGGCGACCGGCGCGTTCGCGGTCGTCCTGGGAGTCACGTTCTACCTGCTGGTCATGCGGCAGCTGCGCGACTCCCCCGTGCTGGCCCGGATCGTCGCGACGCTCGCGCTGCTGCTGCTCCTCCAGGGCCTGGCCACCCTGCTCTTCGACGTGCGGACCACCACTCCGGTCTCGGTGGTCTCCTCGGAGCCGGTCGACGTCCTGGGCATCGCCCTGCCCAGGGACCGCATCATCCTCGCCGGGATCGCCGTCGTCCTCGCGGTCGTGCTCTCGCTCGTCTCGCGCCGTACCCGGGTGGGTCTCGCGGTCCGGGCGATCTCGGACAGCGAGAAGGGCGCCTCACTCAGCGGACTGTCCCCGGTTCTGATCGGCGCCCTCACCTGGGCGGTGGGGTTCGTCCTGGCCGCGGTGGCCGGTGTGATGCTCAGCCCGATCGCCGGCCTGGACGCCAGGGTCCTGACCCTGCTGGTGGTGCCCGTCTTCGGCGCGGCGCTCGTCGCCCGGGTCACCTCGTTCGGCGTCGCCGTCGTCGCCGGTCTGGGGCTCGGCATGGCCGAGTCGGCGCTGCAGCTCGCCATGAACTCCGAGGGCGGCTGGTACACCTGGCTGTGGACCGGTCCCGGGCGCGCCCAGGCCATCCCCGCCCTGGTGGTCATCCTCGCCATGATCTTCTCCGGTCGGCTACTGCCGGCCCGGGGCGAGGTGCTACGCGGGCGACTGCCCGTCAGCCTCCCGCCGCGTCACCGGATCATCGGCCCCGTGGTCGCGCTGGTGGTCGGCCTGGTGTTCATCCACACGGTGCGCCCGTCCTGGCTCTCCGCCGGGGTGGTCACGCTCGCCGGCATCCTCATCGCGCTCTCGGTCGTCCTGGTCACCGGCTTCGTGGGCCAGATCTCGCTCGCCCAGGTCGCCTTCGCCGGGATCGGTGGACTGATGACCGCCCTGCTGTCCGGCCACGGAGTGCCGTTCCTGCTGGTGCTCCCGCTCAGCGGAGTGATCGCCCTGCTGCTCGGGCTGCTGGTGGGCCTGCCGTCACTGCGGGTACGCGGCCCGAGCCTGGCGCTGGTCACGCTCAGCGCGGCCTACATCTGCCAGGTCGCCGTCTTCTCCGACGGCCGTCTGCTCGGCAACAAGGGCTTCAACCGCGTCGACGCGCCGACGGTGTTCGGGCACGAGCTGAGCGACACCCAGTTCGCGACCCTCACCCTGCTGATCGTCATCGCCGCCGCAGCCGCGATCTCCGCGGTGCGACTGTCCCGGCCGGGCCGCCGCGCCCTGGCCGTGCGGGAGAACGAGGCCGCTGCCGCGGCCGCCGGCATCAACATCAAGCGCTTCAAGCTCGGCGCCTTCGCGGCCTCCGCGTTCCTGGCCGGGGTAGGGGGCTCGCTGCTCGGTTACCAGGCCAACGTCTTCGCCTACGAACGCTTCAGCGTCTTCGAGTCACTGAACGTGATCGTGATGGCCTACATCGGCGGGATCGGCATGGTCAGCGGCGCGATCTTCGCCGGACTCGGCGCCGACGGCGGACTGTTCTCACAGCTCCTCGCCGCCGGAGGGCTCGACGACTATCACCTCGTCATCGCCGGCGCCGCGCTGCTCGTCTCCGTCCAGCTGCACCCCGACGGCCTGGCCTCCCTGGCCCACACCGTCCGGGAGCGCCGACGCCGCCGGGCCCGCGGGGCCGGTCCCCCCTCACCGCCGCACGAGGAGCAGGACCGGTCCTGGCCGGTCGAGCCGTCCGTACCCGCGAAGTGACAAGGAGCAGGGAGAGAACATGAACATTCGTCGACAAAGGCCCCGGCAGGCTGTGGTCGCCACCGTGGCGCTCACGCTCGCCCTGGCGGCCTGCGGGTCCGACTCCTCCAAGGACAGCGGCCCGGGCACGGGCGGCCTCAAGGGCGATCCGGTCAAGCTCGGCTCCGTGCTGACCATCACCAACCCCGCCTGGACCAACGGCAACGTCAAGCAGGTGAACGACGCCTGGGCGACGTACATCAACGAGGAACTCGGCGGCATCGACGGGCGTCCGGTCGTCGTGAAGAGCTGTGACGACCACGGCGACCCGGCCAAGACGTCCCAGTGCCTGAACAACCTGATCGACTCCGGTGTGGTCGCGTTCGTCAACAACTCCTCCCTGGCGTTCGGCGCGAACGCGCTGCCCGCCATGGAGAAGGCCGGCCTCGCCAACATCGGCGGGTGGCCGGTGACCCCCGGCGAGTACAACAGCGACCACAACTTCCCCACCACGCCCGGTGCGGCGGGCTCCTATCCCGGCCTCGCGGTGCACTTCGCCGCCAGCGGGGCGAAGAAGCTCGCCGTCGCCTACAGCAACACGCCCTCCGGACAGCAGGTCGGGGAACAGCTGAAGAAGCAGTGGGCGTCCCTGGGCGGCACGGACTACTACATGACCGAGTTCGACGCCGCCGCAGCGGACTTCACCCCCACCATGTCCAAGATCGCGAAGCAGAAGCCGGACGCTGTCATCCTGGCCGTCGGCGAGGGACCGGCCGCCCGCATGTTCAAGGCCGTCCAGGTCACCGGGCTCGACGCCACCATCGGTGTCTCGGCCACGGCCGCCGTCAAGGCCGTCTTCGACGCGGCTGGTGACGCGGCCGACGGCATCTACTACGCCTTCTCCTCGGTCCCGGCGGACCACGACAGCAAGGACGCGAAGCTCTACCGCGACGTGCTCGGCAAGCACGCACCCGACCTGGAGCTGACCAACCAGACCGCGGTCGCGGCGTCCTCGATGCAGTACGCCTACGACATCCTCTCCGCGATCGAGGGTGACATCACCAAGCAGTCGGTGCTCGCACAGCTGCAGAAGAAGGAACCCTGGGACGGGTTCATGACCCACCGGAGCGATCCGGCACACGCGCCGGAGAGCATGCCGTCCATCGCCAACCCGTACAGCCTCGTCGCCGAGTACCACGACGGCACGTACACCCCGGCGGTCATCGAGAACCCCGGAGCGCTCGCCCAGTTCATCGACACCGAGGGCGACCTCACCTGGGTCGCCGGCACCCCGCCGAAGAACTGACGGTTTGTCAGGTCCATGGGGAGGGAGGAAACAATGAGCCTGCTCGAACTCGACCGCGTGACGGTCCGCTACGGCGGTGTCACCGCCGTGGACTCGGTCGGCTTCGCGGTCCGGCCCGGCAGCCTGACCGGGCTGATCGGGCCCAACGGCGCCGGCAAGACGACGTTGATCGACGCCATCACCGGGATGGTGCGCTGCACGGGAGACATCCGGCTGGACGGACAGAGCGTCGGCTCCTGGCCGGCCCACCGCAGAAGCCGGGCGGGCATCGTGCGCACCTTCCAGTCCCTGGAGTTGTTCCAGGAACTCACCGTCCGGGAGAACCTGGAGGCCTACGCGCCCAGCCGCACCGACCGCTCCGCGTCGCACGGCGTGGAGTACGCGCTGGACCGACTCGATGTCGGCTGGGCGGCCGACCGGTACCCCTCCGAGCTGTCGCACGGCTCGGCGCGACTGGTGTCCGTCGCCCGCGCCCTGGCGGCCGGTCCCCGGCTGCTGCTCCTCGACGAGCCCGCCGCGGGCCTGGACGCCGGGGAGTCCCGGACGCTGGGGGCCAAGCTCAGGGCACTCGTCGACGAGGGCCTCACCACGATCCTCCTCGTCGACCACGACATGGATCTCATCATGAACGTCTGCGACGACATCCACGTACTCGACTTCGGCAGGCGGATCGCCTCCGGCCCCGCGGCGACGGTCCGCGAGGACCCCGAGGTCGCACGGGCCTATCTCGGCACCCAGGCCACGGAGGTCGGCGCGGACCGGGGCACGGGAGGTGCGGCATGACCGCGACGGCGACGGACACCACGGTCCTCGACATCACCGGCCTCCGCGCGGGCTACGGAAACATCGAGGTCCTGCACGGGGTCTCGGTCCGTGTGGGCGCCGGGGAGATCGTGAGCCTGCTGGGACCCAACGGCGCGGGAAAGACCACGACTCTGCTGGCGTGCTCGGGGCTGGTGAGCGTGTCCGGCGGCGACATCCGGCTGCGCGGCACCTCGCTGCTGCGGCTCAGCCCGCACGTCATCGCCCGCAAGCGGCTCGCGCACATCCCCGAGGACCGCTCGCTGTTTCCCTCGCTCACCGTCGACGAGCATCTGCGCCTGAGCGCAAGGCCGGGCGGCCTGAACGTGCTGGAGCTCTTTCCCGAGCTGCGCAAGCGCCGCAACAACCGGGCCGGGGTGCTCTCCGGCGGCGAGCAGCAGATGCTCGCACTCGGCAGGGCGCTGGCCGCCCATCCCGAGGTGCTGCTGGTCGACGAGATGTCGATGGGGCTCGCACCGGTCGTCGTGGAACGCCTCTTCGACGCGCTGCGCGAGATCGCGGTGTCCGGCGGGCTCGCCGTGCTGATGGTCGAGCAGCACATCCACCTGGCGCTGAAGTACGCCCGGCGCGGCTACGTCCTGTCCGGTGGCCGGGTTCGGGCGCAGGGCACGGCGCCGGACCTGCTCGCCCGCTGGTCGGACATCGAGTCCTCCTACCTGGGTCGTTGACGTCCTCACCCCCGTGGAGGCGTGAAGGGCGGTCGGCGGCCACTGATCGGGCACCCCCGCCCGGAGCCCTTCGAGGGCCCCGGGCGGGGGTGCCGTCGCGGCCGGTGAGCCGGCCTTCGTTCAGCTGCCGCTGCCGCCGGTCAGGCTGAGCGCGGCCAGGTAGCCGAAGACCATGGCCGGGGCCAGGGTGCCCCCGGCGCCTCCGTAGGTCATGCCGAAGGGGGACGCCATCACGTTGCCCGCCGCGTACAGGCCCTCGATCGGCTCGCCGTCGAGGTCGAGGACCCGCGCGTCGGGATCGACCCGGGGCCCGCCCTTGGTGCCCAGCGCCCCGCTCTTGATGGGGATCGCGTAGTACGGCGGCTCGTCGAGCGGTCCCAGCGTGCCGCGCACGTCGCGCTTGTAGGCAGGGTCTCCCCACCAGCGGTCGTGGGCGCTCTCACCGCGGTGGAAGTCGGGGTCGACGCCCTTGTCCACGTTCTCGTTCCAGCGGCTGACGGTCGCCTCGAGTTCCTCGGCGGGGATGCCCAGATCCTCGGCGAGCGCCTGCAGGCTCTGACAGCCCTTCAGCCACGCCGGGGGCTCCTCGCCGGCCGGGTGCGGGCCGATCGTGCCGTATGCCCGCAGATAGCCCTGGTCGAAGATCAGCCAGCAGGGCAGGTTGGCGTACTCGAAGGCGGAGACGTCCTCGACGTGGAACGCTCCGCCGAACGCGTTGTAGTTCGCGGCCTCGTTGGTGAAGCGGCGGCCGTGCCGGTTCACCATGATCGAGCGGGGGCGCGTACGGTCGGCGCTGATCATCGCCCGGTTCATCGCGTTGATTCCCTCGGGCAGGTCGGCGGCCGGTATCCACCAGGCCTCGCGCATGTTGCCGAGCATGGCGCCGGCCTTCATCGCCATGTACAGGCCGTCCCCGGTGTTCGTCCGCATGGACACCGGATGGGTGAGCGGGCCGCGCAGGAACGCCCGCTTGTACTCCTCGTTCCACTCGAAGCCGCCGGTGGCCAGCACGACCCCGTGCCTGGCGTGGTACTCGGCCGGTCCCTCCGGGGTGTCGAAGCGCACCCCGGTGACCCTGCCGTCCGTCATGAGCAGCCGGCGCGCACGGTGGGACCCCTTCGGCTCGATCCCGGCGTCGAGACAGGCCTTCAGGAGCCGGCCGACGAGCGCCTGCCCGCGTCCCCGCTCGTCGCGGACCGCGCGGCGGGCGAACTCCTCCTCCGACGGCACCTCGGGGACGACCGCGCCCAGGGTCGTCTCACTCATCGTCACGTGCTGGTTCGGGTAGTAGGGGCTCTTGGTGACCCTGTGCTGCCACGCACCCAGCTCGTCGAAGGGGAACAGCGGACACTCGATGGTCCGTCCTCCGCCGGGCTTTCCCCCCGGGTTCTCGGGGTGGTAGTCGGGAAAGTCGGTCACGACGTGGAAGTCGGTGCCTGCGTTGGCGTCGAGGAACCGGACCATGTCGGGCCCCGCCTTCAGGAAGGCCCGGACCAGGCGCTCCTCGAGCAGGCCGCGGGACAGCGACATGATGTACGTGAACGCCTCCTCCTCACTGTCCTCGACACCGGCGGCGGCCTGGAACGGGTTGTTCGGGATCCACACGTGTCCCCCCGACCACGCCGTGGTGCCCCCCACCTCGTCGGCCTTCTCGAACAGGCCCACACGCGCCCCGCCCTGCGCGGCCGTGACCGCCGCGGTGAGGCCCGCGGCTCCCGTTCCCAGCACTATCACGTCATACGGCTCGGACATCCCGCACCTTCTCCGGTCGGCTCCGCTGGTTGCCCTTACGGTAAGGGACCTACCTATTGACGTACAAGGGAAGATTTGCGACGGTGCAGAACAACCTACCGAGGGAGCCGTGATGCTCTTCCATGAAGCCGTCGCCCGCGCACTCGCCGACCACGGCGTGGAGACCGTGTTCGGGGTCCTCGGGGACGCCAATCTGTACATGATGGACAGCTTCCAGCGAGTGGCGGGCGGCTCCTACCTCTCCTGCTCCAACGAGGCGGGCGCCGTGCTGGCCGCCAACGGGTACGCCAGGACGTCGGGCCGTCTCGGCGTCGCGACGGTGACCCACGGGCCCGCCCTGACGAACACCGTGACCGCCCTCGTGGAGAGCGTCAGGGACCACACACCCGTTCTCCTCCTCGCCGGTGACACCGCCGTGGTGGACCGGGACAACTTCCAGAACATCCCGCAACGGGACGTCGTGCTGCCCACCGGGGCCGGCTTCGAGCAGGTCCGCGCCCCGCAGACCGTCGTCGAGGACATCACCACAGCCGTCCGCAGGGCCTGTCTCGAGAAGCGTCCGATCGTCCTCGACGTTCCCGTGGAGTTCCAGTGGGAAGAGGTCGACTACCGGCCGCCGGAGCGGGGATTGGTCCCGCACCAGGCGGTCGCCCCGGACCCGGCCGCCCTGGACAGGGCGGTGGGCGTCATCGCCGCCGCCCGACGCCCCGTCGTCCTCGCGGGCCGCGGCGCCACGAGCCCCGAGGCCAGGGCGGCGCTGCTGCGACTGGCCGAGCGCATCGGCGCCCCGGTCGCCACGACACTGCGCGCGAAGGACCTCTTCCGCGGCGAGCGGTTCGACCTCGGCATCTGCGGAACGCTCTCCCACGAGGTGGCACTGGACACCGTACTGAGCAGCGACTGCGTCATCGCGTTCGGGGCGAGCCTCAACAAGTGGACGACCGCGGAGCGTTCGGTGCTGGAGGGTGCGCGGTTGGTGCATGTCGACATCGACCGCGACAGCATCAACCGGTTCTCGCCGAGCGACGCGGGCATCGTCGGTGACGCGGCGAGGGTGGCGGACACGATCGTCGACTGGCTGGACGAGGCCGAGGTCAAGCCCACCGGATTCGCCTCCGAGGAGCTGGCCGGACGCCTAGCCGCCCGGTCCGACGCCGACTTCACGGATCTGAGCACGAGCGAGACGGTCGACATCCGCACGGCCATGCTCAGGATCGACCGGGCCCTCCCCGAGGACCGTACGCTCGTCTTCGACGGCGGCCGGTTCATCTTCAACGCGTTCACACGGCTGCACTGCCCCGAGCCCTCGGCGTACGTCCACACGGTCAACTTCGGGTCCATCGGTCTGGGCATGGGCAACGCGATCGGCGCGTCCTTCGGCGCCCCCGGCCGGCCCACCCTGCTGGTCACCGGTGACGGCGGCTTCATGCTGGGCGGCCTGGCCGAGTTCAACACGGCCGTGCGGCACGGCGTGGACCTGGTCGTGGTGCTGTTCAACGACGCCGCCTACGGCGCCGAGCACATCCAGTTCCGCAACAAGAACATGGATCCGGCCATCTCCACCTTCGACTGGCCGGACTTCGGGCCGGTCGCCACGGCACTGGGCGGGCGCGGGTACACGGTGCGGAACCTGGAGCAGCTGGACGAGGCGCTCGACGCCGTGCAGACCCGGGACCGGCCGGTCCTGATCGACATCCGGATCGACCCGGACAAGGTGAGCCTGCCGGGCCACTGACCCCACCGACCGCCGGGCGCGCCCGGCACAGAGCCCGCGGGGGCGCCGTGTCAGGGCCGGCGTCCCCGCAGGCGGCCTCCGTCGGGCAGGAAGGCCGACACGACGGCGGCGAGCACAGCGGTGCCGGAGGCGAGATAGAACGTCGAATCGAACGAGCCGGAGACATCGGCCAGTCGCCCGCCCAGCGGCGGGGCGAGGAACTGGGCCAGTCCGAGGCTCATCGTCGTGACGCCGAACGCCGCGCTGATGTCTCCGGGCCCCTGCCGGTCGCCGAGGTAGGCCATGAGCACGGTGCCGATCCCGGTCATCAGCAGGCCGTACAGCAGCACCGACAGCTGGATTGCGGCGTGCCAGCGCAGCGGTACCGCGAGCGGTGCCGCCCCGATGACGGCCAGGAAGGCCACCAGCGTCCGCCTGCGGCCGAGGCTGTCGGACAGCCGTCCGCCCACCAGTCCCCCGAAGATGCTGGCGACCCCGAGCAGCGAGAACGTGCCCGTCGCGGAGGCCACGTCGAACCCGAGGTCGTGCTGGAGCGCGGCGATGAGGTAGTTGGTGTAGAGCGCGAAGCCCACGCCGTACAGGAAGTACGACAGCAGCAGCGTGCGCACCTCGGGGAACAGGGCGCGCAGGGGCCGGCGCTCCGGCCCGGCGTCGGGGTGCGCGCCGACCGGCCGGAGGAACAGCACCTGCGCCACCAGCACCAGGACGGCCACGGTGGCGGCGAGACCCCACACCGGGCGCCAGGTCCCGGCCCCGAAGAGCCGCTGAAGGAGTGTCACGGCCGGTCCCGTTATGGCGATGGTGATCCCTATGCCTGCGGTGACGAGCCCGATGGCCAGCCCGTTGCGGTGCCGCGGCACATGTGCCGCGACGATCGACGGGGCCGGTATCCAGACGGCGGCACTACTCAGCCCGGTGAGTGTCAGACCGGCGAACAGCAGCCAGGTCCACGGGGCGACAGCGGTGAGCAGCAGGCCCAGAGCCGTCGAGGCCAGTCCCGCCTTCAGCAGCCCGGTGCCCTCCGCGCGCCGGGCCAGCGTGGTCGTGCCGAGCACACCGAGCAGGTAGGCCCCCAGGTGGGCGCCGCCGAGCAGCCCGGCGACGCCGTAGGAGCCGAGCACGTCGGCGGTCATGTCGGGCAGTACGAAGGAGAACGTGAACCGCGCGAACCCCTGGGAGACCCCACAGGCGCACATCACCAGCAGCACCGGCCGGATCCAGGTCCGCATCGGTACGGGGCGGTCGCCCGGGCCGGTCGCCGGCTTCGAGACCTCCGGTGGCTGAGCCGTCATCCGGACGCTCCCCTCCCCATTCCCGCTCGAAGAATCAAACCTTATACGTTAGACGTTGCATGAGGTAGATTCGTGCGGCGAGCGGGACGAGGGGAGTGACGGCCGTGGAACGGTACGACGTGGTGGTGCTCGGGTCGGGCGCGTCCGGACTGACGGCAGCGCTGGCGGCCGCCTGCGCGGGGGCCCGTGTGGCGCTGTACGAGAAGGGCGAGGAGGTGGGCGGGACGACCGCCCTGTCCGGCGGCATCCTCTGGGCCCCGGACAACCCGTACGCCGCGCGGGCGGGCGTCGCCGACAGCCGCGAGCAGGCGCTCGCCTACCTCGACTCCCTGTCCAACGGCAGCATGCGCCGCGAGATGGTGGAGGCGTTCGTCGACAACGTCGGGCCCGCTCTGGCCTGGCTGCGCGACGAGACCCCGCTACGACTGAAGCTGGTCCCCCGCTACCCGGACTACCACCCTGAACACCCCGGCGGCATGCCGGGCGGCGGCCGCTCCCTGGAACCCGAACTGTTCGACACCACCGGGCTCGACGCCTGGCTGGACCGGATCGTGGGTGAGCCGCGGCGGTTGCAGGTCGCCGAGATCCCGAGCGGCGGGGGCGGGTCCGGCGTACTCGACCCGGAGGTCCTGCGGCGGCGCACGAAGGCCTCCCTGGAGGGCCTGGGCCGTGGCCTCGTCGCGGCGCTGCTCCAGGGCTGCCTGGACCGTGGCATCACACCGCGCACGGGGATGCGAGCCACCCGGCTCCTGGTCGAGGGCGACCGCGTGGACGGCGTGTGCTTCGAGTCCGCCACCGGCACCCACCGGGTCGGCGCGGACCGGGCGGTCATCCTGGCCACCGGCGGCTTCGAGCACGACGCCGACCTGGTGGCGGACTTTCTGCGCGGGCCGGTCGCGCACCCGCCCGGCGTACTCACCAACACCGGCGACGGGCTGCGGATGGCGATGAGGCTCGGTGCCCGGCTCAGCGCCATGCGAGAGGCGTGGTGGGTGCCGGTCGTTCTCGCCCGCACGCCCGGCGGCTCCACGTCCCCCACCCTGCTGCTCCGGGAGCGGACGCTGCCCGGCACGTTGATGGTCAACGGCCAGGGGCGCCGCTTCACCAACGAGGCAGCCAACTACAACGCCCTGGGCGCCGCGTTCCACGCCTTCGACGTCACCTCCTTCCGCTACGCCAACCTCCCGGCCTGGCTCGTCCTCGACGACGCCTGCGTGCGGCGGTACGGCGTCTTCGGCAGCGCGCCCGGCACCGAGCCGCCCGAATGGCTGCTGCGGGCGGACACCCTCACCGGGCTCGCCGAACGCATCGGCGTTCCCGCCGACGCGCTCCGCACCTCCGTACAGCGTTTCAACGACGGCGCGCGCGAGGGACGGGATCCCGACTTCCACCGCGGCGAGAGCACGTACGACGGGTGGGTCGGCGACCAGACGTACTACGGCACCCCGAGGGCCACACTCGGCCCCGTGGCCACCGGGCCCTTCTACGCCGCCCGGGTCCACCCGAGCACGCTCGGCACCAAGGGCGGTCCGCGCACCACGCCGGACGGCCGGGTGCTCCGGGTCGACGGAACCGTCATCGAGGGCCTGTACGCCGCCGGCAACGCCATGGCCGCACCCACGGGGATGGCCTACGGCGGAGCCGGCGGCACACTCGGCCCCGCCATGGTCTTCGCGTATCTGGCCGGCCGGCACGCGGCCCGCCCGCACTGAGGGAGAAACGGTGATGCAACAACCCCTCCGGGACAGCCTGTTGTTCCGGCCGATCCGTATCGGCCGGATGGAGCTGCGCAACCGGATCATGCTGCCCCCGCACGGCCGCCTGGTGGGCGACCTGTTCGGCGGTGAGCGACAGGCCCGGGAACACCTCGCCTACTGGCGCCGGCGGGCCGAGAGCGGAGCCGCCTGGATCTGCGGGCTCAACGGCTTCGTCGGCAATGTCACCATTCCCGGCTTCGAGCCGACCGGCCTCGGCGCGACCGTCCGCGGCGTCTTCCGGCTGCCGCAGTTCCGCGAGCGCGCCGCCCTGTACGCCAAGGCCGTGCACGCCGCCGGCGCCTACGCGGCGGCTCAGCTCATCCTCCAGGGCGGGATGCCCGGCTCCCCCTCGGGCGTGCTGGCCAACCACACCAACAACCAGGTGCCGCACGTGCTGACCGAGCCCGAGATCGCCCGGCTCGTGGAGGAGTACGCCTTCTCCGCGGGCGAAGCCGCGGCCGCCGGGCTCGACGGCGTGGAACTCCACGCCAACCACGAGGACCTGCTCCAGCTGTTCCTCTCCCCCGCGACCAACCACCGCGACGATGCCTACGGCGGCGACCACGACCGCCGGATGCGACTGCTGCTCGACGTGCTGCACGCCGTCCGCCGCCGGGTGGGCGCGGACCTCACCGTCGGTGTCCGGCTGAACATGGACGAACTCTTCGACGGTGGCTACGGACTGGACGGCGGACTGGCCATCGCGCGCGCCCTGCAGGCCTCGGGGACCGTCGACTACCTGCACTGCGTCATGGGCAACAACTGGGGCGCGCCCAGCTACATCCAGCCGCACCACTACGCCGTGGCCCAGTGGTCGGGCCTGGCGCGCCACTTCAAGGAGGCACTGGACCTCCCGGTCGTCTACACCGGCCGGGTGACAACGGTGACGGCCGCGGCGCGCATCGTCGAGGACGGGGAGGCCGACGTCGTCGGCATGGCACGCGCGATGTTCGCGGACGGTGACCTGGTCGCCAAGGCACGCACCGGCCGGGAGGCGGAGATCAGGCCGTGCATCGGCACGAACGACTGCCTCCACCGGGTCGTCGTGGAGGGCCTGCGTTTCGGCTGCTCGGTCAACCCCCGGACCGGCCGGGAGAGCGAGCCTCCGCTGCCGCCCGCCGGGGCGGGCAGGAGAGTGCTCGTGGCCGGTGGCGGTCCCGCCGGTCTGGAGCTGGCCGCGCTGCTCGCCGAGCGCGGCCACCAGGTGGAGCTGTGGGAACGGGAGGCGGAGCTGGGCGGGCAGCTGCGGATCGCGGCGCGCGCCGCGGAGAACGCCGCGTACGGCGACTTCCTCCAGTTCCAGGAGCGGCGTCTGGCGGCACTCGGCGTGAAGGTGGAGCTGGGCCGTGAGGCCCTGGCCGACGAGGTGGCCGCCGCCGGATTCGACGCGGTCGCGGTGGCCACCGGGGCACGGGCCCGCCGGCCGGCGATCCCGGGCGCCGACCAGCCCTTCGTGGTCGAGGGCCGCGACGTGCTGCTCGGCCGGGCGGAGACCGGCCCGCGCACGCTCGTCGTGGCGATGGAGGACCACATGCAGCCGCTCACCGTGGCCGGTCATCTCGCCGACCTCGGCCGCGAGGTGACCCTCGTCTGTCCGACGCCCGCGATCGCCCCGCTGGTGGGCAGGTACTCCATCGGGGCACCGCTCGCCAAGCTCTCGGCGGCCGGTGCCCGGGTGGAGGTGATGGAGCGGGTGAGCTCGATCGAGCCGGGGCGGGTGCTGACGCGCAACGTCTACTCGGGGGCGCCGCGCGAGTATCGGGGCCATGACTCGGTGGTGCTGGCCTGTGGCGGCGAGGCGGAGTCGGGGCTGTACACCCAGTTGCTCGACCGGGTGCCCGAAGTGCACATCCTGGGCGACGCCTATGCGCCGCGCCGGATGTCGTTCGCCACCCGGCAGGCGTACGAACTGGCGCGCACGATCTGACGGCACGGTTCGGGCCCCGGACGAATCCGGGGCCCGTGTTCCGCCGCTCGCCGAACCGGGGCTCAGAAGCCGAGGTCCCGCCCGATGATCTCCTTCATGATCTCCGTCGTCCCGCCGAAGATCGTGTGGATGCGGGCGTCCCGCCAGGCCCGGGAGATGGGGTATTCATCCATGTATCCGTAGCCGCCGTGCAGTTGCACGCACGTGTCCGTGGTCCGCTTCATCAGCTCCGTGGTCCACCACTTGAGCTTGGCCGCGTCGACGGGGGTGAGCGTGCCGGCGTTGAGTTCGAGGATCGCCCGGTCCAGATACACCTGGGCCATCTCGATCTCGGTGGCCATCTCGGCCAGCTTGAACCGGCTGTTCTGGAAGCTGCCGATCTGCCGGCCGAAGGCCTTGCGGTTGTGGCAGTACTCCACGGTCCAGTCGAACGCTGCCCGGGACGCGGCGACGGCGACCACGGCGATGGACAGGCGCTCCTGCGGGAGGTTCCTCATCAGATAGGAGAAGCCGCGGTTCTCCTCACCGAGGAGGTTGGCCGCGGGTACGCGCACGTCGGTGAAGACCAGCTCCGCGGTGTCCTGGGCGTGCATTCCGGCCTTGGCGAGCTTGCGGCCCCGCTCGAACCCCGGCATGCCCCGCTCCACCACCAGCAGACTGATCCCGTGGGCTCCCGCCGACGGGTCGGTCTTCGCCACGACGATGACGAGGTCGGAGTGGATGCCGTTGGTGATGAAGGTCTTGGTGCCGTTGAGGACGTAGGCGTCGCCGTCGCGGACGGCGGTGGTGGACACTGCCTTCAGGTCGCTCCCGGCGCCCGGCTCGGTCATGGCGATCGCCGTGACCTGCTCGCCGGAGCAGAAGCCGGGCAGCCACCGCCGCTTCTGTTCCTCGCTGCCCAGCTCGACCAGGTACGGGGCGACCACGTCGTTGTGCAGCCCGAAGCCGGAGCTGAGCGAGGCGGCGCCGCACAGCGCGAACTCCTCGACCAGCACGGCGTTGTACCGGAAGTCCGGCTCGCCCCCACCGCCGTACTCGGTGGGGACGGCCGTGCCGAGGAACCCGGCCTCGCCGGCGAGCTGCCACAGCTTGCGGTCCACCAGCCCTTCGGCCTCCCAGCGGTCGTAGTGCGCCAGCACGTGCCGTTTCACGAACTGCCGTACGGCGTCCCGGAATTCATTGTGCTCGGAGTCGAACAGGGTGCGTTCCATCGACAGCTCCGGTGTGTGAGGTGGGCGTCAGCTCGCCTCGCGGTCGGGCCCCTCCCCCTTGGCATTGCCCTCACTGACCCAGCGCAGCAGCTCGGGCACGGGGGAACCGGCGTTCTTGCGCCCGGGGGCGGACGCGACCTCGTTGACGAGCTCGTAGAGACGGGTGAGCACGCGGATGCGGTGGTCGAGCTCGGAGAGCTTCTCCTGGAGGATCGCCTGCGTACGGGACGAGGCCTGGGCTCCGGTCAGCGCGAACTTGCCCAGCTCCGCGATCTCCTCGAGGCCGAAGCCGAGCTGCTTGAGGGTGCGTGCGCCCTCGACGTAGAAGATGTAGTCCCGGGGGTAGCGGCGGGTGCCCCCCTCCGTCCGCTCCGGCGGGGGAAGGATGCCGAGCTCCTCGTAGTATCGGATGGTGCGGGTCGAGACCTTGGTCTGCTCGGCGAGTTCGCCGATGCTCAGCGACTCCCGCTTCGCGGCCTTCGGCTTCTTGCCCGACGCCGGCGTGGAGGCCCCCGTTCGGCCGGCACGCTTCGCTTCGACATCGGTCTTGGCTGATCGCTCGCGCGAGGACGCGGTGCGACGCACTGCCATGGCGTGCCCCTTCCTGATGCGTAGTGATGGATGAATATTTAACGGATCTCGTTAAGCGTAGCAATTTTGCCACACGCCGGAGCAGCAGACGCGCGAGTTCCCCCACGACACCGCGGGCCCCCTACGCGACGTCCTCGACGGGGCGGGAGCCGACCCAGACGCTGATCCGCGCCGAGATCACCACCTCGCCACGCTGGTTGAGGATGTCTTCCTTGAGTGTCACGACCCCACCGGGCGCCTTGTCCTTCTTCTCCAGGACCTCCATGACCGGATGGACAGTGTCCCCGAAGAAGCAGGGCGCCCGGAACTTGACCTCCTCCATGCCCAGGAAGGCCAGGACCCGCCCGGGAAGCAACGGGATGAGGCCGGCGCCGCACGACAGTACGAGCAGCCCGTGCGCGACCCGTTGCCCGAACGGAGTGGACTTGGCGTACTCGGCGTCCATGTGCAGCCCGAAGTGATCGCCGGTCACGCCGGCGAAGTTCACCACGTGGGTCTCCGTGATGGTGAGACCGGTGAACTCACGCCGGTCCCCCACCTCCAGCTGGTCGTAGTACCGGTCGAACATCCGGGATGCCACCTGCTTCCTGTGCAGCACACGTCCCGGGTCCCGGCGGGACCCAATGAACTCATCCTTGACGTTCAACGTTATATCTCATCATGCTGCCGGAGTCCACCACGTCACCGAGAGAGGCCGGAACATGACCATCGGACGCCGGCGGGAGGCGCCGGACGACCGGAGCCTCCCGGTGGTCTCCCCTGCGGACGGCTCCGTCGTCGGCAGCGTCCACGAGTTCACCCGGGCGGAGATCGACGAGGTCTTCGACTGCGCACGTCGCGCCCGGGGCCGCTGGTCGGCCCGCGGCACACCGCCGAGGACGCCAAACGGATCATCGGCGAGACACAGTTCTCGGACTCGTTCCCCGGGCAGCCCCGCAACAAGCCGGCCATCGCGCACCGTGTGCCGGTGGGCACGGTGCCGGCCATTCCGCCGTTCAACTACCCGGTGAATATGGCCGTCTCGAAGATCGCCCCGGCGCTGGTGACCGGCAACGCGGTCGTCCTCAAGCCCCCGTCGCACGGTGCGCTCAGCGCGCTGATGATGTGTGAACTCGCCTACCAGGTGGGCATCCCGCCCAAGGTGCTCCAGGTGGTGACCGGACGCGGTTCACCCATCGGCGACCACCTCGTCCAACACGACGGCGTCGACCTGATCACTTTCACCGGCTCGTCGCAGACCGGCACCGAACTGGCCCGCAAGGCCGGCATGGTGCCGCTGCTGTTGGAGCTGGGCGGCAAGGATCCGGCCATCGTGCTCGCGGACGCGGACCTGGACGCGGCCGCCGCCGACATCGTGGCGGGCGCCTTCGCCTACAGCGGCCAGCGGTGCGCGGCCGTCAAGCGGGTCCTCGTGCACGACCGGGTGGCCGACGACCTCGTCGCGCGGATCGTCCGTCGCACAGCCCGGCTCACCGTCGGCGGCCCGCGCGACAACGCCCGCATCACACCGCTGGTGGACCCGGAGTCCGCGGCGGGCGCCGAGCGGTTGGTCGAGGAGGCCGTGGCGGCGGGTGTGGTCGTCCACGGCGGCGGCCGGGACGGCAACCTCGTCCACCCCACCGTCGTCGACCAGGTGACCGAGGAGATGGATCTGGCCTGGGTGGAACCCTTCGCTCCGGTCCTGCCGGTGATCAGAGTGAGCAGTCCGGCCGGGGCGGTCCGGCTCGCCAATCGTTCCGAGGACGGACTCCAGGCGGCCGTGTTCACCCGCGACATCGACATGGCGATCCAGCTCGCGGCCCGGCTGGAGGCAGGGACGGTCCAGGTCAACGGGCGCACGGCACGCGGCCCGGACCAACTTCCCGTTCCTCGGCACCACGGCGTCGGGCATGGGCACGCAAGGGGTCCGCCCGTCCATCGAGGCGATGACGCGGGTGAAGTCGCTGGTGGTCAACCTGCGCGAGAAGGACCGCGCGCCGACACCCCGGCCCGGGGCCCGGCGGCCGATGCACGAATGTTGCTATCTCTCGTTCAACGTGAAATTCTCGATCCTGCAGGGCGGCGCCCGCCGGGGTTCGATCAGTGGAGGTACGCAGTGCGCAGCAGATTCCGTTCCCACATCGCTCTAGCGGCGGCAGGAATGCTCGCGGCGGCCTCCGCCACCGGCTGCGGCAGCGGTGGCGGAGACGACGTCGGCGACGCGGGGTCGGCGAAGGGCGGGTCGGAGACGGTCCGGGTGATGATGTTTCCCGCCCAGTCCTACCGGCTGCCGGTGCTGTTCGCGGAACAGAAGGGACTGTTCGCGAAGCGCGGCATCAAGCTCGAGATCACCGAGCAGCCGGCCAACCTGCAGGGCATGCAGGGTCTTTCGGCCACCCACTCGGACATCGGCATCGTCACCGTCGGCACGCTGGGCCAGGGCTGGCAGGCCGGGAACAAGGGCGCGTTCTTCTGCGGCGGCATCAAGGTCCTGCAGACGACGCTGATGGCACCGCCGGACAGTGACCTGCCGTCCACCGAGGACGGTGCCGACTGGCGGACCGTGCTGAAGTCCCTGGAGGGCAAGAAGGTCGGCATCCAGACCCCCGTGGGATCCGGACTCCAGCTCATCTTCGCCGAGGCGCTCAAGGAGGCAGGCGTCGAGGACGTCACCTACGTCAACCTCGGCGGCGGCAGCAGCGCGGCCATCGCCGCACTCAAGAAGGGCAGCGTCGACGCGGCACAGGTCAACCCCACGGGCACCCAGTTCATCAAGAACGGCAAGTCCGCCAAGTCACTGCTGTACATGCCGGAGGGCCCGAAGGCGTACAAGGACTACTACGGCAGCGGCTGGGTGGGCAGCGACGCCTTCCTCAAGGAGCACCCGGACACCGCCAAGGCATTCTGCGAGGTGATCGACGAGAGCCTGAAGACGATCAAGAGCGGTGCCGACCGCACTACGGCGCTGGATCTCCTGATGAAGGACACCGGCGTCAGCAAGCCGGTGGGCGAGCTGGTCCTCGACGACGCCTACAACGACTTCGCCACTACCCTGGACCAGTCCACGCTCACCAAGACGTTCGACGCCTACGTCCGTCTCGGCATCCTCAAGGAACAGCCCAAGCCCACCTGGGAGTCCCTCGTCACCGTCCCGAAGTGACCGTCGGCAGCGCACCCTCCGACGTCGACGACATGTCACACAGGTGTGAGGGGCTGCTCGGTCCAGATGACCTTGCCGTGGGCGCCGTACCGGGTGCCCCAGCGCTGAACCAGCTGGGCGACCATGTACAACCCGCGACCGCCCTCGTCGGTGATGCGAGCCCGGCGCAGGTGTGGGGAGGTACTGCTGCCGTCGGACAGCTCGCAGATCAGCGTGCGGTCGCGCAGGAGACGCAACGTTATGGGCTCTGCGCCGTAGCGGATCGCGTTGGTGACCAGCTCGCTGACGGTCAGCTCGGTGGTGAACGCCAGCTCTTCCAGGCCCCATTGCGTCAGTCGTTCGAGCACCTCTGCGCGGATCCGGGAGACGACGGCGGGCTCGGCGGGCACGTCCCAGGTGGAGACCTGGCCGGCATCCAGCGCCCTGGTGCGGGCCACGAGCACGGCGATGTCGTCGGCGGGGTCGACCGGCAGCAGTGCGTCCAGTACCCGGCAGGTCTGCTCCGGGGTCCGGCCCCGGTGGGCCAGCACCCTGCGCAGCCGATCGAGCCCGAGCTCGACATCACGGTTGCCGATGTGCTCGATCAGTCCGTCCGTGTAGAGGACCAGCAGGCTGCCTTCGGGCACCTCGACCTCGGCGGTCTCGAAGGGCTGGCCACCCAGGCCGAGCGGGGGTCCCGCGGGCAGCTCCAGGTACTCCACGGTGCCGTCGGGCAGGACCAGGGCCGGCGGGGGGTGGCCGGCGCGGGCCAGGGTGCAGCACCGGGTGGCCGGGTCGTAGACGGCGTACAGGCAGCTCGCACCGATGAACTCCTGGCTGCCCGTCTCCGCCTCCTCCTGGTCGAGGTGAAGCTGCCCGACCAGGTCGTCCAGCTGGGTGAGGACCTCGTCGACGGCCAGATCGAGGGAGGAGAAGTTGTGGACCGCGGTGCGCAGCCGGCCCATGGTGGCGGCGGCGTGCAGGCCGTGGCCGACGACGTCGCCGACGACCAGCGCCACCCGCGCCCCGGACAGCGGGATGACGTCGAACCAGTCGCCGCCTACCCCGGATCGCGCGGGCAGGTAGCGATGGGCCGCCTCCACGGCGTGCTGTGCGGGAAGGCCACGCGGCAGCAGGCTGCGCTGCAGGGCCAGGGCCACGGCGTGCTCGCGTGTGAAGCGGCGGGCGTTGTCGATGCACAGCGCCGCACGTCCGACCAGTTCCTCGGCCAGCGACAGGTCGTCCTCCTCGAAGGACTCCCGGAGCCGGGAGCGGTAGAAGCTGACCACGCCGAGCACGGTGCCGCGGGCGCGCATGGGCACAGTGATGAGTGAGCGGATCCCCGCGTCCAGGATCTGCTCGCCGCGGGCCGGATCCTGGGCGCTCCAGCCCGAGGCCTTGGCCAGATCCGGCTCCAGGACCGCCTCCTCGCTCATGAGGGACCTGGCCTGCGGGGTGGACGCGATGTAGGTGACCAGATCGCCCGCCGCACGGAGGTGGGAGCTCTCGTGGACACCGGCGATCGCCGCCCGGCGCAGCGGCCCGTCCACGCGGATCGGTTCCTCGCCGAGCAGGACTGCCACCGGCAGGTCGACAGCGGCGAAGTCGGCGAACCGGGGGACGGCCACCCCGGTCAGCTCCTCGGCGGTCCGGGTCACATCCAGCGTGGTGCCCACACAGGCACCGGCGTCGTAGAGCAGCCCCAGACGCCCTTGGGCCCGTACGGCGAGCCTGCCGATCCCGGGCTCCCCCACGGCCAGCAGCCATGGGCTGGTACCCGCGGAGGGCTCGGCGGGAGGGCCGGCGGGGGCAAGGGGCGCCATCTGAGGCGTGGTCACGACAGCGGGCCTGCGGGAGGGCCCGGCGACCGGCGTTGCGGCCTCGGTCGCCGCCGGGGTGAGGCGACGCAGGACACCGGCAGGAAGGGCGGCCTCGACGGCGAAGCCTGTGACGCCGCCGGAGCTGGAGACCGGTCGGCAGAGGAGGACGGCCGTGCGCCCGCCCGGGAGCTGTACCTCGGCGAGACCGGTCCGCCCCAAGGCGATCAGCGCAGCCGCTCTCTCCTCCAGAATCCGCTGATCGAGGCGGTCGAGCAGCTCGGTGGCCGCAATGCCCGCCCCGACACCTCCGTCGGCCGTCGTCCGGCGGCGGGCTTCGTTGAACGCCTGGAGCAGGGCGCGCTCGCGGGACGTGGCGCGTTGCAGCAGCCGCTGCTCGATGCCGCGGGCCGCCTCCACGGCCACGGCCAACATGGAGGAATCGGAGTGAACGCTCCGACAGGTCAGGTCGAACACCCCGATGACCTGCCCGCTCAGGGGGTCGCGTACGGGCGCGCCCGCACAGGCGAGCCCTCCCAACTGGTCGGTGAAGTGCTCGCGACCGGTTACGAAGGCGGGTCGCCGCGTGGCCAGGGTGGTGCCCACGCCGTTATTGCCGATGATCTCCTCGGGGAAGGCGAACCCCGGAGCGACCTGGACGGAGTCGAGATACCGGTGGAGCGGGGCCTCGCCCTCCCGGCGCTGGAGCAGCCGGGCGCGTTCGTCGCTGAGAAGCACGGTCACCCCGAGACCCGAGAGGCGGGACTCCAGGGTCTCGATCACGGGGCGGGCGGCGTCGGCGAGACTGTAGACGTCGTCCGGGTCCTGATGGTAGGGGAGGTCCCCGTGGTGGTCCGGCTCGAGGCCGAGAGACTGGCACCGTCGCCAGGAGGCCCGGATGGGATCCCGCACAAGCGACCCCACCGGCATGCCCGCCAGGAGCCGCTCGTGAGCTTCGGAGAGGGCGGCGACGTCGTCCATCATGACCGTCACTTGATCCACTCCCTCTGACCAGTTCGCTCGACGCCAGTTTTCACCCGCTATGGGTAAATTTCTACCTGCTCAAGGTAAATGCCACGTATGATCCAGTTCAACCGTCCGCATGCAGCGGCTTGCCCACCGTGGCCGGAAGCGCCGCACTGAGGGCCTCGTTCTGCGTCGGGTGGCGTGGAGGAGCGAGGCCGGTCCGCAAAGCCGCCGCGGTCTCCGTGCACGCCAGGGACGCGCCTGGGCAACGATGGCGGCCGATACCGAACGCGAAGGTGTCGTACGAGCGCCCCGCGCCACCGGGGCCCGCCTCGACACATTTTCCGATGCCGGGTCTGCCTGTCCGGGATCGGTGCCTCAGGCGACAGCCGGCACGCGTCTGGATCTGAGTGCGGTGGAATGTGCCCAGACGATGACGAACGCGAGGATCAACTCCAGGGCGCCGAAGGAGAGGAATTCTGCCGGACGGTCGGGCAGGCCGTTCAGGGCGATGGAGAGCAACCGCCCGAGGGCCCCGAGGAAGATCGGGACGGCAAGGAAGTAGACGAGGACTCCCTGCGAGCGAATCGTTCCCGCCGCCCAGAAGAACAAGGGCGCCCAGCCGATGTAGACGCCTGCCATGAAGCGGTGGATGTGGTCCGCGGTCACATCGCCGTCCGAGGCTCCCTGCACTATTTGCAGGCCGGCACCGGCGATGATGACGGCAGTTGTCAACAGCAGGCAGACACGAACGATGGTCTGGGCTCTGGTGAGAGGGGTGTTGGCAGCCATGGTGATTCCTTGCTTGTCGCGCAGTCGACCGCGGGGTTCGGTGTTCAGATCTGCTCGGTGGGGCGGACGAGGAGCTCGGCTACGGCCACGTGCCGGGGGCGGGTGACGATGTAGCCGACGGTGTCGGCGATGTCCTGGCTCTGGAGCCGCTCGATGTCACCCAGACCGGCGGTGAGTGCCTGCAGGACGGCTTCCGGGTTGTGCGTGCGCAGTTCGGTGTCGACGCTGCCCGGCTCGATGACGGACACACGGACGTGCTGGTGTGCCAGTTCCTGGCGCAGCGACTCGCTGAAGGCGTTGACGCCGAATTTGCTGGCGCTGTACACGGCCATCATGGGGTAGGCGCGACGGCCGTTGAGAGAGCTGATGTTGACGATGTCGGCGACCTGGCGCGGTTCCTCGGTGGCGGCCTTGACCAGGTGAGGGACGGCCGCGTGGGCGGTGTACATCAGGCCCATGAGGTTGATGTCGATCATGCGGCGCCAGTCGTTCAGGTCCGCGGCGGGGGCGGGCCCGAGCAGCATGAGACCTGCGTTGTTGACCAGGGTGTCCAGGCGACCCAAGCCCTCGACGGTCCGCTCGACCACTTCCGCGGCGGCCTGCGCGTCCGTGATGTCCGCCGGCACCACCAGGGCCTGGCCACCGGCGGCGGTGATCTCTCCGGCGAGGTCGGTGAGCCGGTCCTCGCGTCGCCCGACCAGGGCCACGGAGGCGCCCTCACGGGAAAGCTGCAGGGCGGTGGCGTGGCCGATACCGCTGGAGGCCCCGGTGACCAGGGCGACGGTTCCTTCAAGAGTACGAGTCATGGTTCGAGCCTTTCGATGAACGGCCACGCTGCTGCGAGCCGTACGGGATGGGGGGACGCGGAGACGGCCCTACTGGTGAGGGCCGTGCGGGATAAGACATCCGTTCCTTCGACCGCCACGCGTTCAGCTCAGCGGGACGTCGAGGACGGCCTTGCCGTGGCTGAACGTCTCGATGGAATAGCGGCCGTGGTAGCTGCCCATGCCGCTCTCGCCGACACCGCCGAAGGGAAGCGTCGGCACGGCGAGGTGGTGCATCGGCAGGCCGAAGACGATGCGGTCGGTGCCCAGGTGGCGCAAGCTGTTCTCGGTGACATCGCGCATGTGCTCGGGGCGGCTGTCCAGGGCGGCGCCCTTCACAGCACGGCCGGAGAGTTGCTCATTGCTGCCGGTGCCAAGCCGTGCAGCTCGGCATTGTCGAAGGGCGTGACGCCGAGTTCGTGGGCCCGGTGGACGGTGGCGATGCCGCTCTGCTCGTCCGGAGCCCCGCAGGCGATCGTCATGCCCATCGTGCCCAGACCGACCGCCCCGGCCTTGAGGCCCCGGCCGCCGAGGGTGCGCTGGGCGAGCTTTGTGGTGCGCTGTGCCATGTCCTCGACGCTAAGGGCACGGCACCCAGGGGTCATGGGGCACCGATCGCATAGGATTGCCTGATCCTCTCAAGCAAGGAGGGTGTCATGCTGGACCGACTCGCCGCGGCCATCGACCGGCACTTCGTGGGAGTGGGCGCGGCCACCGCCGTCCCCCGACTCACCCTGGTCGCGCTCGACGACCCCGTCGAGCCCACCGACCGGCTCGAGGATCCGATGCTCTGCTTCGTCGCCGACGGCATGAAACGCACCACCGCGGGGGAGCTCAGCCATGTCGCTCACGCCGGCGAGATGCTGTTCACCACCATCGCCCTGCCCGTCACCGTCGCGGTGGAGAAAGTGCCCTACCGCTCCGCCGTCCTGCGATTCGACAGCCAGGCGCTCACCGAACTGCTCGTCGAGCTGCACGAGACGGGCCCAGTCACCCCGTCGACGATCGAAGCACAGGTGACCGCGCCGATGACACCGGAACTCATCGACGCGCTCACCCGCTATGTCCAGCTCCTCGACACCCCCGACGACATCCGCCCCCTCGCCGCCCGCGTCGAGAGCGAGATCCTCTACCGGCTACTGCGCAGCTCCCTCGGCCCCATCCTGCGCCAGTGGTCGCTGGGCGACTCGATCACGACCCGGGTGCGCGAGGTGGCCCAATGGATCTGCGCCCGCTACACCGAGCCGCTCAGCATCGACGAGATCGCCGCCGTGGCACACATGAGCCCCGCCAGCCTGCACCGGCACTTCAAAGCGGCCACCGGCATGAGCCCGCTCAAGTACCAGAAACACCTACGGCTGCAGGAGGCACGACGGCGCCTGGTCGCCGGGGGCGCCACCGCGGCCCAGATCGCGCAGGCGGTCGGATACGCGAGCGCCACCCAGTTCAACCGTGAGTACCGCAGCACCTACGGCCTCCCGCCAGGCCAGGACGCGGCCCGCCTCCGCGCTCGACTCACCCACACCCCCACTGACACATGACGGCGGGCATAGGCCCTGGCAGTCAGACACCGAGAGCAAAGGGCCAAGGCATTCAAGGCCGCACCCCGCTTCCGGCGGAAGTTGTATGTCGTGGCCACGGCCCGGTGACGCTTGCCCGAAGGTGGCGAGACCGGCCCTGATACTGCGGTCGGCTCGACGTTGCACCCACACGGCCACGCCGAGCACGGCACACAAGACACCGGCGCCGGCCAAGCCACAGAGGAACACGGCGAGTTGGTTCACCGTTCGATCGTGGCAGGGGCTACGGCCAGAGGCCGCGCACTCACGGCTTCCCGGCACTCGGCCGACAGTGGGCGTGCGCCTCCGCCCCGGCCCGGTGGCGGACGTCCGAGCCCGCCTACGGAACCCGGCGGATCACCCGCGCGCTCAGCTGGGTCTACGTCAGTCGGCCGGCAAGCCGCGAATCACCTACGGACCGAACTCCCTCTGGACGCACTGGAGATGGCCCCGCGACAGCGCCGGATCAAGAAGAACCCTGGGCCGGTCCACCACAGCGACCGCAGTTCGCCATACGCGTCCATTCGGAACACCGAGCGGCTCGCCGGCATCGGCGCGGCCGCCGATCATTACGTATCCGTAATCAGCGTCTCCTGATTGACCCGGTGATCGGCGGTGGACACGCTCGTCGCGCTGACTCGCATGGCCCGTCAGCGGCACTTCCACATCCCGCCACCGGAAGGACACCGCGCTGTGAGGATCAGACGCATAGGCGTGCCGATACCGCGTGTTCGCAGATCCGGCTCATCACGCGAGCCATGGCGTTCCCTGACAAGTTCCCGCACGCTCATCCTCGTTGCGGTGCTGGCCGTGGCAACCGCCCTACTCCCCCTGGCGGGCCTCGGCCAGAAAGACGCAAAGGCCGACAGTTCAGGGGTGCCCGGCCCTACCGGTGCGGGGTTCGTCCCACACCACGGAGTGGCGCCCGCATCCGCGATGGAATCCACCGCACCGGTACTGCCACGGGACGGGTGGACGGCGACCGCGAGCGACGAGGAGAGAGACAAGGAGGACGGACGCGCCGCCCACGTACTGGACGGGGACACCACCACCATCTGGCACAGCAAATGGTCGGGAACCCCCGCACCGCTGCCGCACAGCATCACCATCGACATGCACCGCACCGCGGTGGTGTCGGCGATCGTCTACCAGCCGCGGGCCGGCAACTCCAACGGCCGCATCGGCAACTACGAGATCCGGCTGAGCGACGACGGCCAGAGGTGGGGTGTGCCGGTGGCCTCCGGCACTCTCGCGGACGACGCCACGGCCAAGACGCTGTCCTTCGCCGCGCAGTACACCCGTTACGTGCGGCTGACGGCACTGACCGAAGCGGGCGGACGGGGTCCATGGACGTCCGCGGCGGAACTCGACCTGCTCGGCGATCCCGGTACCACCGCCGGTGTCGTCGACCTGTCGCGCGAGGGATGGACCGCCACGGCGAGCGACGAGGAGAGCGACAACGAGGACGGACGCGCCGCCCACGTGCTGGACGGCGATACCGACACCATCTGGCACAGCAAGTGGTCGAGAACCCCCGCTCCGCTGCCGCACAGCATCACCATCGACATGAAGAGGCCCCGCACGGTCTCCCAGCTCACCTACCAGCCGCGTCAGGACTCCGCGAACGGCCGGATCGGCGCCTTCACCGTCACCACCAGCTCGGATGGCGCGTCCTTCGGTGCGCCGGTGGCCTCCGGCACCTGGGCCGATGACGACACGATCAAGGGCGCCACGTTCATCCGGCCGGTGACGGCCCGGTATGTGCGTCTGACGGCCACCACCGAGGCGGGCGGCCGCGGCGCCTGGGCCTCGGCGGCCGAAATTCGGCTGGCCGGGCCCGCGGATCCCGCCCGAGCCGGCGCGTGGGGTCCGGTGAAGGGCTTCCCCCTGGTCCCCGTGGCCACGGCCGTCCTGCCGAACGACAAACTCCTCGCCTGGTCGGCGTACGGCGTCGACCGGTTCGGCGGCAGCACCGGCCACACCCAGACCGCAATCATGGACCTGACGACCGGTCAGGTCACACAGCGGCGCATCGACAACCCCGGACACGACATGTTCTGCCCGGGGATCGCCATCCTGTCCGACGGGCGCGTCCTGGTCACCGGCGGCAGCAACGCGGAGCGTGCCAGCATCTACGACCCGGCGACGGACGCCTGGACGTCGACTGCGGACATGCACATACCCCGCGGCTACCAGGCGATGACCCTGCTGTCCAACGGCGAGGCCTTCGTCCTGGGCGGTTCCTGGAACGACGGCCCGGACGGCAAGGGCGGCAAGAACGCCGAAGTATGGTCGCCCGCCACGGAAACCTGGCGCACCCTGCCCGGCGTTCCCGTCGACCCGACCATGACCGCGGACCCGGCGGGTCCCTACCGGGCGGACAACCATGAGTGGCTGCACGCCACTTCGGGCGGCCGGGTGCTGCAGGTCGGCCCGAGCAAGCGGATGAACTGGATCACCACGACCGGCGCCGGGACCATCACGCCGGCCGGGACCCGTGCCGGCAGCCAGGACGCCATGAACGGCAACGCGGTCGCGTACGACATCGACAAACTGCTCACCCTCGGCGGCGCCACCGCCTACGAGAAGGCCATGGCCACGAACCGTGCCTATACCGTCGACGCGAGCGGCGGCGGACAGCCGGTGACCACCCGCACCGGTGATATGCGCTTCGCGCGCGCGTTCAGCAACAGCGTGGTCATGCCGGACGGGAAGGTCGCGGTGTTCGGCGGACAGGCCTACCCCGTACCTTTCAGCGACGCGGCCTCCGTCATGACCCTCGAGATCTGGGATCCGGCTACCGGGACGTTCACGCCCGCGGCGTCGATGGCCGTGCCGCGCAACTACCACAGCGTCGCCAATCTGCTGCCGGACGGCCGGATCTTCTCCGGCGGCGGGGGCCTGTGCGGGGACTGCGCCACGAACCACCTGGACGGCGCGATCTTCACGCCGCCGTATCTGCTCAACCCGGACGGCAGCGAAAGGCCCCGTCCGGCCATCACCGGTCAGATGTCGGCCCACGCAGAAAACGGCACCCAATTGTCGGTAGCCACCGACAAGCCCGTCACGTCCTTCGTCCTCGTACGCGCCAGTGCGGCGACCCACTCCACCGACAACGACCAGCGCCGCGTGCCACTGCAGTTCCGGGCCACAGCCGCGACCTCGTACCAGGTCGACATCCCGGCCGACCCCGGCACCGCCCTGCCAGGGACATACATGCTGTTCGCGCTCGACGCCCAGGGCGTGCCGAGCAAGGCCCGAATGCTGACAATCGACTGAAACCGAAGCCCGGCTGGGCGCGGCGCCGCGAGCTACAGCGACATCGTCTTCGGCCTGCTCATGAATTTCGTCCCGAGTCGTGCGGGACGGTCCCGGTGTAGTTCGCCGCTAGCTCCGAGGCCGCGTGCGGTGAGGTGGCGATGCGGTCCAGTTGGGAGAGCTGGAGCCGGGTGTCGAAGGAAGACTGCCCCGGTGCGGTGTGGAGCGTGGTGGTCATGAAGTACGAGAAGTGCTCGGCCCGCCACACGCGTCGCAGGCAGGTGTCGGAGTAGGCGTCGAGCAGTTCCGCCGAGCCCGAGTCGTACAGACGAATGAGGGCTTCGGCGAGGACCGTGACGTCGGAGGTGGCGAGGTTGAGTCCCTTGGCCCCGGTGGGCGGGACGATGTGGGCGGCGTCGCCGGCGAGCAGGATCCGGCCGTGACGCATCGGCTCGGTGACCCAACTGCGCATGGGAAGTACCGACTTGGCGGTGATGGGCCCGCGGTTCAGTCGCCATGTGGTGTCGGCTCCGAGCCGCAGGTCGAGCTCGTCCCAGATCCGGCGCTCGCTCCAGGCGGCGGGGTGTTCGCCATTGGGTACCTGGAGGTAGAGGCGGCTGACGGACGGGGAGCGCATGCTGGCCAGGGCGAACCCGCGCTCGGAGTGGGCATAGATCAGCTCCTCGTAGGCGGGCGGGGCGTCGGCGAGGATGCCGAGCCAGGAATAGGGATAGGTACGTTCGTGGACCTGGGTCGCCTGCGCGGGCACGGCGCGGCGGACGATGCCGTGGAAGCCGTCGCAGCCGATGACGTAGTCGCAACTGAGGGCGCGGGTCTGCCCCTCGTGGGTGTAGTGGACGACACAGGTGTCCGTGTCCGCGCCCTGCACGGCGTGGACGGGCGCGTCGAAGTACAACGGCGCGCCGTCCTCAAGCTGAAGGGCTATGAGGTCCTTCACGACTTCTGTCTGGGCGTACACCCACACGCGGCAGCCGTCGGCCAGCGCGGGGAAGTCGATGCGGTGACGGTTTCCGCCGAAGCGGAGTTCGATGCCGTCATGGGGCATGCCCTGCTGTTCCAGCCGGGCGGCGGCGCCCGCCCGGCGGAGGGTGTCGACCGTGCCCTGCTCCAGGATTCCGGCGCGCTGGCGCTGCTCGACGTAGGCGCGGTCACGGCTCTCCAGGACCACGCAGTCGATGCCACTGAGATGCAGCAGCCGGGCCAGCAGCAGCCCGGCGGGGCCGGCCCCGACGACGGCGACGCGTGTACGGACGGGGTGGTTCATGGCGTTGCTCCTCGGAGAGTGAGTGCGCTGTCGAGGCGCGGTGGGCGATGACGAAGGCCGCGGCGGGGCGCTGCGGGCCCGGTCGGACCAACCCGCGG
This sequence comes from Streptomyces sp. NPDC050625, assembly GCF_040654755.1. Taxonomy (NCBI): domain Bacteria; kingdom Bacillati; phylum Actinomycetota; class Actinomycetes; order Kitasatosporales; family Streptomycetaceae; genus Streptomyces; species Streptomyces sp. NPDC050625. The sequence goes on from NZ_JBFAIQ010000008.1 coordinate 29,322, forward strand.
CGTCACACGAACGTCATCGCTGTCAGTCGTAGTGGCGGTAGACGGCCTGCGCCACGCACGCGGGCTTGTCACTGCCCTCGACCTCGACGGTGAAGGTCAACTCCATCTGGACGCCGTTGCCCTTGACCTCTTCCACGGAGCCGACCGTGCCGTGCAGGCGGATCCTCGCGCCGACCGGCACCGGGCTGGGGAACCGGACTTTCTCCAGGCCGTAGTTGACGCTCATGGAGATGCCGGTGATCTCAAGGAGTTCACCGAACAGGGGGATGATCAGGGAGAGCGTGAGGTATCCGTGGGCGATGGGACCACCGAAGGGGCCTTCCTTGGCCCGCTCCGGGTCGGTGTGGATCCACTGGTGGTCGTCGGTTGCGTCGGCGAAGGTGTGCACGCGCTCCTGGGTGATGTCGAGCCAGTCCGTACGGCCGAGGTCGCTTCCGGACAGGAACTTGAGTTCTTCGAGGCCGTTGGCGTGGGTGGGCATGGGTCCTGCCTTTCGAGGGGACCCGGACGGTGCCGGGTCAGGGCTGGGAGGGTTTCGCGGGGTGATCCGCACAGGACGCGTACACGGCGGATTTGATGATCTTTCCGGTGGCCGTGCGGGGCAGGCCGTCGACGAAGGCGACGGACCTGGGAATCTTGTACTTGGCGAGCCGACCCCGCAGATGGGCCAGGAGCGTGTGCTCGTCGACGTGAACGTCCGCCTCAAGGACGACGACCGCGTGACCGACCTCGCCCCAGACCTGGTGCGGTACGCCGACGACCGCGCACTCACGGACGGCCGGGTGGCCGAGGAGGGCCTCCTCGACCTCGGCCGGGTAGACGTTCTCCCCGCCCGAGACGAACATGTCCTTGACCCGGTCGACGATGTACGCGTAGCCGTCCTCGTCGGTCCGCGCGACGTCACCGGTGCGCAGCCAGCCGTCGCCGCTGATGGCGGCCGTGGTGTCCTCGGGACGGCGCCAGTAGCCGGTCATGACGTTGGGCCCGCTGACGAGGATCTCGCCGCGCTGACCGGGGGCGGCGGCGCGGCCGTCCGGCAGCACCACACGGGTGTCGGTGAAGAAGTGCGGCACGCCTGCCGAGCCGGCCTTGGCCGCGGTCTGCTTCCGGTCGAGGAAGAGGACGCCCGGAGATGCCTCGGTCATGCCGTAGCCCTGGCTGAAGGCCAGTCCGCGCGCGAGGTAGGTCTCGATGGTGCGGGTCGGCACAGGTGCGCCTCCGCAGCTGAGGGCGCGCAGGCTGGACAGGTCCGCCGTCGCCCAGCGGGACTGGGCGGCGATGGCGTCGTACATCGTCGGGACGCCGAACATGTACGTCACGCGGTGTCGCTCGATGACGTCCAGGACGTCCCCGGCGTGGAAGGCGCCGGGCAGCACCACCCGGCCGCCCTTGAGCAAGGTGGGCAGGCACGTCATGTTGAGCCCGGCGGTGTGGAACAACGGCGCGACGACGAGGGTGACTTCGTCACCGGTGAGGTCGATGTCGACGAGTACGTTGACGCTGTTCCAGATGATGTTGGAGTGGGAGAGGACCGCGCCCTTGGGACGCCCGGTGGTCCCGGAGGTGTACATGATCATGCATGGGTCGTCCGGGGCGACGGTCTCGTCCAGCGCCTCGGCTGCCGCGCCCGCGAGCAGATCCTCGTAGCCGATGGCATCTCCCGCGGCAGGGTCCAGGGCGATGCGGTGCCGGACCTCCGCCTCCTCGGCTGCGGCTGCGGCGACATCGGCCTGTTCGGGGCCGTGGACGAGGAAGGTGCTTTCCGAGTCCTTGAGGTTGTACGCCAGTTCCGGCGCGGCCAGCCTCGTGTTGAGCGGCACGAAGACGGCGCCGAGTGCTCCGGCCGCGAACAGCGTCTCCAGGAAGGCCGGGTGGTTCGGACCCAGGTAGGCGATGCGGTCGCCGCGTCCGGCCCCGAGGGCGCGCAGCGCGTGGGCCAGGCGCAGCACGCGTTGGTGCAGTTCCCGGTAGGTGATCTCCGTGTCCTGGTGGACGATCGCGATTCGGTCCGGTGTCTTGCGGGCCCGGCGCGCGGGCCAGGAACCGATGCCCTGGTTCAGCACGGCATCCCCCTCAGTCTTCGAGCAGGCCGAGCAGGCGGGCGGCGTTGTCCTTGAGGATCTTGGGCCGGACCTCGGGTTTGATGTCGAGTTCCTCGAAGTCGGCGAGCCAGCGGTCGGGCGTGATGACGGGATAGTCGGAGCCGAAGAGCACCTTGTCCTTGAGCAGCGTGTTGGCGTACCGCACCAGTTGCGGCGGGAAGTACTTCGGCGACCAGCCCGACAGGTCGATGTGGACGTGCGGTTTGTGCGTGGCCACGGCCAGGGCCTCGTCCTGCCAGGGGAAGGACGGGTGGGCCAGGACGATCCGCAGCTCCGGGAAGTCCACGGCGACGTCGTCGATCAGCATGGGGTCGGAGTACTTGAGCCTGATGCCGCCGCCTCCGGGCACGCCTGCGCCGATACCGGTCTGGCCCGTGTGGAACAGGGCGGGTACGCCGAGTTCCTCGATGGCCTCGTAGAGCGGATACGCCATCCGGTCGTCGGGGGAGAACGCCTGGATGCTGGGGTGGAACTTGAACCCGCGCACTCCGTGATCCGCCACCAGGCGGCGGGCCTCCCGCACCCCGGCCCGGCCCTTGTGGGGGTCGACGCTGGCGAACGGGATGAGCACGTCGGCGTGGGCGGCACAGCTCTCGGCGACCTCCTCGTTGGAGATGCGGGGATGGCCCGTGGCGTGCTCGGCGTCCACGGTGAAGACCACCGCGGCCATACGGCGCTCCCGGTAGTGGGCGGCCATCTCCTCGATGGTCGGCTGCCGGTGTCCGTGCGCCTTGAAGTACTGCTCGGAGGCGCCGAACAGTTCGGGGCTCAGGGCGCCGTGACCGGTCCGGGAGATCTCGGCGTGGGTGTGGACGTCGATGGCGGTCAACGCGCCGACGTCGATCGACGGGGCGCCCATGTCACACCTCCGGCGCTTGGGGAGCGGGAATCCCGTAGGTCTCGGGATCGGCGCCGACGCCGCTGTGCCACTGCGCGCCGATCGCGTCGGCGCTCCACCCGCCGTCGGCGAAGGCCACGGACTTCTCCTTGGGGTGGGCCCACAGCGCCAGGCGGTCCCCGCCGATGCCGATGGCCTGTCCGGTGACGTCCTTTGCGGCTTCCGAGGCAAGGAACGTGATCAGGCTCGCCACGTCCTCCACGGTGCCGAGACCCTCGTCCTTGCGCAGCCAGTCCGGCAGGGGCGCGCCAGTGCGCTCCGAATCCGCGATGACCGGCGCGAAGGCCGGGATGGTCTTGGTCATCTCGGTGGCCGCGACCGGGACGACGGCGTTGACGGTGATACCGGCCCTGGCCAGTTCCATGGCCCAGGTCCGCGCCATCGCCACGATCCCGGCCTTCGCGGCCGCGTAGTTGGTCTGGCCGAAGTTGCCCCGCTGCCCGGCGGGTGAGGAGATCAGGACGAGACGGCCCCCGGTGCCCTGCTCGCGCATACGGACCGCGGCCGCACGGGCACAGGTGAAGGTGCCGCGCAGATGGACCTTGACGACGGCGTCGAAGTCGTCGTCCGTCATCTTCCACAGCACGCGATCGCGGAGAATGCCCGCGTTGGTGACGCACACGTCCAGGCGCCCGAACTCCCGCACGGCGGTCTCGACGATGTGCTCGGCCGCCGCCGTGTCGCCCACTGCCGCCACGACGCCGGCTGCCTTGCCGCCCTGCGACGTGATGGCGTCGACCGCGGTGTGCACGGCCTCGGGATCGATGTCGTTGACGACGACGGCGGCTCCGGCGGCGGCGAGTGCCTGGGCGTATGCCAGACCGAGTCCGCGACCGCTCCCGGTGACGACGGCGACCTTCCCCTGCAGATCCATGACTGAGTCTCTTTCGTTGCCCTGTGCGGTGGCGCCGGCCGGCGGCCACCCGCTCCAATCAACAGGAATCCTGTCGATGGGCTCGGTGTCAGTGTTGCCATTCATCAGGATTCCTGTCAATGGCCTAGGGTGGGCCGTACAGCACTCAAGGACGGCACAGCGACGGCACCTCGTGGAGGCAGGGCATGACAGATCCAGCGGAGTCCGCGACCGGGGAAGGCGAAGAGACGGGCCCATCTCTGCTCTATCTGCTCAAGCGGGCCGAACTCGTGGTGCGCGCCCGTCTTGAGGAACTGCTCAGGCCCGCCGGTATCACCGCCCTGCAGTACACCGCTCTCACCGTCCTGGAGCGGCGGGACGGAGTGTCCGCCGCCCAGCTGGCGCGGGACTCCTTCGTCACGGCCCAGTCCATGGCCGACATGGTGCGCGCCCTGGAGGGCCGCGGCCTCATCCGTCGTGAGCCCAACTCCCGTAACCGGCGCGAAAAGGTCATCCTGCTCACCGATGCCGGCCGCGAGCTGCTGGCCGAGTACGCCGAGCCGGCACGCCGGCTCGAAGAGCGCATGGTCCAAGATCTCCGACCGGACGAGGTCGAGCAGTTCCGCGGCTCCCTGAAGAGTGCGCACCGCGCGCTTTCCTGAGACCGGGCGCCTGCGACGTTGCGGGCCGATGGAGCGTCAGGAACGCTCGGGGAACTCGTAGACCCGGGCGCGATCAGGCCCAGCGGTGGGCGACGTGGCGGGCGCCCCCGCACCGGGACCCCGGTTCAGCCTCGGACTGTGCCGGGGAGGTCCGAGGTCAGGTAGGAGATGACCATGTTCCCCAGCATCGTCCGGTAGTGCTCGCGGCGGGGTGCCTCGGTGAGGTCGCGGCCGAAGAGCGTGCGAAAGGTGTACCGGTTGGCGACCCGGAAGAAACAGAACGAGCTGATCATCGCGTGCAGGTCGACGGCGTCCACCTCGGCCGTGAACACGCCCTGCTCGCGCCCGGCTTCGAGAATGCGGCCGATGACATCGATCGCCGGGGAGCTGAGGGAGGCGAGCCTCGGCGAGGCGGCGACGTGCACCGCCTCATGGATGTTCTCGATGCTGACGAGGCGGATGAAGTCCGGGTGCGCCTCGTGATGGTCGAAGGTGAGTTCGGCCAGTCGACGGATGGCGGAGACCGGGTCCAGATGCTCGACGTCGAGCTTGCGCTCCTCGTCCCGGATGACCGTGTACGCGCGCTCCAGGACCGCCGTGAAGAGCTGGTCCTTGCTGCCGAAGTAGTAGTAGATCATCCGCTTCGTCGTCCGCATGCGGGCGGCGATCTCGTCCACCCTGGCTCCCGCGAAGCCCATGCGGGCGAACTCCTCGGTGGCCACGTCGAGGATCTCCGCCTGCGTCCGGGCCGCGTCCCGGGTGCGCTTGGCGGACTGAGTCGGCGGGGGGACGGCGGCGGCCATGCGGCTCCTCAGGGCGGACTGTCCGGCGCTGGTCAGTCTAGCCGCGGCCGCCTCCGCGCCTTCGTGCCAGGTCCAAGGGTTTCTGCAGAGGTCACACACCTTGCTGATGAGCATGCTGGGCCGCGAGCCGCACGGCCGCGTTCTGGGCGCCGTACCCCCGGTAGCCGCCGGTGCGCTGCACCAGCTCGAAGAACAGCCGCCCGATCGTGGCGGTGTAGCAGTGGAAGAACTCCCCGTTCTCGTCCCGGTCGTAGAGGATGCCCAGCTCCGCCAGCGCGGCCAGGTCCTGTGGGGCCGGCTCATAGCGGGCCGCCACGTCGTCGTAGTAGTTGGCGGGGATGGGGAGCAGGCCCAGACCCCGTTCCCGGATGCGCCGGGCGGCGCCGACGATGTCGTCCGTCGCCAGTGCGATGTGCTGAAGACGGGTCTCCTCGCCACCGGGCGCCGGCGCGATGTTGAGGACGATCCGGACGCCGCCGCCGGGGGACGCGACGGCCCGGCTGCGCACGAGCCCGTAGGGATCGGCCAGATCGAGGCTGTCGTCCACCTCCAGGCCCAGCACGCCCCGGTGGAACAGCGCTGCCTCGTCGAACTGGTGCCAGGGCTGAGTCAGGGCGATGTGGTCGATACGGCGGATGATCGCGGCCGGCTCCCCCGGCCCGCCGGGCAGGGCGAGCGACGGTACGGCGGTGAAGTCACCGGTCCAGCTGGAGTGGTCGGGCCTTGCGGTACGGCAGAAGAAGAGCTCGGTGCCATCGGGTGCGGCGACCGCGTCCAGCGGTGCGTCGCGCGGGGCACGACGGCGCGGCACGACGGGTGCGAGCATCCCCTCCGCGCGCCGTGCGGCCCGGTCCGGGTCGGGGGTCTCCACGCCGATGGCGGCCAGCGCCGGACCTGGGCGCCGGCCGCTGACACCGGTGTTGAGCAGGATCCGGGCCTCGCCCTGTTCCCACAGTTCGACCGGCTTCGACATGTGCCGTCCGGCGCGGGCGAAGCCGAGGGCCCCGAGCACCGCGCGCAGCGGCTCGGTGTCGGCCGCCGTCAACTCGGCAAAGGCGAACCCGGAAGGGACAGCCGGCGCGGGTGGTGCGGAGAGTCCGGCCGACTCCTCCAGCAGGAGCAGCGAGCGCAGCGCGTCGACGGCGGTGGAGGACGCGTCGGCCTGCCGGAAGACATCGTTGAACACTTCCAGCGACAGGGGCCCTCGGTAGCCCGCCTGTACCACGGCGGTCACCAGAGCGGCGACGTCGAAGCCGCCCTGGCCGGGGAAGCAGCGGTGGTGTCGGCTCCACTGGAGGATGTCCATCGCCATCAGCGGTGCGTCCGCCAGCTGGAGGAAGAAGATCTTCTCGCCGGGGATGTCGGCGATGCCCTTCGGGTCGGAGCCACGGGAGAGGATGTGGAAGCTGTCGAGGCAGGTGCCGAGGGCCGGATGATCCGCCTGTTCGACGATCCTCCAGGCGTGGTCGTACGTCCGGACGTGTCGGCCCCAGGCCAGTGCCTCGTAGGCGATGCGTATTCCATGGAGCTCCGCCCGGTCGGCGAGCAGCCGCAGTTGCCCGGCGGCGAGGTCGTCGTCATCGGCCGATTCGGGGGCGACGCTGGAGCAGACGAGGAGCAGATCCGCGCCGAGGCGCTCCATGACGGCGAACTTGCGTTCCGCACGCCGCAGATTACGGGCGAGTACGTCGGCGGGGACGGCCTCGAAGTCACGGAAGGGCTGGTAGAGGTCGATGCTCAGGCCCAGGTCCGCGCAGCGCAGTCGCACCTCCTCGGGGCTGAGCGGACTGCTCAGCAGATCGTTCTCGAAGATCTCCACACCGTCGAATCCGGCGGTGGCGATGGCGGTGAGCTTCTCGGAGAGCGGGCCGCTGAGCGAGACGGTGGCGATCGACTTGCGCATGGTGTCCTCCTGTCAGGCCGAGGAGGCGGTCAGATCGGCGAGGTCGGTGAGCATCCGCCCGGTGTGCGGTTCGAGTCCGGTGAAGAGCCGGAAGGCGTCGGCGGCCTGGAAGACGGCCATGCCGCCGCCGTCGAGGGTGCGGCAGCCGATCGCGCGGGCCTCGCGCAGCAGCTCGGTCTCCAGGGGCCGGTAGACGACCTCTGCCACCCACAACTCGGGCCGGAGCAGCGCGACGGGCAGCGGCAGGCCCGGGTGGGCGGCCATGCCGGTCGGGGTGGCGTGGACGAGCCCGTCCGCCTCCGCGAGGCGCTCGGCCACCGCGGTGGTCGGCGCGGACACCGCGCGGCCGGTCCCGAAGCGCGAGGTCAGCACGGCGGCGAGCGCGGCGGCGCGTGACGGGTCGGTGTCGAGCAGGGTGAGCCGGTCGACGCCGAGGTTCAGCAGCGCATGTGCCACGGCGGCGCCCGCCCCGCCCGCGCCGAGCTGGACGACGTCACCGGTGGGCGCGTCGGGCAGGCCGCGGGCGAAGGACTGGGCGAAGCCGGTGACATCGGTGTTGTGCCCGACGGCACGCCCGCCCTGGAAGACCACGGTGTTCACGGCACCGAGCTCCGCGGCCTCGGGGGCCAGCTCGTCCAGGTGCTCGATGACCAGCTGTTTGCAGGGGTGGGTGATGTTCACGCCGTCGAAGCCGAGGCGCTGGGCGGCGCGCACCAGCTCACCGACGGCCTCGGGCTCGACGCCCAGCGCACGGATGTCGAGGGTGCGGTAGACGAGGCGCACACCGTGCCGGTCCGCTTCGCGTTCGTGCAGGGCGGGGCTGAGGGAGGGGCCGATGCCGGAGCCGATCAGGCCGGCAAGGTACGAGGTCATCGAGGGGTCCCGTGGGTCAGTTGGGCGAGGTGGGTGAGGTGGGTGAGGTGGGTGAGCACGAGGACCAGTACAGACATCGGCACGGCGGTCTCAGGTGCGGCAGCGTGGGCTGGATTCGCCATGATCCGCTCCTTACGTACTAACTGGTTAGCTCACTGCATGGACGGTGGGGCCCCTCGGAGAAGCCCGCCGAGGGGCCCCTGGTGTGGCCGGTTCAGAGAGCGGTCGACTGGCGGGCCGGCATCGGTTCCGGTACGCCCTGGGATCGCAGGCCGAGCCGGGCCGTGGGGACCCGGTACGTCTCGCGCCCGGTGGCCACGGCTATCGCGCAGATCACGCAGAAGGCGGCGGTGAAGATCGCGACGCCTGTCCAGTTGTCGCCGTGGAGGCCCGCGATCTGTGCCGCGAAGGTCACCGAGAAGCCGGCGACCGCGAAGCCGATCTGGGTGCCGACAGCCATGCCCGACAGACGGATCCTGGCGGGGAACATCTCACCGTAGAACGAGGGCCAGATGCCGTTGGCGGCGCTGTAGACGACACCGAAGAACAGCAGTCCCGTCACGAAGACCAGCGGGTAGTTGCCGGTCGAGATCGCCCACAGATAGACGAAGACCATCACCGAGCTGCCGAGCGCCCCGGCGAGGAAGACGGGCTTGCGGCCGATCCGGTCCGAGAGCCTGGCCCACAGCGGGATGGCGAGCAGGGCGACCCCGTTGGCGCAGCCGTTGACCCACAGCATGTCCGTCTTGTCGAAGCCGACCGCGTCACTCGTGGCGTACGTCAGGGCCCAGACGGAGAAGATGGTGCTGACCGTCGCGATCAGCGCCGCCGCGACCACCCGCAGCACATCCGCCCAGTAGTTCCTGAGCAGCTCCGCCAGCGGCATCCTGGCCACGTTCCGACTGGCCGAGACCTCCTGGAACACGGGGGTCTCCTCCAGGGTCCGGCGGATGATGTACCCGACGACCGCGACGACGACGCTGAGCAGGAACGGAATACGCCAGCCCCACGTGTACAGCTGCTCGTCCGGCAGCGCGGCGACCGGAATGAACACCACGGTCGCGAGGATCTGCCCGGCCTGGGTCCCGTTCAGGGTGAAGCTCGTGTAGTAGCCGCGCCGGTGTTCCGGCGCGTGCTCCAGTGTCATCGCGTTCGCGCTGGCCTGCTCGCCGGCCGCGGACAGGCCCTGGAGCATCCGCATCAGGACCAGCAGCACCGGAGCGACGGTGCCGGCCTGCGCGTATGTGGGCAGGCAGCCGATGAGGAAGGTCGACAGACCCATGAGGACCAGCGTCCACACCATGATCTTCCGTCGGCCGAGCCGGTCACCGAAGTGGCCGAGGAAGAGAGCCCCGACAGGGCGCAGGGCGTACGCGACGCCGAAGGTCGCCAGGGAGATCAGGGTGGCGGAGGCCGGGTCGTCCGGGTCGAAGAAGACCTTGGGGAAGACCAGCGCCGCGGCACTGCCGTAGATGAAGAAGTCGTAGTACTCCAGCGCGCTGCCGATCCAGGCGGCGAGAGCGGCCTTGCGGGGCTTGCCTCGGGGCGGCACGGCGGGCGCCTCGTCGGCCTGTGGATGAGCGGACACATGAACTCCTCGGGGACAGCAGCCTACCCATGAGCGAGGGGCGGGCGGCGGGAGGGACGGGGGCGGCGTTGGGGAGAGAACGCCGGAGCGGGTACCGAGCGGTAGGCAGAGACACCCGACCCGAACAGTTAACGCACTAGATAGTTAATTAACTGGGAAGTGATAGTCCTCCGCCCCTCCGACCGTGTCAATACATCCGGCACATCCGGCCGTGACGAAGTGGCCGGATGTGCGCCGACGCGCAGGCGGCGGGTCAGATCTCCCTGTCCTCCGCCAGCACCCGCTGTGCCGTGGCGAAGGCCGCATTGGCTGCCGGAACGCCGCAGTAGACCCCGGCCTGGAGCAGCACAGCGCCTATCTCCTCGGGGGTCAGACCGTTGCGCAGGGCGGCCCGCACATGCAGGGCCAATTCGTCCAGGTGCCCATGGGCGACAAGCGCGGTGAGCGTGACGAGGCTGCGCTCGCGCCGGCTGAGCGTGGGGTCGGTCCAGACCTCGCCCCAGGCATAGCGGGTGATGAAGTCCTGGAAGCGCGCGGTGAAAGCGGTAGTACGGGTCTGAGCCCGATCGACGTGATCATCACCGAGCACCTCTCTGCGAACCGCCGCCCCCGCCCCCGGTCCGGGCGCCGCGAAGTGCTCCCGCAGTGCGCCCAGGACGGCCCCGGGCCGATCGGCGGGCGCGAGATGCGAGGCGTTCGCCAGTTCGGTGAGCGCCGCGCCCGGCACTCCATCGGCGATCTCCCGGGCGTGCTCGGGCGGTGTGACGGGATCCAGGCGTCCCGCGACGACCAGGGTGGGGGCCGATATCGCCGGCAGGTCCGCACGCAGGTCGAGGACGGCGAGCGCATCGCAGCAGGCGGCGTACGCCTCCGGGTCGGCCCGCAGCAGATCGTCGACGAGTCCGGGATGACCGGAGCCGGGGGCGAACCACCGCGCGGGAGCGCTCGCGGCGACGGGGCCGGTTCCCGACTCCCGTACGAGCGCGGCCCGTTCGCGCCAGGGGCCGGGCGGGCCGAAGTGCGCGGAGGAGCAGACGACGGCGAGCCGGTCGATCCGCTCGGGATGGTGTGCGGCCAGCCACAGGCCGACCGCGCCGCCGAGTGACACCCCGGCGTAGTGGAAGCGGTCGAGGCCGAGCGAGTCGGCCAGTGCGAGGACGAGTTCCCCGAGTTCTCCGACGGATGTCTCGGTGCCGATGAGTCCCGCGGACGATCCGCCGTGTCCCGGCAGGTCCCAGCGGACGGTACGGAAGGCCGAGGCCAGTTCGGGCGCGACCGCGTCCCACAGGGACGTCGAGGTGCCCAGGGAGGGGCCGAGGAGCAGAGCGGGCCCGGTGGCCGGGCCTTCGGAGCGGTGGTGCAGCGTTTTGAGCGGGAGTGGGGTCATGACCTGTGCCTGTGTATTCGACGGTTGGGTGGTTGAACGGCTCGGCGGTTCGGCGGCTCAGCGCCGTCGCAGTGCGCGGTCGGTGAGCGCCCCGGCGGCGCCGGTGTAGTGGGTGGGGTCGAGGAGGGCGTCGAGGTCGAGGTCCTTGCATGAGGACTCCTCGGCCAGGAGGTCCGTCAGCACGTCGGCGAGTCGCGCGCCGCTCGAACGGGAGGCGAGTGCCGCTTCCGTCAGCAACCGCCTGGCGCGGGCGCGGCCCAGTCGGGCGCCGAGGACGGCGTTCAGCCGTTCCGAGACGATCAGCCCCTCGGTCAGGTCCAGATGGTCGCGCATACGAGCGGGGTGCACCCGCAGGTCCCCGGCGAGTTGCGCCGCGTCCCGGGCCGCGCCCGCGGCCACCCGGAGCAGATCGCGCAGGGTCTCCCACTCGGCGTGCCATGCCCCGGCGGGCCGCTCGTCCTCGGCGGCCACGGAACCGTACAGCACGGCGGCGAGCGCGGGCGCCCGGCGCGCGGCGGCGGCGACGAGGGTGGCACGTACCGGATTCGACTTGTGCGGCATGGCGGACGAGCCGCCGCCGCTGCCTTCGCTCAGCTCGCCGATCTCGGTACGGGAGAGGACGAGGATGTCGGCGGCGGCCTTTCCGAGCGCTCCGGTGGTGAAGGCGAGCGCCCCGGCCAGGTCGGCGACGGGTGTGCGGAGGGTGTGCCAGGGGAGGGTGGGTTCGGCGAGGGCGAGTTCACGGGCGTAGGCACCGAGCAGCCGCAGCCCGGCGCCCTCCGTCTGCGCGTAGGCGTCGAAGGCCGCCAGCGTGCCTGCCGCTCCGCCGAGTTGCACGGGCAGTGAGTCGCGTACGGTCGTCAGCCGGTCCCGTGCGTCGAGCACCAGGCTTCGCCAGCCCGCGGCCTTCAGCCCGAAGGTCGTCGGTACGGCGTGCTGGGTCAGGGTGCGGCCCGGCATGGGGGTGTCGCGGTGTCCGGCGGCGAGTCGGGCCAGTGCCGCCGCCGTGCGGTCGAGGTCGTCCAGTAGCAGCGCCAGCGTCCGTGCGGCGACCAGCATCGCCGCCGTGTCGAGCATGTCCTGGCTGGTGGCCCCGCGGTGGACGTAGGGCGCGTGCGCCTCGGGGACCGCCGCCGTGAGATCGGCGACGAGCGGGATGACGGGGTTGCCGCCGTCGCGTGCGCGCAGCGCCAGGTCCCGTATGTCGAAGCGGGAGGCCCGGGCTGCCCGCGCGACGGCCTCGGCCGCCTCCTCGGGCGCCAGGCCGAGTGCCGCCTGGGCGCGGGTCAGTGCGGCCTCGGCGTCCAGGATCGCCTGGAGGAAAGCGGTGTCCGAGGTGGCCGCATCGGCGGGCGAACCGGCAACGCCCGGGGCGAGCAGACCGTGGGTCACAGGAGTCACAGGAACTCCAGGAACACGGTCTCGGACTCCCCCTGCAGCCGGATGTCGAACCGGTATCTGGCGTGTGGTTCGGCGGCTGCCACCAGCGTCGCGCGCCGCTCGGGCGCCAGCGATGCGAGCAGCGGGTCGGCGGTCAGCGCCTCGGCCGGCTCCGGCAGATAGGCACGGGTGAAGAGGTGGTGGGTGAGGCCGCGCGCGAAGACGCACACCCCGATGTACGGGGCGTTGCCGCCGCGCGCGCCGGGGCGGAGCGTGCGGATCGCCCAGTGGCCGTCCGCGTCGGCCGGGACCCGGCCGAAGCCGGTGAATCCGACGCCGTCGCGGCCGAGGAACCCGCCGGTGACCGGGTCGCGGCGCAACGAGCCGCTGATGCGCGGCAGTTCGCCGTCCGGCCCCGGCCCCCAGAATTCGAGAAGTGCGTCCGGTACCGGATCGCCGGCGCCATCGCGGACGCAGCCGTGCACGGTGATCGTGTCCGGGTGGCCGACCGGGGCGATCTCCGCGCCGCCGGGGAAGGGCAGCGCGTACCCGTAGAAGGGCCCCACGGTGTGGGCAGGAGTGGGGTGCACGGGAGTGGTCGTCATGTCAGCGGTCATGTCAGCGGCCTTCCTCGATCCAGGTGGCGGCGGGGCCGTCGAGCACCATGTCCCAGCGGTAGCCCAGGGACCACTCGGGCCGTGACAACCCGTGGTCGTAGCCGGCGACCAGCCGCGCGCGTGCGGCCTCGTCGGTGACGGACTGGAGGATGGGGTCGTAGGCGAAGAGCGGGTCGCCCGGGAAGTACATCTGGGTGATCAGCCGCTGGGTGAAGGCCGATCCGAAGAGCGAGAAGTGGATGTGCGCGGGCCGCCAGGCGTTGGTGTGGTTGCGCCACGGGTAGGCGCCGGGCTTGATCGTGGTGAAGGTGTAGCTGCCGTCGTCTGCGGTCAGTGTCCGCCCCACTCCGATGAAGTTGGGGTCGAGCGGTGCGGGGTGCTGGTCGCGCTGATGGGCGTACCGGCCCGAGGCGTTGGCCTGCCAGATCTCGATCAGCTGGCCCCGTACGGGTCGCCCGTCGCGGTCGAGGAGCCGGCCGCTGACGGTGATGCGTTCGCCGAGCGGCTCACCGTGGCACTGGCGGGTGAGGTCGCTGTCGAGCTCGGTGATGTCGGTCTCGCCGAAGGCGGGCGAGCCCAGCTCGACGGCCTCCGGGTCCTGCCGTACCGCTATCGGCACGAGCGGTTGCCGGGGGTGCCGTAGGAGGCTGGACCGGTAGGGGGCGTAGTCCCGGGCCGGGTGATGGCTGCGCGGTGCGCCGTCGGAGACGGACTTCTCGTACGCCTCCCGCCGCTGCCTGATCTCGTGGTCGATGATTGTCTGGTCGTCGGGTGCGGTCTGTGCCATGAGTGAACTTCCTTGTCCTATTGCTCCAGTACCAGCGGGTGGCCGAGGTCGAGGGCGCTGCCGAGGGGTTGAGAATCGCCGGGTCGAACTCCGGCCAGTGCGGTTCGACCGCCGTGACGGCGGAGGCGGAGATCCGGGCGAGCGGTTCGTGGCCGGTGGCCCTGAGTGCTTCCTCGTCCACGAGCAGCAGGGCGGCGGCGTCGTCGTTGAGCGGCGAGGAGTTGCCCGGGGTGATGGTTCCCTTCTCGGTTCGGAACGACGGCCGCAGGTCAGCGCGACCACCCGCTGCACGAAGATGCCCGGCAGATGGACCTGGTCGGGGTCGAGTGCGCCCGGCTCGACCAGCTCCTCCACCTCGGCGATCGTGACCTTGCCCGCCATCGCGGCGAGCGGATTGAAGTTCCGCGGGGACTTGTTGAGGACGAGGTTCCCGTGCCGATCGCGGCGGGCCGCCCGGACGAGAGCACGACGCCGCCCTCGCCGTCGTACCTCCACGGCAGCCCGCCCTGTGCGACCTGCTTGCCGACGTCGGCCGGGTGTAGAACGCCGGGATCCCGCAACCCCCGGCCCGCAGCCGCTCCGCGAGCGTGCCCTGCGGAATCGGCTCTGCCGCGCGGATCAGCACGTTCGAACGCCGTTGAGTCCGAAACCGCCGACGGCCAGTGAGGCCCCGTCCGGGATGTCGGCCACAGCCCTTGTCCATCCGTCCGCTCCTCACTCCAAATTAATCAGTACACTGAATGTATTTTTCTGGATCGGAAGCGTGACATGATGGGAATCCAGGGTCAAGACCCTCAGTGCAAGGAGCATCCGACCGAAAGGACACACCGTGCCCGCGCTCGACCTCGGCAGTCACCCCGGCCATCTGGCCAGGCGCCTCCAGCAGGCGCACACACTGCTGTGGACCACGATGGTGTCGGAGGACGTCACCTCCCCGCAGTTCGCGGTGCTCAACACACTGGTCGGCGAGGAGGGCCTGGACCAGCGCACCGTGGGCGAGCGAGTCGGACTCGACCGGTCCACCGTCGCCGAGGTGATCCGCCGTCTCGCCGGCCGTGGCCTGGTCCACAAGGTACGGGACGCCAAGGACGCGCGCCGGTCGGTCCTGCGCGCCACCGACGAGGGCGTGCAGGTGCACCGGAAGCTCTCGGCGCGGACCGCCCGCATGAACCAGGTCTTCCTCGCCCCGCTGGACCCCGCGGAGCAGGCGACCTTCCTCGATCTGCTGCGCCGCGTCTCCGATGCCGCCGAGACCCTGCGCCACCCTCCCGCCCGGACGCCGGAAAGGCCCGCACCATGACGTACGGAACACATCCGCGGCACACCTCCGCGGACTGGTGGGTTACGGCGGCCCAGGCCCGTGACACCGCCGCACAGTAACTGAGCGATTCGGCCGGCGCCGACGAACTGCTCGGCACCCTGCGCCTCTTCAGCCAGGCCCGGCGCGCCACGGACGTCTGCGTGGGCGCCGCCATCGAGGGGCTGCGCGGGCAGGCGCATATGTTGACCCGTGCTTCACGGAGGACTTCGTCCCGGCCGATGACGAGGACACCTTCGTCCGGCGGCTGCCGCTACACGCCGCCCCCTGGGATACCTGGATCAAAGCCACACGCTCGTCGAGGCACTGGTCCACCGAGCAACTGGCCGCGCCGGCCTCCTCGGGGTGCCAGACGACTCCGGCCCGGCCCAGGATCATGCGATCCGGGCCGGGCCCGCGTATGCCGGGGTGCGGCTACGGCGACGTAGGCGGCTGGGGAAGCCGCCCTGCGGAGAGACCAACCAGCATGGAACGTCAGGATTCGCAGGTGATCAGCCGGACGGCCGGAGCTGAGACCAACTGGGTGTGGGGGCTGCCGGGGATCCGGACGTTGACGAAGCCGCCTTCGAGCGCGAAGTCGACGCCCTCGGCGCGACTGACGGGACGGCCGTCGGCATCGGTGATGGTGTAGCCGGACACTAGCTCGATCGAACCCTTGCGCCACTCGCGGTTCATGCGGACACCTCCGGGAAGTCGAGGTCCGGCTGGGCAAGGTGGTTGAAGTAGTTGGACAGCGTGTTGAGTGCGATGTGGGCGACAATTTCGGCCAGTTCGGCATCGGTCACCCCGGCTCGGCGGGCGTCGGCCAGTGCCGTGTCCTCGACTCGACCCCCGCTGCGCATGACCTCGCGGGCGATCCGCAGCACCGCGTCGGCGTGCGGGTCGGCGTCGTCGGCACCCTCGCGGGTGCGGACCAGTTCCTCGTCGCTCAGGCCCAGCTTGCGGCCCCGCAGCGTGTGGGCGCTGACGCAGTACGTGCAGTGGTTCTCCTGGGCGGCCAGGAGCGCGAGCTGCTCGCGGAGGCGGGCGGGCAGAACGCCTCGGCCGAGGTGATCGCGCAAGGCCAGGTACCCGGCGAGTGCCGCCGGGCCGTTGGCCATCGCCGCATACAGGTTGGGCAGCCGGCCGAGCTGGCGGCGGGTCTGGTCGAGAAGCCCCGAGGGGTCGTCGGTGAGCTGTGGCATGCGTGGCACGAGTCCTCCAGATGGTACCGATCGGTTCCGTCTTCTTGCGGCAAGACGGTACTGATCGGTTCCGTAATCGTCAAGATCGGGATAGCCTGGTCCCATGGCCACCCACGCACGCGAACGCCTCCTCGACGCCGCCGAGGAACTCTTTTACGCCGAGGGCATCCGCGCCGTCGGCGTCGAACGCATCCTGGCCGAATCCGGAGTCGGCCGGGCCTCCTTCTACCGGCATTTCGCCAGCAAGGACGACCTGGTCGTGGCCGTCCTGCAACGACGCGACCAAGCCTGGCGCGCATGGCTGGCCGAACGCGTGGATGCCTTCGGCGGTGACGCCCTGGACGTCTTCCATGCGCTGGCCGAGCGATTCGCCAACGCCGACTTCCGCGGATGCGCCTTCATCAACACCATGGCCGAGACCGCCGACACCAGCAGCGCGGCCTACCGGGTCGCCGCCGAACACAAGGAGCGCGTCACCGCCTACGTTGCGGGCCTGCTCAACAAGAGTGGACACGAGGATGCCGAGGCACTCGCGCGACGGCTCGTTCTGCTGATGGACGGAGCGATCGTCACCGCACTGCGGGAACGCACAACGGCACCCGCCGCGGAGGCACACGCGGTCGCGGCAGCCATGCTGGACAACGCAGCATGACCCTGCTCAGGAGGCCCCACTCCCCCTCTCCAACCTGGTTCCGGGACCGCAGCCGCGTCAGCTGAAGCGAATGGCCAAAGGTCTCCCCGGCCGTCATGCCACCTGTTGGGAATTGGCACTGCCCGGCCGCTGCTCAGGGCCTCTACCGTCCCGTCCATGCGGATCAGAATCGTCGACGCCTTCACGGAGCGTCCCTTTGCCGGCAACCCCGCGGGCGTCCTGCTGCTGGACACGGACTCCTTCCCCGAGGACCGGTGGCTGCAGCGGGTCGCCGCCGAGGTCGGCCTTCCGGAGACAGCATTCGCCCACCCTCTCCCCGGACATGCCGAGGCCGACTGGGCGCTGCGCTGGTTCACTCCCGCCACGGAGGTGAACATGTGCGGCCATGCCACCCTGGCCACCGCACATGTGCTGAACGCGACGGGCCTGACCCGCGGCATCGTACGGTTCGCCACACGCAGTGGCATACTGCGCTCGACCGGTGCCGACGACGGCACCATCACCCTGGACTTCCCCACTGCCCCACTGCGTGCCATCGCACCGCCCGACGAGATCGCCGCTGCCATCGGCACTGACGTCCTGTCCGTCCACGAAACGGGCCCGGATGTCGGTGAGCCCCTGGTCGAGGTGGCCGACGAGAAGACCGTCCGTCAACTCACCCCCAATCTGGCTGCAGTGGCCGCGCTCCCTTGGCGAGGCGGCGTGATCGTCACCGCACGCGCCGACAACCCGGCCGCCGACTACGACTTCGTCTCCCGCTGCTTCTTCCCCGGCATCGGCATCGACGAGGATCCCGTGACCGGCGGCGCCCACACCGCGCTGGCGCCCTTCTGGTCCGCCCGCCTCGGTGGCACCACGCTCACCGGTCTTCAGGTGTCGGCCCGCAGCGGCCTGGTGCGAACCGAGCTGCGCGGCGACCGCACGCTGCTCCACGGCACGGCCGTCACCGTCATAGACGGGGAACTGCTCACCACGCCGTGAGGCGAAGGATCGTGGACCGGAATAGGGACATACCCAGGCCGGATAGGACCAGCCCGTGCCGAGGGCCCGCACCGCGAGCCCCACGGTGAGGATGACGAGCCCGCCGATTACGGTCGGAGAGGGCTCCGGCCAGCGGTATGACGGCGACGGGAACGGCGGTCCAGGGCAGCATGCGCACGCCGCGTGCCGGGCTGATGGCAGCGGTCTCGGAAAGCCTGAGCAGCACCGCGTACGCCCACATGGCGAGCCCGAGCCGCCGCAGCACCGGCAACTCGGCGGCCTCTGCCCGGTCGTTGTGGAACAGGGTCTGCCACCACTGCTGCGCTTCGGCAGCCAATTGCTGTCGCACCGCCTGGAGACAGGCGGTTCCCGCAGCCAGGTAGAGGGAAGCGTCCTGCTCCGCATGCGCACACGTGCCGGAGGAGGATCGGCGCGGCTTACTGAACGCGCTACAGGCCCTCGCTACAGCGATAGGTGAAGGATGCCGAGGCCGTGTGCGCTGTGGGGGTGAGGATGTCGACGACGACGCGCGCCTTGTCGGTGCCCCTGCCATGGAAGGTCCAGCGCATCGGCAGGCTGACGTGTTCCTGGCCCGCACGTACGGTTTGACGCAACTCGCCCGAATCAGTGCCGTCGCTCCGGACCCATCGGTAACGGATGCTTCCCGCCGCCCCGTTGGTCGTGACCACGGCGACCACGGTGGCCGATCCGTCGCACCGCAACTCGGTCGGCCGCGCGCTCACCGTGACCTGGGTGACGGCCAGTTCCGGAGTGTTGCGCTGCCACACGATCACGCCGATGGCGGCGGCCATCAGCAGCACGAGGGCCACCCGTCCCAGCAGCCACCCGATGCGGCGCCGGGTACGCCCGGTGTGATGCGGGGGGCCGTCCCGCCAGACCGTGGTGGTGCGGTGGCGGGGGGACTCCCCGTCGGGCAGACGCAGGGTCGGCAGTGCGTCCTCGGCCATCGGATTCAAGGGGTACACACCGGTGTTCCACACGGTCACGGCCGTGGGCTGCTCGTCGTGCCGCTGTGGTGGTGAAGGGGTGGCGCGAGTGGGAGTCCAGCCCGTTGACAGGTACTCAGGAGCTTCCTCCTCATGCGTGCCGCGATGGTGGTGCCGGCCGAATCGCCGGGTGGGCGCATCGTCATTCGTACTCATACCGGTTGCCTTCCAGGCCCCGCTCAACCCCTCGGCTGGAGGATGCAGGCCAGCGCGTCCATGTCCCGGTAGGCCGTCCCGGACTCGGCGTCGGGCGCGGTGCTGACCTGAAGTCCCCAGTAACGGGGGCAGGTGGTGAAGTCGTGGTGGTAGGAGAGCTGGTAGCTCGTGCGCCCGCTGAGCTGGTAGGTCTCGCTGCTTCCGTCCCGCTGCCCGGGAGTGTCGGCCTGGTCGCTGTCGTACCAGGTCAGTGTGAGGCTTACGGGGTCGGTGCCGGTCGTGGTGACGGTGACCGTCGCGTCGGCGCCGCGGCTTTGCGTCGACTCCTGGAGGGAGGTGATGCCCAGCGACCGGACCGCCGTCGCCGTACGGGATGCCGTGGGCGACGCGACCGGCCCCTGCGATGCGGCGGATGGCGAGGGCACTGACACCGGTTCGGAGCCGTCGGAGCTGGTGCCGGTGCTTCCGGTGCCGGTGCCCTGTCCCGCTGTGCCGGCCGAGGCACCGCTGGGGTCCGGGGTGCCGGCCACCGTGGAATCGTGCGCCGGTGACGAGGACGCTGCCGGATCGTCCTCGACGGAATCGCCGGTGGGGGGCCGAGTCGAGCCCGGCATTGCGTCGCCGGTCCCGGGGTCCGCCGCGGGGTCGGTTTGGGCGCTGTTCTTGCCCGGTGCGTTGCTCGTGATGCCCCCTGCAACAGCGGCGGCGCCGAGCAACACCGCGGCAGCCATGATTGCCGGGACTTTCAGGGGCCGTCGCCGAGCGGTGCCGACGACGTTCCGGATCCGGCTGCGAGCGCCGCCGGACCGCTGCCTGTGCGGACGCGGAAGCGAGTGATCGGCGGCCGACTCCTCGTCCATGTCGGTGATGGCCAGTTCGGTCGTGGCGTCGGCGCCGCCGGCCGGGGGCTGGGGCAGTTCCAGCAGCAGGGCGGCGATGAGTGCCGCAAGGGCGCGTCTGCCCCGCTTTTCCCAGTCGGGGCCGAACCCGGCGGCTGCGGCGGTCTCCAACTCGGCAAGGAACTGGTCCGCCGAACCGAACCTGTCGTACGGGCTCTTGGCCATCCCGCGCAGGACGAGCGCGCGGACGGGCTCGGGCGCGGCTTCCGCGGGCACCGGCGTGGACATGTGCCGTACGGCGATCTCGGCGAGGTGTTCGCCGGTGAACGGTCGGGACCCGGTCACGCACTCGAAGAAGGTGACGGTCGCCGCGTACACGTCGGTCGCGGGCGAAGCCGGGTGCCCCTCCCACTGTTCCGGGGCCATGTACATCGGGGTGCCCGCCGCACCGACGGGTGACGACCCGTCACGCAGGGCGATGCCGAAGTCGACGAGCTTGGAGGTGGCGTCGGTGGTGACGAGGACGTTTTCGGGTTTGTAGTCCCGGTGGACGATGCCCAGGTGGTGTGCCGCGCTCAGGCCGAGAAGCGAGCCCTTGAGGACGGTCAGCGCCGCTTCGGGCGTGGTCGCGCCTTCCTGTCGCAGCAGGGCCCGCAGGGAGAGCCCGTCCACCAGGTCCAGCACCATGGCGGCGCCGTCCCGGGTCTCCACGTACCGGTGCAAGCGCGCCACGTGCGGAGAGTCGACTTCCCTGAGCAGTTGAGCCTCGGCTCGGAAGTCCTGGAGGAAGCGAGTGTCCCCCGTCAGCCGCTCGTCGAGGTACTTGATCGCCACAGGCGTGCCAGAAGCCGTCTCGACGGCCATCACCACACGTCCACTGCCCCCGGTCCCCAGCTCGCGAATCTCGGTGAAACCGGGAACGGACCAGGTCTTCACGGTCCAGTTCTGCCTTTCCTCGACACCGACCCCGGGAATTCACGGGGCCACGCCCAGCCTGGCAGTGGGCGGCAGCACTCTCATGAGTAGTCACTGCTCAAAGTGGACGGTCCGGTGAAGTGGGCCCGTACGTCCCGTCGGGGCCCGGTGACCCACCTCGTCTCAGTGCGCCGGGCAGCTCGCGGCGGGTGGTGATGCCCAGTTTGGTGAAGACCTGGCGCAAATGGTTGTCCACCGTGCGCACGGAGAGCGTCAGCCGACCGGCTATCTCCTTGCTCGACAGCCCGGACGCGGCGAGAAGCGCGATCTCCGATTCCCGCTGTGTCAGCGGTGTGGGGGCGGAGGTGAGCGCGAGGAGAGGGGTGACGGCGCCCTGGCAGTTCTGGGTGAGCCGGTTCGCCCGCGCCGCCGCCGCCGTGGCCGCCCGCGCCGCGCCACTGCCGCGAAGGATGCCGGCCGCATCCGCCGCCGCCTCGGCCGCCAGCAGGTGAGCCCCGATGGACTCCAGTCGCTCGCCTGCTGCCAGCAGCGCCTCGGCGTCTCGGTCGGCCATGGCGGCAACCAGGTCAGCCCGCGCGCCCGCAAAGGCCCCGTCGCAGCAGGCAGCCAGCTCGGCCAGGCGTTCGCGGACCTGCCGGGCGCCGCCGAGCCGCGCCACCTCGGTCAGCAGGATCATCTCCGAGCTGCTGTATTCGGCGGCGCGGGCCCGGGCGGCAGCCCGGAGCACGACCTCACGGCCGGCCACCAAGTCGCCCCTGGCTGCCAGCAGCCAGGCGCGCCCCAGGGCGTCCTCTCCGGCCAGGAACGGAAACTCCGGATAGCTTGCGAAATCCTCATGGACGGACTCCGCGGTCTCCGTGTCACCGGTGAGAGCGGCCGCGGCCGCCAGCCCGGACGCGGCGAGCCGCAGCAGGATCAGGACGTTCTGCTGACGAGCGACGGTGAACGCCTCGCCGTACCAACGCCGGGAGTCCGCCGCCCGGCCGGCCAGCCAGTGGATACGTCCAAGACCCCACGCGAGCCAGGCGGCCGGCTGGGTCGCGCCCGCCTCGACCGCGCTCGCGTGGCCGCGCTCCGCGGTGCGCCGGGCGTTCTCGAGATCACCGGCCGCGGCATACGCCAGCGACAGGGCGGACAGCGCGGCCGAAGGATGCTGGATCACGACGTGTGTGCTGGCGCGCACATGTACCTCGTAGGCGGCCCGCCCCAGGTCAATGGCCTCGGCCGTGCGTCCCGTGGACCCGAGCCCGAGCACTCTCATCCCGAGCCCGTAGGTGCGCACCCGGTCGTCCGGTACCTCCTCCACTCCCTCCAGGAGCCTCAGTCCGGCCTGCGGCTGTCCGCCGATGACGTGAATCGCTCCCTGGTCGATGTCAAGGGCGGCGAGCAGGCGGGGATCGCTGATCACGGCGCGCCCTTCGGTGTGGGCCTTGAGCGCCTCCGCGGCCTTCCCCGCGCCCCACAGCAGATTCTGTGTGCGCTCCACCGTGATGATCAGCCGCTCCTCGTCGGTGCGGGCCAGGGCGTAGGCGTTCGAGAGCATCTGCTCTGCCTCGCCCAGGCGGCCCAACTGGTAGTGGGCCTCTCCTTCGAGGATGCGGGTGCTGAGCGACCGGTGTGTGTCGGGCAGCGCCTGCAGCAGCGTCAGTACTTGCTCGTAGTCGTGTCCGTGCCGGGCGAGCCCGGCCGCCAGGATGATCAGCTCCGGGTCCGCGGAGCCGGTCGCCGCGAGTTGCCAGGACGCCATGCGCAGGGCGTCCTCCCGTCGACGTGTCCCCCGGGACTCCATCTTCTCCAGCAGGCCGCGCAGCAGACCGCGCCGTTCGACGACGGGAAGCCGTGCGCTGATGACCTCGCCGTAGAGGGGGTGCGCGAGCGTCACGCTGGTGCGCCTGCCGTCCAGCTGGACGTGGATCAGGTCGGCCGCCTCAAGCCCGGCCACCGTGGCAGGGGGCACCTGGGCGGTGAGGTCGTTCACGCTGAGCGGCTCGGCGAGCGCAAGCAGTTGGAGAGCGTGGCGGCCGAGCGCGTCGACGGTCGCGAGCCTGTCCTCGATGCGCTCCGTGAGCCATCGAGTGCCGGCCGGCGGACCCGACAGCCGCCACACCTCACCGTGGCGGACCAGGTCGCCTCGCTCCAGCGCGCCGAGCACCAGTTCCCTGAGGAAGAGCAGATTGCCGTTGCTGGCCCGGTGCAGCTCAAGGCTCGACCGGCGCTCGACACTGCCGCCGAGGACGGCGAAGAGTACCTCCTCGCTCTCCAGGGGCTGAAGCACCGTCAGGTCTATTCTTCGCATCCGGTCGCACTGGTCCAGGGCCAGCACGGCGTCGACGGCCGCGTGGCCCGAGCGGACAGTGGCCACGAGGAACATCACCCCCGCCGTCAGCAGCTGCGTCACCAACGTTGCCGAGGCCGCGTCCAGGTGGTGGAGGTCGTCGACGAGCATGACGAAGCGGCCGCGCCCGCCTGTTGCGAAGGCCTGAACCGCCGCGCGGAAGGCGGCGGGAGGATCCGACAGATCGAGACCGGGCGGCAGCAGGTGCGCGACCGCGCCCAGGGGAATCGTGGCCGCCGCCGCGGTGGCCACCGTCCTGCCGCCCCGGACGCCGCCTGCCACCAGTTCCCCCCAGAACCGCTCGGCCAGGCGGCTCTTCCCCACGCCCGCGTCCCCGTAGACGATCGCTCCCTGGCAGCCGGGATCGTGCCACGCGGCGCGGAGCATGGCCGTCTGGGCCTCGCGCCCCACAAAGGGCCACCGCCCCTGGGGCACGTCAGGGCAAGGGGTGGGAACCGACATGGGACTCTCCGGGATGTGGGCGCTGACGGCCGACACTGGACCATCGGGTCGCCGGGGGTCCGCTCCCGCGATGGGCAGCACTTGGCTGTCACGTGGGCCGGGGGAGGCCTTCGCCCGGGGTCCGACTGTGAAGGCAGGCCGTTGGGCAGACCCTACAGACCAGGACCTGTCCGCCGAAACCGCGTTTCGCTCCGCGTCTCGGACCGCTCCGGTGCGCAACCGCTTTCCGGGGCCCCTGCCCCTGTGACGGGCTGACCCTCGTCAGCTCCACCCGGTGGCCGTCAGGGATCCGGTGGTCTTCAGATACCGGCGTCCGCCGGCAGTGTCCGTGTAGTGGGAACCCAGGGGCGCTGCAAGGCCGATGCCTCGATAGGCGTTCGGTGAGCCGGAGCCCGCGATGTCGTACGCGCCGGACTCCGATTCCCCGCCGACCCATGTGGTCAGCGTGTTCCGTACGTCGATCCCGGACAGGCGGACGCCGGAGGAACGCACGTCGGGCCCCGGCGCCCCGGCCAGAGCGGACATGAGGACCAGTGTGTTCCCCGCCTGCCCGGCACCCCAGAGCACACTGTCGCGCACCTCGACGTCTTTCACCGCTCTCAGAGCGACCGACCCGGAATGGACCCCAAGGACCGTGCCGTTGCGGTACACGTACGACCCTTGGATCGAGACGTCGGCGGTGAGGTCGGCGATCCGCCCTTCGCCGTGGGTGGCGTTGGCGACGAGAATCCCGTGGTCGGTGTTGTCCCTGACGGTGCTTGCGCGGATCGCGACGTGCCTGCCGGAGCTGACGTAGATCCCGTGGCCGTTGTTCGCGTAGGACCGCAGGTCGTCCACCTGGACTCCCTCGGGGAGCACATCCACATGGTCGGTGGCGAATGCCTCGGAGTTGACGATCAGACCGGCGCTCTCCTGCGACCGCGTGCCGTTGCCGCTGACCGTGCAGTCGGTTATGACGCTGTCGCGCGCCGGATGCCAGCCGAGAACTCCGCCGCCGACTGCTCCGACCAGAATGCCGGCGATGCGATTGCCCGAGGAGACCGCGCTGCGCACGGTGATACGGCTCGATCCGCCGAGCGCGATGCCGGCCCCCCAGTACCCACCCGCGCCGTTGCGCGCTCCGCTGTTGACGGTCTCCACTTCGTCGATGAGCACGTCGTGCGCCCCCATGGTCATGAGGATGCCGACCTTGGGCATGCCGTCGACGCGGACCTCGGAGATCCAGCCGCTGGATCCCTGGGAGAAGGCGATGCCGTCCGTGCTCCGCCCTTTCAGGTCGATGTCGGCTGCGCCCGTCCACACCACCTGGGAGCGCTCGACACCGCAGTCGCGGCAGTTGTTGTACTGGACGACGCCCTGGCTGATCGGGCCGTCGACACCCTTCCTCACCTCGATCCTCAGGTCCTGGACCCAGACGTTGCGCACGGCGTCCAGCCCGGTGCCGGAGGCCGCGGGCTTGTTCGCGATGAACGCCGCGTAGTGGTTGATGTCGAGATCTCCCTCGACGGGGTCGACGACGACCCGTGCGCCGGGGTCACCCTTGATGCAGATGCCGTCGGTGTTCACCATCACGTGGCGTCGCAGGAGGTGGGAACCGGCGGGCACCGTGAGGACTCCCCCGCCGGGCAGGGCGGAGACCGCCCGGGCGAAGGCCGTGGAGTAGTCTCCGGACCCGTCGTAGAAGTCCCTCACGTTGACGTGTCCGGGACCACAGGATGGTTCGATGGGGACCTCCACTGCGGCGTGTGCGGACGTCCGCACGCCCAGCAGCAGGGCGAACGTCAGCAGTGCGGTGCCGGCTCGCTTCCGCCACGCCAGAGGATCAGCCGGCGTCATGACCGTCACCTCCGGGGCCCGTCTTCATCGGCTCACTGGGGAACTCGGTGCGGCCCGGTGGCAGGGCTTCCTGCCGTAGGGGCTGCGGGGGATCGTCGGTTGGGTCCTGGTCGTCGGATCTCATGGCCCTGGCTTCGCTCTTGAGGATGCGGGCCGACCTGCCGACAGAGCGCGCGACCTCGGGGAGCCTGCTCGCGCCGAACAGCAGGAAGATCACGAGAGCGACGAGGAGCAGCTCGGTGGGGCCGATACGGGACAGCATGGTGTTTGAACCTCCTTGCCGGTGACATGGCCTTGCCGGTGACATGGCCGGGCGGCCCCCGAGTCGCCTGGCCGGCGAGCGACTCGGGGGCTTTCGGAGCCTGCGGTCAGACCGGCAGCGTGGCCAGGTAGACCGTGCGCCTGCGGCCGGTCGGGGCGGGCAGGCCGGTCGGATGGGCCTCCAGCTCACGCAGCGTCAGACGCAGCGAGCCGGCGGGTGCGTCGGTGGGCAGAGTGACCGTGCCGGTCCACGTCACGAGGTTTCCTTGGGTGACCGAGGACGTCAGCGTCCGCGGGGGGTCTGAGACGGGCTGCCACTTCAGGTCGGGATCGGTCACCCCGGGTGTCGCCCGTTCCACCTGGACTTGGAGGACGGACGGACCGGAGCTCGCGGCCGTGGCGGTGTACGACCGTCCTGTCACCGTCACCGTCCGGGAGGAGCCGGTGCCGGTGACGGTGGCGGTGCGGTCCGGGGCGATCTGCACGAAGCCCGCCGTCACCACCGGGGACAGATGGCATCCGCTGATCGAGGCGGACTGGAACCTCGCGAAGGCCAGCCGGACGAAGGGGAAGTAGGAGGTGTGCCGCTCGCCTCGCGGAAGGGTCACCTCGATGTCGGCGTACCACAGGCCGCGGTCGGAGTCGTAGGCGACGTTGTATCCGACGGCGTTCACCTGCGCGCCTCCCGCCTCCGCCAGCGACAGGTCGAAGCCCGTGCAGGCCGTGCCGCGGAACGAGGTGGTGGCGGGGGTCGCGGGCAGGTCCGCGGTGGCGAACGCCGGGTCACGGCCCCACATGGTCACGTAGGGTTCCAGCTGGGGCGACGGGTCGGTTGTGTCGCCCTTCCAGAGCACGATCCCCAGCCGCTCGTCGGGGCCGGAGGACCACCACGGCCGCTCGAGGTAGACCCGCAGGCCTCCCTTGCGGACGCTCTGCTCCGCGGTCTCGGTCCACGAGAAGGTCGGCACGATCGAGTGGATCCGGGGTGCGGCCGGCCGGGCGGTGCTGTGCACGATCCGGGCGCTGAGGGCGGCCGAGGTCCTGGTGGTCGAGGGCGGCACGTAGCTCATGACCAGCGTGCCGTTCTCCGGCGTATGGCCGCTTGTGGTGCGACGGACGGTCCTGCTGCCCGGGTCCAGGAGGTAGTCGCCGTCCGCGGTCTGCGGGTCGGTGGCGCTCACCGGAGCGGGTTCGAGGAGATTCCCTGTCGCCTTGTCGCGGATCTTGATGCCGGCGGGTTCGGCGTCGACGGTGTAGGACGCCCGGCCGTCCGTCAGGGTGAGCTCGGTTTCGGCCCGGAAGTACTCGGTGAAGGGACTGGTGGCGACGGCACGGTAGACGACGCGCCGGTGGCGTGTGTCACCGAACTCGTGGCGGACGTCGAGGGGCAGGTCGTCCGGGCCCGGCGAGGCGCCGGGCGCCCGCTCCACCCGGAGCGTGGCCACCGGAGCACGGAAGGTCCGGGCGGACTCCGGCTCGGGGCCTCCCGGTCCCGTGTCGACGGGCATGGTCCACTCCCCCACCAGGTCGACCGTGCCGGTGCTCTTGCGACTGATGTCCACGGTCCCCTGCACGCGTGCCCACGTCGACGACGCGCCGCCGGCCCGGTCGACGCTCAGGGCGGTGAGGGAGGGTGCCTTGAGCGGGGTGCGCACGGCGTGAACGAGAGTGATCTCCCGGTAGGGCGTGAACATCGTGTGACGTCCCCCGGCGATCAGGTTCCGCAGCGAGGTGAGATCCGTTCCGGACCCGGACTGCGCCACCCACTCCTGGATCCACTTCCACACGCCCATGAGGTCGACGTCGCCGTCCTTGAAGCGGCTGCTCAGACGCAGCGTGTAGAGGTCGCCCGGCGCGAGGCGGATCTCGAGGAGACGGTTGGTGTCGTCCCGCGTCCAGCCGGCGGTGCTGCCGCGGGTGAGCCTGATCCGCCAGGCCCGATGGGTGGGCCACTCACCGGTGGGCGCCTCGACCTGCAGGGTGCTGGTGGTGCCCGTGGTGTCGGGCAGGCCGCGCACCAGGATCTGGCGGGCGAGAGGGTCGGGCAGGTACGGCACGGGCAGCGAGTCGGTGTCGTAGTAGAACGACTCCTCATACGGGGCGGGTTCCGGATGCGCCTCCTTGAGTGCCTCCAGGGCCGCCGCGTCCCGTGTCTTGATCATGTCGTACACGTCGCGCATCGGGTGGCCCGCGCCGTCGGCGTCGAAGCAGCCGTGCTGCTCCGCCATCAGCTGGGAGGTACGCGGGGGCACCAGGTGGCGGACGGACTCCTGTGCCGTGGTGTCCGAGCCGGTGGTGCTGCGGATGACGACCCGTTCGGAGCCCTCGGCCTGGGTGCGGGGCTTGCGCAGCAGTACCTCGGGGGGATTGACGGGTTCGAAGCGCTGGTGCACCACGGCTGCGGAGCGCAGTTCGTCGGTGTCCTCCAGCTCACCGGCCGCTGCGGGACGACTGTTTCCCGCCAGGTCCACCACGCGGGCGCGCAGCCGGTAGGAGTGGCCGAACCTGAGCCGGGGCAGGCTGCCGGGCGGTACGCCGAAGTCCCCGGCGAAGGGGAAGTCCTCGCGGAGCACCAGCTGCTGGCGGTGGGGGCTGCCGTCGGGACCGACCGCCGCTCCCGGACGCAGAACGCCCAGGCTCCATCCGGTCCACTGGACCAGTTGCTCCTGAAGGTACAGATCGGTGTCCCCCGCGACTCCCGAACTGGTGGGCGCGGTCGTGACCACACCCTCCTCGCTGACCGCGACGGCGACATCCGGGTCGTCGGCGAGGAAGCGGTAGTGGCCGGAGCGCGCCATCAGTGTGCGCCAGGCGGTGTCGGCGGCGTCCCGTACGTCCCATCGGTATCCCTGGACAAGGTCGTCCAGGTAGAGCTGGAGGGTCCCGCCCTTCTTCTCGCCGGTCTTGGTGAAGGCGGTGCCGTTCAGCTCCTCGCCCCGGGCGAGTCCGCGGGCCAGGCCGGACGCCCGGCCCGTGCGGGCGACCGCGAATCCGGCGGTACGCAACGCCGGCAGCGGATGCCCGTCGGCGACGTTGCGGGCCCGCGCGACATTGCCGGCGAACTGCCCGGCCAGGAGCGCGGCTCCGTCGATGTCGACCGGGATGGTGAGGAAGGAGCTCGAGTGGCCGAGGCGGAGCAGACCGTGGTCCCAGTCCGCGGTGTTGGGGTCGCGCGGTCGGGCCTCGAAGCGGTTGGCGCCGATCAGGCACGCCGTGTGGGGGCTGACGTCGACATCGGCGGGCGTGCCCAGGGACGGGGTCCATTTCGGGGTCACGGTGACCCAGCCGTTCCTGACCGGTCCCTGCAACAGGGCCAGGACCCTGGAGTCGGTGACGCGCAGTTCCACCACCAGGCCCAGCATGCGTTGCAGCGCCGGGTACTGCCGTGTGGCGGCGACCGTCTGATGGAAGTCGAACTCGGGTTCCGGCAGCGGCGGCAGGGCACCGCTGCCCTTCGGCCGGCGCCGGTGGAACCGTGTCAGCTGGAGGAAGCTGCGGGCGACGCCGTCCGCGCCGGTGTCGCCTGCGTCGTAGGGGATGGCCCAGGTGGCGGGGGTGGAGTTCGCGCTGGTGTCGAAGCGGTCCTCCAGCTGCCCGGCGAGGAGCGCGCGGCGTTTGATGCCGCTGTCGTTCTCCTCGAAGCCGATGGGGCCGAAGGCACCGCTGTCGATGAGGGCGGCACGGCGGGGGTGTTCATCGGGTGAGACGGCGCCGAACCTCCCCCAGCGGCCGGCGACGAAGCCGAGCAGGTGCGCAGCGGGGTACGAGCGGATTCGCCTGCGGCCTGCTCCTGCGGAGGTGTGCCCGCGCACGGTGGTCTTGGGGTTGAACAGGGAGCGCCATCTCGCCGACTCGGGGCTGGAGACCCGCACCGCTTCGACGGGCGCCCCGGTGATGCCGAGATCGGGGAATCCGACGGTGAAGGACATGCCGGAGACGACCTTCGGCCAGTCGGACCAATCCGGGAACGCCGACAGCGCCTGGGTGGCCCCGTCCGTCCGGAGCCGGGGCGCGATCAGCACCGAGAGACGGACCGCCCCCGCGGAGGCGCCCGCCGGGAGTGCGGTCCAGGTGATGGTCTGGAAAGGCATGTCAGGCTCCCACAGGGGCGAAGGCGGCGCAGTACTGGTCGAGCCATTCCTGCTGGGTGAGGGTGTCACCGAAGGACACCCGGGCGACCTGGGCACTGGCGGGCAGTTCGGCGAGTGCCCTGCGGGCAACGGAACTCCGGCCGGCACGAGCCGAGGCGCCCTCACTGCCCCCCGATCCCTTGATCAGTTCGCGCCGCACGGTGTAGCTGTTGGAGAAGCTGAAGAAGAACAGGTCGACCGAGACGGACACGGTCGCCTCGCCGACCAGCCGCTCGGGGGTGTCGTAGTAACTCAGGGCGAGGTAGGCGACGAGCGAGAGCGTGACCAGCCCGAGGACGCTGACCGCGCCGGAGAACTGCAGATAGGCGGTGAGTTCGCAGGCCTGGTCGCCGTTCTCGGCGGTCTCGATGGCGAAGTAGATGCCGGCCTTGGCCTCGACGGCACCGCTGACGACGCTGCCGATGGCGAAGGCGTAGGAGGCCTTCACCTCGAAGGAGAACTCCAGCATCTCCACCCCGCCGAGCCCGAGCTCCACGGCGGCGAATCCACCGCCTCCGAGGAAGGAGAGGACGACGGAGAACGGCTTCTCGCGGGAGCTGAAGGCGAAGCGCACCCGGATCGGCTTGCCGTCGAAGGGGATCACGATGCCCGCGTAGACCGCCAGCCCGGTCAGCGCGAAGGCCCCCAGCTGGATCTCCGGCACGGCGAAGCTCCTGTTGAGAGCAACGCCCTGGGGGGACACATCGACATATCGGTCGCCCTGGCCCGCGGTCGGGTGGTCGTCCGCGGCCGCGAGGGCGTTGGCGGGCGCCGAGGCGGCCCGCCGGAAGGACGCGGTCCGGGCCGAGCTGCTGCCGGTGGTGGCAGGTCCGGTCGGGGGCTCCCAGCCTAGGAAGGTGCAGTACCGGGAAAGCGCCTCGACGAACTTCAGGGCCCCGTGGAAGGAGACGGTACGGACGTCGCAGTCGACCTCCGTCTTGGCGTCCTTGCGCTCCACGAACCGGAAGCGGGCGACGTCGAGACTGACGAAGCGGGTGGCGTCCGCGGTGCCCCACAGGTTGATGGTGAAGTTCTTCAGCTCCCCCTTGACCACCCGGTCGACCACCTCGGTCGGCGCGTCCACCCGCGACGTCACCCGGGTGTCGACGGTCAGGCACTTCTTCGGGTCCGCGGGAACGAAGAGGTTCACGCCGGACGGCCAGGCGCGCAGTTCGGGGTTCGTCTTCGACCGCAGCTCGGTCATGACCGGCCGCCCGTCGGCGTCCGTCTCCTGCCGTGCGGTCAGCTCGACGGCCTGCTCCGGGTTGGGCGTGTCACTCTGAGGCTTCAGCAGGTCCTTCAGTTCCAGGCCGCCGGCCAGCTTGGCCTCGGAGCGCGGATACATCTTCTGGGGGTCGAAGAGGTTACGGGCGGCGTCATGGGCGTCCCCCGCCACCGGGCCGCGCAACCGGGAGATGCCGGCGATCCCGAACACCGGGGTGACCACACCGCCCGACCGGTCGGCGGGGAAGCGGACCTGCACCTGGTCGGACCCCGTGGCGGCCAGGAACACCTCTCCGGGGTTCTGGGAGCCGAACCCACCCACCACATAGCTGCTGCCCGCGGCGTCGTGGTACGAGAAGGTGCCGGTGCCCAGCTCGTCTCCGACCAGCTCCTGCACCACCGGCAGGTCGGCCGTCAGTCGGTCCAGCGCCGGGTAGAAGGGTGCCCGTCCAGCGTTGACCATGGCCACCGGGTCCGCACCGGACCGCGGTGCCTCCCCCATGAACACCATCGACTCGACCGGCAGTTCGGTGTCACCGGGGTGTGCGCCGGGCTGTGCGAGTACGACGGGGCGCCCGCCGAACCCGGCCGTTCGCAGCTGGCCCTCGGCGTTGTACGTCTCGTGCACGCGCTGGAGATGTTCGGCGTTGCGGGCACCGGCGTCCGACACGAAGACCAGCGGTGACGTGAAGTCGACCTCCTTGTCGGCCCAGTCGGTACCACGCAGGTGGAAGCGGTACGCACTGTCGCCGACCCGCGGCACATAGGAGTTGGCGGCCGACCCACCGCTCACGTACTCGGTCTCCGGTTCCAGGGGCGGGGTCTGCGCGGTCAGCAACCGCACCCGCCGGAACGGGAATCTGCGGCCGGCGTTGCGCAGATCGGAGTCGCCCCGGTAGGACTTCACCGGCTGACGGACGACGAGGATCAGACGCTTGCGCAGAAAGGCTGCACGAGCCTCACTCGAAGGGCTCGGGCGTTGTGCCTTGCGCTGCGTCAGACTCAGTACGGCGGCCCGGTGCCCGAACGGATACAGGAAACCGGTGCTCACCACACGCACATGGTGGTCCCGCCCGAGGACACCGCGCTGCGTCCACTCCCGCACCGTGCTCGCGTAGTTCGCGGTGACGACCGAGTCCCATTCGGCGTGCAGGTCGTATCCGGCCCCCAGCGTGCTCAGGGAGAGTCGCTCCAGCTCGATGGGCGCGGGCTGGCGGCCGCTCACCGTGCGGAGGGTGTAGTCACCGGAGAGCCGCACGAGGTCGTAACGTTCGCGGGGTGTGAGAGCGGTACGCAGTCCGTTGGTCGTGTCGCCGGAGGGTACGGAGGCCGGCGTGGTGAGCCAGTTCTCGAAGCCGGGGTCGCTGGCCCAGACCGCCCGGACGAACGGCTCGGCCTCCGGTGCCTCGGTCACCCGCCAACTGTCGTCCTTCTGCTGCTCCCTGACCCCGAGCCGGGTCTCCCAGACCTCGGTCCACGAGCCATGGGTGACCGGCTGCGCGCTGTGCACCCAGCCGCCGCCTTCGGCCGGCGACAGCTGAAGCCGCCAAGGCAGCTCCAAGGAGGTCTCGGTGGCATCGGGGCGGCGTGGCAGGCTCCGGAACGTGTCGGGCGCCGTCCGCGGCAGGGCGTTGGGCACAAGTCGCGGAGTGAAGCGGGCCCAGTCCAGCACTTCGTCGACCGTGAAATCGAGCGGGAGGTGACCGGTGACGTCGAACGCCAGCCGACTGGTCCCGGAGATCCGCGTGGGTACGGGATCCACGGTGGGCGGCTCGTTGCCGCCGCCGGACGCCTCCAGGAAGGCCCTCTCGGTGACGGCCTGGGGCCCGAAGTGGACGACGACGTAGGCGGAGAGGGTTTGGTCGACCCGGACCAGACGGGCGCGGCCTTCACCTGTATCGACCGAGCAGTTCCACAGTGCGAGCGACAGGTCGACCATGTCGGCCTGACGCACCAGCGAGACCACGCGCAGGGGCCCGTCGGCGGCAGTGGGTTCGCCGAGGGCGTTCTCCGGTGAGCGCCCACCCGGAACTGCTTGGGAGACCGCCAGAAGAAGGCCGGTCGCCCCGGCGGCGGACAGCACGCCCCGCCGGGTCACTCCCCTCCCCCGGCCTGCCGGCCCTGCCTCGGTCGGAGCAGGCTCCGCCGGAGCGGCCTCCGGTGGCTGTTGCGGGTCTTCCGCGAGTTCCCCCTGCAACACGAATTTCTCCCCTCATTCTTACAACAAAGGGCACTTCCCGCGGTTCCACGGGAGGGCCCTTGTGAAAAGTGCAATGCGTGTCCGGCGGCCGGGCCCGTTCGCCGGGCAAGCCAGTCGATGTGCCGGAACGCCTGAAGAACGCCGCAGCAGGTGCGTCCAGCAGCGAAGCGGACGCACCTGCTTCAGCCGGCTCCTGCCGGACTAGTACTCCACGATCCGCACGGACTCGACGCCGAAGGCGCAGGAGTCCGTCCACTTGGTGACCGTTCCGTCGGTCCACCCTCCGGCGCTGGTGGAGTACAGCGGGCTCCAGGCACACTCGGCGCGCACGACCCACCGGCCGGTGCCTGTGCAGGTGCCCCAGCCCTGGTTGCCCCAGATTCCGACCGTGCAGTTCATGTGGTAGACGGGCGTCGTCGCCGCAGAGGCGGACGGCGCCGCCAGGATCCCGAGCCCGGTGGTGGCCAGTGCGAGCGCTCCGACGACGGGTGCCTTCTTCAGCCGTGATCGCAAAGTCATGCGGGGTGTTCCCCTCGGTGTTCGGTGCTGATGTGACGTCAATGACGGGGCAAAACCTAGGAGTTGGCCTTGGTCACCGTCGTGAGCAGTTGTTACTCACCTGCTCGGTGCCCGGCATGCGCGATCAACGAGCAGGAATTACTCATGACCGTCGTGCCGCCACCGGGTGAGGCTGCGTCAAGTGCCAGCCGAACCAAGGAGGATGAGCATGACAAGACGCCAGCACCGGCCAGTCGCCAAGGCCGGAACTCTCATCAGTGCGGCCCTGTTGAGTGTCTCGATGGCGGCTCCCGCCGCCCAGGCGGCAACCGGCTTCGACCCGGACCTGAAGCCCGCCGAGGCGACAGCCGTCAGCTGGAAGAACAAGGCGGGCGGCACCGAGACGGTGCGTGCACTGACCCCCGCAGAGGTCAAGGCACGCGGCCTCGCCAAGTACGTGAACCTCGCCCGCTACGAGATCACGAAACCGCACAAGGGGCCCGACGCCGCTCCCGCTGCCCGGGCGAAGTCCAAGGAAGCACTGGCTGCGGCCGCGGCCGCCTCGGGTTGCTGGTCGCACGACACCAGGAGCGTCGGCACGGACCAGCTCTACGGCACGGGTCACACCGATTGGTGCGGCAACGGAAGCGCCATCACCTACACCTCCTCCAGTTGCTCCGGGTACGACGCTCCCTGGATCCCGTCGTACAAGTACCTGAGCTGCACCGCCAATCCTTCCTACGGTGTCGGATTCAACGTCTACGACGTGCGGTACAACTGGGACCTCTGCCCCCTCTACGTGCCGCTGTGGGACTCGTGCACGACTCACTCCCGGCCGCTCACGCATCTCCGCTTCGGAGCCGGCGGAAGCTACTGGGTGATGTCGCAGAGCTGAGCCGAGTCACCCTGGAACAGGGCGAGGGCCTTCCGGAATTCGATGCGGATACGACATCGCAGGGACGCGGAAGGCCCTTGTCCTCCTGTGGCTCCGCACCGAGGGTTTCCGTGAGTTCCCGGTCAGGCCGGCGTTCCGCCGGGAACCGAGTAGCGGTTGCTCTCCCGGGCGCTCACACCGTGGGCCAGGCTCGATCCGTCCAAGTCGGGTACCACAACGCGCCTGTTCTCGCAGCGCCGGTGCCCTCAATGCCCCGGGCGCGGAACCGCGACGCGGCCTTCAGCGCCGAAGCCGTCCTCCAGCCCGGCGATCTTCAGGGACTTCCATGCTCCCCTTCAGCAAGAGATTTCGACGCGTGGCGGCAATCACCGCCGCCATGACCAGCGGCATGGCGGGTCTGCTCGCGCTTCCCGCAGGGCAGGCGGATGCGCTGGGGTCGTCACCGCAGCCCCCGGTGTCGGTCTTCGCCGTCGTGGCGGGCAACGAACCGGCCGGGGTCTACACCGAGTTGTCGTCACTGGCACAGTTCAGCAGGCCCGCACTCGACATGCCGGCGCACGTGCGTCACGAGGCGCCTGGACGGTACTCGGTCTTCTTCTCCGGACCCGACATCGGCACGGCGCCCACTGCCGGCGTCCATGTGCGGGCCGTCGGCGGCGGCAACTGCATGCCGTTCGACGGTGTCACCCCCAGCCGGCACCCGGGGCTCCAGATCGACATCGTGTGTTTCGACACCGCCGGGCGGCCCGCCGATCACCGATTCACCCTCGCCTACAACGCCCACGGCACAACGCACGGTGCGCTGGTGAGTGCCTCGACCACTTCTGCTCCCGTGTCGGCGGACTGGCATGTAGCCGCACCCCAGGAGGGCGGTGGCACCGCGCGGGTTACGTACAACCACCCAGCCCCAGGGCAGTACACCTTCGACCTGCCCTACCTGTCAGGTGCCGAGCCGGAGTCCTTCGCCGTCACGGCACTCGCTCCCCTCGCCCAGGCTGACACCGGTGCGATCTCGGACGTAGTGTGCGGGACGACGGCACGGACGCTGGCGGCGGGGGATACGGGCCCGGTGCGGCGGGTCTGGATGTCCTGCCGGGACGCAGTCAGCGGTCTTCCCGCTCCCGCAGCCACCCGGGTGAACATCAGCTACGTACGGGGCGTCAACCTGGCCGGTGCCTCCGGCGTCAAGGAGGCCTACTTCACCGCTCCCCGCACAGTGGCCGACATCCCCGTGGTGCTGGATGACGAAGCCGTCCACAACCCCGCTTCGGGTGCTGTCACCCTGCATCGCAACGGCACCGGCCACTACACCGTGGACATCGCCAACCAGCAGTCGGACATTGGTTACGCGAGCCTCGTCGCCACGGCCAACGGCTCGGCAGCACTGTGCACCGCATCGGTGCCGGACCAAAGCTTGCCGGGACACGTGTCGGTCAGCTGCCGCGACAGCGTGGGCTTCACCGACACCGGCTTCCAGCTGCACTTCGTCTCACAGAGGATGTCCTTCCGCCTTCCGC
Organism: Streptomyces sp. NPDC050625; assembly: GCF_040654755.1. NCBI lineage: Bacteria > Bacillati > Actinomycetota > Actinomycetes > Kitasatosporales > Streptomycetaceae > Streptomyces > Streptomyces sp. NPDC050625. The sequence continues at coordinate 65,606 of NZ_JBFAIQ010000008.1, forward strand.
CGCTCCAGAGGGCGTACTGCCCCGCTTGCGGGGTTCTGGAGCCGTAGCAGATGCTCCCGTTCCGCTTGCAGCGCAGTGATTCGCTCCTCGACTTCCTGAGTGCGCTCCTCCAGCCATCGCACATAGTTCTCCAGGGTCTGCTCCGCATACTCGATGCCACGTTCGTCGATCATCCGGCGGATGTCGTCGCGATCGAATAGGGACTGCATTCCAGAAACCTCAATTGAGCTCGACAAGGGGACGTGACGCCGGCGGCGTACAAAAGAGCCTGCACGACGGAGAGTTCGGTCGGCATGAGCAATTACCACTCAGACGAGGGAAAAGCCGCCTCAAAAAATCCATCCTCGGAAGCGGCGGACTGAGCAACCAATACTCTCGATACCCGCAGCACGATTGGCTTTTCTGGCAGCATCCAACCACGTCGACTCGACAGGATTTCATGACCGCCGCCGATCAAATCGTTGCCTGGGCCATCCTCGGATCACTCACGCTGTTCCTTTCGCTGCTGGCCGCGATGATTCTTCTCGGAGTCATTCAAGAAGCAGTCAGAAAGCATCGCGACAGGGGTGAGCGCCCATGACGCCCCCGGTTCTCGTGCCGAGTCAGGTCAGGTCAGGTCCGGAAGAGGGATCGCCGCCACCGGCACGGGGGCCCCGGGCACCGGCGCGGGAAGCTCGAAGACGCAACCGCCGAGCTGCGGAGATTCGCTGTTGTCGGCGGTGCACACCACCAAGCGTTCCAGCCCAGCGTCACGGAAACAGACACTCGCCACGAAGTTCGACGGCACCGGGATCAGTTCGGCAGTGTCCCCATTGGGCAGTACCCGGGCCACGGCGCCGCCCGATCCGAGTGCCACCATCACCGCACCTTCCGCGTCGACCGCCAGCCCGTCAGCCTGCCCGCTCGGGCTTCGCCACCAGGGCGTGAGCTCCTGTCCTTCCCCGGCAGACCACCGGGCGCGCAGAACCGTACCCGTGGCGAAGTCGCTCAGATAGAGCCACTCCCCCGCTACGGCCACGCCGTTGGGCCAGATCACCTCGCCCGGCATGTCGTACGCGGCCCCCTCGGCGTCGACCACGCGCAAGCCCCCAGGAACTGCCGGCTCCCCGCGGAAGGGTCGGTAACGGAGCATCCCGGCCAGCAGTTGCCCCTCAGGTCCCACCCCAAGATCATTGAAGCCCGTGACATGACGGGCCCCAAGGACTTCCACACCGCGCTCCGTGCCGGCCGGTGGGTCCAATTCCACGGCGACAACGGTCCGACCCGAAGCCAGCAGGGCACCCGAGGCGTGAACCACCAGCCCACCGATGCCTTTGCGGCCCGCAAGCAGCTGCCTCTCGCCGCCGCCCGCGTGCAGCACACGGACCCCTCCGGCCAACGCGTCCGCCACGCACAGGGCTCCCGAACCGTGCACGACCGGGCCCTCGGCCAGCGCGAAACCCGATGCCAGCAGAATGAGTTCACTCGTCATCGGTGTGTGCCTTCCTTGATGGGCTCAGCGCCCTCGTACGGAGGAAACGGGACTACAGCCTGAACCGCGGTGCCGAGGGCAGCGCCTGAGCCAGTTCACGCCGACTCGTGACTCCGAGCTTGGTGTACGCATGCCCCAGATGGTTGTCGACGGTACGAATGGACAGGACCAGCTTCTCGGCGATCTCCTGACTGGTCGCCCCCGCAGCGGCCAGCCATGCGATCTCGGTTTCCCGCTGGGTGAGGGGCACCGTTGCATCCGCCACGGCGAGTGCGGGCGTGCGCGCGCCCTCACAGCGATCCGTCAGAGCCCTCGACCGCAAGGCGGCCGCAGTGGCGTTCCGTGACTGTCCTGACATTCGGAATGCGGCAGCCGCCGCCCCTGCCGCCTCCGCGGCGAGGAGATCACAGCCCATGTCCTCGAGTTCCTCAGAAATGCTCAGCAGGTCTTCGGCGTCCTTCCGGGCCAGGGCGGCGGCCAGGTCCGCCTGGGCTCGGGCCAGCCGGCCATCGGACTGCACTGCGATCGCAGCGAGCCGGTCCACGACGTCCGCTGCTCCGCCAAGGCGTGCCACGTCCAGCAACAGCAGGCCCTCCGACGAGATGTTCCCGCTGCTCCTGAGACTCTTCGCGCCATCGAGCAGGATGGTGCGGGCACTGGCCAGCTGCCCGTTGGCCGCCTGCGACCAGGCCTCCGCGAGGGCTCTGCCCGGGGAGGCGATCGCGTTGACGTACTCGCGTTCGGTCATCGACGCATCGGCCTCGTCGAGGTCGGACAGTGCCGCGCCGGCCGCGTGCGCATCACCCAGGAGAGCGATGCACGCGACCATGCCGCCCAGCGCCTCGCGCATGGGCCGGGTACGGTGGTGCGAGCGGGCGAGGGCGGTGCATTCGGCGTACCAGCGGCGCGCAGAGGCGGCGCGCCCCGCCAGCCATTCGGTACGGGCCAGGAAGAAGGCGACCCACATCCGGGCCATTCCTGCCTGGGAGCTGACAAGTTCACCGAACAGCCGCTCCCCCAGAGCCCGGGCCTCTGGAATACGCCCGTCCTCGGCAAGGGCGAGGATCACGGGCGCCAGCTGTATCGCCGGATGGGGCGCCGCCAGCGCCCGTCGGCCGGCGCGCTGATGCGCCGCGTAGGCGTGTTCCGCCCAGGACCGGGCCTGTGCGACATGGCCAGTCATCTGGAGGGCCCTGGTCTTCACGGCCGCTGCGATGAGCCACACGTTGAGGTCACATGCCGAGCCGACATCATGTTCCAGCAAGTCAAGCAGCCTGAGTCCTTCGGCAGGTCGCCCGCATGCGGCATGTATGCAGCCCTCGTTGATGGCGAGGATCCTGCGCGCCTTCGAGGACGTCAGCTGCGCTCGGCTGGCGGTGGTCACGGCCAGCGCGAGTGACGCATGGGCCATGCCCCACAGGGCGTTGACCGAGAAGGCCACCACCACCGCCAGTCTGTCCTCTTCCGTCCTCGCCAGAGCGTTCGCCTGGTCCAGCACCGGCTCCGCCTGATCCGGCTTGCCCAGCTCGAACAGCGCGTCGGCGAGCAGCAGCCGGTTCCGCACCCTGTGTTCGGACGGAGGAAGCGCCCGCAGCAGGCGTACCACCTGCGGGTAGTCATGACTGTGACGCGCGAGCGTTGCGGCGCGTTCCAGCTGTTGCGGATCGGCAGTGCCGGTGGCGGACAGCCGCCATGAAGCGATGTGCAACAGGTCGTCCTGCCGGCGTGCGCCTCGTGCTTCTGCTCGCTCGGCCTGGGCCAGCAGGATCGTCCGGCGGCGCAGCTCCGGGATGGCGTCCCGTACGACTTCGCCGTACAGCGGGTGCGTCAGGAGCGCCACATGGCGCCGGCCCTCCTTGACCACTCTCATGTACCCGAGCCGTTCCAGTGTGATGAGCTCCTCCAACCCGGCGACGGCCTGCACGTCGGCCAGGGCGACGGGTGCGCACAACGCGAGCAGTTCGAGCGCTGCGGTGCCGGCCGCCGAGGCCCCGGCCAGCCGAGCCTCGATCAGTTCCTTCAGCCGCGGCGTCCCCACCTGCCAACCGGCCGCCAGTTGCCAGACCTCACCGTCACTCGTCAGGGACCGGTTCCGCAGCGCGCCCAGGACCAGCTCCCGCAGGTAGAGGGCGTTTCCCGCGCTGGCTGTGTACAGCTCGTGCACGCCATGAACGCTGACCGGTCCACCCAGCACTGTACGGAGGACCTCCGCCACCTGGTCTTCGGTGAACGCCTCGATGTCCACCCGGTGGATGGTGTCGCCGCTGCCGAAAGCCGACGCCAACTCGAAGGGCTCGCCGGTCCGGACGGTGCCGATGAGCAGCACAGTGCCGGAGTCCATCAATTGCCGCACCAGCATCACCGACGTCGCGTCGAGCAGATGGAGGTCGTCGACCAGCATCACCAGCCGGCCCTGGTCCCCCGGCCGGAGCGCGGCGTCCACCGCGGCGAAGCCGGAGACAGGGTCCGAAAGGTCGATGCCGGCGGGGATCAGGTGTGCCATGGCGCCCAGCGGCACGCCGGCCGCCGCCGCGGTGGCGACCACCCAGGCGGTGCGGAATCCGTCGCGCTCCGCGCGAAGGAGGCATTCCTCAGCCAGCCGGGACTTCCCCACGCCCGCGGCCCCGTGGATGAGCAACGCCTGGATACGGCGGTGGCGCAGCGCCCGGGTGAAGATGTCGAGCGTCTGTTCACGTCCGACGAGGGGCCAGGTTCCCTCACAGCCGGCCGAATCGGACGGGAGCGTGGTCTCGCTGCTCGCGGGGCGTCCGGATTCGTTCACCGAGCCGCCTTCCGCGCGGCCTCGGGCACCCTCACGGACGGGCGCTCCCTGAGGAACTCCTCGAAGGAGCGACTGCCGGGCTGGGGAGCGGGGGCCAGATGCAGGCCCTGCCGGTAGGCCCTGGGCACGCTGCCCGGCAGGACGAGCGGCAGGATCGGCCGCCGCCGCCCGGTGACCCGCAGATAGATGCGCGCCATGTCGGCCATCGTCAGGGTGTGCGGCCCCGGCAGATCGGCGACACGTCCGCAGGGACCGCCAGTGCTGAGTTCCACTGCCCGGGCGGCCACATGCGTGGCGTCGACGCTCTGGAAGCCCGTGCGAGCCAGCACGGGCATGACCGGGAGGCGGGCTGCCTGGTGGAGGGCGTAGTGCAGCATGTCGTGGAACTGGGCGGCACGCAGGATCGTGTACGGCAGCCCGGAGGTTTCGACGAGGCGCTCGGTGTCGTACTTGGCCCGGTAGTAGCCCAGCGGGTGGCGGTCGACACCGATGATGGACACGAACAGCACATGGGGCCCGCCGGCCTCACCCGCGGCCCTGAGCAGGTGCCGCGCGGCCGCGACGTCACCGTTGCGTGTACGGCCGTCCGTCGCACAGTGCACGACGGTTTCCACGCCCTCCAGAGCTCGCTCGAGCCCCTGCCCCGACGACAGGTCGCCCTGGCACCATTCGACATCGGGTACGTCGTCGGTGGCCGGGTGGCGCCGGGACAGGGCGCGTACCCGCCCGCCCCGTTCCATCAGTTGTGCCACGACATGACCGCCCAGGTTCCCCGTGGCGCCCGTGACCAAAGTGATCTTTTCCATGGTGGCTGTCTTCTCTCTCCTCCGCCCGCAGCGGGGCGCGTTCACCATCAGTCGAAGAGCACGGCACAGCCGGCTGACGCGGGGCGCCGCGCCTGAGATCACCCTGTGCGTGGCACCGCTTCGGGAGCGTGAGCGCCGAAGCGAGGTATGCGGCTGGGCCCGCGACTCGGACGGGGGCTCGCTCTCCAGGAACTTCCCGACCGATTCCGCGACGGAGACAGATCAAGGAGTGACATGGAGGCCGGAGTCGGCCGGGCCGACAGAGAAGCCGCCGAAGCGGACGAGCAGCCCGCTGCGTCCCGGTGAACAGCAATAGGGTCCAGCCATCGACGCCATCCGCGCGGGCCAAGGGGCCACACGCAGCAGGCGCCACGGACCACCGTCGCACCTGGCCCGGATCACCAGGGCGCCCCCGAATCGACTGGCCCGAACCGTGACCGGCCTGCCCGACCAGTCCGGGACCGGAGCCAATGACCAATCCGAGAGCCTTCGGGTCACCACCGCTCCCACGTGGGGCGCGCCGTCGGTCAGCTCCACGCCGGCTTTCACCCACAGGGCATCATGCGCCCTGACCATGAGGCCCGCCTGGTCGTACCGGGTCAGGAACTCAGCAGTGAACGTCACTTCCACGGCCGTCGCGTCCGGCAGATCCGCCAGCAGAGCGTGACCGTCGTCGTGGACGAACCCGTATGCCGTGTGCCGCCAGAAATCGCTTCCTCCAGCGGTGGCCACCACAAGGTCCTGGCCCTCTTCCCAGTAGTCCGGGGGAGCGTTCAGCCAGGTCCCCTCGCTCCACGCGACCTCTCTCAAGCCACTCGTCAGGGATGGACCATGCGCGACCATGTGCTTCAGCCTCCGGCCTCGGAACTCAGCAGGCCATGTCGGCCTTGCGTATCCGGACCAGGGCTGGAGCGCATGACCCGAACGTTCTTACTCTCAGGGCCCTGGCACCTCCGGGACATGAGTAATGGTTACTCAGACGACTCCGCGCCTGAGCCGGCCCTCACCCGCGAACGCCGTTGCGAGATCACCCACGGATGCCGTTCCCGCGCCCGGTTCCGCGCAATGACATGAGTAGCACCTGCTCAAGCCCTGGCCCAACCGGTGAACCAATATCTGTCGGCGTATGGGCGGCGGGCTCATCGGCAAGGCTTGGGAGAATTGATGAACGCACATGGTGATGTGGACATGGGTCACACGGTGGCCGGCTGGACCGGAACGTGCATCGCAGTGGTGGGGTTCTGCGCCGCCGGCCTTGGCATGGTCCTCGTCTCCGGCTGGCGGTAGAGCCCTGGGGCGGCCGCCGTGGGGTCGGCGGATCCAGACCTCGGCCGTGACCGCAAGGGCGCCAGCCGGGCGAGGTGGGCGCGGCTCGCGTCGGGCGATCCGCTCAACATGGTTGGTCCCGCTCGGCGTGGTTCAGCCAGGCGCGCGTCGGCGCGGTAAAAGATCGGTGCGGCCAGCTGTCTGACTTCGAGGAGGTTGCTCATGACCACCGCCCAGGACATGGAGCGCATCTGGGAGCTCCATACCAGCAACGAATTCGTCACGCTCGATGTCGATGCGACCATGGCCACGATGACGGACTCACCTGAGGTGCTCCATGTGCCCACAGCCATGGGCGCCCGCGGCAGGCCGGCCGTCCGGGACTTCTACGCCCGCTGGTTCGTAGGACACAATCCGCAGGACTTCACGATCACATCGCTGAGCCGCACCACGGGACGCGACCGCATCGTCGATGAAATGCTGATCTCGTTCACCCATGACAGCCAGGTGCCCTGGATCCTTCCGGGGGTGGCCCCGACCGGGCGCCCCGTCAGCATCGCCGTGATCGCCATCGTGGCTTTCGAGGGCTCCTTGATCTCGAGCGAGCACATCTACTGGGACCAGGCATCGGTCCTCAGCCAAACGCAACTCATCGAGCCCGCGGCGCTGTCACGGCTGCCCGTCGTGACGGACCAGCGTGCGACCCTGACAGACGGCCCCCTCAATCAGCTGGTAGACAGGGGCAACCGCTTGCCGTGAGGTCTGGCCGGAGCGGCGCCATGGCCGCAGCCGTGTAGAAAGCCTTCAGCGCCGACATGTCAGCCGCGTGGTGCTGCTTGGAGGTACGTCGTAGGGTCCTGCGGATCAGGTGGACCTTGCTCGTCAGCCCGCCGCACGAACGCCCGAGCCGGGCGGCCTCAGGCGGACCCGGCGCCTGCGCCGGATCCGCCGCCGCTCTCGTCTACGCGGGTCGGACTCGTCCGCCTCGTCCTCGGCCTGCGCCATTCGTCCCTTCCGGCGGCCCCCAACTCCCAATCGTTATAAGTGAGTTCCTCATGTGCCACGCTGGACATCTACCAGTTGGCAAACGGCCGCCGGAAGAGGCGTCCCGCATCTTGATCACGACTAGGGACACGCCCTAGTAAGACTCCTTCAGGCCTGCCTCGATCCTGGTGCCAAACGCGCAGCGCACATGGGAGCCACCACTCCTGCGACAATCGCGGCAGCGGTCGTAACAATCGATCGCCATTACGACTTAATATGCCCGATTAATTCAGATATCTCCGATTGCGGCGAAATTTCGGGTTGGGTGCTACTTACTCAATCGCCGGATCACGGCATGACTGTGTCCTGAGGTTATCGGAATCCACTCCTGCGAAGCAGTGATCCCCATGGCTCTCACAGCCGCCGAGGCCATCACGCCGATCGCCCCGACCACCGCCTCAGAGGGCGGAGGGCTTTCGACGCTCCCGGCCCTACTGATCGTCTCGGAGCTGGTCACCAACGCCGTGGTGCACGCTCAGCCTCCCGTCCGGCTGTCTCTGCTCCTCCGCGTGGACCACACATTGCTGATCGAGGTCACCGACGGCGGCCCTGGCGCCGTCGAGGAATGACAAGAGCCGCCCTGACACCGACCGCCGACAAGACTCCCCCCTTCTCGATCGCAGCCGAGGTCTCAGACGTACGGACCCTGCGACGCCGCGGGTAACATGAGTAATCTGTCACGCCTTGAGGGAGTACGGCATGCAGGGCTGGATAGACAGGTGGCCACTCGTCGGGCGGAAACCACACCTCGACTCCTTCACGCAGGATCTTTCCGCCAACCACATTCACTCATGGATGATCTGCGGGCCCGCCGGGGTGGGGAAGACCCGCCTGGCGGAAGAGTTCCTGGACCTGGCCGCCGCCAGAAAACGGCGCACCGCCAAAGCAGTGGCCAGCCGGGCCGCCGCCCAGGTACCCCTCGGAGCGATCGCCCACATCCTCCCCCCAGGCGTCGACCTCACCGATCCCGTCAGTGGTTTCCGCACCGTCGCCCAGGCCCTGGCGGGACGCTCCAAGCCCACTGTCATACTCGTCGACGACTTGCACCTGCTCGACAATTCATCGGCCGTCCTGCTCGGCCAACTCCTCGATTCCCAGGTCATTGCCCTGATCGGCACCGCCCGCGACGGTGAACAGACAAGTGACGCCATCCATGCGCTGCTGCGGCGCGGCGACCACATCCATCGCATCGACCTCGGCCACATGGCTCGCGTCCAGGTCGAAGAACTCCTTCATCGCGTCCTCCGAGGCCCCGTCAGCCGACGTACCCTCCACGCGCTTTCCACCGCCAGCGGCGGAAACGTCCTGTTCCTGAGAGAACTCGTACTCGGAGCGATGGAAGCGGGGGCCCTCACCCACGACGGCGGAGTCTGGGACATCTCAGAGAAACGCCTCCCTGTCACCCCGCACCTCAGGGACCTGATCGCCTCCAGGATCTTTCTCTCACCGCCGGCGGCACGGCCCCTGCTCGAATCCCTCGCCTTCTGCGGCGCCCTCTCCCTCGCCGACGCCACAACCCTCACCGACCGCACCGTCCTGGACCACCTCGAGCAGTCGGGCATCATCCAGGTCTCCGCACACCGACGCAGGATTGTCCTCACCCTGGCCCACCCCCTCTACGAAGAGGTCATCGCTGCCGGCACCTCCGCCCTCCAGCGCTACGACCTCGGCCTGCGACAGGCTGAGCGGCTCGAGTCCCACGGCCTCAAACGCCGCGACGACGCCCTTCACGTCGCTTCCTGGCGACTTGCTGCCACTGGCACCGCCGATCCCGCCCTCCTCCGACAGGCCGCCACGGTCGCGATGAACTCCAACGACAACGAGCAAGTCATCGAGTTGCTCACCGCGCTCAAACCCGACCAGCACACGCTGGAAAGCCGTGTCCTCCTCGGCCGGGCCTTCATGCACACCGGCCAACTCGAACGCGCCGATGCGATCCTCGCCGAAGCCGATACCCACGCCCGTAACGACCACGAGCGCATCACGGTGGCAACAACCCGCTGTACCAACCTCTTCTGGTCGGACCCCAAGCTGGACAGGGCACTCACTGTCTGCGCCACAGCCCGATCCGCCCTCTCCGATCAAGCCTGCGCCCGGCAGTCCCGCCTCATGGAGGGGGGCATGCTCACTCTGGGAGGCGCACCGGCCCGGGGGCTCCGAATGCTCGACGATCTGCCCGACGCTCCGCCTCAGGAGGGTCTGGACGCTTGGTTGATCACGCTGAACGCGAAGGCCTTGGGCCTGGCCTTCGTAGGCAGCGTCGAAGAGGCCGAGCAGCTGGCCGATCATGCAAGGTCCGTCCACGAAGCGATCGGGGAAGGCAAGCTACTACCTCATCCAGCCCTGCAACTCGCGCCCCTCGCCTTGTCGCTCATGGAAAAGGGGATGATCGACCAGGCTCGCGACGTCTCCCTCCGAGCCTCGGACGCCCTACAGGCCGCGCACTCTCCTGTAGCCCGCCAGTACCTGGCTTTTTACAGCGCACGTGCGGAGTGGCTGGCTGGTCGCCCCGTCAGCGCCCGGCGATGGTACGCGGAGGCCGCCGCCATAGCGCGCACACATCGGTTGACCAGGGTTGTCCGCTCCTACCTGTCGGGCTTGATGGCCTGCGCCGCGCTCGTCGGCGACATGAACATGGCCGCCTCACTCATCCCGGACTTCGAAGCGAGCGCGCCGAGTGGCTTCTTGGCCGGAGAAGAGGCGCTCGGCCTGGCCTGGCTGCATGCCGCTCGCGGCGAACTCGGCCGTGCCCGAGACCTGTTGTACACCGCCGCCGACGACGCCAGGCGCACCGGCCACCTCATCTCCGAAGTGCTTCTGCTCACCGACATCGCACGCCTCGGCGATTCGAAGAGCGTCCGCGAGCGACTTGCCGAACTGTCCGCTCATTGCGACGGCGCACTCACTCACGCACGCGCACGCTTTGTGGCCGCTCTGGCGGACAGCGATCCGCAGCGTCTGATGAACTGCTCGGAAGAACTCGAGCACATGAGCACACCTGTCCTCGCCGCCGAATCAGCAGCCGCGGCCGCCGGCGCTTGGCAACGCCAGGGAGACTCCCGCAAAGTGACGGCTGCCACGACTCGCGCCGCCAGTCTCGCCAGCCAATGCGAAGGTGCCCGCACCCCCTTGCTGGCCACCATCGCCAGCACTTCCGAACCCCTCACCAAACGCGAACAGGAAATCGCTCTGCTGGCCGCCGCCGGGAACACCAGCAAAACCATCTCCCAGCACCTCACGCTCTCCGTCCGCACAGTGGAGAACCACCTGCAGCGCATCTACCTCAAACTCGGTATCCGCAACCGCACCGATCTCACCCATGCCCTGAACTACGAAACCACACCCAAGCACCCACCTCAGAGCAGTCCCCCGCGCGGTTGATCGGTTTGCTCTGGCAGGAAATAGAAGATGCTTCATTTCACATCTCACACCTGTTCAGGTTGTCCGAACGCACCTCACGAGCGAGGTTGAAAAGCCTTCCGTCAGATCGGCGTCACCGTGTCCTCGGCCGGGCTGGCCGCAGCACCGACCGTGACCCCGCCACCGCCTGAAGGCAGCAGGACCGCCGTCACCGACGCCAGGGCGAACGCGGCGGCGCCAATCCACAGCGCGGGCCGGAGCCCGTCGACGAATTGCCCGGCGGACTGGTATCCGCCACAGGCCGAGAACACGGCGCCGGACACCGACACTCCGAGCACGCCTCCGATGTTGCGCAGCGATGTGCTGGCGCCCGAGGCGATGCCCTGCTGTTCGGCGCTCACACTGCTCATGACCACGTTGGCAACAGGCGCCAGGAACAGGGACATACCGAGCCCACACAGGACGAATGGCGGCACTTGGGCGGCGTAGGAGAGACGGGGGGCTGTCATGGCCGCGTACCAGGCCATTCCCAGCGCCTGGAGGGCCAGCCCGGAGACGAGGATGCCACGGCTGCCCACGCGGTCGGAGAGCGTGCCCGCGAGCGGTGCGACGGCGATGGGCAGAGCCGTCCACGGCAGCATTCGCACGCCTGCTTCCACCGGTGAATAGCCTTGCACACCCTGGAGAAACTGAGTGAGAAGGAAGACGGCGCCGAACAGACCGAAGAAGTTCAGCAGGCCGATGGCGTTGACCACGCTGAAGGCGCGACCGCGGAAGAGCCGCATGGGCAGCATCGGGTACTGAGTGCGCAGCTCCCAACGTACAAAGGCAGTGAGCAGAACCGTCCCGCCGGCAAATCCAGCAAGGACGCCCGCACTGGTCCAGCCCGCGCCCTCCCCTCGCACGAGGGAGAGCACGAGGCCGAAGACGCCGGAGGTGGCGAGCAGGGTGCCCGGCACGTCGAGCCGTCGCGCGCTGCCGTGGCTTTCTGCCAGCCGCAGGCGGGACAGAGGCAGCAGGACAAGGCCGACGGGGACGTTCAGCCAGAAGATCCATTGCCAAGAGAGCTGGTCGATGACCTCCCCGCCGATGACGGGCCCCAGGGCGATGGCGCTGCCGTTGATGCCGCCCCAGATCCCGAAGGCCATGCCCCTGCGTGCGGGCGGCACAGCGACCGTGAGCAGGGTCAGTGTCAGCGGAAGCAGCACCGCTGCGCCCATGCCTTGTGCCGCACGCGCCGCGATGAGAGCCGGAAGGCCGTGGGCGAGGGCTGCGGCAGCGGATGCCGCGGTGAATACGGCCAGCCCGATGATGAACAGCCTGCGTCTGCCGAACAGTTCACCCAGCGTCGAGCCCGTCATCAGCAGCGCGGCGAAGGACAGTGTGTAGGCGTTGACGGTCCAGGTCAGGTCCTCGATACCCCCGCCCAGGTCGTTGCGGATGGACGGCAGGGCGGTCGTGACGACGAGATTGTCCAGGCCGATCATGAAACCGGCCGCGCTGGTAATGGTCAGGGTCCATGCAGCCAGAGAGCGGCTGGATCCGTTGAGGGTCACTTCAGTTCTTCCTTTACTGCTTGAGCGCGGCCGCCGGCCGTGCCAGTCCCGCGGTGGGGGCGCGCCGGGGACGTAGGCGACGTTCCTGCGAAGAGCGTGCGGGAGGGACGCTTCGGTGTCCCATCCGTCCGGGAGGCGGGCCCGGAGGAACATGCCGCCGTCTGGCACGCTCCATGTGCTGCCATGAGGCAGGGTGTCCGGCAGGCGGTCCAGCATGGTTGTCAAACGTGTGTGGTACGCGTCGCGCAGTCGCGCGCTGTGCCCTGTGGGCTTTGGAAGTTCGGTACGACGTACAGCACTTTCGGGCGTTCGCGTCGCAGCGTCTCCAGCAGCATCTCCGGGTTGAGCCCTCCGCCGTGAGGGGGGAGGGGGACCACCCGGGCTCCCGCGAGCCGGAAGCACTGCAGGGCAACACGCGCGGTGCGGAGTTTGCCAGGAGACAACCTCGGGGCGGTCCGTGAGAGCCAGGATGTCTCGCAGCGGCGAGGCGGGCGGCTAACGGCGCCGGTAGCACGGTCTCGGGTTCCAGCTCAATGGCTTCGGTATACGTGCGGTTCGGAGGTGAATCGTGCATCAGGTCAGCCCCCGCCCAGCGCCTTGGTGCGCAGGAATCGCGAGATGACGGCGATCCACACCATTCCGGCGAGAATCAGCAGGCGTTCGGTGAGTCCTGGCAGCCAACGTGCCAGCATGAGCGCCAGGTTCACGGCCATGACAGCGGAACAGATGAGGCTGAGACCGGCGATGTTCGTTGACGCCGGGTGGTTCGCGACGGGAGTGCGGTAGTGCACGGCGACCGCGGCCGCGGCCACGATGAGCGAGGTCATGCCGAGCAGCGCGGCGGCCAGGTGGATCCAGCCATGCACGGTCGAGGGCCGGTCGGGATCCGTCGGGAAGAGCGGAAGTGCGAAGGTAGCCATCGCCATGACGGTGAGCGCGATGGTCGCCGTCTTGACTGCCCGCTTCGGCTGCAGGGCCCGGCGCAGGCACACGGCAAGCGCGAGGGCGGAGACCGCGATTGCCAGGAAGCACGTGTCCGCCAGCAGCCCGAACCTGCCTAGCGCGTACTCGCTGACCATGTCGGTGGCCGGGCTGAGCCGAGTGGGCAGCAGGTGCAGGAGCACCACGATGAGGGCGGCCGGCCAGATGGCCGCCTCCGCGAGTATCGCGCTGCGAAACGCCGTCCGGGCTGGGATTGTCATCGAGGTGTCTCTTCCTTGCTGAGGATGGCAGCGGGCTCACGAGAGTCGGCGGCAAGCCGGCCGAGCGCCGCTCGTGCCGAGGTCAGGGTGGGGTGCATGGTGTGAACCCTGGATTGCAGGAGTCGGATTGCGCGCCGGTACAGCGCCCCTGCGCGTGCCGTCTCGCCCTGCGACTCGCTCAGGGCCGCCATGTTGACAAGCGTCGGTGCCAAGTCGGGGTGGTCGGTGCCCAGCAGGCGCTCCTTGAGGCGCAGAGCGTCGGCATAGCGCCGGCCCGCCGGACCGAATTCGCCGCCCCGATGTTGAAGGGCAGCGAGGTTGTGCAAGGTCACAGCCACCTCGTAGTGGTCGGGGCCGTGGACGTCATGAAACGCGGCGAGTGCCTGCCACAGGCAGCGCTCGGCCTCCTCCGAGCGCCCGCAGCCGTCCAGCAGGGCAGCCCACGCGGCCAGGTCAAGGGCCGTGAGGACATGGCCTGGCCCGTGCAGCCGGGTGCGGATCCGTACGGCGCGGGCGGCCCACGGTTCCCCGGCCTGTGCGTCACCGCGCGCATGGGCCAGCCCTCCGAGGTTGTGGCACACCATGGCAACGGTGTCGTGCTCCGGCCCGAAGACACCTTCGTAGATCTCCAGTGCCCGGAAGTATTGGTGTTCGGCGGCGTCGAAGTCTCCGACGTACTTGCCCAGGACACCCCGCTGGTTGCACAGCCAGGCCACGAGGGGTGACGAGGGACCGGTGGCGGTCTCCGCCGCGGCCAGGGTCACCGCGAGTAGCAGCCCGGCGTGCCGGTACTTGCCCTGCGTCCGCCATACGGCGGCCAGCGTGCCGCGTGCTTGGAGGTGTTCCTCGGTGAGGGGTGCGGTGGTCGTGGGCCGGCGAGGAAGGGAGGAGGGAGTGTTCAGCGCGGTCCGCAGCAGGTGCTCCGCCTTGTCGGCGAGACCTGCGTCCAGCGCGCGCTCGGCTTGCGCGATGGCCGTGCGCACGGGGCTCAGGGACTCGTGCTCGATCATCTGCGACTCTCCCCCGGTCGGATATGGCCAAGGCTCAGCGCGGTCATCGCGGTCAGGCCCAGGACGGCGGCTGCGGCGGCGAAGAACGGGCGTATGGAGTGGGTCCCGAGAAGCGTTCCTGTGGCCAGTGCCCCGATGGCGAAACCGCTGGTCCAGGCGAGGGTGTGGGCGCCGTTGTAGCGTCCGACGAGGCCTGGTGGCGCCAGGTCGTTGATGAGCGCGGCGATGACCGGCATGTAAGCGACCTCCCCGAGGGCGAACATCACGGCCGCCGTGAGAAGGGTCCCGACCTCGGGAGCAGGGTTCATGGCGACGACTACCCAGGCTCCGGCCATGCAGGCGGCTCCGCCTGCGAGAACGACCGGCCGGGGGAAGCGCGCCAGGGCGCGCTGTGCGGGCACCTGTGTGACAGCGACGACGATCATGTTCGTGGCGAAAAGCCAGCCGAGCGCATCGACGTGGCGGGTCAGCACCGTCACGGCGGGCAGGCCGATCTGAAGCTGAGCAAACCCGGCGGCCACGACGAGCAGCACGAAGACGAAGGCCCTGCGCATGGCGGGATCGCGGGCGACGGCGGCGTAGTTCTCGCTCGGCATTCCGCAGCCGTGCAGCGCACTGCGACTCCGTGCTCTGCGAACACTGGGTGTACGGGCCTCAGGCGTGCGCAGGAGGTCCCCGCAGGGTCGGCACGCCCGGAGCACCAGCGCTGCCAGTACCACGAACGAGGCGGCGTCAACGGCGTACACCCAGCGCAGCCCGTTCGAGACGCCGAGCGCGCCAAGCGCGGCGGAGGCGCCGACGACGCCGAGCATGGCCCCGAAAGTGACGACGGTGTTGCGCCAGGAGAATGCCCTCTCGCGAGCATGATGTGGCACCGACCGGGCCAGCAGCGCGTCCAGCGCCGGTACGAGCGCCGCCTCCGCGCCCGTACCGACGATTGCGCCGATGATTCCCGGCCAGACGGCGTTCCCGTGCTCACCTGCCATCACAGCCGTCGCCATCACAGCCGTCGCTGTCGCAGCCGTCGCGGCGAGCGCGACGACGGTACGAGGCGGCCCGTATCGGTCGCTCAGGCTGCCGCCGACCACGGATCCCGCGACGGCGGCCAGCGAGCGGGCGACCAACACCGCCCCCACCTGGCCGCCGGGCAGGCCGCAGACGTCGTGGAGGTAGACGACCAGATACGGGAAGGTCGTACCGGAACCGACGCTGGAGAGGAATTCACCGAAGAGCACCACCGCGGCGATAGGTGGAATTCCGCATTGCTTCACACAACGCCGGAAACGGGCGTTCCCGTTCGCCTGGATCCGGAGGATATCCATATGTGGTGCGCGTTTACTCGCCGTGCACGCTGATGTGGTTGTGGTTCAGCACGCCGATCTGGTTGTGGTTGCAGCCGATCGGCCCCGCTCCGGACGTGGCGACCGCCTCGATGTCGCGCGGCGTCGGCTCGACGGAGCCGGCGGGCGGCACCTCAGTGGAATTCTCGACGACGATTTCATTGTGGTTGTGCGACCCGGACTTCATGGAAGGCTCCTTTCCTCGGTGACCGCTGATGTGCGGACACTGCGACGCTAGGGCGCCGCCCCGACCACCCGATTGAGCAGGCGTTGCTCAGCCTGCGCGGGCCGTGCGCCCGGCAGTGCGGGAGAGGAGTTGAGTACCGGCTGCCCAGGCGCGCATGACACGGCGATGACGTGATGAGGCGTCTTCACCAGCTGTGCTGGAGGCGCAAACACCGTTGGAGCCGTTCCGACGGTGGGCCGAGGCAGCCAAGTCCGGCGGCGCGCGCGTGGATGTAAACCAAACACCCCGGTCGGCAGGTCCAGTCCGACATGCCGGGGGTCGCCTGGGCGCCATCGGACGTGCCGGTCGAGTTGGGCCGCCATTCCCGCCGTTTCGCGGTCCCCGAGGCGATGGCCGAGCGTCACATCCGGGAGGCTGTCGCCCGGTTCGCCGCATCGGCACAGCGCGCCCAGAGCGCGGGGTTCGACGGCGTTCAGATTCACACCGCACACGGCTATCTGCTGTCCCAGTTCCTGTCCCCGCCGGCCAATGTGCGCCAGGACGCGTGGGGCGGCACCCTGCAGAACCGGGCACGGCTCCTGATCAAGGTGGTGGCCGCGGTCCGCGACGCCGTCTCACCAGAGTTCGCCGTGGCCGTCAGGCTCAACTCGGCCGACTTCCAACGCGGCGGTTTCGATCCGGACGACGCCCGTACTTCCTCACCCTCGCGGAGGCACTGGTACACAGCGCCCACATGCCCCTCATGCTGACCGGCGGCATCCGACGCTCGGCGGTGGTTGAGGAAGTCCTGAAGTCCGGAGTGAACGTCGTGGGTTTGGCCACCGCGCCGGCACTGGCACCGGACGCGCCCCGCATGTGGCAGGCGGGCGAACATCCCCGGCTGACGCTGCCCGCGCCCTGCGGCGGTATCGGGCGTGGCTGGCCGCTACGCACGACCGGGCGCGCCCCCAAGGCCCGATCCGCACGCGGACGATCACGGGTGACTCCAGGTCTCCGATCACTACGGAGATCCGCATGCAAGAACCGGCGCGCACGGACCTGCGCACACGCAGCCCATCCGTCGCCTCCGCGAGCCTGGCGGGTCGCGTTCGTCCGCCAGTTGCGCATCCAGGGCGGTGAAGGCGTGCTCACGTGCCGGCCGCTGCCGCCCGGCGCCACTCCCGCCGCGCCCCCGCGGCCAGCCCGGCCGAGCCGGCCACGAGGACCAGCACCAGCACCCCGACCACCAACCATTCCGCCTCCCCGGTACCCGAATCCGGGCGCAGGCCGGTCAGTTGCTCGATCCAGTCCGGGACCAGCAAGGTCAGGAGGGCCAGCACCGCGGTCAGCGCGGACAGGCCGGCCTGCACCCAGAAACGGGGCCGCAGCCCCCGGGGCGGATTCATCATCGGTCTCCTTCCGGTCGGACCTGCGTCCGGCCATCTCACTCAGGCCAGCGCGTCCTGCGGCTGTCCGATCCCCAACTGCTCGATCAGCAGGGCCACCATGCCCGCCGCCGTCGTCGTCCCCTCGCCGGTCAGGGTGACCACCTGCCCCTGACCGCCGCCCCTGACCATCAGCGCACCCCGGACCACACCATTGGCGTTCGGATCGAACCGCACCGTCACGCTGACCGAGCCGCTGGGCGGGATGGTCAGCGGCAGGGCCGGCGGGGCGACCAGGCTGAACCGGTCGCTACCGGCGCGATCCAGGGCGGTGATCGGTAGCGGCCCGTCCCCGACATTGCGCAGTTCGACGGCGATGTCGCTGGGCTGGCCGGTCCGGACCACCCCGAACTCCAGGAAGGCCCGGGCACTGAGCCGGGGGGCTCCGGCCGCGATCCCGAAGCCGGTCACCTTCACCTCGGTCGCCAGGAGCTGCGGGTCGTCCGAGCTGACCATCAGGAAAGCACCCCGGTCCCCAGCCGCCGACGGGGTGAACACGACATCGAACTCCTGCCGGGCGCCGGAGACCAGGTTGATCGGGAAAGTCGCTCCGGGCGGAACGGATTCGACGGTGATGTCGCCCGTGGCGCCGCTGATCCCGGTCACCTGGACCGTTCCCGAGCCGACGCTGTGCAGCGTCATCCGGCGCCGCACCGTGGTCCCGATCTGCTGGTCGCCGAACCCGAGATCGGCCTCCACGAAGAGCGAGGGACCGGGCGGCACCTCCAGTTGCCAGGCCGAGCGGCCGTAGCTGCCGACACGGATCACCGAAGCCGCCCCGACGGCGTCGCCGGCGATCGCGGTCAGCCCGACCTTGGGCAGGTTCGGCCCGACCCGGGACCAGCTCGGCCCGCCCGGGTCGAGGCGGAGCACCCCCGCGTCGGTGGCGATCAGCAACTGGGACGGCTGCGGATTCATCGACGTGTCCCAGGCCGCGCCGAGCACCGGGATGTCCGGCAGGTTGCCAGGCGCGGCGCCGAACACGCCGCCGACCTCCCGCCAGGGCACCACGCCGCCGGCGTTGCTGCCCCCGCTCTCGCTGAGGAACACGTGCCGGGTCCGCCGGGCGGTGTCGGTCCGGCTGTAGCCGGCACAGACCACCGCCACCCGTTGCCCGCCCCGGGCCGGGTCCTCGATGATCTGGGTGATGAAGCTGCGCGCCCCGATGTCCCCGACGAAGTGCTGCGCCGCTCCGTCGTAGGAGGCTCCCTGGTTGCGGGAGAAGTGCACCCGGTACTGCCGGTTGGTGCCGAAGATGTTCGAGGTGGCCACCCAGAGCCGATGCGGGTCCGGGGCGTGCACGGCGGTGATGTCGTTGGTGAAGGTGGACATCGGGACGAAGCTGATCCCACCATTGGTGCTGCGGAACAACTGATTCCGCATTCCCAGGAAGATCAGACTGGACGGCGCCCCAGGCTGCGGGACGAGCGCGATCCGGCCCTGGTAGGAGTTCACGGTGACGCCGTTGCGGCCGATCGACTGGAACAGCGAGGCCCGGGGCATCGCCCCCGGAGCGGCGTTGCCGGCCACCCCGTTCAGGCTGAAGCTGTTCCGGTCCAGCACGGTGATCACCTGGCCTGCGACGTTCGCGGCGGTGTTCCCGGTGACCCCGGCGATGCTGACCTGCTCGCCGGTGAGGAAGCCGTGCCCCCGGGCGGTGACGACGATCGGATTGGCATTGGTGGTCCCGAACACCGGCACCGGGCCGTTCACTCCGGGTCCGAGCAACCGGCCGGTGCCGCGGACGTAGCGCTGGGACAGAGTGCCGTCCGAGGTGTCCAGGGACAGCCGGGTCGAGGAAATCACGGTGACCCGCCAGGACGGATTGGCCACCGTGTTGTTGGCGGCGAGATTGCCCTGCACCGCCTCGATCCGGACCCGGTCACCGTTCGCACAGCCGTGCGGTGTGCTGGTCTCGATCTGGATCGGGGCCTGCAGGGTGGCCACCGTGATCGTCTTGTCGGCCAGGAAACGGGTTCCGGTGGCCACCGGGAACGGGCCGAAAGCGGGCGCCGGGACGCCGTTCTTGCCGTTCAGGGTGAAGGTCCGCGTGTCCCCGGCGGGAACGGTGATCGCACACGGCCCGTTGGCCAGACCGCCGCCCCCGGGAACCCCGGCGATCGTGACGGTGTCCCCGGTCCGGAACGGATGCCCGGCCGTGGTGACCCGGACCGGGTTGGTGTTGTCCACCGCCTCGATCTCCACCCGGGCGGCAAGGTTCGCGGTGAACCAGGTCAGGCCGCGATTGGTGGTCCGGATCAGGTTGCCGTTGCTGATCCCGAACGCGATGTTCGGGTCGAACGGGTCCACCGCGACCGGCCCGCCGTCCCCGTTGTGCCCGGCCGTCCAGCCGCCGGTGCTGCGCCCGGCCCGGTGGCCGGCCGTCCCGGCGTCCTGCATCCCGGCGAAACTGACCTCGTTGTTCCCGGCCCCCCGGCCGATGTCCAGGGATGTCAGCAGGGAGGTCGCCAGGCCCTCGTTCAACTGGGTGAACGCCAGCGCACCGGCTGGGGTGGTGTCACTGCGGGCCACCCCGCCGTCCGTGCCGTGGTAGGCCGGGGTCGGGGCCACCGGGTTGCCCGCCGTCCAGGCCCACCAGGTGGCCGGCGGGAACACCAGTTCATGATGGTCCCAATGGAGCAGCGTGAAGCTGGCGGCCCGGCCGCTGCCGCCGAGCGCGTCCACCCCGCCGGCCGTGACCGGCTGCGTCACCGGCCAGGTGGCCCCTCCGTCGGTGGACCGCCAGAGTTGCTGCTGCGCGGTGTAGATCCGCCGGGCGTCCTGGGGGTCGACGCCGATCACCATGTTGTAGCTGCTCTGCGCCGCGCCATCGGCGTTCACCCGGGGAACCACGGCGGGTCGCGGATTCCAGGTGCCACCGAAATCGTCGCTGTGGAAGAGTCCGACGAACACCCCGCCCTGCACCGCTTCGTTGTTCTGCACGCTGATGTACAGGTCCCGACTGCGGGGCAGCAGCGACTGGCAGAACGCCACCCGGCCGAACGGGCCGGCCGGGATCCCCGGATTGGCCATCAGGTTCCGTGAGATCACCACCTCCCCGGCCGAGGTGATCGCCAGCCGGTACAGGCCCCAGTCCGGGTTGGCGGTGGTGGTGCCGAGCAGCCGCCCGGCACTGGCGAAGTAGACCGTGTTCCAGGAGTCGGCCGGTCCGGCCAGCACCGCCCCCACCCCGCCGTAGACGGCGTTCAGGGCCAGGTTGTTCAGCCGCACCGTGTTCGCGTCGATCACATGCACCGCGGCCGAGTTGCCAGGGGCGGCGATACCGGGCAGGCCGGTCACGCTCACCCGGTCGCCCTCGATCAGGCCGTGCCCCACGACGGTCACCCGGACTCCGCCCGGGTTGTTCACCGCCGCCGTGATCGGCCGGCCCACCCGGTGGCGCGGCCCGTCCACCACGCCACCCCCGGCGTAGGCCCCGTTGCCCCGCGAACCGGTCAGCGAGAACGTGTCCGGGGTCAGCACCCGGATCACCCAGGACCCGTTGGCGGCGGTGTTCCCGGTCGTCCCGCTGATCGCGACGATGTCGCCGGTGACGTAGCCGTGCCCGGCCGCGGTGATCACGATCGGGTTGGGCGCGGCCGGATTGGTCGCCCCGGTCACCGGGTGGCTGTTCGGATGGGCCGGGCCGATCGCGAAACCGGTGACCGCGCCGGTGCCGTTGCCGCTCGACCCGCGCAGGGTGATGTGGTCGGGGTCCACCACGTCGGTGGTCCAGCCGCCGTTGGCTGCCCGGTTGGTGGTGACGCCGCCGAGGACGACGTGGTCGCCGGTGACGAACCCGTGCCCGGGCAGGGTGACCCGGATCGGGGTGGCCGGGGTGGCATCGGCCACCCGCAGCACCCGGTTCCAGCCCTGGTCGACCTCCAGCGCGCTGATCAGCCCGGTCCGGATCGGCCGGCCGTCGTTGTAGTCGGGGAAGTTGGCCCCGAAGTTGCGGCCGTGATCCTTCGAGTAGTAGAGCCCGGATTCGGCCGCCACCAGCAGGGTTCCGCCGGCGGGGCAGACCATCCGGATGATCCCCCGATCGGACAGGAACGGCGGCTGGCGGGCATCGAACAGGATGGCCCCGCCGCCGTAGACTCCGGCGAGATTCACCCCGCCGATCCGCAGGGTGTTCGCGTCGATCCTCCGGACCACGCCCTCCCCGGCCGCGCCGACCACCCCCGGCAGTCCGACCGCGACCACCCGGTCCAGGCTGGCATAGCCGTGCCCGGCCACCGTGACCCGCACCCCGCCCGCGACATTCACCGCCGCCGCGATCTGCTGGGGTGGCCGCCCAGCCGGGGAGTTCAGCCGGGACCAGCTTCGCCCGCCGTCCACCGACTTGAAGATCCCGGCCGCCTTGGCCATTCCGCCCGCGCCGACGAACAGGTTGCCGGTGCCGACGTAGATGATGTCCGGGTCCACCGGGTCGAGCGCGACCGCGCCGATCGACGTGGCGGGCAACTGGTCGGTGACCGGTTTCCAGTTGGTCCCGGCGTCCGTGCTCCGCCACAGCCCGCCGTTGCCGGCCGCGACGTACATGATCCGCTCGGTCCCGCCGCGCGGGTCGAACGCGATGTCCACCACCTCACCGGAGTTCGGCCCGGTGCCCTGGAACACCTGCTGGCCCCCGATCTGCAACGGGGCCGGGCCGATCTGCCGCCAGATCCCCGGGCCGGCGAAGCCGATCGACTCCAGGTCCCGGACGGCGTACCGCCAACGCCGGTTGTCGGCCCGGCCGTTCAGGTCGATCTCATGCTCGCGGAGCTGCTCGGGGACGCTCTCGGACTCGCCCTCGTTGCCGTCGTGGACGTTCTGCTCGGCCTCACTCATGACAGCGGTTCCTCCGGGGTCAGGCGTAGCCAGCCCTCCTGTCCCTGGGACGGATTGGACGGCATCCGGGCATCACCCAGGCTGTTGATCACCGGTTCGTCGGCCCAGGTGGAGGGGTTGGTGCGATGACTCCAGCTCCAGGTGCCGCGGATGTCCGAGGCCACCGGCATCCGGATCTGCTTCGGATCCACCAGCACCGGCCCGAACCGGAACAGCGGGGCCAGCGCGGCCAGTCCGGGCGCCACCCAGGACCGGCGCATGCCGATCTCCTTGCGCGGCAGGTAGCCGGTGGTGGCGTGGACGACGCTGTGCGGCTCGGCCAGCAGGGTGACGTACACGTCCTGGCCCGGCTGCACCCAGAGCACGCCGCTGTGGTCGACGTACGGGTGGTCCACCGGAGTGGCTCCGGGATCGGCCACCACCCCGAGGTCACTGGCGAACCGGTTGTAGTAGTCGGTGCTCTGGCCGGCCTGACCGTTGAAGCCCCGGTTGGGCCCGATCGGCCGGGCGAAGTCGGCGGCCGCCGGGTCGGGGATATGCAGGGTGTGGGGGTCGTCCCCGACCAGGTAGGCGAGCAGGCCGTCCTGCCAGTGGGCCGGCGCACCGAGCCGGACCGGGACCCGCATCCCGCTCACCCGGCCGGGGGTCACCGGCTCGTCCACCTCGACCCGGATCTGGCCGCGCAGCACCGCGATCGGATGCCCGACCAGCAGGGACAGGTGTTCCTCGCCGATGTGGCCGAACGGGTCGACCGACCACAGCGAGGTGTCGATGAGCCGTAGCAGCGAGGACAGCGCGGTGTCCAGGGCCGGGGTGTCCGGGGTGGAGTCCACCGCGCCCCAGTCGATCAGGCCCTGGGCCAGCCTTGCCAGGTGCCGGTTGGTCACGATCGCGGCGGGCACCGAGCCGACCGTGGCCGGGTGGCCGGGGGACTCCTCCCAGACCACCCCGGCAGCCGGGTCGAATCGGACCGCGCCCAGGGCGGTTCCGGCGGCGTCGTAGAACTGCAGGTCGCCGTCCAGATGGTTGGGCAGCACGAACCCACAGACCGGGGAGACGGCGTCGGTGGCGTCGGTGGCGTCGTCATCGGCGGAGACGAATCGGAACCAGAGCCGGGACGGCGCGGTGAACCGGGGCGCCAGCTCGACCAGTTCCGGTCGGTCGCGGACGGTCAGCGGCTCGGACCGGAGGATCTCGTCCGCCGCGGCCGGCGTCTCGGCGCTCGATCCCAGCAGGTCGAGGGTCTGGCCGAAACAATCGACCAGGCGCAGCCGGGTGATCCGCAGGAATCCGGCCCGCAAGGGCAGGAAGTCCGCGGGTACGACCCCGTCGGCCGGGGCGTCCTCGCCGTCGGCGACGAATCCCGAACGCAGCATGGAGGTGAACCGGTCCATCGCCCCGGTCAGTACGTCCATCCTCTCCAGTTCGTCGGCGATGTGATCCAAGTCGGCCTGCTCGGCGGCGGCCAGCGCCTGGGCGCCGCCGCCGAGAGCCCTTGCCGTCGTCTCGATCCGCTTGGCGGCGTACGCCGAGCGCAGGCCGTTGATCCTGGCCGTCGCCTGCTGGGCCACCGCGGAGTGGTAGGCGTGTGTGACGCCAGGCTCCAGCGCTGCCGAACCGGCCGTCTGCTGTGCCTGTTCCAGCACCCGGCGGACCGTGGCCGCCGCCACCTGGGCGGCGCCTCCGGTGAGCAGCGCGCGGCCGGACAGCGTCCGGTCCGGGGCGGCGTCCGGCGCGGGCAGGGTGTCCGACTTCGCGTCGTAGTCGATCTCCCCCAGGTCCCAGTCGCCGAGCCCGGCGGTGAGGAAGAGTTCGGCCTCCCAGTCCAGGTGCAACGGGACCCAGGGCCGGACCGGGAGCCCGATCGCGAACGCGGCGGGCAGCGTGCCGGCCAGGCCGGACCGGCTGATCAGGCCGGCCGGGTCCCGCCGGTCGTCCCGGGTGATCCAGACGGCCGCCTGCTCGACCGCGAACACCTGAGCGGTCTGCGCGATCGCGGCGGCGCCGGCTCGCTCGGGGGCCGGCCGGCCGGTCCGGGCAGCCATCCGCTGGATGCCCCGCTCCCGGGCCTGGGCGGCGACGGTCGCACTGCCCGGGTCGAGCAGGGCGAGTTCGGCCAGCAGGTCATCGCATTCGGGCGGGATCCCGCCATGGTCGAGGCCGCGCTCGATCAGGTCGGAGCCGCGGACCCCGCCGCCCGGGCCGGTGATCAGGGTCCGGGGGGTCAGCGATGTCACCGTGTGCCCGCTGAGCCGGCACACCAGGTGGCCGGATTCGGACTGCAGGTGGTCGGCGCCGTGCTTGAACGACCGCCCGGCGTGTTCGAGCAGGAACACCGGATCGGCCTGGATGAAGAAGCGGGGCAGCGCCCGTTCGGCGTCCACGGTCTGGGCCGACGGCTCGGAGTTCACCGCGGGTGGCACCGGGACGGGCACCTTGATCGCGTCCTTGACCTTCGACACCAGCGTGTCCATCGTGCCCAGCCTCAGCGTGGGCGAGAGCGTGACCTGCTCGCGCTCACGGATGTCGCCCGTCAGCGAGCCCTTCGTACCGCCGGCGGTCACCGTGCCCCGCGGGCTGACCTTGATCGCACCCCCGGCGGCCTGCCGGGCGAACACGCCGGGATCGGTCCGGGCCGGGTCGGCGACCACTGAGGCCGGGGGCAGTTTGGCGTGCTGGGTGATCGGCTCGGTGCGGGTCCCCCCGGGCAGGCTGCCGAACCCGGAGGCGTGCAGCAGTGAATCGATCCGGGCGGCGCCGTCCGGCTGGCCGAGTTCGTCCGCCCCGCCGAGCAGCACTGCCTCCAGCGCCCGGGCCTCGTCCTGGTTCCCCTGGTTGTCGGCCAGCCGGGCGGCCAGCGCCTCGGCCAGGGTGTTCCCGATCGTCACGGTCACCGCCGAGGCCGGCGGCGGGCCGCCCGCGTCCCCGCCGAGCAGGCCGTCGGGGGCCACCGCGATCCCCAGGCCGGGCCAGCCCAGGCCGACCACTCCCCCGTGGTAGAGGGTGAACTCGGGCCAGGACACGGTCCGGGCCTGGAACCGCTTGAGCACCGGCCGGCCGCCGGCGCCCACCTTGGTCGCGACGTGCGCGGTGGTGCTGTCCGGGATGAGCGTCTTCCCGGCAGCCGCCGACGCCGTGCGCCGGAAGGTCATCTCCCGGGTGACCAGACCGGCGGTGGACGCCGCGACCGCCCGGTCGTCGGCGTACACGAAGGCCCGTTCGACGTCGTGCGGGTCGATCTCCCAGCCGAGCTGGGCCAGCCGGTCCTCGAACGCTGCCGGGGTGGACAGGCCCTCCCCGATCGGGTCGTCCAGGTGCCTGCTGTGCCAGCCGCAGACCAGGTAGCCGATCGGGCCCTCGGCCGGCTTCCCGGTGACCCGGTCGGTCAGGTCGTCGTAGAGGCCGAGCCGGTTCTCCACGTTGTCGAAATAGGCCGACCAGCCGGCGTCCCCGTGCCCCAGCGCGGTCAGCGGCTGCTCCCCCGGCGTGCCGGTCCGCTCCGGGTCCTCCGGTTCGGACCACTCCTCCAGCGGGGTGATCACCGGGTCCTGGCCGCCGGACTCCAGGACCCAGGAGGTCACCTGGCGGCGCCCGCCACCGGGCGCGGCGGACAACCGGACCACCAGCCAGCGGTCCGGGATCGGCGGGAAGCTGACGTCGCCGCCCTGCGCGCTGCCCTGACCCCGGGTCAGCGCATCCGGCAACGACCAGTGCAGGTAGGCCCCCAGCGGGCGGGGGGCGCGCTCCGCGAACGGCGGGGCCAGCAGGGTGTGCGCAGCGGGCGCCGAACCCGGCTCGGGGGTGCTCATCTGTGTCTGCGCCCAGACCCCGTCCGGCTTCCGCACCATCAGCACATCGAGCTGGATCGGGACCATCACCCTCGGAGTGCGGGCCAGCCGGGGGTCCCAGGTGGCCACCACCCCGGCGCTCAGCCCATGGGCCAGCGCCGAGGAGATCAGGCGGCTGTCCATCGCCATCTCAGCGCACCTCCAGCGCGGTCTTCACGGCGGCCAGCACCACCGGCCGCTGGACGATGTCCGCCACCCCGATCGAGACCCGGGACGGCGGCGCGGTGTCGGCGTCGTCCCGGGTGCCCTGGAAGTGCTGGCGCCAGGGCGGATCCAGAACGGTGATCGCGAACGCGGCCGATCCGTCCTGGTCGACCGCATCCGGATGCTGGGTACGCGCGGCCTGCAACGCGTCCCGCAGCGCCTTGACCCGGACCACGTCGCTGTGCCCGCGCCGGGTGGGTACGGTGACCGGGACCGATTTGTCGTCCACCCGGATCTCGTTCCCGTGTCGGTCCCGCAGCGGGACGGCCAGTGCGCTGCCCCGGTGCCGGACGCCGAACTGGATCCCGTGGTGCGGCTCCTCGAGAACGACCATGGCCGGCTCGGCCTCGAACAGCGCGATCATCACCGAGGGGGCCAGGATCTCCAGCCGGAGCAGCTTCAACTGATGGGCGGCGACCGCCGGATCGGCCACCGTGTAGTGCTCGTCGATGGTCCGGTCGTAGGCCCGGACATCCATGTGCGGCCAGCCCTTGACCGCGCTGGAGCGGAGCACGAAACCGGTCACCGTCCGGGCCGGCCGGCGGTCGGCGTCACTGGTCGCCTTCGCCGCGCTGAACTCGGTGCCGCGCTGCAGGGCCCGGACCATCCGCTCGCTCTGGTCCAGCACCTGGTGCAGGACGCCGGCCCGGGCCTGGTAATGCGCCTCCTCGCGGGAACCGATCTGGCCGACCGCGACCGCGCCGTCGACCAGCCGGTCGGCCCAGGAACGGTCCAGGTAGAAGAACCGGATCGACTCCGGCGGCAGCAGCCGGTCGTCGGGCACCAGGTACTCGAACGGGACGCCGACCAGCAGCCGCAGGTGGGACAGGAACGACTCCAGGTAGGGCGGCAGATCGCCCTCAGGCTGCAACGGGGCCTGCTGGGCCGGGTCGACCAGCCGGGCGTGCAGCGCCTCCCGGGCGGTGGTGGCCGGTGTCCTCATCGCCGATCCTCCTGTCCCTGCGGCCGGGCTGGATGGTCGCGCAGCAACCGGTTCTGGCGGCCGGGGTCGCCGGTCCGGGTGACCGCTTCGATCGCCCGGGCACGGACCTCGGCCAGGGCGGCCATCCCGGCTCGGTCCGAGAGCACCGCCTCGAGCGTGCTGAGCGCCCGTTCGGGGGCCTGCACGGTGATCGGCCCGCTGAGCGCGACGTCGTGCCCGAGCAGGGACAGCGCCTGCTCGGTGGTCTCCAGGCCGAACGCCTTGGCCACGACCTCGGGTTGCAGCAGCGGGCCGGCCAGGGCCAGGTCGAGGCCGTGCGGGTCGGCGGGGGCGATGATCCCGTCGGTGATCTTCTGCAGCACGTCCACGGTGTAGTGCAGGGCCACCGGGTCGAGCGGGTCCTCCACCGCCGTCAGCCGCAGTTTCTGCTTCAGCAGGGTGATGCTGGTGTGCCGGGCGGAGGCCCGGAAACTGCCCCGCCGCCAGCGCATCAGCTCCTGGGCCAGCCGTCCGTCGGCCGCCGCCAGCAACCGGCCGGTCTCGAAGGCGGCCGCGTAGGAGATGTTCTCGATCCCGGACTCGGCCACCACCCGGCGGGCCTGGTCGGCGCTGTGGTACGGCCCCAGCGGGTCCCGGGTGAGGGGTTCGCCGACCAACGGACCCCTGTACCAGGACTGTTCGGCGGCGCCGAGCCGGTCCACCACGTCGACCAGCATGTGGCCGGTGTCGGCCACCTTCAGCTTCGACTCCGGGCTGACGTCGCCCATCATCCCGACATCGAGACCCTGCATCAGCTGCCGGAAGGTGCCTTCGCCCTCCACGCTGAAGGTCCATGAATGCAGCAGCACCAGGCGGGCCTTGGGATGCAGCAGCAGCCCGCCGGCCTTGCTCGCGCCCGAGCCCACCTCGACGGCGATGAACTCCTTCGCCCTGGCCGTCTGCTGGGCGGCGCCGAACTTCACCACGCTGCTGCTCTGGCTGACCGCCGCCACCTGGGTGAACGAACTGGCCGGTCCGGTCGCCCGCACCGCATCCGACCTGCCATCCACTGTGGCGCCCACGCCGTTATCTGTTCGCCTCGCGTCCAGCCCCGGGCCGGTCACAAGATCGGCCACTCCGCCAGGGAGCCCGGGACCAGCCGGCTCCGCTCCCGGTGGGCTGATCCGGATCCGGTCGGCCTCGTGCGGGCTGATCTGGGTGCCGATCGAACTGGGCACCGCGTCCGAGGGCCGGTAGACGTGGTCGATCTCGGGGTTGGCCCAGACGTCGCCCTTCGGCCCGCTGTCCACCAAGTCGGTGACCGGCAGCAGGTCGGTGCGCTCCTCCACCGAGACCAGGCAGGCCACGTAGTCGCCACCCGGGCGGGGGATCCGGTTGCCCATCACGACCGCGAAGTAGCCGTCGGAATCGCCGGCCGACAGTTCCCGGTCCTCCACGTTGACCTGCCGGACGTGGGTGAGCAGTTGCAGTTCCTCGGGCATCGGCAGGATCTCGTGCAGCAGCTGGGCGTCCGCCTCGACCGCGTCGCAGCGCACCCCGGTGGGGCGGCCGAGCCGGGTGAAGACATCCGCCGGCACGATGTCGGTGAGCGCCTGGTTGCGCAGGATCGTGCACTCGGACTGTTCGAGCAGGACCAGGGCCAGGAACGGGTAGGGCTGCTGGTCCCCGGCCACGGTGTAGGCATCGCCGAGCGGGCGCTCCCAGGGCAGGGTCCGGCGGCCGAGTGCGACGTGGGGCAGGGCCGAGTCGAACGGGCCGTGTCCGCCCCGGGGCGGGAACACCCCGGCCACCTCATTCGGGGAGAGCGCGAACCGGGGCCCCTCCACGTTGAAGAAGAAGTCCTGCCCTGGCAGCGGGGTGGCGGTACCGGGGACCGAGACGTCGGTCTGCACCCGCATCCGGTACTCCCCGGCCAGCAGGGGCGGGCGGATGTAGTCGTACAGCACCATCTCGCCGATCTTCGGGTCAGCCATCCGCGCTGTCCCCCTTCTCCAGTCGGATGCGGAGCGCTCCGGCCGGGGTCAGATGCTCCTGCGGCACCAGTTGGGTGAGCGTGGAACCGGCCAGTTCGGCGGCCCATTCGGCGGCGGTGCCGGTGCCGGCCAGCACCCCGGCCAGCCGGGCGTCGCCGGTCAGCCCGGCCGAGACCAACAGGTAGCCGACCCCGGGGTCGGCGCTGCGAGCCGGGTCCGGGGCCCGCTGGACCCACTCGCCGTCCTGGCTCTGTCCGGCGTCCCGCTGGTCGTCCCGCTGGTGTTCCTTGTCCGGCAGCGGTTCCAGGTCGTACAGGTACAGGGTTCGGCGCCCGGCGACCACCTGGACCGGCAAGGGGCCGGCGAGCGCGCCGTCCACGTGCACGATCACCTCGTCGGGACCGGGTGCGGCGGCGGTGGCGTTGTCCACCAGCACCCCGGCCACGGTGACCGAGCGAGGGAACTCGGTGCCGATCACCGCTTGCTGGACCATCGCCGCTGAGATCGGCACCACCCCGGACGCCGCCACGTGACCGCGGACGGCCGGGCCGAACGGAACGCCCAGGCGCAGCACCGACCCGCGGACCAGCATGGTGGCCGGGCCCGTCTGGATCCCCTGCCCGCCGGTCTGCCAGCCGAGCACGGCCCGGCCGGCCCCGGGCGCGGTGGACGTCACACCGACCACCCCGCCCCGGCCGGGTGGCTGTGTGGTCAGGGCGGCCCGCATCTGCTCGGCCCGGGCCCTGGCCCGCTCGCGGGTGGCCGGGGACTGGCCGGCACTGTGCCGGCCCAGGGCGGTGATCGCGACCATGCCGGTGCCCTCGGCCAGGCCGAGTCGGTGCTCCCCGCCGTCCGCCAGGACCAGGTCACTGATCTCACGGTCGGTCAGTACGGTTCCGGCGGAGCTCAGTTCGGTGACCCGGACGGCGCTGTCCCCGCGTACGGCCAGCACCCAGCGCCGGGCCGCGGGCAGTTCCCAGACCTGGGTCACCCCGGCCCGGACGGTGACCTGCCTGGCCACCTCCTCGGTGAGCTGCTCCAGGGCGGCCAGCGCGGCCCGGCCGGTCGGGGCGCCCTGGGCCGGGTGCCGCAGCGACCGGGCCGAGCGGGCGGCCCGGGTGGGCTGGGCGGCATCGGCGGCCGGTGCGGTGACCAGCGCCACCCCGGGGGTGTCCCAGCTCAGTATCAGTTCGTCCCGGACGTTCACCACCGGGACCCGGGATGCCACGGCCTCACGCGGGTCTGCGGCCGGAGCGCCCTCCCGGCCGATCGGGCGCGGTGTGCGACCGGTCGAGGTGCGCGGCGCCGGAGCGGCTGCGGCGTCCAGCAGCGGGCGCTGCATCACCGTGCGCAGCCGGGGCCGCTCCAGGGCCACACCGGTGAGCGGGCCCACCCGGACGGGTTCGGGAGCCACCCCGAACCCGTTGTCCTGGAGGGTGAATCCCTCCCCGAGGGCGGACAGCACCGGCGGGGCCGAACGCCGGGTGGCCAGGGCATCCAGCGCGACCGGCCCGTAACCACCGGGACGCAGGCCGATTTCGGACCTAAGCGCGACAAAGTCGGCGGCCGGGCCGAGGATGCCGGCGAATCCCTGGACGAGGGTGGCGGTGTTCAGCCCGCTGCTGACCGCGGCCACGGTGACCCAGGCGTCCCCGATCCGGGTGATCTTCGTGATCAGCGCCGGGGTCCGCCGGGCGAACGGCAGCGGCCGGTAGTTGGTGGCGTCGACCAGGGTGCCGATCGGGACGACCGCGCTCTCGTGGTGCAGTTCGGCCACCCCGTCCAGGGTCAGTCCGGACAACACCGGCAGGGTGTTCGCCGCGGCGGGCGGTTTCAGGTCCGGGAAGTAGTGGTACGTCGCCTCCGACACCTGGCAGATCAGGGGGTTCACCCGGAACTGGGCGTGTCGCAGGACCCGGGCGTGATCGGCCGGGGCGGGCCGGCTGTCGGGGACCATGTCCTCGAAGCCGGTGGCGTTCTCGGGCCGGCGGGCCAGCACCACCCGGTGCAGCGAGCGCATGCTGCTGTGGCTGACGTACATCGGGGCCAGGTCGAAGTCGTAGACCCCGGCCAGCTTGGCCACCGTGCCGAAGACCACCGCCGGAATCTCGCCCTCGGTCATCGGGGTGGCGATCTGCAATCCGAAACCGTGTGCGGGCATCCGGCTCTCGGTGCGCAGCGACCACTCGGCCGACAGCCGCCAGGGCTGGGCCGCGGTCCCCGGGGCGACCGCCGCGCCGGGTGGCTCGGACGGCATCAGCCCGGCGGTGACCTGGGCCTGCACCGTGCCCGCGTTCGGGTCCCCGGCCTTGACGTACTCGTCGACGAACTCGTTCCAGGGCCGGGGCGGCGGCTTGGGCAGGGCGTTGTCGCCGAACGGCACCGTCACCGAGGTGACCCCGAGGTCGGCGGTCACGGTGCCGTGGATGGGCGGGCCGGCCAGGTGCAGGGAGGCTCCGACAGAGACACTGATCTCGATCGTGCAGCACGCGAAGAAGCAGATCCGGATCCGCAACCGGGCCCCGACCGAGATGCCGATGTCCACCTCGTAGTGGAACGGGTCCCGCATCACCAGGATGTCGGCGTAGGCGGTGAACCAGACCTGCAGCCAGTCCGGGCCGTAGGTGGCCTCGACCCGGGTCCCGGCCATGATCGCGGTGTTGGTCAGGGCGAAGTAGGTCTCGCCCTTGATGTGCACCACGCCGAGGAAGTTCCACTGGAACCCGATCCGGGGCACCACTGGGTACTCCGGCCGGGGCACGAACGAGGGGTGGTAGCCCCCCAGGGTGAGCAGAAACTGGGACTCCCGGAACCAGGTGAAGAATGCGAAACCGCCGGTCAGGCGGCAGTCCTGGGTGATCAGCCAGGAGTTGTCGGTGAGCTGGGCCTGGACCGAGAACAGCCCCTCGGCGCTGGAGAAGCGGGCCTTGAGGGCCAGTTCGACACTGGCGACGGCGGCGTCACTGGAGGGCAGCGCCATCCGGGCCACCCCGAGCAGGCCGACCTCGGCGCCGTTGTTCAGCGCCACGTAGATCACCGCGGTGATGTTCACCAGCTCGAACGAGGTGCCGCGCAGCCCGGCCGCGAACCAGAGCGCTCCGCGGGCCGGGGGCACCTGGTCCCGGAAGGCGTAGAGCGCCTGCATCGGGTTGTTGGCCAGCGCCTCTGGCCGGTCCAGCGCCTGGACCAGCATGAAGTCCGGGATCCGGTTGAGGTCCTCGGGCACGATCAGTCGCCGGTTGTAGCCCATGCCCAGCGCGATCCCGGTGATGTTGATGATCGGCGGGATCCCGATCGGGACGAACACGCCGCCGAAGATGGCCAGCGAGGTGTACTCGTCGGCCCCGGAGCCGACCACCGCGTAGGAGCCGATGACGACGGCGCCGATGCTGCCCACCTCGACCAGCAGCATTCCGTCGTACTCGATCGGCGGGCCGTCGAACTTCACCAGCCCGCCGGCGATCGAGACGGCCGGGCCGGAGTACCCGATGGCCAGGCCCTTCAGGTCGAGCGCCCAGGTGCTGGGGTCACCGGCGGTCGCGTAGGGCACCGACACCGACAACTCGTCCACCTCGGCCGACAGCCCGGCCACGCTGACCCCGCCGTCGATCGCCAGGGTGAGGCGGGTGCTGTTCACCCCCACCCCGATCTCGTCGATGTAGATCGGTCCGAAACCGGCCTGTATCGGGATCCAGAACAGCCCCTGCTGTCCGCCGACTAGCACGTGCAGGGCCGGGCTGCTGGTGCCCGCGTCGTCCCAGTACCAGGCGTCTATGTCGGTGGCCGGGTGGACCGCCTGGGAGTCGCCCTGCGGGCCGCCGGATCCCCCGGAGGACAGCAGGTTCGAGGCCACCGGGTTGGACCCGCCACCGCCGCCGAGCGCGGCCGACAGCGGCAGGCCGAAACCGCCGAGCCGAACCCCGGCACCGCCGTGACTGGCCACCAGCGAGCCGGTCCCGGTCTCCAGGTCCAGGAACAGATAGGCCTGCACCGAGCCGAGCCGGACGGCGTCCTCGGCCACCAGCGGGGAGCCGTCCGAGCGGGCCAGCCCGATGCCCAGGCCGTGCATCCGCAGGCCCAGGTCGAACCGGAACGGCTTGGCGGTGATGTCCAGCAGCAGGATCTGCAGCCCTTCGGTGGCCGGGGTCCCCCACCCGGCCGGGGCGCCGAAGAACACGTCCAGTTCGAGATCACCCAGCGGGATCGCCTGCCGGCCGCGCAGTCCGAGGCCCACCCGGCCGTTCTGGGTGGCCAGACTGATCCGCAGGTCCCCGAGCGGCAGATCCAGCGAGCCGGCCGCTGCCGCCACGAAACCGGCCAGCATCGGGAAGATCCCGGGCAGCGGGTCGGCGATGTGGCCGCCGACCAGGACGCCGGCCCCGGTCAGCGCCTCGGTGAGGGTCGGCCCGCCGCTCCACAGGGCATGGCCGAGCGCCGGTTCGGCGGCGGTCAGCGCG
Source organism: Streptomyces sp. NPDC050625 (assembly GCF_040654755.1). NCBI lineage: Bacteria > Bacillati > Actinomycetota > Actinomycetes > Kitasatosporales > Streptomycetaceae > Streptomyces > Streptomyces sp. NPDC050625. The sequence continues at coordinate 99,315 of NZ_JBFAIQ010000008.1, forward strand.
ACCTGGACCGCCAGCGGCAGCGCCCAGCCGGTGATCAGCGCCTCGGCCGACCCGGCGGAGGTGGTCACCGCGAAGGACGGCGCCAGGGTGATCTCCAGCGGCCCCTCGTCGACGGTGCTGGACGGCCCGCTCCCGGCAAGCCCGCCGGCCAGTGGCAGCAGCCGGACCCGGACTGCCCCGCCGGCGTCCCGGTCCAGACTGAACCGGGGCACCAGCGGGATCCCGAGGCCGCTGAGAACGACTCCGGCGGAGACACTCACGTCCACGCCGGTGCCGTCCACACTGACGCCGGCGCTCAGTTCGGCCGGGGCACCGTCTGGGTGCAGGCCCTCGATTCCGGCCGCCACCATCGGCCCGTCCAGGCCCCAGCCCGTCGAGATCCGCAGCCGGCCGGCGCCGGCCGGCAGATCCAGGCGCCACCGGATCAGCCCGGCCCCGGGGGCGTCCAGGCTGCCGGGCAGGCCGGGGATCAGGGTGAGCAGGTCGATCGCGGCCTGGGCCAGGCCCTGCCGGTCTCCGCCGGCCACGCTGGTGAACCAGCTCCCGTCCAGCATGGCGCTGAACTCGGCGGTGTGAGCGGAGAACCCACCACCGGCGTCGTAGATCCCCAGGTGCCCGGCGGCGGCCAGGGCATGCTCCAGCCAGGGGGCGTGCGGGGTGACCGCGGCCCCCACCGCGGCGTCCAGCACCTGGGGCAGCAGTGCCGCTCCAGCCCCGCGCAGCGCGCCCAGCCCGCTGAAGACCGGCAGGATCGTGATCGGATCGGTGACCTGCGGGTCGAGCACGAGGCTGAAACCACCCGCGCCGGCTCCGAAGGTGAGTGTCAGGTGCGGCCAGGTGCCGGCCGTCAATGGGGTGGCGACGGTGACTGACCCGGCCGGGCTGACGTGGAACCGGGAGTCGATCTCGAGACCGGCGGCCAGGCCGAGCACACCACCGATCGGCGTGGTGGTGCGCAGCCCCAAGGCCACCGAGCCGGGCGCCGCGCCGGCGGTGGCAATCAGGCTGACGTCCCCGGGCAGTTGCAGGCCGGGGCCGTCCGGTAGCCCGATCGCGGTGTTCAGCGTGGTCAACAGACCGGACACCCGGGTCAGGTCCAGACCGGTCGGGCCCGGGCCGGTTCCGCCGCTGAGCACACCGGCCAGGAACGCCCCTGGGGCATGGAGCAGGTCGGCGAAGGCGGTCATGTCCAGGCCGGGCACGATCTGGCCGAGCACCGTCCCCAGCACCCCCGTGGCCAGGACGTCCGGCAGCACGTCGTTCACCTGGGCACCGAGCTCGGCCGGGCTGGGGACCGGGTACAGCACCAGGCCGTCCAGGTAGGGCCGGACGTCGAGGGTGATGGTGCCGTCTGCGGTGTGGTACCGCAGGGTGGCCGGTCCCAGATGAGCGCCCAGTTCGGCCTGGGGCACGAAACCGGGCAACTGGATCTCGATATCGGCCGACACCCAGAGCGGCAGGTCCAGCGGCGTACTGGTCTCGATCCCCGTCCGCCAGTGACCGGCGTCGGGCCGGACGAACAGCGCGAACACCGAATCGGCGGGCTGGTAACGCGATCCGCCGTCGTCCCCGATCCGGACCAGCCCGGCCCAGCCGCCCGGTGCGGCCAGCGCCGCCGGGATCCTGGCAGCCAGGTACCCGGCCGGATCGGTACGCAGGGCGGCGAACGCGTCGGCGGAAAGACTGGTCACCCCGGCCGTGTCGGTGGCCACCAGGCCGATCGCCGACAGCGCGCGGGCCAGGCCGTTCAGGTCCGGTGCTGGGCCACCTGCCGGTGCCGCCGCGGCGGACGGGCCACCCGGGGCGGCGCCTCCGGCCGTCCCCGGACCGGCCAGCGCGGCCGCGAAGGCGGCGCCGATCAGTGGGGTGGCGCGGGGATCGTCCAGGCCGGCCCGGGCCACGGTCGTCCCGTGCCAGGCGGCCTGGTCCAGCCGGGCCGAGAGCGCGGCCTGTACGACACCGGCGCGGGTTCCGGTGCCCGCGCCGGCGGTGACCGCAACCTGGAGCGAGCGCAACCGTCCATCCAACGCGGACACCCCGGGACCACCGGCCAGCCAGCCGTTCTCGCGCCAGAGGTCGAGTTCGGCCCGGAGCAGATGGGCCGGGCGGGGTGGGGTGCCGCCACCCCCGAGCGGGATCTGGCCGAGCCCGTGGCGGACCCGGGCGCCGGCCGACGGATCCTGCGCGGAGTCGATCAGCGGCAGGACCATCGACATGCCGTAGCTCAGGTGGGTCGGCGTGGCCCTGGGCAGGCCGACCAGCGCCTGCACGTGATCGGCCAGCGCCTGGGCCAGGGCGGCGATCAGGTCACCGGTCAGCCCGCCACTGATCACCACCACCGGCAGGTCGCCGAGGTCGAACGGCGGCGAACTGCCGAACGCGGCCTCGGGGTAGGGATCGGCGACGTCCAGCGCCCCCGGGGTGGCGCCGGGCCGGTAGCCCTCGACCGCCTGGACCAGATGGGCCAGCGCGTCCTTCAGCGGCGAATCCTGCAGCTGAGGCAGCAGCAGACCAGCCAGCCGGACCGCGTCGCCGTGTTCGGGCTCACGCAGGAACGGCAGCGGCGCGCCCAGATGCGGGGTGCCGATGGTGATCAGCCCGGCCACCCGGCCGGGGTGGTCGGCCGCGAACCGGCGGGCCACCAGGCCCGCGGTGGAGTGCGCCACCAGCACCACCGCACCGGGCCGCAACTGGGCCAGCCGGTCGGCGATATGGGCCACCTGGGCGGCCTGGAAGGCCAGGTCACCAGGGGCCAGGTCGGCCGTGTAGTAACCGGCCGAAGCGCTGACGTGGTCCAGGGCGATGGTGCGTGGATCGATCCCGGTGGTACGCAGCCCGAAGTGCGCGCTGGGGTCGGTCTGCCCGGCCAGGCGGGGATCGGCCAGCAGCGCCGACCACGCCTCCCGGCCGGTGAAGTCCGGCCCGATCAGCAAAACCGGCCCGGAGGTGACCGGCGGACCGGCCTGGAACTGGGTGACCCGGCTGATCACTTCATCGATCACGTCCGGGTGGGCGGGCAACCGGTGGTGGGCGGCCTCCGCCTCGGCGCCGTGGCTCCAGCCGAACACGCTGGGCGCCGCCGAGTCCCGGGGGACGACACCGTCACCTCCGGCCAGGTGCACCTGGAGCAGGTTGATCCGTTCCAGCAGCCCGGCCGTCGGCAGCCCGCGCAGCAGGGAGCGCAGCGCCGGGTCGAACCAGGCCACCTCGCGCAGCACGGCGGCCAGTTCCTCCGGGGTGCCCGCCTGCTGGGCCCGCTCCCGCAGCCCGCCCAGCCAGCTCGGCGGCGGCCCTTCGGGCTCCAGCCAGATCTCCAGGTCCGGGCCGGGGCCGGCCGCTCCGAACCCGTCGGCCGGGACAGTGTCCTGCGGCGGCGCCGCGCCCGGCCAGGCCATCCGCCACGGATCCTCGAAACTTCCCGTGCCACCGAGCTGTTGGGCCAGCGCCAGCTCCGCGTCGCCGAGTTCGGCGGTGAACTCGCCGAGTGCGCCGCCGGCCTCCCCCAGGCCCGCGCCGAACCCGGCCGCCACCGATCCGAGCAGGTCGGTACCGAGGGTGCCGAGGGCCCGCAGCAGCGCCACCAGGCTGGGCCGGCCGGCCGAGCCGACGTGCCCGACCAGCCGGGTCAGCCAGCCGCGCAGGGCGGCCACCGGGTCCCGCAGCACCAGCCCCGGGTCGGCCGGGTCGATCAGCAGCGGTGTGTCCTCACTCATCCCGGGCAGCCGGGCGTGCAGGCCGAGCAGGGCGGTGCCGAGCCCGGCCTCCGGACCGGCATGTTCGGCCAGCAGCACCAAGACCATCCGGATCAGCCCGGTCAGGTCGGCCAGGCCGAGCCCGAGCGCGGCGGCCGACCCGGGCAGGTCGGTCAGGTCGAACGGCACCGCAGGGGGCAGATGGAGCTCGGCCACCGAGACGCTCTCGCCGTCGACGGACAGGGTCAGGTCGCCGGCCCGGATCTGCCAGCCCAGGCCACCTTCCGGGGTCCAGCCCGCGGCGGCGTCCAGGGTGTCCAGGTGCAGCTCGGTCGGCCCGGTCTGCACCTCCAGGGCCGGGCTCATCACCAGCCGCAGTTGCTGGGCGCCCAGGAAGGCCAGCCTGGCCGGGCCGCCGGCGGCCAGGTCGAAGCTGAGCAGTTCGCTGACCAGGGCCAGGGTGGCGCCACCGGGGGTGGCCGCCAGCCGCAGGCCGAGCCGGAGTTGGCGGACCGCCGGGTCATCGGGGGCGGGCTGGTGCCAGGCGGCCAGTTCCAGGTGGGCGGCCCCGCTTGCGGCGATCGGCACGGTCCATGGATCGGAGGCGCTGCCGGTCCCGCCGATCGCCCGGCCGAGGCCGAGCAGTTCGGCGATCTCCCGCAGCACCAGCCGCCAGTTGGTCCCGTCCAGCAGCACCGCCCGGTGGTAGCCGCCGATCGCGGTGGCCGGGTTGACCACGAAGGCGGCCAGGTCGAGACGGTGGGTCCAGCCGGGGATCCCGCTACCCGGGTTGGCCGGATCCTCCGGGGCCACCAGGCCGCAGATCGCGGCCAGCCGTCGCCCGATCCCGGTGCCGAGGGCGGCGGTGATCTCGCCGACCACCAAGTCGGCGGCGGCGGCCTCCACGCTGTCCACGTTGGTCAGGTCCAGCCGTGGGTAGGGCGTGGTGTCCAGCCGGTTGTCCAGCAGGAGCACGGTGGGTCGCAACTGGGTGCCGTCCCAGGCGATCCCGGCCTGGATCGAACCGATCCGCACGGCCGGCTCGTCGAGCAGCGCGCCCGCGCCCGGCCCGGTGGCCCGGACCAGGACCGCGGCCCGGGGCAGCACCACCGGTGGGGCGGCCCCGGCCAGGGGCACGTCCAGGATGGCCGCGGCGGCGTCCAGGTGGATCTCCGGATCACCGGCGCCGAGCGAACCGCCGACCCGCACACCGGTGCCCAGTCGCAGGCAGCCGTCGGCCAGGGCCAGGGTGGCGTACACCGTGCCCCCGGTGAAGTCGGCCAGGGTGACCTGCCAGGGGGTGTCCGGGCTGCCGGTGCCGATCGCGGTGGCGTCCTCGCCGAGCAGCCCGGCCAGGTGCTCCAGCCAGGGCCCGGCCGTCGGCGGGCCGCCCTGAGCACCCAGCAGTTGCGCCATCCAGGCCTGGGCCGCCCCGGGGCCACTGGCCAGGCCGGCGAACGGGAAGGCCGGGATGGCCTGCGCGTCGGCCAGTCCGAACAGGGCCAGCAGATGGTCGGCCAGCCGGGTCAGCACGGGGCCGCCATCGGCCTCGGCCAGCACCACCTTGAGCAGGGCGGCCAGCAGGTCGGGGGCGCTGGCGCCGAGATCCTCGACGTCCAGGGCGGTATCGGCCGGACCCTCCCCCGCCAGGCTGAGCTGCTCCAGCACCAGTTGCATGGTCGCGCTGGGGTGGTCCGGGTCGGGGACCAGAACGAACCGGCCGGACACCGCGCCGAGGCCGACCGGGCGGGCCGGGGGCGCGTAGACCCAGCCGGTCTCCACCCGCAGTTCGGCCACGATCGGGTGGTCGCTGGTGCCCGCCACCACGTCCACGTCGGCTCCGGCCGCGATCACGTCGCCCTGCAGCCGCAACCGGGCGGGCACCGTCGCTCCCGGCGGGGTGTGCAGCTCCCCGGCGATCCCGAGCACGAGATCGGATCCGGTGTCGCGCAGCGTGAGGTAGAGGTTGCCCAGTTCCTGCCGGCCGAGCAGCGGATGCCACTTCTCCTCCGCCGGGCGGCCCGGTTCGGGCTCCGGCGGCAGGGCCAGGTCGAAGAACTCGGCCAGCGCGGCCCGCTGGTCCGGCGTCCGGACGGCGTCGGCCAGCCGGGTCAGCGGGGCCGAGAACCAGCCCGGGTCGAGGTTCCCACCGGCGTCCAGCAGCCCGATCGCCGTGGCCAGCGCCTGGAGTTCACCCGAGCCACCCAGGCTGATCGTCATAACTGCTCCTGGCGGAAGTGGGCGTGGGCCAGATCGCGGATCGAGACCCGCTCCTGGACAGTGACTTCCAGGCCGCCCTCATGCAGCCGGATCCGGCCGGGCTGCTGCCCGGCGGCGGTCACCTCGACCAGCCGGGCGAACGCGGCCCAGACCACCGACCGGAACAGTTCTCCCCAGCGGGCAGCCACCTGCGGATGACCGAGCGGGGCGGCGTCGGTGGCGGCCACCAGCATGGCCGGGTCCTGTTCGGTGCCGAAAACGAACCGGGCGATCAGGGGGGCACTGCCGAACTCGGCCGACTCGGTGTCCACCGCCACCACCAGCACACTGCCAGAGGTACGGACCTGGAGTCGGTCCACCTGGAGCACGATCCGGTCTCCACCATCAGCCCAGACCACCTGGGGGCTGCCCTGGTGGGCGGGGCCGCAGAGGGCGTCCCGAAATGCCTGCGCGATGCCCCCGGAGCCGACCGCACGGGCCACTCCCGGCGCAGGTCCGGACACCGATCCCTGGGTCATGCGTAGTCCCCCCGTCGGAGTCGTATGCACCAGGACCAGGCTCACCGAGCCGACCCCATGAATCAGCCCGCCGACAACCGAAGGCGGACATCCAACGACAATGCCGCCCTGGCTCCGGGAAGTTGGGACCGCTGCACACACTAAAGGAAGATCCGCCAAATAGGTTAGAGGGCGGTATGAGGGTTTATTTCTGACTCGTCGCATCGTTCGGGGCGAACGGGCAGATCGCGGCGACGCCGGGTGGCTCACGGCCGCGGATGGGTGAACAAGCCCTCCTCGGCCTCGGCCAGGATCCCGCGTTCGGCAAGCCGGTTGAGCTTCAGACGGGTGTTGTTGACGGTGTTGGGCGCGATCTGAAGGTCGGAGACGCTCAGTTGCACCCGGGCCGCGAGTTCGGTGATCGTGAGCCGGCCGTGCGACTGTAGCTGGGAAAGAATTTTCCGGTCTGTTGCATCTGTTGAGAAGATTCTCCCCCCATTGTCGCGATCATGGGGTAAATGCAGGAACACTTTCGAGGTGATTCGGCCTAGCCTTTCTCACGCAACACTGCAGGTGAGAGGGACGGATTCGATGGACGCGACCACGCTGGCGGCCTTCCTGGCGGTGGACTTGCTACTCGTGTTCACCCCGGGCGCGGACTGGGCGTTCGCGATATCCGCGGGCCTGCGCGAGAGGTCGGTCCTCCCGGCGGTGGCCGGGCTGATCGCGGCCTACGCCGGGTGCACGCTGCTGGCCGTGGCCGGCCTGGTGGTGATCGTCGCGGGTTCCCCGGCCGTGCTGACCGCGCTGACCGTGACCGGCGCCGGGTACCTGGTGTGGCTGGGGTCGGGGGTGCTGCGGCAGCCGGCCACGGTGGCGGCCTCCGAGGAGGCGATCGGCTCCTCACGGATGCAGGTCATGGGCCTGTTCGGCACGCTGCACATGACCGCGAGCGCGCTGGTGCACCTGGCGGTCGGGCTGCTGGCGCGGACGGTCCTGAAGACCCGGCCCTCCGCGGCCCGGGTGGTCACCCGGATCTCCGGCGCCGCCATGATTGTCATCGGCGCCCTCCTCCTGGTGGGACGCCTGGCGGCCTGACACAGCCGCTGCCATCCCGCGCAGCGGCACGACGCACGACGAAGGAGACGGCCTACGTGACAGCTCACACGGACCCGGGCCAGGTCAGTCCATCGGTCCGACAGCGCGTCCAGGACAGCTTCGACCAGCAGGGCCTGATGACGCATCTCGGCGCACAAATCACCAGCATGGCCCCAGGCTGCGTGCACATTGTCCTTGCGGCACGCAAAGAGGTGTCTCAACAGCACGGATACATCCACGCCGGTGCCACCAGCGCCATCGCCGACAGCGCCGGCGGCTACGCGGCGCTCACGCTCTTCCCCGAGGACTGCGAGGTCCTCACCGTCGAATTCAAGATCAACCTCCTGGCCCCCGCTCTCGGCGACCACCTTGAGGCCATCGGCACCGTGCTGAAGTCCGGACGCACACTGACCGTATGCAGGATGGAGGTCTACGCCGTCCGGGACGGGGCAGTGCGCACCCTGGTGGCCAACGGCCAGCAGACACTGATCCGCGTGAACGCCTCCGCGCCCCGCGCGAGTTGAAGAAAGAGGACACCAAGTGAGTTCCGTTCGCATGGACGTTGAGGGGGAGGCGGTGAAGATCCGCCGCTTCTGGCGCGGGCTCGGCCTGCCCGGGTTGATCGACGTCCACACCCACTTCATGCCCGAGCGGGTCCTGCACAAGGTCTGGGACTACTTCGACGGCAGCGGGCCGATGATCGGCGGACGGGAGTGGCCCATCACCTACCGCCGACAGGAGGCCGAACGCACCACCGTTCTACGGGACTTCGGAGTGCGGGCCTTCACCGCGATGCTCTACCCGCACAAGCCCGGCATGGCCAGGTGGCTCAACGGGTGGGCCGCCGACTTCGCACACCGCACCCCCGACTGCCTGCACACCGCCACCCTCTACCCCGAGCCCGGCGTCGAGGCGTACGTCGGCGAAGCGGTCGAGGCGGGGGCGCGCGTGTTCAAGGCTCATGTCCAGGTGGGCGCCTACGACCCGGCCGACGAGCAGCTCGATCCCGCCTGGGGGCTGCTGGCCGAGGCAGGGATTCCCGTCGTGATGCACTGCGGGTCCGGCCCCGCACCGGGCAAGCACACCGGTCCCGAGCCCATCACCCGCGTGTTGGTACGCCACCCCGCGCTCCGACTGATCGTCGCGCACATGGGCATGCCCGAGTACACGGAGTTCCTCGATCTCACCGAGCGCTACGACCAGGTACGCCTCGACACCACGATGGCGTTCACCGACTTCGCCGAAGGATTCATGCCCTTCCCACGCCGGGAGCTGCCGCGCCTTGCCGGCCTGGGCGAGCGCATCCTGCTGGGATCCGACTTCCCCAATGTGCCCTATCCCTACCTGCACCAACTCCACGCCCTTGAGCGGCTGGGGCTGGGGGACGACTGGCTGCGCGCGGTCTGCCACGACAACGCGGCGCAACTGTTCGGGCTGTAGCGACGGCACGGGCGCTCGGCCGGAAGCCTAGATCTCGGACTTGACGACCTCCATCGTCAGGTGGGAGATCACCCGGCTGACGCCGGGAATGGTGACGAGCTTGGTCATCTGGAAGACGGCATAGGCGTCCGCGTCGGCGACGGAGACCCGCAGAAAGTAGTCGGGCACGCCGAACACCCTGCGCACCTCGACGACTTCGTCGAGGGCGGCGACCGTCGCCTCGAACCGGCGCAGGCTGTCCACGTCGGTGACGGACACCTCGACCGAGACGATCACCTCCATCCCGCGCCCCAGCGCCGCGGGGTCGATGACCGCCCGATACCCGGCGATGACCCCTCGCTCCTCCAGGCGCTTGACTCGGCGCAGGCACGGTGGGGGCGTCAGTCCGACCTTGACGGTTTGACCTAAAGTTGCTGGTGAGCGGGGTGTGAGAGCGGCGGAACACTCTCGTCCTGCCGAGCCGACCGACTTCGACGATCGACGGGAGAACGCAGATGAGCGCACGCTCCGAGCAGATCAGCGCATGGCTTGAGCCGCGTGCCGAGGAGATGGTGGACTTCCTCGCCCGCCTGGTCGCCGAGCCCACCGAGAACCCGCCCGGGGTGGGGCTGGGCCGGTGCGCACGGCTGCTGGGAGAGGAGATGCACCGTCTGGGCCTGGACCCGGAACTGGTCGAAATCACCGGACCCCACACCCTGGAGGACCCCTACATCGTGCGCGGCAGCGCAGGGACGGGGGCGAAGCTGCTGCACTTCCACGGCCACTACGACGTCGTACCGGTCCAGGACCGCAACCAGTTCACGATGCGGCCGTGAGGGCGGCAAGCTGATCGGCCGCGGGACGGCCGACATGAAGGGCGGCATCGTCAGCATGCTCTACGGCGCGGCGGCGGCCCAGGACCTGGGACTGATCGGTGACGGCCGGATCGTGATCCACGTCGTCCCGGACGAGGAGACGGGTAGCGTCGTCGGCGCGGGACACCTGCGCGAGCACAACCTGATCGACCCCTCCGCGGTGGCGATGGTGACCGGCGAGCCCAGCGGCAGCAGCATCTGGAACGCCGCCCGCGGCGCCGTCAGCCTCAAGGTCGGCTTCGAGGGCCGCGAGGCGCACGTCGGGCAGGCCGCGTTCGGCATCAACACCTTCGCCCACATGGTCCACATCGCCCGCCCGCTGCTGGCCTACGCCGAGGAGAAGGCCGGCCGGCCCACCGGCTACACCATGGACCCCGACGATCCGACCGGGTCGATGGTCGTCGTCGGAGGCCTGTTCGGCGGCGGATCGAACTTCAACGTCGTGCCCGCCGACGCCTGGTTCACCGTCGACAGCCGCTTCAACCCCGAAGAAGACCTGGCCGCCGAACTGGAACGGATGCAGACCATCATCCGCGAGGCCGCGGCCGAGGTGGACGCGAAGGTCACCGTCGAGGTCACCCAGTTCCAGCCGCCCGCCGGCACCCCGGCCGACCACCCAGCCGGGGCCGCACTCGCACGCTGCGTCGAGGAAGTCCGCGGCATCCCGGCCCGGTTCGAGATGTGCGGCGGAATCCTGGAGATCCGTTGGTACGACCAACTCGGCATCCCCGCCTTCGCCTTCGGCGCCGGACGCCTGGACGTCTCCCACGGCCCGAACGAGCACGTCGACGAGCAGGAGCTGTTCAAGGCAGCCGCCGTCTACGCCTGCTACGCCGGCGAGGTCCTGGGATAACTCCTGCCTCCAGTGTGTGGCCTCTTCGGCAGCTGCTCCAGCGTGCTGATCGACGCTGATGGTCGGCGGCCGGCCTGGCCGAGGCTCGTCAGCAAGCCCGTCCAGCCGCTCGGCGAGGAAGCGCCGCCGCCACTTCCGAACAGTGTCCGCAGTCACCCGCAGATCCCGGGCGATCGCGACAATCGGCGGCACCTCCGGCCCCGCACACGCCAGCACAACCCGCGCCCGCAGGGCCAGCACCTGGGCCGGCGTCGCCCGACGCGTCCACCGCTCCAACCCGCCCGCTCGTCATCAGACAGCACCAATCGAACCGGTGCGCCGTGCCGTGGACGGCCCAGCCTTCTCACCGGGCGGGCTCAGGATCAGTCAGCGGTCGAGGTCGATCGTGAAGCGCCTCGTACCCGTACCGATCGTGTCGGCGTGGACCCAGCCACGAGCCCGGTCGTATGCCCCGGTGCCGCCGGTGATCGCGTTGTCGAACGAAGGGGGAGGGCCCGGGTTGAGAATGCCGAAGACCATTCCCTGCACGGTGAGTTGGCCGCCCGGGAGGTTGTAGTTCACGACACACTCCTCCGCTCCGCCGTTGTCGACCCGGGTGGTGGTGCAGGTGCCGCCGGTGTCGCCGACCTGGTTGCCGTGCTCGTCGAAGAGGTCCGAGCGGAAGACGGTCCGATCTCCCTGCGCGGGGCTGCCGCCGGGGTTGACGGGGAAGCGTGTCTGCTGTGCGAGACGGCCGATGAGTGTGATGACTCGGTCTCCACCCTTGGCGTGGGCGAAATCGGTGTCCGTCGCGGCGGCCGCGACAGGGGCGCAGGCGAGAAGGGGGACCAGCGCAGTGGCCGTGCCGAGACAGGCTGCTCTGATGGGGCGCACCGTGGGGCTCCTGGGGTCGATGTTCATGGATGGTCAGGCACCGCATTCATAACCTCGGCTCTGCCGCCGCCCGGAACGTCCTGGCGCGACCCACCGTCAGATCCGACCAGTCGGACCAACCGGGACGAGAGACGGCCACTGTCCAACTCCCAGAGCAGGCGGGCGAGGTTTCAGCACCACGCAACTCCGAGCCGTTCCTGGGCGTCCAGGCGCCGACGTTCGGGTGGAGTAATGATCCATCGCGCCATCTGGAGGGGTGAGGGTGCACGTGTCTGCAGGGCCGGCGTTCCGTTGGTCTCACGCCAGGACTCGACGGCGACTTTGAGCCGCGCCGCACCGCGACCGAAGAGATGGGGCACGCCCTTCGGGGGCGAGTCAACACCGGGCAAGCGGAGCAGCACGTGGGAGCCTCATGACCTTGAGGTGCGGCTGGCCGGATCCGTTGGCCGGTGGGCGGGGTGGGCCGTGAGGGCGATGGCTGTGTGCTCGTTCAGAGCGCCTGGTGGTATTCCCGGTATGTGGCCGGTGGACGGTGTGGGCTCGTGGGTGGCGGCCGGTCCCAGGGACAGGCGGGAGACGATGCGGTAGCGGTCGCCGCGGTAGACGGAGTGGACGTATTCGACGGGCCGTTTGTCCGTGTCGCTGGTGAGGCGTTCGAAGAGCAGGGCGGGCGACAGGTGCGGGATGGTGAGGAGTCTGGCCTCGGCCTGGCTGACGACGGTGGGTTCGATCGTCTGGTTGGCTTCGCTGACCTGGACCCCGTGGCGGTCGCGAAGGTGTTCGTAGAGATCTCCGGCCTCGAGTTCCTCGGCCGTGAGTGCGGGCACGAGGGCTGCGGGGATGTGCAGGTGCTCGATGGCCATGGGGGCGCTGTCGACGAGTCGTAGCCGGGCCACGTAGACGATGTCGGCGGCGGGTGACACATGCAGTTTGCGTCCCACGCGGGCGCCGGCCGCAATGGTGGTGAATTCCAGCAATCGGCTCGACCAGGTGCCGGATGCCCGTGGGAGGACGGCTGCGTGGTGGTCGGAGATGAGTTCCTGTGTGATCTTCTCGGGTGCCACGAACATCCCACGGCCGTGTTCGCGCACCAGCAGACCCGCTGCGACGAGTTCTCCGGCGGCTGCCCGCAGTGTTGGCCGGGAGACGTGCAGGGCGGCGCACAGGGAGCGCTCGGACGGGATGGCGTCACCCGGGCTGAGGGATTCGATCAGTTCGAGGATGTGGTCTCTGACGCGTTCGCGCTTCAGGACGGCTCCCGATTCCTCTGCGTTCATGTCGCCGTCCCCGCCCCACCGTGCCCGTTCGCTCCCGGCACCGTTCCTGTCCCTTACCACCGACCTCGTACTGGACAGGCCCAGTGTAAGCACTTCGCGTCCCATGCGGGGAGGCCCTGGAGTGCGGCCCATCTCAAAAGGCAATACGGCATTGGGGGTTGACGGCTCGATTGGTCTATGCCACCTTCAACGACCAGTAAGAGGTAACCTGACCAGTTACCCAACTGGTCAGATCTCCAGGTGCCTTCCCGCCGGGGGTGACCGTGAAGCTCCACATGCTCGCAGGCACACCCGCAGGGCTGGTGACCGCCACGTCCGCGGTTGGAACGTACTGCGATGCCTCCACAGAGGCCTCTGCCCTCCGCGCACACGCCGGGCCCCTCCCCCGGCACCGCGTCACCCATGGTTTCACCGTCGGCCCAGCCCGGGGCTGACAGCTCCCTCGCTCCCCCACGCGACCTCTGGAGACAGGTGTGAGCCCGCCGCACGCCTCGCCCGTGCCCCACCCTGCCAAGGCTCCCTCAAGACCTGGCCGCTTCGCCTTCAACGTCGGCACCTGCAGGGGCACGGTGCGCGCCTCGACGCGCTCGGTCGCCACCCGCGAACCGCACCACAGCACATTCCTGCTCCGCACGGAACACGCCGCAGATCAGCCCGCTCCGGAAGGATCCCCCATGAAACCCAGAACTGTCCCCAGCGGATGGCGCGTCGCCGTCGCCGCGGCCGCAGCGACGGCCGCCGGAACTGCCGGTCTCGTCGCTCTGTCCGGCACGGCCGGCGCCGTCGGCGAGCCTGTGACCGTCCAGTACCGCACCAGCGCCACCGGCGCGACGGCGGACCAGGCCGAACCCTGGTTCATGGTCAAGAACAGCGGCAGCACCACCATCCAGCTCTCCAGCGTCAAGGTGCGCTACTACTTCAAAGCCGACTCCAGCAGCGCCGGTTACCGCTTCGCCTGTTCCTGGGCGGTGAAGGGGTGTGCCAACGTCACCGGCACATTCGGCACGCTGGCCAACCCCACCGCCACCGCCGACCGCTATCTCGACATCGGCTTCACCTCGAACGCGGGCAGCCTTGCTCCTGGCTCCGACACCGGGGACATGCAACTGCGCTTCTACCGCTCGGACTGGCAGCCGCTCAACCAGAGCGACGACTACTCCTTCGGAGCCTCCCAGACGGCGTACGCGAACTGGCCAAAGGTCACTGCCCAGTTGTCCGGCAGCACGGTGTGGGGCACGGCGCCCGGGGGCAACGACCCGACCGATCCCCCCACCGATCCGCCGACCGACCCTCCTGCCGACGGACGAAGCCTGTTCGACGACTTCAACTACACCAGTTCCAGCGACCCGAAGATCTCGGCTAACGGCTGGAACGTGCGTTCCAATGCCGGCGGGCCCGGCGTGCCCGGCGCGACCTGGTCTCCGGAGAACGTCACCTTCGCCACCACCGGCGGCAACTCCGTGATGAACCTGCGGACTTCGACGGCGGGGACGGCGGAGAGCACCAAGCAGACCGAAATCCTCACCAAGGCGACGAAGTTCAAGAACGGCACCTACGCCGCCCGGGTGAAGTTCGCCGACGCGCCGGTGTCCGGGCCTGACGGGGACCACCTCGTGCAGACCTTCTTCACCATCAACGACCTCACGGCGCCCATGGCGGACGACTACTCCGAATACGACTTCGAGTACCTTCCCAACGGCGGCTGGGGGGAGTCCTCCGACATCCTCTACACGACGTCCTGGGAGACCTACAACCCCGACCCCTGGCAGGCCGTCAACCAGCACACCGAGTCCCGGCAGAGCTACGCCGGCTGGCACGATCTGCTGCTGACCATCGACAACAGCAACATCAAGTACTACATCGACGGACAGCTCTTCGGCACCCACGACGCCGCCTACCTGCCCGAGCGCCCCATGTCGATCAACTTCAACCAGTGGCTGATCGACCTCGCGGGCCAGACCGGCACCACCGCCCGCGCCTACGACGAACAGGTCGACTACGTCCTCCACGTCAAGGACCAGGTCCTGACCCCGGCCCAGGTATCCGCCAAGGTGAACGCCTACCGCACAGCAGGTACAACGTTCACGGACACCGTCCCCACCAGCTAGCGGCTCGGCTCGCATCGCGGGCGATCGTGGTTCTGCGACGTCCTCTCCGACTGCGGCGAGGACGTCCGGCCTCCACATCGCACCGGCGTCGAGAGAGGATCCCCATGCTTGAGAGAGCCCGAGACGTGCCCTCAAGGGTCGACACGGTCAAGGCGATCGGCACGGTGCCCGCAGAGAAGGCCGCCGCATCCGGATCCTGTCGGAGATCGGCCCGGAATTCCGGTCGTTCACCCCGGCCGCCGGGTGGGAGAACCTCAAGATCGGGATCGGCGCCATCCACCTGTTCGAGGGATGCGCAGTCGTCAGCGACATCGGCTGGATCCGAGAATCGACCCGGCTCTCGCGTTTCCTGATGCCTTGTCCGGTACGCGTCTTCGGACTTCAGGATCGCGAAGAGACCCTGCGCTGGCTCGCCTCACTGCCCGAAGGGCCCGGCGTGTCCCACCAGCTCCTGCCCGGGTCCAACGTGCTCGTGGTCGAGGTTGAACAGCCCCTGCGCGCCCAAGACTTCGACGCACTGGCCGGCGTCGTGGTGCACGCTCACGCCTTCCCGGGATGGGAGAACATCGGAAGCCTGCTCCGGCATGTACGTTTCGTCCGCGACCACCATCGCAAGGTCAGGAGGGTCGCACGCGAATCCGCCCGACCGTAACCCCGCCGACGCGGGTTGATGCGGCAGCCGCTCTCCGCACAATTTTCGTCCGGGGAGGACTGCAACCACCGGAGCATCCGTCTGCCCCGGTCAGGCTGTCAGCCGTAGTGCTCGTCAGTGATGTGACGCCGGTCTGAGGCACACCGAGGCGCCCGGGACCGACATCGGCGGGGCGCCGGGCGTCCGGCCACGCCCCCGTCACGCGACGGTCACCCTCTCGTCGAGGTAGACGTCCTGGACGGCGTGCAGGAGCTCGATGCCCTCGGCGGTGGGGCGCTGGAAGGCTTTGCGCCCGGTGATGAGGCCGGTGCCGCCGGCCCGCTTGTTGATCACCGCGGTCCGTACCGCCTGGGCCAGGTCCCCGTGGCCGGCCGAGGCGCCGCCGCTGTTGATCAGGCCGACACGGCCCATGTAGCAGTTGGCGACCTGCCAGCGCGTGAGGTCGATCGGGTGGTCGGTGGTGAGCGTGTCGTACAGCAGCGGATGGGTCTTGCCGAAGCCCAGCGCGCGGTAGCCACCGTTGTTCTCCGCCTGTTTCTGTTTGACGATGTCGGCCTCGATCGTCACGCCGAGATGATTGGCCTGGCCGGTGAGGTCGGCGGACACCGCGTAGTCCACGCCGTCCTTCTTGAACGCCGAGTTCCGCAGATAGCACCACAGCACTGTGAACATGCCCAGTTCATGGGCCCGGGCGAAGACCTCGCTGGCCTCACGCAGCTGGCGGTCCGACTGTTCCGAGCCGAAGTAGACCGTGGCGCCGACGCCTACCGCGCCGAGGTCGAAGCACTGCTGGACATCGCCGAACAGGATCTGGTCGTAGTGGTTCGGGTAGGTCAGCAGCTCGTTGTGGTTGAGCTTGACGATGAAAGGGATTCGGTGCGCGTAGCGCCGCGACACGGCGCCGAGCACGCCGAGTGTGCTGGCCACCGCGTTGCAGCCGCCATCGACGGCGAGTTCGACGATGTTCGCGGGGTCGAGGTAGCGGGGGTTCGGGGCGAACGCCGATGCCGCGGAGTGCTCGATTCCCTGGTCGACCGGCAGGATCGACGCGTATCCGGTGCCGGCCAGCCGACCGTGGTCGAAGAGTGACTGCAGGTTGCGCAGCACCCGGGGCGAGCGGTCGGTGTCGGCCACGACCCGGTCGACGAAGTCGGGGCCGGGCAGTACCAGGTCCTCCCCCGGGATCCCTTGGGCGGAGTGCGTCAGCAGGTCCCTGGCCTCGTCGCCCAGCAGCGCTTGGATGTCGGTCATGGTCTCCGCCTCTCCTGTCCTGCGGAATGCCGATGGAGGCGGCCGCACACATGCGGGCAGCAGGACGTGCCACGGTCCGTGCGGCCGCGTCGCGGGTTCCCTGTCCATCATCCGCGTGGGGCGGCCACCCCGCAGAGCCGGTCGGGTCCTTCGTCGAGGCCGAAGGGCCCACGAGTGGGTGATCCGAGACTTTCGCGGGCCTCTCCCTGGAACAGCGGGAACGAGCCCCGGCGGGCGAAGGAGGACACGATGAGTCACCCCACATTGGCGGGCGTCGACGGATCCGACCACAGCCTCGCCGCGGCCGAGTGGGCGACAGAGCGCCCGAGGACCGGGCCGAGGCGCTCCTGTCCACGGCGCGCGATGCCGGGCTGCTCCTGGTCGGGGCTCGGGCGGCTTCGACTGCCTCGCGGTCGGTTCGGTGGCCCTTCGGGTGACGGCTGGGGCCGACTGCCGTCGTCGGACCGAAGTGCGTGCCCCTCAACCCTGCGTCTAGGCAACACGGCCGTCTCGGGGGGTATTACCGCAGTTCCACATTCACAATGGTCACGAGGCAGCGCCGGGAAGGAGTACAGCATGACCCGCTCAGTCGTAGTCGGGGTCGACGGATCCCGAGAAAGCCTCGTCGCGGCCGAGTGGGCCGCCGGGGAGGCAGCTCTTCGAGGCCTCCAGTTGCGTCTCGTGCACGCAGCGCCCGCCCCCGCCCGTGACTCCACCGATGAGCCCGTTGCCTTGACGTGGCAGCAGACCGGCGAGGAGCTGCTCCAGCGCGCGAAGACCGACCTTGCCAGTCGGTATCCCCGCGTGGCGATGAGCGGCGTACAGATTGCCGACGCGGCCGCGACCGCGTTGCTCTCGGTTTCCGAGACGGCCGAACTCCTTGTCGTCGGGGCTCGGGGGGAAGGCGGGTTCGACGGCCTCGCCGTGGGCTCGACGGCGCTGGCGACGGCGAGCACCGCCTCCTGCGCCGTCGTGATCGTGCCCGGGAACCCGGCCGCGGCAGCACACGATGCCGAGGTGTGCGTGGGCACCGACGTGAGGCACGCGGCGGGGCCACCACTGGACTTCGCGTTCAGCACCGCTCAGCTCGGTGGCGCTCGGTTGCATGCCCTGTACGCGTGGTCCCTCTCCGGCCCCGCTCCTTGGAGTGCGCACGGAGTGCCGGAAGAAGACCGGGCGGCATGGGAGGACGAGGAAGTCCAACGCCTGTCCGACGTGCTCCAAGGCTGGCAGGACAAGTACGCGGGAGTCCCGGTGCTGCCCGATGTCGTTCTCCTCCATCCGGCCTACGCCCTGGTGCACGCCTCCCAACGGGCCGACCTGCTCGTCCTGGGCCGACGTTCGAGCCCGCGGGCGGCTGAGCGGCGGCTGGGCCCCGTGGCCCACGCCGTCCTGCATCACTCTCGCTGCCCGGTGGTCGTCGTTCCGCATGTGTGAGGCCACCGCGTGGCAGCGTCAGGTGCCGAAGAAGACGTCGAACTCCGTGTACAGCTCTTGGGGAACCCTCTTGGTCGCCTTCGTCGCGTCAGCGAGTGGGATACGTGTGATGCGCGTGCCGCGCAGAGCCATCATCGTGCCGAAGTCGCCGTCCTTGACCGCGTCCACGGCGTGCAGACCGAAGCGTGTGGCGAGCCACCGGTCGTACGCGCTCGGCGTGCCACCACGCTGGACGTGACCAAGAACCGTCGTGCGGGCCTCCTTCTCTGTGCGGTGCTCGACCTGCCGGGCCAGCCAGTCGCCGATCCCGGACAGGCGCACGTGCCCGAACTCATCGCGCGACTCGTCCTTGACCACCATCTGCCCGGCCTTGGGGACGGCTCCCTCCGCCACGACGACGATGGGCGCGTAGTTGATCTCAAAGCGTTTCTCGACCCAGGCGCACACCTGATCGAGATCGAACTCCACTTCCGGGATGAGGATGGCGTTCGCGCCCCCGGCGACGCCTGCGTGCAGAGCGATCCACCCGGAATGACGTCCCATCACTTCGACAACGAGTGTGCGCTTGTGGGACTCCGCGGTGGTGTGCAGGCGGTCGATGGCCTCGGTCGCGATGCCGACGGCAGTGTCGAAGCCGAAGGTGTAATCAGTGCCGCTCACGTCGTTGTCGATGGTCTTGGGCACGCCGACCAGGTTGACCCCGGTCTCGGACAGTGCGGTTGCGACGCTGAGCGTGTCCTCGCCCCCGATGACCACGAGAGCATCGATCCTGTGCGCGCCGAGAGTGTTCTTGATGCGGTCGATGCCGTCTTCAAGCCGCAGAGGGTTGGTGCGGGAGGAGCCGAGAATCGTGCCACCAAGTGGAAGGATGCCGCGCACGGCCTGGACGTCCAGGGGCATGGTCACGTCCTTGACCGCACCACCCCACCCGTCGACAATCCCGACGAACTTCCAGGCGTACTCCTGTACGCCTTTGCGTACGACACTGCGGATCACCGCATTGAGACCGGGGCAGTCGCCGCCCCCGGTCAGCACTCCCACCCGCATGATTGCTCTCCCTTGCCTTCGCACATCGTGATCACACGCCTTGAGCGGAGTCAGTGCCCGTATGGAGATCTGTCTCCAGCTTGGACCCACCCGGGACGGAGCGCACAGTGCGACTTACCTCGTCGGCTCGCGAGGATGCGGAGCCTTTTCGGCAGCCCTGCCTGAAGGTCGGCCGAGGTGCCTGGACCGGAGCGGTCGTAACCGGCCCGGGCGAAGACCGCTCGGGCGCTGCCGGCCATGCGTCGGCTCAGCCGGCGTTCCTGCAGTTGAGAGGCGGTCGAGCAGCGGAGCAAGCACGTGCTGCAGATGAAAGACGGAAAGGGCCTGGTCCTGGAACAGTCCATCGATGAGCGCAAGGGACAGCGCCATGGCCGACCCCGATGTCGAGGCGGTACGCACGCTGGTCGACGGCACCGTCGAGGCGGGCCATCTGGCGCGACTCTGCGACGAAGGACGTGCATCGCTCGACAGCGGCCGGCCGCCTCCCAGCATCCGGATGGCCTGCCGTACTGATCTTCGACTGCTCGGGTACACCTCCGTACTTCCGTACCGTGCCAGTGCGAGGTGCCGACCGGGCGGACGTCGCCCATGATGGAGAGGGAGGGAGTCAGATGGCTTGAGTTCACATCCGCGGAGGTGAGCCGCATGACTCTGCCCGTACGACACAGGCACGGCGGCCTGGTGGAACGGGCCTACACCTGGGGTACAAGGTCGAATGCGAAGTGCCTGGCATCAAGCGCGAGGACATCGACGTGGAGGTCAGCGGACGGGAACTGCACATCACCGGGGAGCTGAAGGAACGCGAACGCGAAGGCGTCCTGCGCCGCACCACGCGCCGCACCGGGCGATTCGAGTACCGGGTGCTGCTGCCCGCCGATGTGAAGGCCGAGGATGTCCACGCCGCCCTCGCCGACGGCATCCTCACCGTCACCGTCCCCAAGGCTCACGCAGCCAAGCCCCATCACATCAAGATCGAGGGCTGAACCATCGCTCCTACACGGGCACGCTCGACAGGTGCGGGTGGCCGGCCGAAGGGCGGCACGAGGACGTGGTAAGACACCTGCGGTACACCGTTGCGGCGCGCGACGAAGCCGCGCTTGTCATGATCGGCGGTGGCAGGGTGCATGCTCAGCCGTCTCGCCGACTCTCGCAACAACTTGTCCAGGCACGATGACCGATACCGGCCCCGGGCGGTCGTCGCGCGGTCACCGCTGCCTTCCGCACACCGGTGATCTGCGGGTCGAAGCATGGGCGCCGACACGTGAGGAGTGCATCGTCGAAGCGGTGCGGGGCATGGTCGAAAGCTTTGCCGACCTGCCGGCAGGCGTCCCCGGCGTCGACCGAGAGTGCGTGGTGTCCGCCAAGGACGACGGCCGGCTCCTGGTCGCCGTGCTCGAGGAAGTCCTCTACCGCATGGACGCTGCGGGCGAGCTGCCCACGAACGTCGCGGTGACGCCGGAGCCGGGCGGGGTGCGCGTGGGATTCACCATGGCCGATGGCTCGACGGCAACGCAGGCCGGAGCCGTGCCCAAGGCCGTCGCGCTGCACGGACTGAACCTGGCCCAGGACTCCCACGGGTGGATCTGCCGGGTGACGCTGGATGTGTGACGTACCTTCCAGGCATCCGGCGCTGGGATGCCTCGTCGAGGAGGCGACACCGAGATGGACATCAATCTGGTGGCGGACGGACCCTGGCGGTTCCGCATCGAACGGACCGGCGCGATGCGCGTGCCCGGCGTCGTCCTCGCCCCACGCGAGCTACTGCCCGACGAGCCCGGAGACCAGGCCCTTCAGCAGGTGGCCAACGTGGCCACCCTGCCGGGCATCGTCCGCGCCTCGTACGCCATGCCCGACATCCACTGGGGCTATGGCTTCCCGATCGGCGGAGTGGCCGCGACCGACGTCGAGCACAGCGGAGTCATCTCGCCCGGAGGGGTGGGCTTCGACATCTCCTGCGGGGTACGCCTGCTCACCGCGCACGTGGACCGCGCTACCCTGCGGCAGAAGCTGCCCGTGCTGATGGACCGGCTGGACGGGCTGATCCCGCGCGGGCTCGGGCGCGGCAGCCTGTGGCACCTGGCGGGCCGGGCACAGTTGCACGAGATCCTGCGCGGCGGCGCCCGGTACGCGGTCGAACAAGGCCACGGGGTACGTCGTGACCTGGAGCGGTGCGAGGACGGCGGAGCCGTCGGCGACGCCGATGTCACCCAGGTCGGAGACCGTGCACTGGACCGCGGCGCCGGGCAGGTCGGCAGCCTGGGGTCCGCCAATCACTTCCTGGAGGTCCAGGCGGTCGACGCGATCTACGACGAGACGTGCGCGCGGGCGTTCGGCCTGCTCCCCGACCTGGTGTGCGTCATGATCCACTGCGGCTCACGCGGCCTGGGTCACCAGATCTGCGCCGACCACGTGCGGGCGATGGACACCGTCATGCGCCGGTACGGCATCGACGTACCCGACCCGCAACTCGCATGCGCACCCGTCGACTCACCCGCCGGCCGCGCCTACCTGGGTGCGATGGCCGCGGCCGCGAACTACGCCCGCGCCAACCGTCAGCTGCTGGCCGACGCCGCCCGGGGAGTCTTCCTCGAGGCCACCGGCGCGGGGCTGGACCTGCTCTACGACGTCTCGCACAACCTCGCCAAACTGGAACGTCATACTGGCAACGGAGCAGCCCGGCCGCTGCTGTGCGTCCACCGCAAAGGCGCCACCCGGGCCCTGCCGCCGGGCCACCCCGACCTGCCGGACACCCTGCGCCCGTTCGGCCAGCCGGTGTTCGTACCCGGCACGATGGGAACCGCCTCGTACGTCATGACCGGCAGCACCGCCAACCAGGCCTTCGACTCCTGCTGCCACGGCGCGGGCCGGGTCTGGAGCCGGCACCGCGCCCACCGCGAAATGCCCACCTCGCAGTTGCGCCAGGAGTTGGCCGTTGCGGGGGTCGCGGTGCGCCCCATCTCCTGGCACAGCGTGACCGAGGAGGCACCCGAGGCGTACAAGGACGTCGACGCCGTCGTCCGGGCAAGCGAACAGAACAACCTGGGCCACCTGGTCGCCCGCCTGGTGCCGCTGGGCGTCCTCAAAGGCTAGAACCTCCGGAACCGCGTTGAACCTGGCGTCTACGTGCTGCTCCCTTCCCGGAAGCCTGTTCACTCGCGGGACGTGGGGTCGGCATAGCGCATCAGCACGCCCACGCCCTCACACAACCACAGCTCCCGCTCGGGCACCACGACGAGTTCGGCCCTGGTGCCCACAAGGGCACGGGCCAGAGCCGCGTCGGCTCGTTCCTCTCGGACCTCCCTTGTTCCGTAGGAGCGCAGTTCCTGTTCAGCGAGGGCTATTTGGCCAGGTTCCGGACCGACCCACAGGCGGAACGGCGACTCTGGGTGGTCATTGAGGAAAAGGGCCTTGACTCGGCCGCGTTGCAGCGCCGACACGGCGGCGGCAAGACCTTCCGCGGATGCTCCACCGCGGGCTCGCTCAGCGAGGAAGGCATCGAGAAGTGCCCGGTCGTGCGCGGCCATGCGGCCTCTGAAGAGGCCGTCGAGCCGCTGCTCCAGCAGCGCCCGCCCCGGCTCGGACTCGCCGGCGCCTTTGACGGTGGTGACCTGCCCGCGCAGGGAAGCGGGAAGCCGACGGACGAGGATGCCGCGGGCCCAGACGTCCCCCGCGACGACCACCGTCTCAACATCGATACGCCGTGCGTGGCCTTCCAGCTCCCGGCCGATCTCTCCGGCGGCGCGTGTCCAGTCTCCCACTGGGATCTCCTCGCCCAGACGGTGTCCCGGCGTGACCTTGGTCAGCGGCCACGTGCCCGCCTCGGCCTCGATGCGCACGGTACCGCCGGCGTCCGTGGAGTGACGGCCGCCGTAATGCACGTGCACCGCGAGGTACGGGATCCCGGGCGCGTGCTGGATGATCAGTGGCATGGTGTCCGGGAGGGTTCCGAAGTGCGCCGTGTCCTGGGAGGGCGGGGCAGGGAGCTCGTCCAGCAGAGCCAGTCGTCCGTGCGCGGTGAACACGGCCTGACCGTGCGTGCCGGGGACGTCCCCGTCGCTGCCCACGGTGCCCGCCACCGCGGTGATGGAGTCCCGGTCCGCTCCCTCGGACATCAGGGCGTCCCGGAGATGCCGCCAGCGCAGCTCTATGGCGGCATCGGGGTCGTCGATGGCGGCGTCGCGGGACGTGTCCAGATAGACGGACGCGAAGGGACCGGGCTGCTTGTACAGAGGTTCAAGGAAGGAAAGTCTCATGGTCGCTCCCGAGTGGGCTGTCGGCGCCACGTGCCACCACGCCCGGGATGCCGCGTTACCAAGACACGTTCGGGTTCACGTGCGGCGGCTTGTCCAACTCCAGGATGCGCCCGCCTGACGAGCCACGCCCGTCCTGCGACAAGGGCTCGTACGGCATCCGACGCCAACCACGCGCTGCCGCATGCGTCGGTCGCTGTCATAGGGAACTCGGTACTCTGCGCCGAGGCACGGCGATCCGCGACCGAAGCCGGAGTCCCAGCCAGGGCGTGGTGGCGGTCGGCTGCCGACGAGCCGGTCTACCGGTTCGGCCGCGCGGCGCTGATGTCCGCGAGTGCCGAGTCGCGGTCCCGTTCGACGGCCAGGTCCCCAAGGCTGAGCGCACCGACCAACCGGTCGTCGTCGACGACGGGCAGCCGCCGCAAGGTGTGTTCCCGCATCAGACGGATCGCCTCGTCGACCGGATCCTGGGACGAGCAGGTGACCATGTCTCTGCTGCACACCTGTCCGACCACCGTCAGCCTGGGGTCGCGCTGGTCCGCGAGGGCACGAACCACCAGATCACGGTCCGTGACCAGACCGAGCAGATGGTCGCCCTCCGCGACGATGACATCGCCGATACCGTTCTCCCGCATGAGCCGTGCCGCGTCGGTCAGGGGCGTCTTCTCGGACACCGTCACCGGATCCCGCGTCATGATCTCCCGGACGTAGTGCGTCATGGTCGCCTCCGTCTACCGTGCAGAACGAGCCCCGATGAAATCCTTCCCGACACATCGGGTACCCGTGATCCCGGGGACATGACCCCGATGCCCGCTCCAGTGACGCGGCGGTTTGGCGGCTGTTGTGCGGGCTACGCGACCAGCGGGGGAACTCGGGGCCATCCGGGAGGTGCGCACTCCATGACCAGGCAGATACGCGATGTGATGTCACCCGACGCGTTCACCGCGGAGCCTGACCATCGCTGGAAGTGGCGGCCCGCGCAATGCGCGAGGAGAACCCCCACACCGTGGTGGCGGACATCAGAACCGCCGCCGCCCTCAACCAGTGAGGTCGCGGAACCATGCGACATGAACCTTCCGAGCGGGCGCGGCGGCAGCCGGTGCCGCGGGCGCGCTCCGGCGTGATCGGCCGCCGCTCGCCACGCACCGGCACCGAGCCCGTCACCGCGCAGAGCGCCGTGCGCCTGCGGCTGATGCTCGGCGGGATCTTCCTGCCGCTCTTCGTCGCCGCGGCCGTATTCTTCGGCGTGTGGTCCGCACGCTCCGGTCCCGGCGACAGCCCTGGTTCCGGTGTGCTGGCTACCCTCTCCGGAGTCTGCGCGGCGCTCGCCCTGGTGGCGGCCCTGGACCTGCTGGCCGTGGTCCGACGTCTGCGTCGCGAGCGCCGCGCGGTCCGATGACGCCCGCGCGCTGCCGCAGCCATCGACGACGGGCGTCAGCGAGCCCTCGTGCCGTGGTGGCGTCGAGACGTCAGGCCCGGGTGCCGGGCCCTGTCATCGGGCCGACCGTGGTACGGCCGTGTGTCCTGCGCGGACGAAAACTCCTGCGGTGGTGTGCCGCTCCCCCCGTCATCATGGCCAGGCCGAGGCAGAAGATGAGGGCCAGTGCGAGGCCGGAGCAGAAGAGGGCGAGCGGGCCGAGCGTGGCAATGTGGTGTCCGAGGACCGACACGCCGTACTCCGGACCACCGGAGAGGTTGTCAGCGATCGCCAGGGCCGTGAAGGCGCCCGAGCCCGCGAGGAGGAGCAGTCCGAGGATCAGCATCTGATTCATCTCCCCAACAAGTCCTTCTGTCTGTTCGGGTACCTGCGATACGGCGAATTACACAGGATCCGCCGGACGATCTGGCCGACGTCGCCCCCGGGGCGGCTTGGCCCCCTACACCGCCATGACGACGAGGAACACCGCCACGCCGACGGTGAGCCAGGCGAGGTAGTCGCGGTCGGTGAACTGCCGGGCAGCCAGGGCGAGTGCGTGACCTACCCCGGGCACCAGTCCGACGGCGAGCGAGGTACATAGCAGGACGGCCGGCACGACCAGCATGGGGACCGGGATACGGCGCTGCGGATCGCGGAGCTCGGGCTCCTCGCCGGTGCCGCTGGCCTCCGGGCCCGCGTACCGTTCTCGCGGCCGGGGCCCGGCGCCGGCGAAGGTCCGGGCGGACGCGCGGAGTACGGCTCCGCCGGTGGCGGCCGAGACGAGGACGAACACCAAGGGCAGCCAGGACAACCGTTCCTCGCCCGCGAGGGCGGAGCGTCGGACAGTGCGCGACCCGGGCGACGTACGACGCGCCCGCCCACGCGTTGCGGGCCACCCGCAAGGGGAGGCCCGCTCGGGTCGAGTCCTCGATCTCACTCGTTGGGCCGAGCCGCGCTGATGTCCCCGAGCGCGGAGCGGGGATCGCGTTCGATGGCCAGGTCTCCCAGGGAGACGATGCCGACGGGGCGGTCGCCCTCGACCACCGGAACGCGGCGCACCGCCCACTCGCGCATCAGCCCGATGACCTGGTCGACGTCGTCGTCGGGGGCGACGGTGACCATGTCCTTGCTGCACGCGCTCGCCACTGTGTGATTACCGACGTTGCCGCCTTCCGCCATGACACGGACGACCAGATCTCGGTCGGTCACCACTCCGACGAGCCGGCCCTCGTCGACGACCAGTACGTCGCCGACATCGTCACGGCGCATCAACTGGGCGACGTTGATCACCGAGGTCAGCGGGTCCACCGTGACCAGGTCCGTCGTCATGATCTCGCGAACCTTCTGGGTCATGATTCCTCCCTCCAGGTCGGGAACCGAAGGGCGTCGGTCCGACATCCCGCTCCCCGAGTACCCGTGGCATCCCCGAGTGGCACCGGCCGCGAAGATGGCCCACGGGTCGCGCCGACACTCGGTGGCGTCGCGCTCATCGTCCCGCCGCCGCCTCCTCGAACACGTCCAGATAGGTTTCGCAGAACGCGTTGAGGTCGTCCGGCTTGCGGCTGGTGACCAGCTTGTTGGTCCCGTGGTCGCAGACCTTCACCTGCTCGTCGACCCATGTACCGCCCGCGTTGCGGATGTCGGTCCGCAGGCTCGGCCACGAGGTCAGTTCACGCCCTCGCACCACGTCCGCCTCGACGAGCATCCAGGGAGCGTGGCAGATCGCGGCGACCGGGCGCCCCGACGCGAAGAAGTCCTTCACGAAGGCGACGGCCTTGTCATTCATCCGCAGGACATCCGGATTGGCGACCCCGCCCGGCAGCACCAGGCCGCCGAAGGACTCCGCGGACACGTCGGAGACGACCTCGTCCACCGTGAACGTGTCCGCCTTGTCGAGGTGGTGGAAGGCCAGGACCTCACCGGGCTCGGTCGACACCAGCACCGGATCGTGCCCGGCCGACAGGACCGTCTGCCAGGGCTCGGTGAGCTCCACCTGTTCGACGCCTTCGGGCGCAGTCAGAAACGCGATACGCATGGTCTCGACTCTCCTTTCCCCGTCGTCGGTGTCTCCTGCTGTTCCTCGTTTCCTGTCGGTCTGTCATGCGGTGGGTCCAGCACTGCCGTGCAGGTCTGTGTCAGAGCCACCGTGCGAGCCGAGGCCGGCTCGACGTCCGAGTGCTCGACCCTGCTGGCCCGCTTCTCGCGCGAGCGCAATTCACGTTCGCCGGACATACGGCCGTCCTCGGAACTCACCACCCGGTCGTATTCCGGCCCGAACCGATCCCGCCGCCGCCGACGTCGCACCGCATCAGAACCTCCGCAACGTACGGGTTCGGGGTTCCTGCACCGCGATTACCCGGACGAGGCCCGGACAGACGTGCGGCATCCGAATCCGAGGCCGTCCGATGGCGTGCACGCGCACGAGGGGGCCAGCGCGGTCACGTTTACGCAGGTGCGCAGGCATCGCGAATGTTTCCCGGGCCCTGGGGCAAACGCCGGACGGGAGATCAGGAGCGAGCACAGCCAGGACGTCCGACCCGGATGCCCGACTGGTCGGATTCGCTGAGAAGGATCCTGCCTGGCCCCAGGTACAGGGAGGAGGCGCGCGTTCCCGTGGACGCAGAGGAGCGGGCGACCGACCAAGGTTCCATGGACGCAGGTCAAGAAGATCGGCTCTTCGTGGAGCGGGCCGTGCCCCGGAGCGACACCGTCGTGCTGATCATGACCGGAGAGGTGGACCACGACACCATCGGGCCCCTGACCGAGGCCTTGCAGGAGGAGACCGGAGCCGTCCGGATCATCGCCGACTGCTCGGAACTGCGCTTCTGTGACTCGACCGGACTGAACGTCCTGCTCAAGGCCCGGCAGCGGGCACTGCGCCACGGAGGCAGACTGGATCTCGCCGGGCTGCGCCCACCGGTGGAGCGCATGTTCGCCATCACGGGCGCCCACAGCCTCTTCCGGGTGTATCCCGACGTCGAGGCAGCACTCGGGGACGGTCAGCCAGACGCGTGACATGAGGCGGTCGGAGCCGGGCGGAGGCCCCATGACGACGAGAGCCGCCGACCACGAGCAGGTCAGACGACTCATCCTGCGCGACAGGAGCGCAGTGGTGACGCGCTGCCGTGATTTCACCGCGGAGACGCTGGCCGACTGGGGTTGGCTGAATGTCCACACGATCGAGGCGCGCGAACGGGTCGAGGACGTCCTGCTACTGGTGTCGGAGGTGGTCACCAACGCCTGTCTGCACGCCGGCGGCCCGGAGGAGCTGGTGCTCCGGCAGGACGGCGGACGACTGCGTATCGAGGTGTCCGACGGCTGCCCCGAGCACCCGCGTGCCCAGGAATACCGCTCGCCCGCACTCCCCGGCGGACACGGCCTCATGGTCCTGGAGCGACTGGCGACCGCGTGGGGGTCCGAGGCCAAGGCGGATCCCACCCGCGGAAAGGTCGTATGGGTGGAGGTCAGCCGTCCATCAGGGGCGCCTTCTCGGGCGCGGTCGGACCGTCGTCGACCAGACCCGCTCTGAGGTCGCTCAGGATCCGCTTGAGCAGACGAGAGATGTGCATCTGCGACAGTCCGAGACGCTCACCGATCTGGGCCTGAGTGAGCTCCTCACCGAAGCGCAGCGACAGGATGAGGCGATCCCGGTCACCCAGGCCCGCTATCAGAGGCTTCAGCGACGCGTAGTCCTCGACGAGCTCGTACGACGGTTCCGATGTAGCCAGACGGCGCGCCATCGGACCCGGAGTGTCGGAGTCGTCTTCGTCGGCCGACGCGTCGAGGGAACTGGCGGAGTAGCCGTTCGCGGCACGTTCGCCCTCGGCCACACACTCCTCGGGAACATGCATCTGGGCGGCGAGTTCGCCACGGGTGGGCCGGTGTCCGATGCGCTGCTCCAGGCGGTCTGCGCACTTCGCCATGTCGATCCGCAGCTCCTGGAGCCGACGGGGAACCCTGACGGCCCAGACGGCATCCCGGAAGAACCGCTTCATCTCGCCGACGATCGTCGGCAGTGCGAACGCCGAGAACTCGATGCCGCGGTCGACGTCGAAACGGTTGATGGCCTTGATCAGGCCGATGGTGCCGACCTGGACGATGTCCTCCGCCGGCTCGGAATGGCCCCTGAATCGCCGGGCGGCGAACCTGACGAGACTGAGATTCAGCTCGACCAAGGTGTTGCGCACGTAGGAGGACTCGGGCGTGCCCTCCTCGAGTTCACGCAGGCGCACGAAGAGAGCCGCCGACAGGGCCCGGGCATCCGTCGTCGAGACCTCGGTGGGCCGCGTGATCTCGGGCAGTCCGGCCAGCGCCTCGCAGCGCATGGCGGCACCCACGTCGTGGCCGGAGACGAGGGACGTCCGGGGTGTGGGCATGATGCTCCTTCGACGGTGGCGGTGGGCCTGCACCGCGTGACGCGATGGGGGTCCGTCGGCTGAGCGTCCTGTAGTCAGAGTTCCCCCTCGGGTTCGTACGACACGGTATGACCCGGGACTGGGCCAGGCTGAGAAGCCGCCGCAGAGTGCCGCGGTCCCGGGAGCCGCAGCCTCGGACCAGTCCTAGAGTGGAGACGCGGCGCGGGCCCTCCCGGACGTCCGGCCCGTCGGCCCACGCACCGCCTGCTCGTACGAGGTGGCACCTCATGGCACAGCGCAGAGAAGCACACCTCGGCGCGGCCCCCGAACACGGAGACCGCTCCGAGGAGGGCATGTGCCGACTGCTCGCCGGACTCACGGCAGTACGGGACGGAGATCTCTCCGTCCGGCTCCCCGAGGACTCCGCCGGAACGCTCGGCGACATCGCCGTCGTCTACAACGACATGGTCGACCGGCTCGCCCTCCTCACCGCCGAGGTCACCCGTGTCGCCGGCGAGGTGGGGGACGAGGGCCGGCTCGGCAGCCGCGTACGGGAGCCACGGGCGACCGGGGTCTGGCAGGAGCTCACCAGCGGCGTCAACGCGATGGCCGACAACCTGACCCTGCAGGTGCGCTCCATCGCACACGTGGCGACCGCCGTCGCCCGCGGCGATCTCACCCAGAAGATCCGGGTGGACGCGCGGGGCGAGATCCTGGATCTCAAGGAAACGATCAACACCATGGTCGACCGGCTCTCCTCCTTCGCGGAGGAGGTCACCCGCGTGGCACGCGAGGTCGGTACGGACGGCAGGCTGGGCGGGCAGGCCACGGTCCGCGGGGTGTCCGGGACGTGGAAGGATCTCACCGACAACGTCAACTTCATGGCCGACAACCTGACCAACCAGGTGCGCAACATCGCGCAGGTCACCACGTCCGTCGCACAGGGCGACCTGACCAGCCGCATCGATGTCGCCGCACGCGGCGAGATCCTTGAACTCAAGACCACGATCAACACCATGGTGGACCAGCTGTCGTCGTTCGCCGCCGAGGTGACACGTGTGGCGCGCGAGGTGGGCACCGAGGGGAAACTGGGTGGCCAGGCCACGGTCCGTGGGGTGTCCGGGACGTGGAAGGACCTCACCGACAACGTCAACGAACTGGCCGGCAACCTCACCCGGCAGGTCAGGGCCATCGCCGAGGTGACGAGTGCGGTCGCCGAAGGAGATCTCACCCGCTCCATCACCGCCGACGCCCCCGGCGAGGTGGGCGAACTGCGCGACAACATCAACGCGATGGTCGAGTCGCTGCGCGCGACGACCCGCGCCAACCAGGAGCAGGACTGGCTGCAGACGAATCTGGCCAGGATCACCGGACTGCTGCACGACACCCGCAGCGTGCCCGAGATGGCCGAGCTGATCATGACGGAGATGCCGCCGCTGGTCTCGGCCCAGTACGGCGCCTTCTACGTCGTCGAAGAGGGCGAGCAGGGACGCGAGCTGGTCATGGCCGCCGGGTACGGGCTTCCGGAGCCGCCCGGGTCCGGCACGGGGCGCCGGTTCCGCTTCGGCCAGGGCCTCGTGGGCCAGGCCGCCGAAGACGGGCGAGCCCTGATTGTCGCTCCGGTGCCCGCGGGGTACGCGACCGTCTCCTCCGCCGTCGGCTCGGCGGAGCCGACAGCACTCGTCGTGCTCCCGATCGTGGCCGAGGACCTGGTGCTCGGCGTCGTCGAACTCGCCTCCCTGCATGACTTCACGGCCCTGCACCGCGACTTCCTCGATCGGTTCGTGGTCAGCGCAGGCGCCATGCTCAGCTCCCTCGCGGCCAATCGGCGCACCGACGAACTGCTCGCCCAGTCGAGGAGCCTCGCCGATGAACTCCGATCCAAGACCGAGGAGTTGCAGACCCGGCAGCAGGAGCTGCAACGGTCCAACGCGGAACTGCAGGAGCAGGCCGCCCTCCTCGCCGAACGCAACAAGGACATCGAGTCGAAGAACCGGGTCATCGAACAGGCCCGACAGGAACTGGAGGCCCGTGCCCAGCAGTTGGCGCGTACGTCCACTTACAAGTCCGAGTTCCTGGCCAACATGAGTCACGAACTGCGGACGCCGCTGAACAGCCTGCTGACCCTGGCACGTCTCCTCTCCCAGAACGCCGAGGGCAACCTGACGCAGAAGCAGGTCGACTACGCCCAGGTCATCCACTCGGCCGGCTCCGATCTGCTCCAGCTGATCAATGACATCCTGGACCTGTCCAAGGTGGAAGCCGGCAAGATGGAGGTCCGGCGAGAGCCGTTCGCCCTGTCCCGGCTGTTGGAGAGCCTGAAGGCGACCTTCAATCCGGTCGCCGACGAACGGGGGCTCGACTTCACGATCTCCGTGGCCCCGGAAGTGCCGGAGTCGCTCACCACCGACGAGACACGCATGCGTCAGGTGCTGGCCAACCTCCTCTCCAACGCGCTGAAGTTCACCGACGAAGGCAGTGTCACGCTGCGGGTCGAGCCCGCCGACGTCCTCGAGACTCCCGCCGACATCCGCGGTGCCGGGCCGGTGCTCGCCTTCCACGTCACCGACACCGGGATCGGCATCCCCGCGGACCGCCTCCGACACATCTTCGAGGCATTCCAGCAGGGCGACGGCACCACCGCACGCCATTACGGCGGCACCGGACTTGGCCTCTCCATCAGCCGCGAGGTCGCCATGCTCATCGGCGGCGCCCTCGGAGTGAAGAGCGCACCGGGTCGCGGCAGCCGCTTCACGCTCTACCTTCCCGAGCACACGAAGACGACGCCGACCGCGACGACCACGCATGAGGCCCCTGAACTCCAGGGGCGCACGCTCCGGGAGCCGTCCGGCCCCGCTGCCCTCGCCGCCCGGTCCGGAGCCACCGTCCTCGTCGTGGACGACGACCACCGCAACCTCTTCGCTCTCACCGAGGTGTTGAAGACCGGCGGGCTGAACGTCCTGACCGCCGACAGCGGCCGACGGGCCATCGAGGTACTCACCGAGCACGACGAGATCGAACTCGTCCTGATGGACGTCATGATGGCCGGGATGGACGGGTACGAGGCGATCAAGAAGATCCGCAGGCTCCCGGGCCGCGCGAACCTCCCGGTCATCGTGGTCACCGCGAAGGCGATGCCAGGGGATCGTGCCGAGGCGCTGGAGGCCGGCGCCGACGACTACCTCGCCAAGCCGGTCGACGACAAGGAACTCCTCACCATGATTCATCGCCGCCTGGCGAAGTGACGGCCCCGCAGGCATGTGACGGCTGAGGGGGCGGGCGGTGGACCGCCGGCAAAGCGGTCGGGCCGCGCTCGGCAGCGGTCGTTCTCCGGTCCCCGGGGCCGGCGTCGCTTCGGCCGTCGGGCCTGCTTCGGCCCGTGGGGCGGCTTCGGTCCCCGGGTCAGAGCACCCCGATCGCGACGATGCACGTGTCGTCGTCGGTGTCGCCCATGACGGATCCGAGCAGTCCGTCGACCAGCAGCCCCAGATGCCGGCCGTCCGCGAGTTCCTCGACCGTGGCGACGAGGCGGGCGAGCCCGACGCCGAGCCCGTCGTGCCGCCGTTCGATCAAGCCGTCCGTGTACAGAAGCAGCGTGTCACCCGGCCGCAGGGCGATGCGGCGCTCCTCATAGGCAGGTGACCACACCGCGCCCAGCAGGATGTCGTGGGGGGTCTCCAACAGCCGCGCCCGGCCGTCCCGGAGCAGCAGGAGAGGAAGGTGTCCGGCGCTGGACCAGACGAGGTCCCCGGCGACCGGGTCATAGATGGCGCACACCGCGGTCGCCGTGATGCCGTCACCAGTGCGCAGCGTGACCTCGTTGAGCCAGCCCATCACAGGCCCGGGCGGCCGGCCGGTGAAGGCGAGCGCCCGCTGGGCGTTGCGCAGCGCGACCATGCCGGTGACGGCGTCGATTCCGTGCCCGGCGATGTCACCGACGGCCAACAGCACCTTGCCGTCCGACAGCGGCAGCACGTCGTACCAGTCGCCGCCGACCTGGTACTCCTCCGCCGCCGGGCGGTATCGAGCGGCGACGACCAGACCACCGGGCAGCTCCTGGAGGTCGGGGACCTCGGGAACGATGGCGTGCTGAAGCTGGAGGGCCAGCCGGTGCCGCATCTCCGCCTGGTCACGGACCACGGTCAGACGGTCGAAGGTCGCGCTGAGCGCGAGTTCCGTGCGGTGCATCGCCGACTCGTCCTGGTACACGCCGACGAAGCCGGTGACCGTGTCCCCGTCGAGCAGCGGTTCCGCCGCCACCCGCACATGGCGTACGGTCCCGTCCGGGCGCACGATCCGCAGCACGCACTGTGCTCCCGTCCGGCGCTCCATGAGCGTACGCAGCAGTCTCGTCAGGGCGCCGTCGTCGCCTCGGTGAATGCGTTCCCGCAGCGCCAGCAGGGGCACCGGGGGCTCGTCCCGTTCCATCCCGAACATCCCGTAGGCCTGCTCGGACCACACGGTCCGGCCGCCGGTCAGGCTGTCCTGGAAGGTGGCGACGCTGTGCAGCCGGGAAACGGCGCGGCCCGTGGCGAGGGAGGAGTCGCCCACGGTGTTCCACAGCAGCACGGACCGCTCGTTCCCGGCCGGCAGGACCCGGACGTCCAGCAGCGGCGCGGGCACCGCGCCCGGCGGGGTGCGGGCCGTCGCCGGCAGCCGCGCGGCCTGCTGCGGACGGCTGCTGCGGCTCGCCCGCCGGGCGAGCCGTGCAAGTGCCTCGTGAGTCAGCGGAAAGACGTGCGACAGATGCCTCTCCTCGGCCGAGAGGGTTCTCCCGAGGGCGGCGACGGCCCTCTCGTTGAGGTGCTCGACGATCAGGGCCCCGGTCGTGCCGCTCATCCGCAGCAGTGCCGCCGGATGGGTGAGAGCGTCAAGGATGTCGACCAGCAACGGCAAGGCCGGCAGTGTGCTGCCCGGACGGTCCAGGACCGTGACCGCCATGCCCATCAGGTCGGTGACAGCGCGTCGAGCCGTGGCATCGAAGGGTGTGGGGCCCGGCCAGCCCACCAACGCGAGGCCGACCGTCTCACCCCGACGCTTCAGGGGCAGCAGGGCCCTGGCCGCGTCCGGCCGTGGTCCGGGCATCTGGCAGCCGTCGGCCGGTCCGCTCTCCAACCACAGGGGAACGCCGTCGGCGAGGGCGGTGCGAAACGGTTCGGGACAGGTCGGCGGGAGCCAGCGCCAGGCCGCGGCTTCCGAGGCCCCGACCCCGGCGTGCCCGGCGAGGCTCAGGCTGCCGGCCGTTTCCGACCGCCACAACCACAGGCTGTCCGCCCCCAGCGGGCCGAGGGCTCCCTCCAGAAGCGCGCGCGCCGCGTCTCCGACGTTGTCCGTCGCTTCGGCGGCCGCCGTGGTACGGCGCTGGTGGCGGGCCTGCAACGGCGGGGCCGTGCCGGGGGCGGCAAGGGGGGTGCCCGGCGCCGCGACCGAGTTCACGACGTCCGCGGCAAGATCCGCGAGCGAGAGCCCGGTCGCCCGGGCAAGGGCTTCGAGATGCGCGGCGGCATCGCCGACGGAGACGTCGAGTTGGGCGGCGAGTACGCCCGTGGCCAGATCGGTGAGGTGGCGGCGCGCGTACTCCCCTCGGAGCCGCTCGATCTCGGCCGCCAAGCCGGCGAATCCGGAGTCGGCCCAGTTGACGGAGGCCCCGGCCGGCTCTGCAGAAAACGTCACGGCGATCTCCGTTCCGCCGTCGGGCGGGCGTCCGGAACAGGCGCTCGTACTCCTTGGGATGCTACTCGTCCGTCATGAACCCGGAGGTGCTCAGCCGCCCCGTATGAACAGCGCTCACAGGGGTAACCGGTGACCGACGCGGAAGCCGACGACGGCAGGGAAGGTCGGAGGGCTGCGCAGGTGACAGGCACGCACGGGCAGCACGATCGGGGCCACGGGGCCCGGGACGTACGCACTCGGGTCACGGTCTTCGTCGCCCTCGGAGCCAACCTCGTGATCGCCACTGCCAAGACGTTCGCCGGGCTCTACGCCGGGTCACCCGCACTGCTCTCGGAGGCGGCACACTCGGTCGCGGACAGCCTGAACGAGGTCTTTCTGCTCATCGCGGTGCGCCGCAGCAAGCGTCCCGCCGACGAACGTCATCCGTTCGGGTACGGCCAGGAGCGCTACTTCTGGGCGCTTCTGGCAGCGGTGGGCATCTTCGTCATGGGCGGGTGTTTCTCGGTGTACCAGGGCGTGCAGGCCCTGCGGACGGACCAGCAGGAGTCACTGAGGGGCTACCTCGCGGGGCTGGCGGTGCTCGGGGTGGCGCTGCTGGCCGACGGCGCGTCCCTGGTCCGCGCCTGGTACCAGGCGCGCCGACACGGGGAAGGCGCGACCGACCCGGCTCTGCGCACGGTGATCGCAGAGGACGCGACGGCGGTGATCGGTGTGCTCCTCGCGGCGGCGGGCATCGCGCTGCACCTGGCGACCGGGCAGGTGGCCTGGGAGGCGGCCGCCTCCATGGCGATCGGGCTCCTGCTGGTCTGCGTGGCCTGCCGACTGGCCCGGGAGGCGCGGGACCGGCTGATCGGTGAGGCGGTCGACACGGAACTGCGCGACCGGATCGGTGACTTCCTCTCCGCCCAGGACGAGATCGACAAGGTCGCCGCGCTGCTGACGATGCGTCTGGGACTGGACTCGGTACTGGTCGCCGCCCGCATCGACCTGACGCCGGGGATCGACAGCGAGGAGGTCGAGCTGGTGTGTCTCCGCCTCAAACGGCGCATCGCCGACAAGTGGCCACAGGCCCAGCACGTGTTCCTGGACATCACCGAAGCGCCCGGCCCCGGGGAAGGCCCGCCGTCGCCGACCGACCCCGCCCCCAGGATGTCTCGGCACGGGACCTGAGAAACGTCACGACGTCATCGCTCCAGGAAGCGGCGGTGTCGCATCGTCACTGTCAGATCGATGCTCGGGCAGGGCGTGACGCGTGGACGCACTACCGCCGCCGGCCGCCTGCCCGGCACATCCGACGGCTTCGCCACGCCGGATCAGGCCGTCATCCGGATCTTTTGGCGTCGTCGGTGTGCTCGGCATCGTGCTGGACCAGGAGGGCGAGCAGATCTGCCACGGTCAGGGCCGCCTCGGCCGGGTGACGCAGGGGGCTTCCCGGCCGGATGCGGTAAGTGTTGGACCGCCCTTCACGCCGGTGGGTGAGGTATCCGTCCGCCTCCAGGTCGGAGATGATCTTCTGGACGGCGCGTTCGGTGAGCCGGCAGTGTGCGGCGATGTCGCGGACGCGCCTGCGCTGGTTGCTCGCGATCGCGGCGAGCACCCGGGCGTGGTTGGTGAGGAACGTCCACCCCGTGTGCGGCTCGGGTACTTCTCCCATACCGCCAGGATAGGACCGAACGGTTCACGTATCCAAAAGACTGAAATAGATTTCCCGTATTTCTTGACAGGGTACGGAGGGCGGGCAGAGCCTGGATGCGGAAGGACGCGGACGCCGACGGAAGAGGCGGCCATGCGAGCGGAAGCTTCCCCGGGCAGCAGGCCAGGGAGGACGCGATCATGAGCAGATCACCGGTCAGCCACCCCGCGGCGCAAGCAGCACCGCCGCCTCTCCTGATCGGGGTCTCCGCTCGTGGCGGCCGCCTGCTCGTGACCATCCGCGGCGATCTCGACATCAGCGCGGAGACAGCAGTGCAGACCGTGCTGCGGAAGGCCGTTGGGCGGAGCAGGCACGGGATCGATCTCGACCTCAGCGGCACAGGGTTCTGTGACTGCTGCGGCCTGAACTGTTTCCTCACCGCCCGGCGCCGCGCCATGGCAGCCGGCAAGACCGTGACCATCCAGGCCGCCAGCCCCCTGGTGCAGCGTCTGCTGAGCGTGACGGGCACGTGGCCCCTGTTCACGCTCCAGCGCTGTTCGTCAGCCCCGGGCTGCGGCCCCGAAGCGACGGCAGAACGTCAGGAGGATGCCCTGGACGAGGACGAGAACCTGCGCGCTGAGGTCGTCCAACTGCGCAGGGCGATGCAGACGCGCCCGCTTATCGACCAGGCCACGGGGATCCTGATGGCCACATTCAGCCTCACCGCCGAGGACGCCTGGGACGTGCTGGTCGCCCTCTCCCAGAACACGAACACCAAACTCGCCGAAGTCGCCGAGAAGCTCATCACCAGCATTCAGGGCCAGCCCCTCGCCGAAGCCGACCAGCAGCAGGTAGCCGCAGCCGTCGCCGCCCTCCACGCCACGAGAACGCCACCCGCACCCCCGCAACCACAACAGCCCCTCCCCGACGAAGAGGTCGGCGGCTGCGAGCTGCCGCCGTGACACCCGCAGCCCGCACACGAGAGCACACCGGAGGCTTTGTTTCAGTTGCCGGGGTCCTGCCTGGCACGAACGCTGACCACCGACTGGGTGAGGCACACGCGTCAGGCTCACTTCGCCGGCCCCACTGGGGGATGACTGTCTGTCGAGGCCGGGGGGACCCGGCCTCGACAACGACCAACGAGAGGCGGAATGCGCAATGGGACATGGCGGAAATGTCATCGAGGAGCTGAAGACCGACCACCGGGAGGTCGAGGAGATCTTCGGCCGGATCGAAGCGATGCCCGATGGGGCTAAGCAGCTGCGCGATCTCATCGACGAGGTCACCATCGAGCTGGTACGTCACTCGGTCGCCGAGGAGCAGTACCTGTACCCGGCGGTGCGCAAGTACGTCGACGGCGGCGACCATCTCGCCGACACGGAGCTCGCCGATCACGGCCGGGTCGAGAAGATCCTCAAGCAACTGGAGAGGACGGACACCGACGACCCACAGATGAGCCCGCTGCTGCACCAGCTCATGGAAGAGGTGTCCACCCACGTCCGGGACGAGGAGAACAACCTCTTCCCGAGGCTGCGCCAGGCCTGCACCATCGAGACACTCGACGAACTCGGGGACAAGATCCGCCGTGCCAAGGCCATGGCCCCGACCCGCCCGCACCCCGCCGCCCCCGACACCCCGCCCGCGAACAAGCTCCTCGCGCCGGGCGCCGGCCTGGTCGACCGGGCCCGCGACTTCGTCACCGGCCGGGGCAAATCCTGACGCCCGGTATCCGGGGCCGGCCTGCAACGGCCGCCGGCCCCGGGTGCCCGTCCGGACAGCGCAGTGACACCGGTCATGGCACCGGGTGTGGCGGCCGCCTACACTGGCCGGCCACGAGCGGGGCAGCGCGGCTCCGCGCAGACAGCTCGCAAAAAGCCGGTCAGCCGGACACGGGCGAGCCGCCCCGAGGGACCGATCACCGTGCCCACCGACCTCACCCCCGTCATAGCCGCATCCGCCCGCTGGCTGCTGGCCGCCTATCCACCGCCGGCAGGCGCGCTCAGCCGGGCGCTGGCCGAGGCCCAGGCCCGGCAGGCCGCCACCCTCGCCGCCGCCCTGTGCTACCCGACCACGATGGACGTGCAGCTGCTGCATCTCCTCGCGCCCAGCGGATCCCACCGGCTGGACTGGCTGACCGGATCCGACCCGTATCCTGACGATGCCGAGTGGCGGACCTGGGTCGATGAAACCGTCGTCAGCTGGGCCGCCTGCCTCCTGGCCGACCCCGACCTGGCCGCACGCGCCCACCAGGCCCTCACCGCAACCGAGCACCACGCCGATGCGGGCTGTCTGCAGCGGCTGACCGGCCCCAGCGACCGGGACGCCGAGGCCGCCGCGCTACTGCGCCACCCCGATCTCCTCGAAGACATCGCCGCGCTGTACCGGCCCGGGCTCGTGGACTTGCTGAACATCCAAGGCGCCGAACTGCCGTGACATCGCCGGCATGAAAGAAACCGAAGCCCGGAGAAGACAGCTGGCACCCGCCGTTCCCTCCTGGTTCACTCACACCGGACGCCAGACGATCTCGTCTCGGGCGGCCAGACCACCATCGGCCGGCCGCTCACCGCCACCGTGATCCGTTCCATGGTCGATCCCTACCCGGAATCCGGACTGACGATCAGGGCACGATCACCAGGGTCCACCGGAAGGCGCCGCTGCGGCCTTCGACTTCCCGGTCGAGGTGAACTGGGTGCTCAAGTCCTGGGCGGTCTCCAACGGACCCTCCAGCGACCCGCACGACAAGCAGCCGGCCACACGTCGGGGCCGTGCCACGCGCAGCGGGCCCACGCCGAGGCAGATCGCTTCCGGTTCCGCGCCGCGCCGCGCCGGTAGCGGCGGACGGGCCGCGGGCGCGCCCACCCATGGCTGACCCGGGTGCTCGCGGCGCACTGCCGATGCGGCGTTTGCTGCTGTCCCGACGGGGGACACGGAAGGAGCGGCACGCGGCAGGGGCCGAAAGGGGGCTTCAAGGTGCCTGCTCACAGCCTCCTGGACGACTTGTCCGAGGAGGAACGCAGGCTGCTGCGTCCGGCGACCGCACGCAGCCCGAAGCCCATGCTGGCCACGCTGACCGACACCCCGTTCTCCGACCCCGCCTGGATGTACGAGCGGAAACTCGACGGCGAACGGTGTCTGGGCCTACGAGACGGGGCCGAAGCCCGGCTGCTCTCCCGAAGCGGCCAGACACTCACCGCGACCTACCCCGAAGCCGCGGACGCCCTTGCCCACCAGCCCTGCCACGACTTCCTGGTGGACGGCGAGGTCGTCGCCTTCGAAGGCACCCGGACCAGCTTCACCCGGCTCCAGCAGCGCCTGGGCGTAACAGATGAGAACCAGGCCCGGGCCAGCCGGATCGCGATCACCTACTACGTCTTCGACCTGCTGCGCCTGGACGGAAAGGATCTCACCGGCCTGCCGCTGCGCACCCGCAAGGCCCTGCTGCGCCGCGCCCTGACCTATGCCTCTCCGCTCCGCTTCACCCCCCACCGCAACAGTACGGGTGAGACGTATCTGCACCAGGCGTGCGAGCGCGGCTGGGAGGGACTGATCGCCAAACGAGCCGACAGCACGTACATGTCCCGGCGGTCCACCGACTGGCTGAAGTTCAAATGCGGCCATCGGCAGGAGCTGGTGATCGGCGGCTTCACCGAGCCGCGGGGGCAGCGCGTCGGATTCGGCGCCCTGCTGGTCGGCCACTACGAAGGCCGACGCCTGGTGTACGCGGGAAAGGTCGGCACCGGCTACGACAGAAACACCCTGACGCGCCTGCGCAAGCGGCTGGACTCCTTGGAACGCGACGACCAGCCGTTCGCGGGAGACGACGTACGCGAGCGCGGCGCCCACTGGATCCGTCCGGAACTCGTCGCCGAGATCGGCTTCACCGAGTGGACCGGCGACGGCAAGCTGCGCCACCCGCGGTATCTCGGCCTGCGGACCGACAAGCCGGCCGACCAGGTGGTCAGGGAATGGCCGAGAGGAGGGAAGGGATGAGCCGGACAGCGAGAGAGGAGATCCGTATCGGCGGGCGCAGTGTGCCGCTGTCCAACCCGGACAAGGAACTCTTTCCCGACGACGGAATCACCAAGGCCGAGTTCGTCGACTACTACCGCGCCGTCAGCCGCGTCATACTCCCCCACCTGAGGGGCCGGCCTCTGGTCATGGAACGCCACCCGGACGGCTACCGCGGAAAATCCTTCATCCACAAGGACGTGCCCGACTACTTCCCCGACTGGATCCACCGCCGCGAAGTCCCCAAGGAGGGCGGCACAGTGACGATGGTGGTCTGTGACGACGCCGCCACCCTCGCCTACCTCGCCAACCAGGCGTGCATCACCCCGCACCCCTGGCTCAGCCGCGCCGACCGCCTCGACCGCCCCGACCGGCTGGTGTTCGACCTCGACCCGCCGACCGACGACTTCGAGATCGTCCGATGGACCGCCCGGCAACTCGGCGACTTCCTCACCGACCTCGGGCTGGCGCCCGCGGTGATGACCACCGGCTCCCGCGGACTGCACCTGCTGGTCCTGCTCGACCGTCGCACCGACTTCGACACCGCACGCGCGTTCGCCCGCAGCGCCGCGGAGCTGCTGGCCGCTCGCCACCCCGACAAGCTGACCACCGCGCCACGCAAGGACAAACGCCTCGGCCGGCTCTACCTCGACATCCAACGCAACGCCTACGCCCAGACCTCGGTCGCCCCCTACGCCGTGCGCGCCCGCCCCCACGCCCCGATCGCGACTCCCATCAGCTGGGACGAACTCGAGGACCCGGAACTCGGTCCACAACGATGGACACTGCGCACGCTGCAGGATCGTCTCTCCGACCGGGGCAACGCATGGCAGGGGCTCAGCCACTGCCGGCGCTCCCTGGCCCGCGCCAGACGGCGGCTCGACACCCTCGTCGAAAACGAGGCTGCGTGAACGCCATCAGTGAGGGGCGTGCCGGGCGTGCCGCCCCCTCACTTCGGCACGAAGCGATGTGATCCGGATGCGGTCCGTCCTGGGCCCGGGTGCAGCGCGGCGGGGGCCGACGTCTCCTCCTCGATGCGGCGCCGGACTCGGGAGGCAAGTGCGCTCAACGGCTCGGAGAACGCCGCACGGGGCGCTGCAGGGGCTCGGATCCGGCGGGCCGCCGACGGCAACTCCGCCAGGTCCACGGCGAGTGTCTCCCGACACTCGTCGAGCGTCGGCCTCGCGGTGGTACGCCGCCCGTTCCGCATCACCGTCTCCAGCAGCGGCCTGCCGTCCTCGGGTGGCGGCTCGTCGGCGAGAGCGATCACGTCGGTGCAGCCAGGACGGCGGAAGACCTGCTTCGGGCCGGGTGCCGTCACTTTCGCCGAGGAGAGCTTCATCACCGGGCGGCCGTCGTACTCCACCAATTTGTAGGCGGAGTCGAGATAGGGCGCGTCGGCCGAGACTCCGACCCGGGTGCCGACGGCGTAGGTGTCGATCGGCGCTCCGGAGCGGACCAGGTCGTCGACGGCGTACTCGTCGAGACTGCCGCTGGCGGTGATCCGTACGTCCGGCAGGC
Organism: Streptomyces sp. NPDC050625; assembly: GCF_040654755.1. Classification (NCBI taxonomy): domain Bacteria; kingdom Bacillati; phylum Actinomycetota; class Actinomycetes; order Kitasatosporales; family Streptomycetaceae; genus Streptomyces; species Streptomyces sp. NPDC050625. The sequence continues at coordinate 141,471 of NZ_JBFAIQ010000008.1, forward strand.
CCGCGGCGTCGAGGAGGGCGCGGGTCCGTGCCGCCAGGGTCCCGAGGTCGCCGCTGTCCAGTCGTACGGCCGAGCCGGGCCCGCGGTCCAGGTCCCGCAGGACGCGGGCGGCGACGCGGACGCCCTCCTCGGTGTCGTAGGTGTCCACCAGGAGGGTCACCGGGCCGGGATGGGACCGTGCGAAGGCGCGGAACGCCTGCTCCTCGGTGGGGAACGCCTCCACGTAGGAGTGGGCCATCGTGCCGACGGCGGGTATGCCCAGGGTCGTGGCCGCGGCCACGTTGCTGGTCCCGGCGAAGCCGGCCAGCGCACCGAGACGGGCAGCCTGGAACCCGGCCTGCGGGCCGTGGGTACGCCGAAGAGAAAAGTCCACGACCGGACGCCCGGCCGCCGCGAGGACACACCGCGCCGCCTTCGAGGCAATGGCGGTCTGGTGACTCAGCTGGTTGAGCACATAGGTCTCGGCCAGTTGCGCCTGCGGAAGCGGCGCGGTCACCTCCAGTAGAGGCTCTCCCGCGAGCACGATCCGTCCCTCCGGTACGGCCCGCACATCACCCGTGAACTCCAGGCCCAGGAGGGACTGAAGATCCCGTCGCGGGCGGTGCAGCGCGGAAGCGAAGGCGTCGACGTCCTCTGGGCTCAGGAGGAGGTCCGCCAGGTAGTCCAGGGCCGACTCCAGCCCGGCAGCGACAAGGAAGCCGCGGTCGGGAGGCAGGTCCCGGACGAAGAGGCTGAACGTCGCCGGGCCGGTCATCCCCTCTCGCAGATACGACATGGCCATCGTCACTTCGTACAGGTCGGTTGTCGTCGCATCGGACATCAGGTCACCTCCTGGGCTCACCTGCGGGTACCGAATGCCCTGCCTTGCGAGTTTCCGCACACCACGGTCCGAAGCGTGTGCGCGTCACAGGAGCAAGCACGCGGATCCGTATGCCACGGCCGATTCCCCGCCAGGGGCCGGTTCCGGCCGCACCGAATCCTGGTGATGGACCCCAAAGATGGTGCCATTGCGCCTTTCAGGGGTGGGTACCCGGGAGCTGCGGCATCGCCGAGAGCCCCGGGAATGGCGGGACGCCTCCCGCACGGTCCACGACTCAGGAAGGCGGTTATCCCTGATGACTCGCACCCCCTTCGGTACTTCCGCGGGCGTGGACATGGCCGGGCTGACGGCGGCCCTGGTCGAGGAGGTGGACGCCGAGGTCCGGTTCGACGCGGGGAGCAGGGGCGCCTATGCCACGGACAGCTCCAACTACCGGCAGGTGCCGATCGGCGTCGTGGTGCCTCGTACGGTGGAAGCCGGGATGGCGGCGGTGGGGGTGTGCGCCCGGTTCAGTGCCCCGGTCCTGTCGCGGGGCGGCGGCACCAGCCTCGCCGGACAGTCCACGAACACGGCCGTGGTGATCGACTGGAGCAAGTACTGCCACCGGCTCGTCGCCGTCGATCCCGACGCCCGGACCTGCGTGGTCGAGCCCGGGATCGTGCTGGACGTGCTCAACCGGCGGCTGGCCGGCCATCGGCTGCAGTTCGGCCCGAAGCCGTCGACGCACAGCCACTGCGCCCTGGGCGGCATGATCGGCAACAACTCGTGCGGCGCGTCCGCGCAGGCATACGGCAAGACCGTCGACAACGTGCGCCGCCTGGAGGTGCTCACCTACGACGGCCTCCGGATGTGGGTCGGGGCGACGTCCAAGGCCGAGCGGGCGCGGATCGCCGCGGAGGGCGGCCGCCGCGCCGAGCTCTACGCCGGCCTGGACCGAATCGTCAAGGAGCACCTGGCCGAGATTCGACGCGGTTATCCGAAGATCCCGCGCCGGGTCTCCGGCTACAACCTCGACTCGCTGCTGCCGGAGAGCGGCTTCGACGTGGCGCGGGCGCTGGTCGGCAGCGAGGGAACCCTGGTGACCGTGCTGCACGCCGAGCTCGACCTGGTGCCGGTGCCCGCGTACCAGTCGCTGCTGGTCCTCGGCTACGACGACATCTGCGCGGCCGCCGACGACGTGCCCCGGCTGCTGGAGCACTGTTCGCCCGGCCAGTTGGAGGCGCTGGACGGTCGGTTGGCCCAGCTGATGCGCGAGGAGGGCGCCTATCTGGCGTCTTTGAACACCCTGCCGCAGGGTGACAGCTGGCTGATGCTGCAGTTCGGCGGCGACAGCCAGGAGGAGGTCGATGAGCAGGCGCACGCCCTGCTGCGCGCCGTCGGGCGCACCGAGAAGGACGCTGATATCGCGTTCTCCGACGATCCCGAGCGCGAGCAGCGGATGCTCAGGGCGCGCGAGGCCGGGCTGGGCGTCACGGCCCGCCCGCCCGACGACCGGGAGACGTGGGAGGGCTGGGAGGACTCGGCCGTACCGCCCGAGCGGCTCGGGGACTATCTGCGGGACCTGAAGGAGCTGTTCGGGGAGTTCGGCTACGACCACCCGTCCCTGTACGGGCACTTCGGGCAGGGCTGCGTCCACACCCGTATCCCGTTCGGGCTCAGGACCGCCGAAGGCGTGGCCGACTTCCGCCGGTTCGTGGAGCGGGCCGCCGACCTCGTCGTCTCCTACGGCGGTTCCCTCTCCGGCGAGCACGGCGACGGCCAGTCCCGGGGAGAGCTGCTCACCCGTATGTTCGGTGAGCGGCTCGTGGGCGCGTTCGGCGAGCTGAAGGCGCTGTTCGACCCGGGCAACAGGATGAACCCCGGCAAGATCGTCCATCCGAACCCCGTCGACGGCCAGTTGCGTCTCGGTTCCGCCTGGCGCCCGAGGACCCCGGCGACGCACTTCGGCTTCCCCGAGGACGACCATTCCTTCAACCGCGCGGTGATGCGCTGTGTCGGCATCGGCAACTGCCGCGGCCACTCGGGCGGCGTCATGTGCCCCTCGTACCGGGCCACGATGGAGGAGGAACACTCCACCCGCGGCCGGGCCAGGCTGCTGTTCGAGATGCTCGACGGCCACCCCGACTCGGCCGTCACCGACGGCTGGCACTCCACCGAGGTGCACGACGCACTGGACCTGTGCCTGGCCTGCAAGGGCTGCAAGTCGGACTGCCCGACCGGCGTCGACATGGCCACCCTCAAGGCGGAGTTCCTCTCCCACCACTACGAGGGGCGACTGCGCCCCGCCGCCCACTACTCCATGGGCTGGCTCCCCGTGTGGGCCCGGCTCTCCCGTATCGCGCCCGGACTGGTCAACGGTGTCCTGCACGCGCCCGGTCTGGCACGGGCGGGCAAGCGCCTGGCCGGCGTGGACGAGGCCCGCGCGGCACCCGTGTTCGCCGAACGGTCCTTCCAGCAGTGGTGGCAGGCCCGCGGCATCGAGGAACCCGACCCGGCCGACCCGCGCACCGTCGCCCTGTGGCCGGACACCTTCAGTACCTACTTCCAGCCCTCGATCGCCGTCTCGGCCGTACGCGTCCTGGAGGACGCGGGCTTCCGCGTCGCCGTGCCTACCCGGCCGGTGTGCTGCGGGCTGACCTGGATCTCCACCGGGCAGCTGCCACTCGCGCAGAAGGTGCTGCGCCGCACCCTCGGCGTGCTGCGCCCCTACCTGGAGGCGGGCACCCCGGTCATCGGGCTCGAACCGTCCTGCACCGCTGTCTTCCGCTCCGACGCCCCCGAGCTGATGCCCGCCGACCAGGACGTCAAGCGGCTGGCCGGACAGGTCCGCACCTTCGCCGAACACCTCGTCCACCATGCGCCCGACGACTGGCGGCCCCCGCAGCTCAGCAGGCGGGCGACCGTGCAGACCCACTGCCACCAGCACGCCATCATGAAGTTCGACGCGGACCGCGAACTGATGCGCCGCGCTCACCTCGACGCCGACGTCCTCGACGAGGGCTGCTGCGGCCTGGCCGGCAACTTCGGCTTCGAACGCGGCCACCACGAGGTCTCCATGGCCGTCGCCGAACAGGGTGTCCTGCCCGCGGTCCGTGCCACCGCCCCGGACAGCCTCGTCCTCGCCGACGGCTTCAGCTGCCGAACCCAGATCGAACAGGGCGGCACCGGACGGCGTGCCCTGCACCTGGCGGAGGTCCTGGCCCTCGGTCTGGAGGGCACGCTCCCGACCGAGCACCCCGAACGCCTGGCCGTACGCCCCGCCCCGCCCTCCCGCGCTTCCCGTTGGGCGGCCACCGCGGGCGCGGCCACCCTGACGGCTGCCGCCGCAACGGGCGCCGGCCGAGCGGCGGTGCGCTCGCTGCGCCACCTCTGATCCCTCTTCACACAGGCACTACCGGAAAGGTTGTCGAACATGTCGCAGAAGGTTTCCGACCATCTCCTTGAGCGCCTGCGCGAATGGGGGGTGGAGCATGTCTTCGCCTATCCCGGCGACGGCATCAACGGTCTGCTCGCGGCCTGGGGCCGTGCCGACGACAACCCCCGTTTCATCCAGTCCCGGCACGAGGAGATGTCGGCCTTCGAAGCCGTCGGCTACGCCAAGTTCTCCGGCAGGGTCGGGGTGTGCGCCGCCACGTCCGGGCCCGGCGCCATCCATCTGCTCAACGGGCTGTACGACGCCAAGCTCGACCACGTGCCCGTCGTCGCGATCGTCGGACAGACCAACCGCAGTGCCATGGGCGGCTCCTACCAGCAGGAGGTCGACCTGGTCAGCCTGTACAAGGACGTCGCCTCCGACTTCTGCGAGATGGTCACCGTCCCCGAGCAGCTGCCCAACGTCCTGGACCGGGCGGTCCGCACCGCCATGGCGCGCCGCTCCGTCACCGCCGTGATCATCCCGGCCGACGTCCAGGAACTGGACTACTCGCCGCCCGGACACGCCTTCAAGATGGTGCCGTCCAGCCTGGGTGCGCCGCAGTACGCTCCGGTGCCGGCCGACGAGGACCTCGCCCGTGCCGCGGAGGTGCTCAACGCGGGCGAGAAGGTCGCGCTCCTGGTCGGGCAGGGCGCCCGCGGGGCCCGGCAGGAGGTCATGGCGGTCGCCGACCGGCTCGGCGCCGGCGTGGCCAAGGCGCTACTGGGCAAGGACGCCCTGGACGACGACCTGCCGTATGTCACCGGCTCCATCGGACTGCTGGGCACCCGGCCCTCTTACGAGCTGATGATGCGCTGCGACACCCTCCTCGTCATCGGCTCCTCCTTCCCCTATACGCAGTTCCTGCCCGAGTTCGGGCAGGCGCGGGCCGTGCAGATCGACATCGACCCGCACATGGTCGGGATGCGCTATCCGTTCGAGGTCAACCTCGTCGGCGACGCCCGTCAGACACTGGCCCGGCTGCTGCCGCTGCTCGACACGAACAGGCACGACAGCTGGCGCGAGCAGATCGAGAAGAACACCGCCCGCTGGTGGGAGGTCATGCAGCGGCGCGCCGCGGTCGACGCCGACCCGGTCAACCCCGAGTACGTCGTCCACGCGCTGGACGGCCTGCTGCCGGAGAACGTGATCCTGTCCTCCGACTCCGGCTCGGCCGCCAACTGGTACGCCCGCCATCTGCGGCTGCGCGGTGCCATGCGCGGTTCGCTGTCCGGCACGCTCGCCACGATGGGGCCCGGGGTGCCGTACGCGATCGGCGCCAAGTTCGCGCACGGCGACCGGCCGGCGATCGCGCTCGTCGGTGACGGGGCGATGCAGATGAACGGGATGGCCGAGCTGATCACCGTCGCGAAGTACTACCGCGAATGGGAGGATCCCCGGCTGATCGTGGCGGTGCTGAACAACCAGGACCTCAACCAGGTCACCTGGGAGATGCGGGCCATGGAGGGCGCCCCGCAGTTCCTGCCCTCCCAGTCGATCCCCGACGTCGCCTACGCCGACTTCGCCCGCCTGGTGGGCCTCAAGGGCATACGGGTCGAGAAGCCGGGCGACGTCGTGGATGCCTGGGAGGCCGCACTGGCCGCCGACCGGCCCTGCGTCCTGGACTTCGTGACCGACCCCGCTGTCCCGCCGATCCCGCCGCACGCGACCCTCGACCAGATCGAGGCAGCGGCGTCCTCGGTCCTCAAGGGCGACAGCGACCGGACGGCCATGGTCCGCCAGGGCTTCAAGGCCAAGGTCCAGGAGTTCCTGCCCGGTCACCGCCACCGCGCGGACCGGCCCGGGGCGAAGGACGAGAAGGACGGCACATGAGCGACAGCCCGGTCGTGGAGCGGGTGGGCACGGCCGTCTTCACCGTGCCCACCGAGGGCCCCGAGGCCGACGGCACCCTCGCCTGGGACAGCACGACCCTGGTCGTGGCGACCGTCGACTGCGGGAGTGTCACGGGCCTCGGCTACACCTACGCGCCCGTCGCGACGGCACGTGTTGTCGACGACCTGCTCGCCGGCGTGGTCACCGGCTCTCCCGCCCTCGACGTGCCACGTGTGAACGAGGCCATGCGCCGAGCGGTGCGCAATGCCGGGCTGCCCGGCGTGGCCGCCCAGGCGATCTCGGCCGTGGACATCGCACTGTGGGACTGCAAGTCCCGCCTGCTCGACCTGCCTCTCGTGCGCCTGCTGGGCGCGGCCCGCGACGAGGTGCCCGTCTACGGCAGCGGCGGCTTCACCACGTACGACGACGACCGGCTGGAAGGGCAACTGCGCGGCTGGACCGAGGACGAGGGCATCCCCCGCGTCAAGATCAAGATCGCTGAGTCGTGGGGACGCCGGGAGGAACGCGACCGGCGGCGCGTCGCCCGGGCCCGAGCCGTCATCGGCGACTCTGCCGAGCTGTACGTCGACGCCAACGGCGGCTACGGCGCCAAGCAGGCTGTGCGGGTGGGCCGGGCGCTCGCCGACGAGAGGGTGACCTGGTTCGAGGAGCCGGTCTCCTCCGACCATCTGTCCACCCTCGCCGCGATCCGCGGCCAAGTGCCCCAGGAGGTGGCGGCCGGCGAGTACGGCTACACCCTGCCGTACTTCGCGCACCTGCTCGCCGCCGGAGCGGTGGACTGTCTCCAGGCCGACGTCACCCGCTGCGGAGGCATCACCGTCTGGCTGCGCGCCGCCGCTCTCGCCGAGGCCCACGGCATCGACATCTCCGGACACTGCGCCCCGCACGCCCATGCGCACGCCGCCGCCACCGTGCCCAACCTGCGCCACCTCGAGTGGTTCCACGACCACGTCCGCATCGAACGCACCTTTTTCGAGGGCGTCCTCTCCCCCCGAGGGGGCACCCTCACGCCCGGCGCCGACGGCGCGCCCGGCCTCGGCCTCGTGCTCAACCCGGAGCGGGCACGGCCCTACCGGGTGGCCTGACAGCAGGAGGCATCCGCCCATGCAGCCACCGGACTTCCCGCCACACGCCCTGCACGACTACGCGCTGCTGGCCGACGGCGAGCGCGGCGCCTTGATCGGACCCGACGGAGCCATCGCCTGGCTGTGCGCTCCCAGCTGGCACGACGACGCCGTCTTCGCCACCCTGATCGGCGGCCGTGGTGTGTATGCCGTCACCCCGTACGGCCGCTACGTTGCCGGCGGCCACTACGAGGAGGGCACGCTGATCTGGCGCAGTCGCTGGGTCACAACCGATGGGGTGATCGAGTGCCGCGAGGCACTCGCCTTCCCCGGCGAGCCGAACCGGCTGGTCCTGCTGCGACAGCTGATCGCCGTCGACGGACCTGCCCGCGTCCGCGTCGTCCTCGGCCCGCACGCCGAGTACGGCCGTGCCCGGGCCACCCCCAGCCGCGACGAGGACGGCGTGTGGCGCCTCGCCTCCGGCCACCACCGCCTGCGCTGGCAGGGCGCCCCGAAAGCCGCCGCCCGAGCTGAGGGCCTGACCGTCGACCTGCTGCTCAGGCCCGGAGAAAAGCACGACCTCGTCCTGGAATGCTCCACCTCCCCGCTCCACCGTCCGCTTCCCCGGGCCGAGCAGGTGTGGGCCACGACCGAGCAGGCGTGGCATGAGGTGGTACCCCCACTGAAGAACACCATCGCCACCCTCGACAGCCGACGCGCCTACGCCGTGCTGCGCGGTCTCACCAGCCACGGCGGCGGCATGGTCGCCGCGGCCACCACCAGCCTGCCAGAACGCGCGGAGACCGGCCGCAACTACGACTACCGGTATGTGTGGATCCGTGACCAGAGCTACGCCGGGCAGGCAGCGGCCGCCGCAGGCGCCCACGACCTGCTCGATGCGGCCGTCCGCTTCGTGAGCGAGCGGCTCCTCGCCGACGGCCCGCGCCTCGCCCCCGCCTACACCGTGCACGGCGACACGGTGCCGCAGCAGCGGGAGCTGGACCTGCCCGGCTATCCCGGTGGCTTCAGCCGCGTCGGCAACCACGTGTCCGAGCAGTTCCAACTGGACTGCTTCGGAGAGGCCCTCCTGCTGTTCGCCGCCGCCCAGCGCGCGGACCGACTGAGCGCCGACGCCCGCAAGGCGGCCGACCTCGCGGTACGGGCCATCGCCGAACGATGGCGCGAACCGGACGCCGGAATCTGGGAGCTCAAGGCCCGGCCATGGACCCACAGCCGCCTCACCTGCGTCGCCGGACTCCGCGCCCTGGCCGACACCGCTGCCCACCGAGCCCTCACCGACACCTGCACCCACCTCGCTGACACACTTCTCGCCCACACGACCGCCATGTGCCTGCACCCCGGCGGGCACTGGCAGCGCGCCCCCGACGACCCGTCCGCCGACGCGGCACTGCTCCTGCCCGCCGTCCGCGGCGCCCTCAGCGCCGACGACCCGCGCACCCGCGCCACCCTCACCGCCTGCCGCGACCAGCTGGCCCAGGATCATTTCCTCTACCGCTTCCGCCACGACGCCCGGCCCCTGGAAGAAGCCGAGGGAGCGTTCCTGATGTGCGGGTTCGTGATGGCCATGGCCGAACACCAGCAGGGTCGCTTGGTCGATGCCTACCGATGGTTCGAGCGCGGCCGCGGCGCCTGCGGGGCGTCCGGCCTGTACGCGGAGGAGTTCGACATCGCCCAGCGGCAACTGCGCGGCAACCTCCCGCAGGGCTTCGTGCACGCCCTGCTGCTGGACAGCGCCGCCCGTCTCGCCCACGACCCAGGGAGCTGACCATGCCCGAGACCGTCGTCGTCACCGGAGCCAGCGCCGGCATCGGCCGCGCCACCGCCCGCCTCTACGGCGCACGCGGTGCCAACGTGGTGCTGATCGCGCGCGGCCGGGCCGGCCTCGATGCCGCCGCGAAGGAGGTGGAATCCCTCGGGGGCCGTCCGCTCGTCCAGGTCGCCGACACCGCCGACGCCCAGCAGGTCGAGATGGCCGCCGAGGCCGCCGAGCGGTTCTTCGGCCCCATCGACGTGTGGATCAACTCCGCGTTCACCAGCGTGTTCGCCGCCTTCGACGACATCACCGCCGAGGAGTACGACCGGGTCACCCAGGTGACCTACCTCGGCTTCGTCAACGGCACCCGGACCGCGCTCAGGCGGATGCTGCCACGAGACCACGGCACCGTGGTGCAGGTCGGCTCCGCACTCGGGGAGCGGGCAATCCCGCTGCAGTCGGCGTACTGCGGTGCCAAGCACGCCATCAACGGATTCACCTCCTCGCTGCGTACCGAACTGCTGCACCGCGGCAGCAACGTGCACGTCACGGTCGTCCAGATGCCCGCCGTCAACACCCCGCAGTTCTCCTGGGTGCGCTCCCGCCTGCCCCGGCACCCGCAGCCCGTCCCGCCCATCTACCAGCCGGAGGTGGCCGCGCGGGGCGCGGTGCACGCGGCGGATCATCCGCGCCGCAAGCAGTACTACGTCGGCGCCACCACGGTGGCGACGATCTGGGCCAACCGCCTGGCCCCCGCCCTGCTGGACCGCTACCTTGTCCGCACCGGCTTCGATGCCCAGCAGACCGACCAGCGGCCGCCGAGCGGCGAGAGCAACCTGTTCGAACCGGTCGACCGGCCGAAAGGCGCGGACCACGGCGCCCACGGCGTCTTCGACACGACGTCCCACAGCCGGTCCTTCGAGGCCGCACTGGCCCGCCACCCCGCCGCAGCCTCGGCGCTCGCGGCCGCTGTGGCAGCAACGGCGACGGCCGCGTGGAAGCGGCATGCCCGCACCTCGTCGTGAGCCCGCCGTGGGCCGTGCTCCACGAGGGCTACACGGCGTCAGGCCAGTGGTACGGTCCGCCACCGCGCCACTCGATCAGCTCGGGGTCGTCGATGGCCGTATCGGAGGTAGGCAGGCCCGCTTGGTGGAGGAATTCGAGCACATCGAAAAGGTTGTGGGCGGTGCCCATGCGCTCGCCCCGGATCGTCACCCGCCGTCCGCCGTCCTGCGCAGGCGGGAGCACGACCACCGGAGGGCGCCCATCCATGGCACCAGGATGCGCCGCAACAGGTCGGTATGCACAGCCCAGCAGCCGGGAGAGAAACCACCGGGGGACTTGCGGCTTGCCACGGATCCAGCGGCTGCGTCCGTTAATGGACTCAGCACCCTCCGCGGCGCCTGGCGGTCACCGGCAGGCCGTACCGCGGCCGGATTGTGATCCTTGCCAGCGGGTCGACCGCGAACCCGGGAACGGGCTCGAACTCCCAGTGCCGCCCCAGGGTGGCCAGCGCCATGACGCCCTCCATCCGCGAGAAGGTGTTGCCGATGCACTGCCGCGGACCGCCACCGAAGGGAAGGTAGGCGAGGCGCGGGCGTCCGGGCCGTACCGCGTGGCCGGTGAGCTCGTCCGCCGCGTCGGCGGACCGCGGGGTTTCGAGCCAGCGCTGCGGGGCGAAGCGTTCCGGCTGCGGCCACCACTGGGGATCGCGGTGGACGACCCACGGGATGATTCCGACGAAGCTGTCCTTGGGGACGCGGTGGCCGCAGACCTCGAAGTCGTCCAGGGGACGGCGGGCGAGACCCATGATCGGCGGGTAGAGGCGTATCGCCTCGGAGAGGACCGCGTCGGTCCAGACGAGGCGGGGCAGGTCCTCGACCGTGGGCAGCCGGTCGCCAAGCACCTCGTCGATCTCCTCGTGCATGCGCTCCCGTGCCTCGGGGTGGCTGCCGAGCAGGTGGTAGGCCCAGGTGAGAGCGCTGGCCGTGGTCTCGTGGCCGGCCATGAGGAGAGTGATCGCCTCGTCCCGTACCTGGCGGTCCTCCATCGGCTCCCCGGTGTCGGCGTCACGCGCCGCGAGCAGCAGGGACAGCAGGTCGGCGCCCTGGCCGTCGCCCTGCCTGCGCTCGGCCATGAGCCGGTAGACGATGGCATCGAGGTTGTCCCGGGCCTCGTAGAAGCGCTTGTTGCCGGGCAGCGGCAGCTTCGCCAGATGGCGTGCGAAGGGCAGGGCATCCCAGCGCAGCGGACCCTCGTGGCGCGGGATGGCGGCGATGGTGCGGGCCACGTCGCTGTCGAGCGAGACGTCGAAGAGCGTGCGGGCCACGATGGCGAGGGTCAGCTCGGTCATCTCAACCTGCAGATCGAGCCGGTCCCCGTCCTTCCAGCCGGACTGGATGTCGTCCGAGAGCTCGGCGAAGGCACGGCCGTAGCCGGCGATGCGTTCGTGATGGAACATCGGCTGTATCAGCCTGCGCTGCTTGCGGTGGAACTGGCCGTCGCTGGTGACCAGTCCGTTGCCGAGAATCACTTCCAGCGGCGCGGCCCACTTGCCGCGTCCGGCGCTCATGACGTCTTTCCCGAAGTTGCGGTGCGACGTGACCAGGACCTCGTGGACCGCCTCCGGGTCGCTGATCATGTACAACTCGCTCGAAGCGAGCGGGATGCGCACGACGGGGCCGTACCGGTCGCGCAGCCCGGTGAGGTAGTTCAGCGGATTGCCGGACATCGCGAGCAGGGCGCGCAGCCGGCCGGTGGGACCGGGGGCCGCGGTGGCCAGGGGGGCGGTGGAGACCTGCGTCATCGAGGTGCCTTCCTGAGGTGCGGTCACGAGTGGCGCCGCGGGCTCGGCCGGCACGCCGATCTCGATGCGCACCGAGCCTCGCCGGTGGCTTCCGGCGTGAGCGCCATGGACACGGCTGGGGTCACTCCCTGACGAAGCGTTGGAGGGCGAGCGAGACGTTCTGCCCACCGAAGGCGAAGGAATTGGAGAGGGCCGCCTGGACCTCGTACGGACGGGCGGTGTTCGGCACGTAGTCGAGGTCGCACTCGGGATCGGCCGCGTCCTGGTTGATGGTGGGCGGGATGACCCCGCGGTCGATGGACAGCGCGCAGAACGCCGTCTCGGTCGCGCCGGACGCGCCCAGCAGATGGCCGGTCATCGACTTGGTGGAGCTGACGGCCAGGTTCCCGCTGTGCCTGCCGAAGGCCGACTTGATCGCCTTCGTCTCGGCGGCGTCGGAGAACGGGGTCGAGGTGCCATGGGCGTTGACGTGGTCGATCCCGCCGGGCTTGAGGTCGGCCTCGCGCAGCGCGGCGAGCATGGCGCGGGCGGCACCCTGCCCGGTGGGATCGGGGGCGGTGACGTGGTAGGCGTCACTGGTCTGGCCGTAGCCGCAGATCTCGGCGTAGACGTACGCGCCCCGCGCCTCGGCCGACTCCGCGGTCTCCAGGAGCAGCATGGTGGCGCCCTCCCCCATGACGAACCCGTCCCGGTCCGCGGTGAACGGGCGAGAGGCTCGGCGGGGTTCGTCGTTGCGGCGGGACAGCGCGTGCAGGTTGGCGAAGCCCGCGATCAGCGGTGAGGCGATGCATGCCTCGGAGCCGCCCGCCAGTGCGGCCCCGGCATAGCCGTCGCGGACCATGCGGTAGGCCTGCCCGATCGCGTCGGCCGAGGAGGCGCAGGCGGTGACCGGTGCGGCGCCGGGGCCGCGGAAGCCGAAGCGCTGGGCGACCGTGCCCGCGCCCATGTTGATGATGGAGCTGGGCACGAAGAACGGGGAGACCATGCGGGGTGCCGTCGCGTCCTTCAGCACCCCCGCCCGCATGGTGTCGGCGCCGCCGATGGCGCTGCCGATCACGGTGGCGGCGCCGTCCCGGTCGATGCCGTCGAGGCCCGCGCGCTCCACGGCGAGTTCGGCCGCGGCGATCGCGAAGTGGCAGAACCGGTCGAGGCGTCTGGCCTCCTTGGCGGTCAGCCAGTCGGTCGGGTCGAAGTCCGTCACCTCTGCGGCGATACGGACCGGCAGCCGGTCGGCGTCGAAGCTCTGGATCGGTCCCACGCCGGAGGCTCCGGCGAGCAGCCGCGTCCAGACCGTCTCGGTGCCGATGCCGAGCGGGTTGACCATGCCGATGCCCGTCACCACCACCCGGTGGCGCCCGGGGGCGGTGCTCATCCGGGTTCACCCGGCTCGGCGAGCCCGAAGAGGGACTCCATCCGCATCGCGAGGCGCACATCACCCTGGATGTGCAGCCGGCCCCCCAGCAGCAGATCCATGCCCTGGGCCGCGGCGGATGCCATCTCCACGAAGCTGACCGCGTCGAGGGTGAGGGTGACCGCGGGGGCGCCCGAGTTCCCCGTCTCGCGCACGTCGCAGGTGTCCTCGGTCAGTACGAGGTCGTACGCGACGGTGTCGGCCGGCGGCCTTGCGACCTCCCAACGGGCGGTCTGCGGACCGTCCGTGAGGCCTCCGGTGTAGCGCTCGGGCATCCGCTCGAAGGCCGAGCGCAGCACGTCCTCGCCGTCGGGTGTGGCCAGCCAGGCCGCCAGGTCCTCGCGCGGCAGCCCGGCGAGGGCGGCGCGGACTTCGGAGAGTGTGCCGGAGCGCAGTCCCGCGAGTCGCTCCGGGGAGAAGGTGGGTCCGGCCGTCATGAGGGCCCTTCCGCTCGTGCGGGCACCGGCCCGCTGTTGACTGTTCGGTCGACGGCCTGCCGGAGTTCCTGCCGTGGTGCGACGCCGGGCAGCCGGGCGAGGACATGGCCGTCGGGCCGTACGAGAACCGCTTCCGGCCCATGCAGGGCGTAGCTGTCGGCGAAGGCCCCGCCGACATCGCGCAGTTGGGGCCCGTCCGCGGTGATCACGGCTGCTGTGAGGGGCAGGCCCAGGACGGTCGGGGTCTCCTGCGCCACTTGCTGCCAGACGGCTCCCTCCGCACCGGTGAGCAGGGCGAAGCCGCTGCGGGCCAGGTCGGTAGTGGAGATCCGCTCGCCGGCCCGGTCGAGCCAGGCGTGCGGAGCCCGGTGGCCTGCCTGGGCGGTCGGCAGATAGGTCACTATGTCCTGGACCACCGGCTCGCCGGGGCCTGGTGCGTAGGTGAAACCCAGCGCCTGCCCCTCGAAGTCGAAGTGTGGCCGATGCTGTTCGATGGTTCGGGCGAACTCCGCCGGGTCGGCGTCGGATTGGAGCAGCGCCCGCTTCTGGAGAGCGTTGCTCTCGCTGTGCCGGGCGTTGAACTCCGCGACCGGGCGCCGCTCACGCTCGTACGAGTCGAGCAGCGTGTCGGGGGCACCGCCGCGCAGCACCGCGGCCAGCTTCCAGGCGAGGTTGTGGGCGTCCTGGATGCCGGTGTTCATGCCGAAGCCCCCGGTGGGCGGGAAGGTGTGGGCGGCGTCCCCCGCGGCGAGCACCCGGCCGTCGGCGCTGCGCCAGGAGGCGAGCCCGGTGGAGCCCATCACCCAGTTCCGTACGGAGTGGATGCGCAGCCCCTCGATCGCGTCGCCCGACTGGCCGATGGCTGCCTCGATCAGCTTGTGGTGATCGACTTCCTGCTCGAAGTAGGTGTGTTCCTCGTCGGCGGTGAGGGCGGGGATCTCCAGGAGCCATTCGCCGCGCTTGGGGTCCACGGTGATGAGGACGCCCCGCACGGTGGCGTTGAGCACCCAGTACAGGGCGCTCTCCCGGCCGGTCGTCCAGGGCGAGAGGTCGGCGCTGAAGTGGATGTCGAGGAGCCTGCCGAGCGGCGTGGCCGCGGTCCGCCGCAGGCCCACCGTCTCGCGCAGCGGGCCGTGCAGCCCCTCGGCCAGGATGGCGTAGCGAGCCTCGACGACGGTGGGGCGCTCGCCCGAGGCCGTCACCCTGACACCGGACGGAGTCCGGGTCAGCTCCTCGGCCCTGACGCCGCGGATCACTCGCGCGTCCTCGGGGAGCCGGTCGACGAGCAGCGCTTCCACCCGGTTCTGCGAGCAGATGACGGGAAGGACCGGGCTGTTGACGGCTCGCTGCATCAGGGCGTCCGCCGAAGCGATGATGTCGAGCCCGGCGAGTTCGGTGCCGGAGAGCTCGGTGCACCAGGTGATGCGCGCCGTGTTCTCCAGGGGCACGCCGGCACGGCGCACCTCGGCATCGACTCCCAGGTGCCTGAGCAGCTCCATGGTGCGCGAGTTGATCACTGTGGCGCGCGGATGGCCGGACGGTGCGGGGCGCTGTTCCAGGACGACAGTGCGGACGCCGTGTCGGGCGAGGAAGTGGGCCGCGGCGAGTCCGGTGGGCCCGGCACCGACCACCACGACGTCGGCCTCCAACTGCGCGGCCGCCTCCGGCGGATGCGATACGGCTGCAGTCATCGGCGCACCTCCGCAAGACCGGCGACGACCGGCGTCAGACGCCGGGCCACCGCGGCGTCGAAGCCGGCCTTGAACAGGACGCGGGCGACGACGACCGCGGGCAGCCCGGCCAGGATGGCGCCGAACAGCCAGAGCACGAACACCCCGGTGAGCGCGGTGCGTTGGGCCTCGCCACGCCGGTCGGCGGCGCGGATGACCGGGCCCCAGACCCGGAAGACCTTCCCGGCCAGGAGGTCGGCCGCGGCCAGCGGATAGTGCACGGGGGCCGCGTCATGGGCGGCGAGAACGGCGCGGACCCGGTCGGCCAAGGCCTCCTCGGAAGCGGTGCGGGACGCGGGTTGGGCCTGTTCCGAGGCGAGTTCGGGTTGCGCCGGGGCGAGTTCGGGTTGCGCTGGGGCGAGTTCGGCGATGCGCTCGCCGAGGAGCGCGAGCCGGTCCAGCTCGTCCATGCCGACACCGGCGCGCGGGAACCCCCAGGACGCGTCCCGCTTTCCGGCGAGCAGCCAGCGCAGCGTGGTGACGAAGGTGACCCCGGCGGAGGCGGTGTCCACTGCGGCGATCGTGCCCAAGTAGCGGCCGCCCGCGGCCTGGAGCAGCCGCTGCACCTCGACGGCGGCCGAGTACCACATGTTCCGGCAGGCGACCAGGCCGATGACGGCACGCCCGTCGAACGCCTTCGGCTCGGCGCCGACGAGCGCCCGCATGGGCAGCGCCGGGGCCAAGTACCAGACAGGGAAGGCAAAGACGACCAGGTCCGCATCGTCATCCTCGGCCACCGGAGGCCGGGCGGTGATCTCGGGTGCACCGTCGGGGTCGACAGAGGCGGGGAAGACACCGAAGAAACGGCGTACGGGCCAGGGGAAAGGAAAGGGTTCCCGCGGCCTGATCTCGACCTTGCGTATGTCCCAACCCGCCTTTTCCAGCGGGTCGGTGACGGCGGAGACGGATTCCAGGAGCTGACCGGTCTGTGAGTACCAGTAGACCGTCACTCGGGGCTGTGCCCCCATGATCTCAGGCCTCCCCGGCGGAGACGGCCGTCAGATGCGCGAAGGACACGGCGAACCGGCCGGACTCGGGGACCATCACCAGGAGCTTGTCGCCGGGGGACACCAGGCCCTCACTGAGCATCTCCTCCAGGATCACGAAGATGCTGGCGGAGCCCATGTTTCCGACCCGGGGCAGATTGCTGTACCACTTCTCGAGGGAGGGGCCCCTGACCTTCTTCTGCTCGATCTCCTTGAGCACCATGGACTTCATGCGCTCGCTGGAGTAATGCGCGGGGAACCAGGCGAGCTCGTCCGGGTCGAAGCGGCCCTCGTCGAGCAGCCGCTGGTACTCCTTGACCCCGAGCCGCACGAGATGCGGCAGCAGGCCCAGGTTCTGGCGCAGCGCCAGCGCGCCGTCGGCGGCGGCCTCGGCCGCGGAGGGGTAGTCCCACCAGGTCTGCTCCGCCGAGTTGTCGGCCGAGCCCATGTACATGCAGGTCTTCTCGGTGTTGGCGTAGGAGGTGAGCGAGATCCAGTCGATCCGCAGGCTCACCCCGTCGGCCGCCGGGCGGTCCTGTACCACCGCGGCACCGGCGCCGTCCGAGAGCATGTAGCGCAGGAACGCCATCTCCATGGCGATGGCACCGTCGTCCGAGACCGGCCGGACGTCGGCGAACCGTTCGCTCCTCATGAAACGCGAGATCAGTTCGGACGCGGAGACGACCGCGTTCTTCTTCTCCCCCGCCGCCACCTGGAGGTAGGCGTTCTTGAGCGCCATCATCCCGGAGCTGCAGATGCCGTGGGTGGAGACGATCTCGCAGGGCGGGCTGCCCAGTTCGCCGTGGATGCCGCTGGCGATGCCGGGCGCGATGAGATCCGGGACGGCGCTGGCCGCCGCGATGAGGTCGATGTCGTCGACAGTGATGTCCGAGCGGTCCACCGCCTGGCGGATCGCCGCGACCGCCATGTCGGTGTTGGAGAACAGGGTCTTGTGCTGCTTGTCGATGGCGTAGTGCCGTGACTTGATCCCGCAGTTGGCGAGGGTCTGCTCGCGCAGCCCGGAACTCGCGCGGCCCACGCTGCCGATGTAGTCCTCGATCTCCTCGTTGGGCACCGGTTCGCCGGGCAGGAAACGCCCCATGGCCGTGATGTAGGCAGGCATTGCAGAGTCTCCCCCGTGATCTAGGCGACTGCTTTGGTTTCGATCTTGGAGACGACGAAGTCCAGGACGTCGCCGACGGTGCGGAGCGAGCCGATGCGCTCGTCGTCCATCGAGATGCCGTACGCACCCTGAAGGGTCTGCCCCATGAAGACGAGGTCGAGTGAGTCGATGCCTATGTCGTAGTACAGATCGGATTCCAAGGAGAGTTCATCCGGGTCGGCATCGCACTTGGCCAGGAGGAATCCCGTGATATCTGCGTAGAGGTCGGTCCTCAAAGACATGTTCACCTCCCGTGCCCCACCCTCTGTGCGGCACGAAATGCACTCTGGCCCGAGCCGCTAGGCGCCCGCTCTCGGTGCCCTTGAGTGGACCGAGCAAGCAGGCTCCGGCGAGATCGAGATGGTGGAACTGCTGGAAGTGGTGCGCGTCAACGCCGCTTGAGGGTGTCGGCGAAGCGCTGCCACGCATCCGCGCCGACCAACTCCTCCAGACTCATCGACTCGGCTTCGTCAGCACCCGGCTGCGGGCAAGGGATGAAGCCCTGGACTACGCGTGCGGCGGAGACGAGCAGCCGCAGCCCTTCCAGGGCGGTGGTGATCGCGTCCGCTTCGTTCAGCCCGATGGTGCCCCGGCCGGTTCCTTCGGCGCCGTAAGAGGGCGCCCGGCAACGAGACCGGCCGCGCGCCGACGCCCGGAACGCGACCGCTTGGCCGACGAGCCGTGCGGCCCGATGCGCCGCGTGGCATGTTGGCAGAGGCTGGAAGGGAAACAGCACAGGCAGGCAGCAGCAGCGGCCGTCCGACAAGGAGGAGGCGTGGCAATGACTGAACCGGTCGTGGTCGGAGTCGACGGCTCGCCGTCCAGCCTGGACGCGGTCGGGATGGCAGCACGCGAGGCCGCACTGCGCGGAACCGGCCTGCGGCTGGTGCACGCCTTCGGGTGGCCCTCGATCCATCCGCCGCCCGGTGTGCCGCCCTGGACCCCTGCCACGGCAGGGGTGCGTGAGCTGGTGGACGGCACGCTGGCCACGGCCGAACAGCGGGCCCGTGAGGTCGCGCCACACCTGGACATCACCCGCGAGGTCACCGTCGGCGAGCCGCTGATGGTGCTGGAGATCGAGTCGCGCACCGCCTCGCTCGTCGTGGTGGGCAGCCGCGGCCTGGGCGCATTCGGCAGCCTGCTGCTCGGCTCCACCGCCGTACACCTGGCCGCCCACGGCCGCTGTCCCGTGCTCGTGGTACGGGGCGGGCCGAACCCGACAGGTCCGGTGCTGCTGGCGGTGGACGGCTCGCCGGCGGGCGAGAAAGCCGTCGGGTTCGCCTTCGCCGAGGCAGCCGTGCGCGATGCGGACCTGCTGGCCGTGCACGTGTGGAACACCTGGAACGAACGGGCCTACGAAGGGCCCGCCGACCCGTTGAACATGGTGGTCGACATCGAGCGGCTGCGTGCCGAGGAACAGCACCTGCTGAACGAGACCCTGTCACCGTGGCAGAGCCGCTATCCCCAGGTCGCCGTGGAGCGGCGCATGCTGCGCTCCCGGATCCGCACGGCCCTGATCGACGCAAGCCACAACGCCCAACTGGTCGTGGCCGGCGCACGCGGACGCGGTGGCTTCACCGGCCTGCTGCTCGGCTCGGTCAGCCAGGCCCTGCTCCATCACTCACACTGCCCTGTCGCCGTGGTCCGCGGTAACGAGTGACCACACTCGCCTTCCGAATGCGCAGGGACGGACGAATACGGAGGCACGCCCTCTGCTCGCCTGCGTCTGGCCAATGCCGAACAGCGGACGGTCAGTACGAGAGATACAGGGTCAGGTCGCCGCCCGCCTGGGCGGTGTGGGCGATGCGGGCAAAGCCACGTGCTGCTGCGTACAGGCCGGTACCGCCGGTGATGGCGACGCAGAAGTTCTCAGGCGGCGTGCCGACAGGGGTGGTCTGCATGTGCTGCCACGTCAGCTGGCCTTGGGGAAGCGCGAAGGTACCCACACAGTGGGTGGTGTCATCCGCCACGCGCGTGCATACCGCCGCCTCGGTCCCGTATGCAAGACCATCAAGGAAGAGGTCCGCAGTGATGATGATCTGATCACCGACGCTCGTGTCGCCACTTCCGACGGCGACCCGACTGATGCCGGTGCTCTTCGAGGTCAGGGTGATGACGTCGGTGAACTCTCTCCCTTGTGCCGAAACGACGGGGTCGTCCTCGGCAGGGGCAGGAATCGAAGGCATGTACCACTACTTCCGTGTCCGGGCTCCTCCACAGATGTGCCATCCATGGCATGAAGACTCAGCTCTGACGCGCCGCCGCTCACCGCCATTGGTCCATTCGGGTCTGTGCATCACTGGCGAGCGGGGAGTGCCACCTTGCCGGGAGCGCGCCGTCTCGCCACCCGGCAACCGGCAGTACCGCACCCTGCGCAGAGGTACACGTTTCGCTGCGGCCGTCCTTCCGACCACCATCACGCCGCACGAGGCACGATGCCACCCGGCGAACGCACAAGAGGGACGCGAGAGCGGACGCGTACTCGTTCTGCTACCCGGACAGCCTGGCGTGACGGCGCTTTGGTCAGCCTGCTGTCGGGCTCTGCGGGACCTGCGCTCGTATGAACCCTTGGCTGCGCTCCACTTTCGCCACATGCAGCGTGTAGCTCTCGTACCACTCGGCCTGCCCGCGCTTTTGCGCCGCGCGGTGCTCGGCGTTGCACCGCCACTGGGTGAGGGCGTCGGCGTCGCGGAAGTACCCGACGGTGATGCCCAGCCCACCAGGAGTCTGCGCGTGGTCCATCCCCAGGAACCCGGGGACGTCCTTCACCAGCTCTTCCATGCGTGCGTTGGTCTCGCTGTAGCCGCTCTGGTCCTGGGTTCGCACCGTAGTGAAGACAGCCACGTAGTAGGGGGGTTCATAGGCCTCGACAGGCGCGACAGGCGCTTCAGAGTGATCGCTCATGGCGCCACCGTAAGGCGGGATACGCCCAACGATCCAGCGTCTTTCCTGAACGGGAACGTTGGCTGATACGGCACCAGTTCGTCGCGCTGAGGCTCGTTTCACGCAGGTCTCGGGGGCCTGCTGAGTACGCTCAAGGCAGACGGGCGAAATCGCCGAGGACGGCGCCCCCGGGCCAGCCGGTCCACCTCCGCCAACAGTCGTCGCGCAGCATGCCATCGATCGTGACCGGCACGAGCGTGGGCGTGGTGGCCTTCCACTGGGCGCGGCGGTGCCGGGTGTTGCTGCGGGATGTCTTCCGCTTGAGGACAGCCATGTTTCTCTTTCTCGGTCAGTCGGCCGCCATATGAGGTGGATCCCATTGGCGGATCGGGCTCGGGTCACCAACTGCTCTTGGTCACGCCCGGGAGTTCGCCCGCGTGGGCCATCTCGCGTACGCGGATGCGGGACAGGCCGAAGGCGCGCAGATGGCCGCGGGGGCGGCCGTCCACGCAGTCGCGGTTGCGCAGGCGGGTGGCGCTGGCGTCACGGGGCTGTCGGCGCAGTTCTCGCTGGGCGTCGGCGCGGTCCTCGGCGGCGCTTCGGGGGGACGCGATGATCGCCTTCAGCGCGGCGCGGCGCGCGGCGTAGAGGGCCACGACGAGGCGCCGCTGTTCGTTCTTCGCGATCTTGCTCTTCTTCGCCATCAGACCTTCCCTCCCCGGGCGCGGATGCGGGCCACGGCGGCCTCGATGCCGATCGTGTCGACCGTCTTGATGCCCTTGGCGGAGAGCGCGAGCCGGACATGACGGCCTTCGCTCGGCAGCCAGTAGCGCTTGCTCTGGATGTTCGGGTCGAAGCGGCGCTTGCTGCGCCGGTGGGAGTGGGAGATGCGATGGCCGAAGCCGGGCTGTCGTCCGGTGAGTTGGCAGTGGGCGGCGGACATGGTTCCTCCTTGGTGGCGGCAACGGCAGCACACTAGCAGCTTCATGAAAATGAAAACCAATCTCATGCCGAGCTTGTTACTGCTAGGTAGCTGACAGCTTCTTTCGGCCACTTGACCAACGAGTCGGCGTGCCCCAGCTTTCGCCACGATCACTCCGCCCGTCGGGCACCTCGGACGGCGTTCCACGGCGGCCTGTGCATCCGTCGGCCAAGCAGTGAGGAATCGGCGTCGGCTTCGGCGTCGGCTCAGGAGTGGGCGTGGCAGAAGTCGCGCACGGCCCGGTTGAACTCCTCGGGCCGTTCCAGGTTGCTGACGTGCCCCGCGCCCGGGATCACGACCAGCTCGGCATCCGGGATCGCTTCCTGGAACTGCCGTGCGACGGCCAGTGGCGAGCGCACATCCTTCTCTCCCCAGAGCAGGAGGGTCGGCACCGAGACGGTGGGCAGGAGATCCCGCTGGTCTGCCTCGGCCATGAGGGGCAGCTGCGTCCGCATGGTCTCCGGGCGTACGGAGGCCGCCATGGCGTCCAACAGGGGTACGTACTCAGCGGGCGGCTCGCCGGCGAACAGTCCGGGCAGGGCCGGGTCGAACCCACCGCGCGGCGCAGCCAGCATCCGGCGCACGCCCTCGACCCGAGCCCGCACTTCCTCCGCCGGCAGAGAGCCCTTCCAGCCCGCGTAGGTGTCGACGAGGATCAGCGTCCTCACGAGGTGCGCGTGGTGGCGGTAGAACTCCAGGGCGAGAGTGCCGCCCCAGGACAGACCCGCGATGTGCGCCGGGCCGAGCCGCAGCGACTCCACGACCGCGGCCAGACAATGGGCGTAGTCCGCGAGCTCGAAGGCCTCGGGTACGTCGGAGGAGCGGCCCACTCCTGGCTCGTCCCAGGTCACGACCGTGAACTCGTCCGCCAGCGCGTCGAGTTGCGGCCGCCAGAGGCGGGCGTCGTCCGCCGCACCGTGCAGGAGCACCACGGGCGGCCCCTCACCCACGCGATCGTAAGCGACCCCCAGCTCGCCCACCTGCACCGTCGCCATGACTTCAGGCTATGCCCGCCCATCAACGCTGAACAAGCTGTGGGCCGAGCACGCCGACCTCATCACCGGGGCGACTTCGACGGCTCCACCAGCGAGCCCCACTACGACCTGTTCGTGAACTGGTCGGATGGTGAACTGACCACCTATCAGGACGTCGGCACCCGGGGCCTGGGCGGCGAGTCCAAACTGCGCAGGCTGCCAACGGCGCCTGGGACGACATGGCCTCCTCGAGTCCGGCACCGTCACACCGTCCCCCTCCTGGGGCGGCAAGGAGGACCAAGAAGATGCGAGGCAGCGCGCCAGGCGTGCCCAGAATGCCGTGGAGCCCGATGGCGCCTCACACGCCGATGAGGGAAGGGAAAGCCTGGCGCGGGGTCTGAACAGGACCTTCACGGCACAGCGAGAGGGCGGGTGTGTCGGTACGAGTTGCTGAGCGGGCGCTGATTCAGGGTTCAAAGGCGGCTCGCGCCAGGTCGCGGAACTCATCATCCGGGATGGAAGCGGCGTCCTCTGGCCGTAGCCGGATGGTCGACTTGCCCGAGATGAGCGCGGGGTGGCGTGCAGCGAAGCCGGCGTCGCGACCGTGTTGCCCGTAGAGCGACACACCGTGTTTCCACGCGCCGACGTGGAGCCTGCGTTTGCCGACCTGATAGGTCGGCATCTTGTAGGAGATGATCACGACCGCTTCAGGCTGGGCCTCCAAGATCAGCCGGTGCAGCCGGTCGAACAGCGGGCGGTGCTCGGCGGGAATGGCGTCGATGTAGTCCCTGACTTCCTTGTCCACCCTCACAGTGTGACCCACCACTGAGCTGCCTCGGCTGCAGGACAACGCCTCGGGATCGCCCCACCAATTCCCCTGCTCGTGACAGGTGCAGTCCTGGGGTTCGTCTCGGAGGTACGGCAGGCACAGTTTCCGCCGGAGGTCGTGCTGCTGCACTGGGAGAGCATCACCACCTCTCTGCGGGAGAGGCGCGCGGCGAACGTGGCCTGCCCAGGCGCCGCCCAGACGTCCACGGGACGGCGCGTTCTACGGCACCCGGCAGCCGCCGACCAAGCCCGGCGATAGGCCTGGACATTCCGCATGGGCCATTCGTGCTGCAGTGCAAGCACACCAAGAAGGCCGACCCGCGGGGCCTTCGGTTCTCGTAGCGCCTGCCCCTATGCCATCCCTCCCACTCGGGCAGCCGAATACGGTCTGCGCCGAATCAAACGTGCGGCGTTGAGGCGGCAAGTCGACGCGACCAGCCCTTCTCTAGGTCTGGGGCGGTGCCGGGCCTTCCGGTAAGGGGGGTGGCTGTCGGGACTCGTTCCTCCAGTGTGCGAGGTCGTGTCGGATGTCGGCCGTGTCCGGGTGGTGTTCACCGAGCACTCTGATTTGGTCGTCGAGGAGCCGGGCGAGTTCGGTGGCCGCGGTTTCCGGGTCTCCCGACCGTCCACGGACGTTCGGGAGGTTGCAGCGGGCGACGAAGGTGCGGGCGCTGTCTTGGCCGTACACGCGGACTTCGTCTGCCACGAGGTCGGCCAAAGCGGCGACCGCGGCATGCAGATCGCCGGCCCTGCTGAGGAAGATGGCGCGGTTGTTGCGTGCGGCCAAGGTTTCGGTGTGGTCCGGGCCCAGAGCGTCCGTCAGGTCTGGCAGCAGGAGTACGAGGGCCCGCGCGGCACCGTCCGGGTCTCCGGCCTCCCCCAGATGCGCGGCGACCGCGCTGCGGTAGACCAGGACGTGGGGGTAGTCCGAAGCCCGGAGCGGCAAAGGGTCTTCGGGGGCCGCTCGCCGTGCGCGGCCCCGGGACGGTTTCACCCACCGCCACATGCGCACCAGGATTGCGGTCTGGCTTGTCTCGCGGCGGCGCCACCAGTCCTGGCGTGTGCATTCGATGTCGGCGAGCAGGTTCCAACCCCTCGCGTCGTCGCGCCAGAGGAGTTCCTTGGCCGCAGCGGCGCGGTCGTCCGGAAAGAACCGGGTGTCGCCGGCGATATCGGCGAGTACGCCGGCGCCGCGTTCGTCGCCCGCCTCGATCAGTTCAAGGGCTGCCGACGTCCGGAAGCCGGGGTCAAGGCCGGGGTCCATCGCCCGGGAGTACAGCAGGTCGGTGGGCCTGGCCGCGGTCAGCCAGGCGACTGCGTTGGCCGGGGTGATCAGACTGCGGTCAGGGCTGATCATGATCCTGGCCGTCTCCCGGCGCAGCCGATCAGCAGCGGAATCCGTGATCTCCTTGGGGAGCCGTGTTCCCAGCCAGGCCAGCCGGGCGAGGAACAAGCAGCCGCTGCTTTTTCCCCGCCGGACGGCACGGCGCAGGACCTTCACCGTCTCAGGGGCATCGAGGTCGAGCGCGTCCAGGACGAAGCCCGCGTAGGACGCGTCCTGCGGTGTGTGTCCCCAACGCCAGAATCTGAGCGAACGTGTCGCGGCGAACACGCTGTCGAGGGCGTCCGCGGGCGCGGCGCGGACGGCGTGCCGGGCGGCCAGATGCTCCAGGAAGGTGTGGTGGAGGAAGACGTGGTCACCTGCCCGCACGGTCATCAGTCCGCTCTGTTGGAGGCAGCCGTCCAGGAAGGTGCGCCACTCGCTCTGCGGCACGCGTGCCGGCCGCCGGCCGTACGGCAGCGACTCCAGCATGTCGAGGGCCGGGCGTCCGTCACCTCGACGGCGCTCTGACGCGATCCAGGCGATCGCATCCTGCAACCGGTCCAGGAACTCGTCGGCGCGCCGGCCGGCGTCGGGGCCGAAGGTGTCGAGGCCCGCGTGCAGCCGGCCGGGGTCGTCCGCACTGTGCGGAGAGTGCTGGCGCTTGTGGAGCAGGGCGACGAACGACGCGTAGATTTCACCGCGGCTGGTGGGCAGGTAGTCGTCCGGGGCCTCGCGATGGAGCTGGCACAACAGCGAGGCCATCAGCGGGATTCGGGTCAACTCGGCCAGCCGGGTGCGGTCGGCGGCTCGCACGAACCGGTCCGCTACGGCGTCCGGGTCCGGCAGGTCCGCAAACCACCCCCGGGCCACTTGGTGCAGGTCTTCGGCGGTGAACGGCTCCAGTCTGAAGCACGATGTCTCGGTGCCCATTGCGCCGAGTTCGCCGTGCGCAAGGGGGCGCGTGGCAATGACGAACCGGTAGACGTCACCGTTCGCTTGCGTGATCGATCGTAGGCGGTCCAGGACGACGTGCCGGGCATTCGGGTCGGAGACCTCGTCCAACGCGTCGACCAGCACGAGCCATCGGGCTCCGGGGCATGGCGGCGCGCTGAACAGTTCAGGGGGAAGAGCCTGCGTCAGCCCGGTCAGGTCCTTGTTGAGGAAGTCGGCGAGGGCGTCCGCCAGTGGCGCCGTTGTCAGTGCCCCGGCGGGCACCAGCACCGGGACCGTGTCGCGGGTCCGGTCGGCGAGCCACCGCTCCACCCCGTCGGCGAGACAGGCTTGCAGCAGGCTGGACTTCCCGCCTCCCGGGCCGGCGAAGAGGATGCAGAGTGGCTCCCCGGCCAGGGCGTCCTCGGCGGGGACCGTCTCACGGACCTCCCGCGAGCCCGCGACGGCCGGGCGGCGTTGTGCATCGGGCTTCTCGCCGGGGTAGACCGTATTGCCTGCGACCGCGGCCACGGCCTCCATCATGCCCGGCGAGATCGGATCTCCCCGGACGAAGCCTGTCCCCGCTTCGAGTTGCGATGCCTGGGCCGATTCGGGGGCGCCCCCCTCGCCCAGGACGACGCCTTGTGGGATCCGCGTGGCCCGTTGGCGCACATACGTACGCCCGTGCAGCCTGGCCGTCCCGGGGTCCAGCCCGGGGTACCCACGATTTGGGACGGAGAGCCGGGCCGCCGCAAGGTACCTCTCCAGCCACCGCGTCCGCAGGGGTCCCTCGTCCGGCCCGAAGTAGTTGTGCTGGACGTTGTGGTCGCCGCTTTGGACGGCCGCCGGCCCGTGGAAGGTGTTCTTGGTGCCTCCCGGCTGTTGGTCGTCCGGGTCGCTGGGAGTGGTCACTCCAGTGGTCCGAAGCGGTTGTCCTGCTGGTTGTTGTCGCCCACCTGGATCGCGGTCGGCCCGTGGAAGGTGTTGCCCGAAAACGAGCGGTCGCTCGACGGTGCGGAGTGGTCGGCGATCAACTCCCGCAGGCTTTCAACGAGTCGAGTGCGCTCCTGCGGATCGCTCGCGCTTTCCAGGAGAGCCTCGAACCGGGTCTGCCACGACGCTTCTTGGGCGATCCTGGTGTGTTCCGCGGCCTGCGGGTCGTCAGTGGACGCTACTTCGAGGGCCGCCGCGGACCGGTCCAACCGTTGCAGCTCCGCGGTTTCGCGCGTCTGATCGCCCCGGCTGAGCAGCCGCGCCGCCCGCGACCGGAACGCCCGCCACGCGTCGGTCCCGGCCGACTGAACCACTGCGGTGCCGCCCGCCGCAGCCAGTGCCGCCAAAGCCGCTTCCAGCATCCCGGCCCCTCAAGTAGACCTCCGGTGCTGCGACCGTACCGCCGCAGCCACGAGCCTGTACCGGACGCGAGTAAACGAAGTAGCACGGGTCGGAGTTCGGCATCCTCAGGTGCTCGGCGAACGTCCGCTTGCCGCATGCCGCGTTGTCAGAGAAACGGAAGGCGCTCGTGCACCGGGCTTTGAGACCGCTGCGCGCGGTGCGCACGTCCAGGCTAGGTAACAGCCGACGTCTGCTGGCGTGTTGGTCCCGTCCCGGGTGCGCGGCGTGGCTGATTCTCAGGAGCATCAGGGTGACGTCGCGGCGTAGTGTGCGATCGCGCGCGGCCCACACCTCGCCCATGCCCCCGCGACCGAGCGCCTACAGCAGGCGGTCGCGCAGTTCTTTCGGGACAAGCCAGGCGGCGGGCACCGCGCACACAGCCCGACCACCTCGGCGGCGATAACGCGTACTCGTCCCAGCGCAACAAGCCCGTGCCAGCAAGGGCGGCCGACCCGTCGGCTTCGACAAGAGGATCTACAAGTGCAGGAACGAAGTGGAGCGGACAATCAACGCCCTGCAGAACTTCCGGGCTGTGGCCACGAGGTTCGACAAACGCGCCTACTTGTTCCACGGCACCGTAATCGTCGCCTCGATCCGACTCTGGCTCCGCTCTTGGTCCGCGACTGGCTAGTCGTCCGAACCGGTAGCCGACGGCGGTACCTCAACGACGAAGAACAGGAAGCAGGTCTTGGTGGAGAGGTCATGGAAGCCGTCGGGGAACAGCTCACGGGCGGCAGGGTCGGGCTGGGGCTCGCTGATGACGGAGAGACGGAAGCCGGCGGTGGTGAAGGCTTCAATCATCGCGTGCAGTGGCTTGCGCCAGAACCTCATTGGGGCGGACTGCCCGTTGAACGTCCAGTCGAAGGTATAGCTGGTGGTCGCAAAGTAGTCGGGCCGAGGATCCTGGATCGCGTAGGCCACGAAAGGGTGGTCCACCGACGCGATCAGCCGGCCGCCGGGCCTGAGCACGCGCCGCAACTCGGTCAGCGTCGGCCCCCAGTCCTCCAGGTAGTGCAGCACCAGCGACGCGACCACGTCGTCGAACGTGCCGTCGCCGAACGGGAGAGGGCCACTCAGGTCGGCTACGTGCAGGGCTACATCGTCACCGAGCCGCCGCCTCGCCAGCGCCAGCATTCCGGCGCTGGCGTCGATGCCGGTGACGACCGCGCCGCGGTCGCGCAGTGCAGCGGACAGGGGCCCGGAGCCGCAACCCGCGTCCAGGATCCGACGGCCGCTCACGTTTCCGGCCAGGGCCAACATCGCGGGCCGCTCGTAGTACGCGTTCACAAGGTTGTTCTCGTTCTCCGCCGAGTACGCCTCGGCGAAACTGTCATAGTCATTCACCCGGGCCGGATCTGCAGACTGGGCGAGACCCTCGGGCACATCCGTGACTCGGTCCATCGTCGCAGCCTAGTAGTCACTTGATCCGCTGGACAGGCCGTAGTCCTGACGGTGCATCAGGGTCAAATCAGTGCCCCAGGCGTCAAGAACGTCACCGTGCCCGGGCCCAGGCGGGTGCGGCGAAAGGGAGGCGGCTCCGTGAGTGTGACGGCGTGGCTGACGGTGGCGGTGTTCGCTGCCGTGTACGTGCTGATCGCGACGGAGTGGGTGCACCGGGGCGCCGCCGTCCTGGACGGCGCGGTCGTGATGCTGCTCATCGGGGTGACCGACGAGGAGCACGCGTTCTCCGGCTGCCGCCTGCTCGTCCCGTTTCGGTCGGTGCCTGCCTGTTGCCCATCCGCGGGATCTCGTAGGGTAAGCAGGCGTTCATCTCCTGGGCCGGCCTGCGTGGCGCGGTCCCTACGGCTGCCGCCCCCGACCGTCGTCACCCTCAGTCAGCCCCACACGTTCAGCGCTGGGCGGACGTCGAAGCGCCGAATCACCGCGACCCGTACGCCGGTTACTACTGGTATGTAGGTAAAAAGATCCCAATGCACCGTTAGTCTTACGGTAAACTCCATTGCCGAGCCAGGGTGCTCTATTGAGCGACCGAGCACTCATTCTGCGGGAATTGCTTTTCCCGGTACTTCTGCAACCCGGTGCGATGGGGGGGACGTGACATGGATCGAGCTGCCCACTCCGGTGCACGGGCATGCTGCCGCCCGCTCGCAGCGGCTGTCAGGACTGCGCGTATCGACAACACAGCTCGCGACAGCGTGCCCGATCCGGGTAGCACCGGTCTCAGCAGCTGACCCGACGGTCCGCCCGACGCACTCACGATGCCCTGACTGAGTCGAACTGCTCAGGCCGGTAAACCTTGGGTTGTCAGCGACGCGACCAGCGTCCTGCCGCCCCGGTGCTCTCCAAGTACGGACGGGCACCTGCCACACGGCGGATCAGCACGCCGAGACCACCCCGGTCACGCCTGGCCCCCTTTGACCGAGCATTCCCGCACACTCAGCCGCACCGCCCATCCCAACCGCGGCGCACACTCGCCGCCCGTTGCCGAGAAGGCACAGACGCCGTCGCCGAACCGAACCGGAGGACTGACGCCCGTGCACGACACCACCGCCATGCTCATCGAACTCGGGGCGATCATCCTCGCCTTGGGGCTGCTCGGCCGCCTGGCCGGACGGGTGGGCTTCTCACCCATACCCCTCTACCTGCTCGCCGGGCTCGCCTTCGGCCACGGAGGCATCCTGCCGCTGCAGGCCAGCGAGGAGTTCGTCGCCACCGGCGCCGAGATCGGCGTCATCCTCCTGCTACTCCTGCTCGGCCTGGAATACAGCGCCTCCGAACTCGTCACCAGCCTCAAGACCCAATACCCCTCCGGCGCGGTCGACTTCGTCCTCAACGCCGCCCCCGGCGCCGCGATGGCACTGCTGCTCGGCTGGGGCCCGGTGGCCGCCGTCGCGTTGGCCGGCGTCACCTGGATCTCCTCCTCCGGGGTGATCGCGAAGGTCCTGGGCGACCTGCGCCGGCTGGGAAACCGCGAAACACCGGTGATCCTCGGCATCCTGGTCCTGGAAGACCTCGCCATGGCGGCGTACCTGCCGATTCTGACCACTCTCCTCGCCGGGGTGAGCCTGGCGGGCGGTGCCGTCACCCTGCTGATCGCCCTCGGCACGGTCGGCACCGTTCTGTACGCGGCGCTGCGGCACGGTCGGCTGATAAGCCGTGCGGTCTCCTCCGCCAACGCGGAAATGCTGCTGCTGGTCGTGCTCGGCCTGACCCTCCTCGTCGCCGGCATCGCACAGGAGTTGCAGGTCTCCGCGGCCGTCGGTGCCTTCCTCGTCGGCATCGCCCTGTCCGGCGAAGTCGCCGAAGGAGCCAGCAATCTCCTCACCCCGCTACGGGATCTGTTCGCCGCCGTCTTCTTCGTCTTCTTCGGCCTGCACACCGACCCCGCCGCCATTCCACCGGTTCTCCTGCCCGCACTCGCCCTCGCTGTCGTGACCGCCCTCACCAAGATCGCCACCGGGTACTGGGCCGCCCGTCGGGCCGGTGTCTCGGCCAACGGACGTTGGCGGGCGGGTGGAACCCTCGTCGCCCGGGGCGAGTTCTCCATCGTCATCGCCGGTCTGGCCGTCGGCGTCGCACCGCGGATCGGCCCCTTGGCCACCGCTTATGTCCTGACCCTGGTCGTCCTCGGCCCGCTCACCGCCCGCTGGACCGAGCCCCTCGTCCACCGCATGACGCGCACCCGGCAGAAGCCGCTGGATGCGACTGTGGTGGCCGAACCCGTCGAGGCAACGACTCATGCCAACCAGTGAATTCGAAAGAGCGGGGCGCGACGGTGCGGCATCGCAAAGGCCTCGGCTCTCCCCGGCACCGCGCCCGATACGCACGCGTGACGACATCCGAACCGAGGGGAAACGACGTGACTGTCCACACTGCCGATGAGACGTTCCTCGACGGTTTCGAGGCGATCCTCACGGACGCCGCCGCCACGGGCCGCCGCCTGACCCGCGATGAGATCGAGTCCCGTCGCGCTCTGGGCGCTTGGGCCGCCGAGGCCGGGCACGGCTGGCGTGCTCTCGTGCGCGCCCACATCACAGCCGGCCGCGATCGTCGCCGCACGGCAGCCGATGCGGACCATGTCCTGACCGTGATAGAGCAGGCGGTCGATGCCTTCGCCGACGGATACGAGCGGGCGCAGCGGCTTGTCGTGCGCAAGGAGGAGGCGGCCCGGCGTGAGTTCATCGACGACCTGCTGCACGGGCGCGGCGACCCCGGTCAACTCGCCTCGCGTTGTGAACGGTTCGGGCTGCGTCTGTCCCGCGGCCACGCGGTCGCCGTGGCCAAGGGACCGGAGACCTATGACGAGACCGACCCCGTCCCCCGGCAGGTTGCTGACGACCTGTTCGCACGATTCGAGAGCCGCCGGATCCTGTTCACCACGAAGGACGGGCACATGGTGTGCGTCGCCCCCGGTGACCAGCAGGACGTCCTCATCCATTTCTCCGAGCTCGTCTACGCAGCCACCGGCGCCAGCCAAGTCGCCATCGGCCGCCCCCGGACCGGCACCGTGGGCATCGGCCACAGTTACGAGGAGGCCCTCAATGCCCTGGACGTCGCCCAGCGCATGGGCCTCGACGACCCGCTGCTGCGCGCCTGCGACCTGCTGGTCTTCCCTGTCCTGGCCCGGGACCGGCAGGCTCTGGTGGACCTGGTGCGCCACACTCTGGGGCCGTTGGCGAACGCGCGCGGCGGAGCGCAGCCGCTGCTGGACACTCTCACCACGTACTTCGACACCGGCTGCGTGGCAGCCGCGGCCGCCCGGCAGCTGTCACTCAGCGTGCGCGCGCTGACCTACCGGCTGGAGCGCGTCCATACGCTGACGGGCTGCGACCCCACCGACCCCGCTCACCGCTACACCTTGCAGACGGCGGTGCTCGGAGCCCGGCTGCTCGACTGGCCGAACAGACCCTTGTGAACCGGCTTCCCGTCGAGCAAGGCGACCGACCGGGCCTCACGCCGGTCAGACCTCGCCGTACGAACCACCGGGAACTACGGTGTCAGAGTGAATGCTGTTGAGGTCGAGGTCGAGGTCGTGGCACGTGTGCGGGTCAGTAGCGGGCATCCGGTCGAGCGATTGGCATGCCATCCGCGGCTTCCCCTGGTTGCTGGTTGGGACTCCGAACGTCCTGCGGTCCACGTCTGGGGTTGCGAGGCCGACCGGCTACACGAACTCGGCTCCATTGGCGCCGAGTCGAGGGCCTATGGCGATGCCGTCGGCTGGGACCGGACGGAGCGGACACCCGCTGTGGCATGGCATCCAGACCTGCCGCTGCTCGTCGTGGCCGACGAGGACAGGGTGGTGCAGTGGACTCCTGCCGGGCTCTCCGACGTGGAGGGTCTTCCACCCACCGCCTCCTACCGCAGTCTGGCATTCAGCCCGGACGGTCGGACGTTGTGGGCATCGCCGTCGTCGGGCGATGAAGACAGCGCATGGGAGAGCTCCGACGTACTCGACCTCGCTTCGGGAACCGTCAGCGCCGGCCCACGTTGGGACACCGGCGTTGCGGAGCATCCCGCCGGCGGATTGGTGGCCACGCTCGCCAGCGATCAAGGCGCGACGCTCGGACTCTTCGCGCGGGTCGCTCACGAGACCGCGCCTGCGGCGATGCGAGTGCTTCGCCGCGCGTTGATATTGGATGCCGACGGCTACGAGAAGCCGATCTTCAGCGCGGACGGACGCCATCTCGCGATTCGAGGCAACGCATACGACAATTCGCTGGAGGTATTCGAGTTTCCTTCGCTTCACATCGTTCTGGCGACAACTCTCGGCGAACCCAGCCCGGGCTACCCATACCCGCAAGAGTGGCTTGAACAGATGCGCGCCTGGTCGCGACACAACATTGCGTTCGGATCCCAACCTGGTGTGCTCTGGGTCGGAACGCCCACTGGGACTCTCGTCGAAGTCAACCTCGAAACCCAGCAAGCGGTCGAGCACGACGTGCTGGCCGGCTCCCCGGTGTCCGCGATGGGCGCCACGATGACAGGCAAGTTCGTCATCGCCAGTGGTGGAGGCGACCTCGTGCTCTTGTCCGTGCCTGCCGGTTCCGCAAAGACCCACAGCACCAGCAGCGATACGTCGACGGCAGCAGCCTTCTTGGACGCCACCTCCGAGATTCCTGACGACGGCGACCTGGAGACGCATCTCGTCGTAACCGACGGAACCCGCACCTGGGAATCAGGTGATCTGGAAACAGTGACATCCGCAACCGCAACAGATCCGACTTGGCTGCAACTCCAAGCCGCTATCAACAACGCGCGCATCCAGGACAAGTGACCACCGCGCTCCGACGGTCCAGCGTGCTGAGGACGTCCGAGTAAGAACTGGTGGCGCCGGGCGAACCGGCTCAGCAGCGCCCCAGCCCGAGGATGATCGCCCCGAACTCGATCAAGAAGATGCTAGAGGAGTGCGCCGCGGCTCACTCTCGACCGAGTATCACGGCGGCAGCCTGCACGCCCTCGCGTGTGCCGATCACGATCAAGGTGTCGCCGCCGGCCAGACGGAAGTACGGCCCCGGCGAGGGGATCGCCTCCGCCCGGCGCAGTACCGCCACGATCGACACACCGGTCTCCGTGCGCATGCGCGTATCACCCAGCAGCCGCCCACTCCAGTGCGAGGTGGCGGACAACTCGATTCGCTCAGCCACCAGCCCAAGCTCCGTCGTCGACAGCAAACTCGGGCTGCGATGCGCGGGCATCAGCGCGTCGACGAGCGCCTCCGCGTCCCCCGAGGCCAGCTGCACCGACAGCGCGCAAGTATCCGGGTCGTCCTCGCGGTACGCGCTCAAGGTCCGCGAACCGTCCCGGTGCGCGACCACCGACAGGCGTCGCTGCTCCCGCGTGGTCAGGTCGTAACGGACCCCGATCCCCGGCAACGGCGTACTGCCCATACGTGCAGCCCCCACGGCCGTCCTCCTGTCCGACTGTCTCATTTGGCTGTTTCTTCATCGACTGCCAGGTGTCACCCTACCGAGCACCGAAGGTGGCCCACGCAGCCCAAATGCAAGCCGGTGAAACAATCTGTCCCCATGGGTCCACATGTCCACTCGCCGCAGCCGCCGATGCCACCGGCGTCCCTTGCTCTTGGCGCCGGAAAGGACCGGAAGGAAACGTGAACATGATCGAGTGGGTGTCCCTCAGCACTGGGGCTCGGCCCGTCCCCCGGCCCGTGGCCACGCCGTTGGTGTGGGCGACGGCCTTCGGCGGCGCACTGGTCCTGGTGTTCCTCCTCAACACCACCGTGGGCCCCGACCGTCCCGGGCTCGCCCTCACCGTGCTGTCCCTACTCGCTGCGCTACTCGGCTTTTGCGCCAGCTTCACCGCAGCCCCCGGAACGGCCGTACTGTGCTGGCTGTTCCTCAACGGCTTCGCCATCCCGCCCGCAGGTACCCTCAGTTGGATCGGGCACCGCGACACCTCCTGGCTCGCCTGCCTGCTCACGGCCACACTCGTCGGCACGGCCCTGGCCCGCATCGCCCACGCCCGAGCCGCCTACCGCAGAATCACCGCCACCGCTACGGCGACGGGGCTGGACGACGAGCCGCATGCCCCTGACCGAACCTGAAGGGGCGTTGCTGTAGTTGGGCGACCGGCCGGCAGCAGCGTCTCCCTGCCGACCCTTGCGGAAGATCACAACAGATTGACTCGCTCTTACGGGAGTAGCGATCTCCCTTTCGTGGGTAAAGTAGAGGTAAAGGGTCGAGTAGCCGTTTGGGGTGCCGTGGGCTGTGGTGGGAGTCAAGCCCTTCCGCACCCGCACCGGTCAGAAGAGGCACGCAATGGATCTGTGGCTGATCTGGTTGATCATCGCAGCTGCTTTGGCTGTGGCGGAGGTCTTCACCCTGACTGCCGCGCTCGGGATGCTGAGTGCGGCCGCGGTGGTCACGGCAGGGTCCGCCGCGGTCGGGCTGCCGTTGCCTTTCCAGTTCTTGGTGTTCGCCGCCGTCGCCACAGTCACCGTGTTGTTCCTGCGCCCCATTGCGCTGCGCCACGTGCTCCAGCCTCAAGTCGTGCGATTCGGCGTGGACGCACTGGTCGGCAAGCCTGCCTATGTCGTCGCGGAGGTGACGGGCCTGGGCGGCAGGGTCCGTATCGACGGCGAGGAATGGACGGCCCGCGCCTACGACGAGACGCTGGTGATTCCTCCCGGAAAGACCGTCGACGTCATAGAGATCAGCGGCGCCACCGCGATCGTCTACCCCCGGGACTGAAACCATGGAAACCTTGGCGTTCTTGATTGTCGGCCTGCTCCTTGCGCTGTTTGCGATTTTCACTGTGACGCGGGCGGTCCGTATCGTCCCCCAGGCGCGTGCTCGTAATGTCGAGCGACTCGGCCGCTACCATCGGACCCTGAATCCTGGGCTGAGCCTCGTCATCCCGTTCATCGACCGTGTTCATCCGCTGATCGACCTGCGGGAACAGGTCGTCTCCTTCAAGCCGCAGCCGGTCATCACCGAGGACAATCTGGTCGTCGAGATCGACACCGTCCTGTATTTCCAGGTCACCGACCCACGAGCAGCTTTCTACGAGATCGCCAATTTCCTTCAGGCGGTCGAGCAGCTCACCGTCACGACCTTGCGCAATGTCGTGGGCTCCATGGACCTGGAAAAGACCCTCACCTCACGGGACACCATCAACAGCCAGCTCCGGGGTGTGCTGGACGACGCCACCGGCAAGTGGGGTCTGAGGGTGAACCGTGTGGAGATCAAGGCCATCGATCCTCCGCAGACCATCAAGGACGCGATGCAGAAGCAGATGCGGGCCGAGCGGGACAAGCGGGCCGCGATTCTCACTGCCGAGGGGCAACGCCAGTCGCAGATTCTCACCGCCGAAGGCGACAAGCAGGCCGCGGTCCTGCGTGCGGAGGGCAACCGTACCGCTGCGATCCTCCAGGCGGAGGGCCAGTCGCGAGCCATCGACGAGGTGTTCCAGGCCGTGCACCGCAACGACCCCGACCCCAAGCTGCTCGCCTGGCAGTACCTCCAGATGTTGCCTCAACTCGCTCAGGGCTCGGGCAGTACCTTCTGGGTGATCCCCAGCGAGGTGACCTCGGCACTCCAGGGCGTATCCCGCGCCTTCACCGAGGCGCTGCCGCAGTCACCAGCCACCCGCGAAAAGCCGGCGGACGGCGCGGCTGCCGAGGCGGCCAGTGACACGGCCCAGGCCGCAGAAGCCGCGGCCGCCGCCCTCGCCGACGCTGCCAGGGCCGATCGTGCCACCCCCGACACCCTCCCGTCCCAGCCCGCTCGCTGACAGCACGGGGACCTACCAGACAAGCAGCCGGGGCCGGGATCCGCGCCCGTGGCACGCGGATCGGATGGGAAGCTGGACCATGGCGCCCTCCATTGATCCACCCATGGCGTCCGGCGAAGACGCGGAGCCGACAGTCCGGCAGGCAGGCTTCGACCACTGGGCGCCGTACTACGATCAAAGTTCGCTGCAGCGTGTTCTGTACGAACCCGTGCACCTCAGGGTGCTCGCACACGCTCGCCGCCGCGTCCCCCAACCGAACCGGATCCTGGACATCGGCTGCGGTACCGGACGCCTTGCCCGCTCCTGCGCTCAATTCTTCCCAGGCGTACCGGTGATCGGCATCGACCCGTCGGCCGCAATGATCCAACGGGCCGCCACGTCCGCGCCGCCCACGTACTTCCAAGCTCGCGCCGAGGCTCTCCCGTTCAGCAGCGACACGTTCGACCTCGTCGTCACCACGCTGGCGCTACGGCACTGGCAAGATCCGTGCCTCGGGCTGGCCGAACTCAGCCGAGTCACCACTTCCAACGGCGTCGTGGTGATCGCCGACGCTCGGATATCCGATGTCCTGCCGAAGCTCCCAAGCGCTGTCGCCACCCGCAACGGCCGACCACGCCCCCTGACCCGGTTGATCTCGTACCTACTCGAGCGGCAGCGAGGGAAATGGGCGGATCGGCTGCCGGCAGCGTTGCTGCACGCACTGGACCAAGCCGGCCTGCGTGCCGTGCATGTCGAACCACTCGCATATGCCCTGGCGACAGCTACGCTGATCGTCTCCACCAGGCGACCAGCGCGTCCACGTACGGGACTTCTTCGTCAGCGCCGTGGACAGCAACGGCTCCACGATGCCGGTCCGGGGCGAATCAGGACCTGATCGGAGCCTTGCCCAGCTCCTCGTTCTCATGACCGCAGGGCGAGCCCTGACCTGCTTGTGCCCTCGGTTGTGTTGCTCCTTCCAGGAGGGCAGTTCTTCGCTCGGGGTGGCCGGCGAGCTCTACGGCATTACGGCATCCCGATGCTGCCGGGCCAGGGCTACCGGATCTGATCTCCCGCCGAGCCAGGCCCTGCAATCTATTTCTAATTATCTTCTTACCATGGACATAGATGGATCATGGGCCTAGCCTGCCCCTCGACGCCTCACCGCCGTAGTGAGGCGGACAGAACGCGAGGAGAAGCGTGAAGGTGAACGGTCGAAGGAGAACAGCGCAGATCGTCGGCGGCCTGGCGGCAGTGGCGACGTTCGCCCTCGCCGGCTGTGGCTCCGACAACACGTCCGGCGCCACGCAGGCGAAGGACGGCGCGAGAAGCACGGCGGCGGCCCTGAGCGGGACCCCGATCAAGATCGGGTACGCCGCCTCGATGTCGGGGGCCCAGGCCAGCAACGGGCTCAGTGGCAAGGCCGTCGCGCACGCCTGGCAGGAGTACACCAACGCCCACGGCGGCATCCTCGGCCATCCCGTCGAGATCACCACGACGGACACCAAGAACACCGTTCCCGGTGCGACGGCGGTGGTGAAGAGCTTCATGACGGACTCCGACGTCGACGCCGTCTTCATGACGGACCTGGTCGCCGAGTCCGCGATGAGCGACACGTTCAAGGGAACCGACGTCGCAGTGATCAGCGCGAACGGCGCCACGAACGTGCCGTGGACCACCGTGCCGGGGCTCTTCCAGGACGTGTCCGGTGCCGAGTACGCCGCACAGGCCTATGCCGACGTCGCGAAGGCGACCGGTGCCAAGAAGCTCGGCTGGGCCGTCTGCGCCGAGGTGGCGAACTGCCAGCTGAACAGCGAGAACGGCTCGGCCTATGCCGAGACGCTGGGCGTCGCCCCGGTCGGCACCCAGCTCGTCTCCGCCTCCGCCTCCGACTACACCGCGCCCTGCCTGTCCTTCATCCGCAAGGGCACCGACAGCATCGCCATGTACATCGGCTACACGACCGGCACCCGCTTCGCCGCGGACTGCCTCCAGCAGGGCTACACCGGCCGCTTCCTGACCGCCAACTCCGGGTTCGACCAGACCGCCTTCGGCAAGATCAGCGGCTTCAAGTCCTATGGCACCACCGAGGGCTTCCCCTGGTGGGCAGACGACCCGGCCGTGGTGACCTACCGCGACGCGATGGCGAAGTACTCCCCCGACGGCGCCTGGCAGACGGGCAACGCGACGGCCGTCTGGTCCAGCTTCGAGCTCTTCAAGAAGGCCCTCGAGGATGCCAAGCCCACCACCGTCGACCGTGCCGCGGTGCTGGACGCGATGTACCAGGTGAAGGACGAGACGCTCGGCGGGCTCCTCGCCCAGCCGGTCACCTACACCAAGGGCCAGCCCTCGAAGCCCGTCATGTGCAGCTGGTTCTTCAAGTTCGACGCCGGCGACGACGAGCCGACGAGCGTGGCGCCCGCGACGTCGGGCAACGGCGCGACCGGCGACCTGGCGAGCACGTGCAAGAAGACGGACGACTGAGGGTGGCGCCGACCCGCTGACCTACGTCGTGGACCCGGCGCGGCCGGGGGGGAGCCGATCACCTTGACGCTCCGTCCCAGCCGCGCCGCGGTCGTGTACGACACGATCGATCCGGCGGTCCAGTAGCCAAGTTCGTCGGTTGCCCGGCAGGGGCCGGCCGACGACTGCGACCCGGCGGGTATCGGCATCGATCACGACCTGATGAGCGAGCCGGAGTATCGATAGTTCTTCGACTACTCGGCCACCGGGTGTTCGCGCGTGGGCACCAGGGTGCCGTCGACGATGAGGACGGTGTCCCTGCGGAACCGGCTCCGCTGCCTGAGCGCCAACAGCGGACCGAGGTGATCAATGATGCGGTCTGCGTCCAGGACCGCACCGACGCCGTGATCACTCTAGCCACACTGTGATCTCCGGGCTCAGGCCCAGAATGCTGCCCATGGCCGGCGAAGAGCGTTACGAGGCAGAAGCACCCACATTCCTGTCATCAGCAGCCGAGGTGGCTCGGCTGCTGAACATCGACTACGCGGCCGGCGTGCCGGAAGACCGACGGGCGCGACACCTGGCCCGTGCAGTGCGCAAGCCACTTCTCGAACGCGCCAGCCTCCCCGAGGAGTTCTTCGTGCCATTGATGGCCGCAGCCGTCTACGACCCGGACCCCAGCTTCTGCCGCTGGTTCGTCGAGCCGGCGCTGTACGCATTCGGACGGCGCCGGGTCATGGCGGCGCTGCTCAACTATCTACGGACCGGTACGGACGCGGAGCGAGCGGGCGCCAAGCGGGCCTGGTACTGCGCCCACCTGCCACTGCGCGCAGACCGGTCTCCGGCATACGCACCTGATGGAAGTCGCGATCCGGCCTTGGACGAGTCCCACGACGTGGTGGACAAGTGGCTGGAGTACGTAGCCTCACCGGACCGCAACCAAGCCTGATCCCACGCAGGCGGTTTACGGGACAAGCTTGGGGTGCGGACCTATCGGTACACGGCCAGTCGGTGCCGCGTGAACGCTCAGTCCGACCGTTGGCAGCAGGCTGAGGAGCCCGCCGCGGAACCGCCCACCGTGCGGGAGGAGAGCCCGGTGACCCCGACGATCCGGGCGATCGACCGGACGCCGGAGTTCCTGCGCAAGGGCGATGCGGCCCTGGAGCACGCCCGCTGCGTCAGCCGCATCGTGATGGAGGCCCGCCCCCTGCCGAACTGCACTTCCCGCAGTTGCGGATCGCGTGCGAACTCACCCCCGCCCAGATCCATTCCGGGCTGGCGATGCTGCGGGACATCATCACCGACATGGGTCAAGACCCTGAACAGGCCCATAGACGCCAAGGACTTCGTCGTTTCGCCGCGTCGTTGGGTCGTCGAACGATCACGGGCTTGGGTGATGCACGCCCGACGCCTGGTCAGAGACACGGTCAGCGGCTTCCCAGTCCATCGGGGTCCGGCGTCCCCTACCCCGAGCACCGCTCCGCGGCCAGATCCATATCAATCACTGGCCGCGGCTTACCTGCGGAGGGCCTCCAAAAAGATCAGGTTCTCAGCTCCTGGGGGTCGAGCGGGACAGACGGATCGCCGAGACGAGGAAGAAGATCCCGCCGAGCGTGGCGTAGCCGGCGAGGGTGGTCAGCGAGGGGTCGTCCTGTGTGGCGCTTCGGATGAAGCTCGCGCCGGCGAGTACGGAGATGCCGCCGCTGAGGATCATGGCCCACTGGCCGCCCATCGCCCGCCGCGCGACGCCCACGAGGAGCTGGATGAGGCCGGAGACGACCGCCCACGCGCCCCAGACGCGCAGCACGTCGGCGACGCCCGAGGTGCTGGCGACCGCGAGGCCGACGGCGGCGAGCACGCTGACGGCCATGTTGGCGTACAGGCCCTTGACCGGCCCGGCGGCGCGCGCCGACCTGGCGTCGACGACGGCCGCGGCCACGTCGAAGGCGGGATAGAGGAACAGCAGCAGCTTGGCCC
Source organism: Streptomyces sp. NPDC050625 (assembly GCF_040654755.1). Taxonomy (NCBI): domain Bacteria; kingdom Bacillati; phylum Actinomycetota; class Actinomycetes; order Kitasatosporales; family Streptomycetaceae; genus Streptomyces; species Streptomyces sp. NPDC050625. Next base: position 181,869 of record NZ_JBFAIQ010000008.1, read on the forward strand.
CGACGGTCAGCTCGGAGCCGGACACCAGCAGGAGCGCGGCCCACACGGCAGCGAAGACGAAGCGGGTGAAGTACAGCCGGCGCAGGGCGGGCGTGGTGCCGATGGGCTCGGCGGAGGCGGTGGATGCCATGGGGTTCTCCAGTGAATGCGGGATAGAGAGAACGATCTCTCTTGTTCGCAGCCTGGCATACCTTTTCCGCGAAAACAAGAGAGAGCGTTCTACCCGCTACAATGGGCGATATGACAAAGACGGAAGCCGGCGCAGGCACCGGCAGGCGAGTCTCCGAGGCCCGGGAGCGGCTCCTGAGGACCGCCGGGCAGCTCTTCTACGCGGAGGGCATCCACACGGTGGGCGTCGACCGTCTGGTCGCCGAGTCCAAGGTCACCAACGCCACCTTCTACCGCCACTTCCGCAGCAAAGAAGACCTTGCCGTCGCCTACATCGGAAGCGTCGACCAGGCGATCCGCACTCAGATCGACTCCCTGATGGCTGCGGACGTGCCGACCGACGGCATCCTGCGGGGCATCGGTGCGTCCCTGGTCGAGCAGATCCGCTCGCCCGGCTACCGCGGATGCGCCTTCCTCAACGCGGCAGCGGAATTCCCCGATCCCGGCCACCCGGTCCACCGTGCCGTCGTGCAACACCGCGAATGGTTCCTGCAGACGATCACCGGATTGTTCGCCGAGATCACGACCGTACAGGCCGAGCACGCCGGGCGGCACTTCGTCATGCTCCGCGACGGCGCGATGAGCGCCGGCTACCTCGGCGACCCCGTCCTGGCCGGCGAGACCTTGTTGCGCGGCATCGAAGGACTGCTGCGGATCCACATCGCCCGTGGGCTCGACGAGCGCGACGCCTCCGCGCCCGGCCAGGCCCCCTCGGCGGCCACGACGGTCTCCGACATCGAGTGCTCCCCGCCCAGCGTGTAGCCGCGGTCGGGGCGCGACCGGCCGCGTTGAACGCAGAGCAGGCAAAGGCGCGGTCTGCTGCCGGAGTGGAAGGCGCGCAAGAATCCCCAGGCACTTGCTTGTCTGCCTGACGGTACCCGTGATGCGTCGTAGCCCGGACGACTCGACGCCGCCCGGGCTGCTCGCCCTCGCTGGATGAAGCGAGGTCAGCCGCCGATTTCGATCTTTCCATTGGCCTGCGCGGGCGTCGTGGCCGCAGTCTGCGCGCCGCCGGCCCGCTGGGTGATGCCCTTCAGTAGTTCGGCGAGGTCGACTCCGGTGGTGGAGCTGAGGAGTTCGACGCCCTGCGCCACATTGTCGGCGACCGTGCGCGACAACTGGCTCGCACCGTCGGTGGAGATGACCGTCATCTTGTCCTGGGAGTGCGCACGGAAGGCGTCTACCTCTACCGCCGGGACTACGGCGTGACCAGTGAACCCCTGCGCTATGGCTACGCACGGCTGCCAGATATGGCGCGTTTTCGGCGTCCTCGTCCTGCTCACGGCCCTTCCGCTGTGCCGAGCCCTGGTGGTCGGCGGTTGACGGACAAGGTCAGTGCGTGTTCTGTCCGAACCGAGCCGTGATCCACGCGGCGCCGCGCTCGGCCAGGGCCCGCCGTCGTCCCCGGCGTGACCGACGCACGGCAACGGATGAGGACGCCGTCTGCGGTGGGGCGGCTGCCAGAGCTGCGAGACGGTCAGCGGCGCGCGCCAGTTCGGCCCGCAGCCGTCGGCGCCGTTCGGAAGAACCGGTCTCAATAACGCCGAATAGAGTCCTTCTACCTCGGCCACGGCAGCGCCCAGCCGCAGATTCGCATCCCGTACTCGCTGCATGTCCCCGCGCGGCATGAACGCCCTTCCTTGCCGATACCTGGAGGCCATCCCCCCAGTTACATTATTGCGCAATAATGCAACTCAGAGCATGGGCCCGAGAAGATCGGCGCGACCTCAGCCAGCGGCGACAGCCCTCCCCGCCTTGGCCCAGTTCGCGTGCAGCCGGTCCAGATAAGACCGGGCCTGGTTGCCCGGGCCGGCACCTCGGGCGAAGGCGAGCATGTTGCTCGCGCCGGTGTTGTACCCCAGGGCCAGCAGGTCGTTCCTCGTGTACGAAGCAGGCCAATGGGCAGGCAGTTGGGCCGCCAGGTCGTGCAGGTACCAGGCTTCGGCGTTGATGGCGAGGTCACGGTCGTCCGGCAGTTCCTCCCACCGGCGGCCGGCGAACTCCCGGCCCTGCTTGACCTCGTCGAAGGTGGCACGGTGCATGTTGGCGATGCCGAAGGCCGCATCCGGCTTGTACTTCTGCCAGGCACGCTCGAAGGACGGGTCGTGCGGCTTGTAGGCCTCGTTGTAGAGGATCGCCATCAGCAACTGGGCACTGACACCGGTCTGACGGGCCCGGGTGCGGACCTGGGAGGCATAGTCGGCGGGGTCGTACGACGAGCCGGTCGTAGGCGCGGGGGACGGGGCGGAAGACGTCGCCGACGGGACGTGCGGGGAGGCGGACCCCTTCGCGGGGAGGGGTGTGTCGCCCTGCGGGGTGCCGACCGCACGCACGATGACGTACAGCGCCAGGGCGAAGACCGGCACTGCCAACCACCTTCGGCGCTTCGGCGTCCGCGACTCCGACATGTCCCGCCTCTCCCCCACCCCATCGTCGGCCGACACCCTTGTACAGCAGCGGGATTAAGAGGGGTGTGAAGCGGCGCCGGGCAACCACCATCACCCAGGTCGGAGCACCGGAGCATGGCCGCTGCCGCCGCGTGACGCGTAACGCGTCCTGGCCGCCAGGAGACCCGCGGTGTAAAGGACGAGGACAGCGATGAGCAGCAGGTAGTACACGGCCGGCAGGGCGGTCAGACCGAGAATCGGTCCCAGCGGTGAGGGGGGCAGCGTCAGTCCGATGACGGCGAGGGCGAGCGCGGCCCAGGCAACCGGGCTCGGCCTGCGGTGTTCGGCGCTGCGGCGGCCGGCGCGCAACAGAACCATGACCAGGGCCTGGGTGAGCAGGTTCTCGGTGAACCATCCGGAGTGGAACACCGCCTCGTCGTCCCCGGTCCCCGGCCCGTGCAGGGCGAGCGCGAGGACGCCGAAGGTGGCGAGGTCGGCGACGGCGTTGAGCACTCCGAACCCGGTGATGAAGCGCAGGAGGTGCCGTGGGTTGAGCACGGTCGGCCGGTGCAGCACTGCGGGGTGGGGGCGGTCGTGGGCGAAGGTGAGCTGGGCGGCGTCGAAGCACAGGTTCTGCAGCAGAACCTGTGCCGGAAGCATGGGCAGGAAGGGCAGCAGAAGACCCGCGGAGAGCATCGCGAGGACGTTGCCCAGGTTGGACGACAGGGTGATGCGCAGGTAGGTGGCGATGTTGCCACCTGCGTACCGGCCCGCGGCGACGGCGTGCGCGACCGCGGTGAGGCCCTTCTCCGCGAGCACCACGTCGGCACCCTCCCGGGCCACGTCGGCGGCGTCACGCGGGGCGATGCCGACATCGGCGGCGCGCAGAGCGGGCAGGTCGTTGACGCCGTCACCGAGGAAACCCACGGTGTGCCCGGCCCTCTGCAGGGCCCGGGTGATCCGGGCCTTGTGGTCCGGCGTGCAGCGCGCGAAGACCGTCGTACGACCGGCGGCTTCGGTGAGTTCCGCGTCGGTGAGGGTGTCGATGCGGTCGGCGGTGAGCACGGCGTCCTCGCTGACAGGGATGCCCAGGTCGAGGCACGCACGGACGGCTGTTCCCGGGTGGTCGCCGGTGAGGACCTTGACGGTCACGCCCCGGTGCGTGAGGACCTCGAGCGCGTCTGCAGCGGTGGGCGCGAGCTCGTCCCGCAGGGTGACCAGGCCGCGGAAGGTGAGGCCGCGTGCGTCGGCCGTGGTGTAGTCGCGCCCGCGGGCGGAACGCTCTGCGGTGGCGACCGCCAGGACGCGCACTCCGCTGTCGGCGTGCCGGGTGGCGAGGTCACGCAGCCGTTCCCGCTCGTCGTCCGCGACTACGCAGCGTTCCAGGACCGCCTGGACGTCTCCCTTGACGACCAGGGTGTGTGTGCCGAGCCGGCCGGGGGTGCGGACCACTGCGATGGCAAGGCGACGGTCGGGTGCGAAGGGGACGGCCGCGACACCGTCGTACGCCATGAGCTCGTCCTCGTCGGCTGCGTCCAGGATCGCCTCGTCGAGGGCGTCGGGTTCCGGCAGGTCGGCGAGTTGGAGGGTCCACCAGGCGTTGACGGCGGCCCAGTGCAGGACCTCGGGGTCGTCCTTGCCGTCCGGACCGAGGGCGCGGTCGGTGACCGGCCGGTCCTGGGTGAGGGTGCCGGTCTTGTCCAGGCACAGCACGTCGACGGCACCGACGTCGTGCAGGGCGGGCAGCCGCTTGACGATCACCCCGTGGGCCTGGGCCAGCAGTGAGGCGCCGCGAGCCAGGCACAAGGTGACGAGGACCGGGAGCATTTCCGGGGTCAGCCCGACCGCCACGGCCACGGCGAAGGGCAGCGTCTCCAGACCGCGGCCTCGTAGCGCCGCGTTCGCCATCAGCACCAGCGGCGGAGTCAGCAGCATGAACCGGATGAGGATCCAGGAGATGCCCTGGACGGAACGGTCGAAGGCGCTGGCCCCCGGTGGAATCGCAGTGCGTTCGTGCGTGGCGGCGAAGCGGGTGCGGGCGCCGGTCGCGATGACGACCGCGGTGGCACTGCCGGAGGCCACGCTGCTGCCCTGGAAACAGAGCTGCGGCTGCTCGAACACCCCGCCGCTTGGCACGCGCGGCGGCTCATCCGCGGATTTGGCGACGGGTGCGGACTCTCCGGTCAACGCGGCTTGGTGCACGGTCAGGCCGCCGGCCCGCAGCAGTCGTACGTCCGCCGGCACCAGATCGCCCGGTCCCAGCCGGATCACGTCACCGGGCACCAGCTCGGCCATGGGTACCTCGCGGGTCACCGAGGCGGCTTCCACGTCGTTGCGCCGCACAACGGTGGCGGTCGTGGCGACCAGCTCGCGCAGCGCGGCGGTGGACCGGTCGGCCCGGTTCTCCCCGGAGGCGCGCAGCACGCAGCTCACCACTACGAGCAGGAGAATCACGGAGGCGGTGCCCCAGGCGAAGACGGCCGCCGACACCAGACCCAGGCACCCCAGTACCGCGGTGAAGGGGTCGCGCAGACTGCGTACGAACAGCTGTGGCCAGGAGGCTTGGTGTCGGGCCGGGGCGGTGTTCTCGCCCAGTCGGGCCAGACGCTCCTCGGCCTGCGCCTCGGTCAGGCCGCGGGGGCCGCTGTCCAGCCCGCGCAGCACCTCCAGCACGGTCGGCGCGGCGGGTCCGGGTGGGGCCGCCTCGTGGTACGCGCATACGGCCGACGGGCCAGGTGTCTCGGCGTCCTGCCCCGAGGCCGCGGTGGTCTCAGCCACCGGTTACGCGCAACTCACGCACCGGTGAGAGGGCGTGCTGCGAACGTACGGTCAGCTGTCCGACCATGACGCGCACCACGGTGACGATGTCCGGGTCGTCGACGTAGTAGACCTGCCGTCGGCCTTCGCGGCGGGACCGCACGAGTCCGGCGAGCTTCAGTTTGGCCAGGTGCTGGCTGACTGCGGGCAGCGCGCCGCCCACCCGGTCGGCCAGGTGCGTGACGTCGCACTCTCCCTGCGACAGAGCCCACATCAGGTGCAGCCGGGCCGAGGAGGCGAGGAGCCCGAACGCGGCGGCCGCCTCGGCAAGAACTTCGGCGGACGGATCCCCGAAACCAGCGGCGTTCCCCGTCACAGCTCTCTCCCGTCCCGCCCACTTCACGGCCGACACCCATGCGCCCGCCCAGTGTAGGTGTCCGAATCCTCGGCGTTCGCGCGCTGAGGAGACGCCCGGCCGTCCTCGCCGGAGGACGGCCGGGCCGGGGGGCGCAACGCTGTGGTCAGTCCTCGTAGTAGTTGTTGACCACCACATCGGGTTCGTCGTCGTCGAACGCCTCGTTCAGCAGGGCGTCGTAGGTGGCCTCAGCCAGCCGTAGATGAGCCGGCCTGGCGTCCGGAGTGTCGTACAGGGTGCCGAGCTGAGCATTGCGTGCGTCGACGACGGTGCCGTCGATCGGTCGCCGGGTTCGCAGATCGGTCTCCCGGGCCTGGATGAGCCGCAGCGACAAGGCGGTGCCGCCCGGATGTGCGAGTGTGACGTCTCGGAAGCTGAGCTGCGTACCGATGTGGCTGCCGTCGAGATTGATGCCGCCCACGACGGCGCAGGGCACCGCAGAAACCGATCGCCGCCGAGACCGTGGCACCGGAACAGGATGATCCGCCCCTCGGCCCTGAAGTTCAGGTGGAAGGTGAAGTCTTCGGTGATCTGGACGTGGTAGGCATCCAGTGCGTGGCCGCCGGTGTTGCTCAAGTAGGCACCCTCCAGGTCGAATTCCCCGTCGATGGAGCCACCGGATATGCGGAAGCCTCCCTGGACAGCCAGGTTGGTGCACGGGTGTCACCACTGACAGCCGCATGGATCGCGGTATCGCCTCGGACCCGCGTGCCGTGATCACAGCGTCGCGGAGGTCCAGATGCATCCCGGTCCGGGCCTTCCCAGGACAAGACCACCGAGCCGGAGTGAGTACCCGTCACCGGCCGTTCTCTGATCTCCTCCTCCACCGACAACCCACTCAGGACGAGGCGAGGGGAGAGGGCGGCTACGCCGGCGCGCGGTCCGCGAGGACCTCGTGCAGTTCCGCCAGTGACGAGCGGAAGAGCCGCGGCAGATCCTGCTCGTCCGTCCCGCCCGTCTTGCCGGGCTCGGCGGCGACCCAGCGGGCATAGGCGACCTTGAAGGCGGCGATGCCTGCCTCGGCGGCCAGGCCGGCGGCGGGCTCCGGAGTGCCGCGTTCGCGCAGTGCGCCGGCCATCGCCGAGGTGAAGGCATCCAGCTTGACCAGTTCGCGTTCGCGTAGCTCGATGCTGGCGGAGACGACCGCGTCCCGCCGCCGGACCCGCTCGGGGTCCTCCTGGAAGAAAGCAGCGAAGGAATCCAGCGCCGCACCCACCGCGTCCATCGGGGACGCCGAGGCCGGTGCCTGCGCGATGGCCTGGGTGAGCATGTCCAACGCCATCTCGGTTCCATAGAACAGCACTTCGCGCTTGTCGGCGAAGTGCCGGAAGAAGGTCCGCTCGGTCAGTCCCGCCGCTTCGGCGATCTCGGTGACCGTGGTCCGCTCGAAACCCTGCGCTGCGTAGAGCGTCAGCGCCGCCTCCGCCAGTCGCCCTCGCGCGTTTGGCTCCCACCTACCCATGGCGTGATCCTACGCGATGACAGCGACTGTCATCACCGTGCTAGGCTGATGACAGTTCCTGACATCAGGGAGGTTGTCATGCGGGTATTCGTCACGGGCGCGTCAGGCTGGGTCGGCTCGGCCGTCGTCCCCGAGCTCATCGGCGCGGGGCACCAGGTCCTCGGGCTCGCCAGGTCGGACTCCTCGGCCGAGGCCGTCGCCGCCAGGGGGGCGGAGGTGCTCCGCGGCGGCCTCGACGACCTGGACACCCTGCGCGCCGGCGCAGCCGAGTGCGACGGCGTCGTCCACCTCGCATTCGGCCACGACTTCGCCCGGTTCGACGCCTCGGTGCAGACCGATGCGCGCGCCATCGATGCCTTCGGCGAGGCACTGGAGGGCTCCGGCAAGCCGCTGGTCATCGCCTCGGGTACGCCCGCGATCCCGGGCCAGGTGGCGACCGAGCGCGACCGTCCCGAGTTCCCGCCCGGCTCCCCCATGGCGGGCCGGGCCGCCAACGCCCGGGCGACTCTCGACCTGGCGTCACGCGGCGTCCGCTCGTCCGTCGTGGGACTGCCCCGCACCGTGCACGGCGAAGGGGACCAGGGCTTCGTCTCCTGGCTGATCGCCGACGCCCGGGAAAAGGGGGCTGCAGGCTACGTCGGCGACGGCTCCAACCGCTGGCCCGCAGTGCATGTGGCGGACGCCGGCCGACTCTTCCGGCTCGCGCTGGAGCAGGCCCCGGCGGGATCGATGCTGCACGCGGTCGGCGACGAGGGGGTCCCGATTCGCGACATCGCCGAGGTCATCGGCCGTCACCTCGACCTGCCGACAGCTTCCCGCCCGGCCGAGGACTTCGGCTTCCTGGGCATGGTCCTGTCCATCGACCAGCCGGCCTCCAGTGCGCTGACCGGCGAACTGCTCGGCTGGCGCCCGGTCGGCCCCAGCCTCCTGGAGGACCTGGACAAGGGCCACTACTTCAACGCCGACTCCCGCTCCACCTGACCCCCTGTCCGCACGCAGTAGCGCATCCACGAGCTGAAACGAGGCGTCGAGCCCCTCGGTCACCGAGGGGCTCCCAGCCCGTGACTCTCGGGTGCGGGCAAGCGTGGTAGGCGGTGCGGAAGGTCTGGCCTCCCGCGCCGATCGTCTGCATGTACTTGTCGAACCTCGCGGCGCTGAGGGCGGTGTCCTCTCGGTGCGATCCCCTCGGGTGTGTCGACGGTGGCCTGCGCGGCGGCGACCGCCTCGGCCGACTCCCCCACGACCAGATCGAGGTCGGGCTTCGGGCGGATCAGCACGATGACCGTCTCGTTCACCGTCATCGGTTGCAAGGCGCCGAGCCGCCCGCGCTCATGGGTATGCCGCCATCTCCCCCGGCGCGCGGTCCAGGCCGGCCGCGGTGAGCGGCCGGACCTCCTCACCGCCCCGGGTACTGCCGCCGTCGAGGGACAGGCCGTGCCTGCGCAGATCGTTCGCTGCGCCACGGCGGGAGGCGGTGCGTGCTTCCGAGTGCCTGTCGGAGGCTCAGCCGCTCGTCTCAGTTCGGTGACGCGCGTCACACCCGACTCCTGTCAGCAATCGGGGCGCCATCCCGTTCAAGGGGCACGCGAACGAGACAGGAGCAACGCCATGAAGCACCGCATCGTCGTACTCGGCGCTGGATACGCCGGGGCCTTCGCCGCCGGAAACCTGGCCCGTCGGCTCTCCCTAGCCGACACCGTGATCACCGTCGTCAACGCCGTGCCCGACTTCGTTGAGCGGATGCGGCTCCACCAGCTGGCGATCGGCCAGGACCTCGCGTCCCGCAAGCTCGCCGACATATTCGCGGGCACCGGGGTGCGGCTGCGCCTGGCGCGCGTCACCGGTGTCGACCCCGAGCACAGGACCGTCGCCGTGACCTGCGAGGACGGCGACGACGAGCTCGCGTACGACACGCTGCTCTACACGCTCGGCAGCTCCGTAGCCCAGCATGGCGTTCCCGGCGTGGCCGAGTACGCCTTCGACGTGACCGGCCGGTCCTCGGCGCTGCGTCTGCGCGAGCGCCTGGCCGGCCTGGGCGAGGGCGGCACCGTGCTGGTCGTCGGTGAGGGGCTGACCGGCATCGAGACCGCCACCGAGTTCGCCGAGGCCCGGCCCGACCTGTCGGTCGCGCTCGCCGCCCGCGGCGAACCGGGCGCCTGGCTCTCCCCGAAGGCCCGCCGTCACCTGCGCCATGCCTTCGACCGGCTCGGCATCACCGTCCACGAGCACACCGGCATCGAAGCCGTCGAGCCGACACGCGCGATCGCCGCCGACGGTACGTCCATCCCGGCCGACGTGACCGTGTGGTCGGCCGGGTTCGCCGTATCCCCCATCGCGGCTGCCGGCGGCCTGGCGGTCGCCGGGACCGGCCAGATCGTCGTCGACCGCACCATGCGCTCGGTCTCGCACCCGGACGTGTACGCCGCCGGCGACTGCGCCTACGCGATCGGCGAGAACGGCCGGCCGCTGCCGATGTCCTGCGCCTCGGCGGGCTACACCAACATGCAGGCGACCGCCGCGATCATCGCGCGTCTGACGGGCAGTGAGGTCCCGACCAGCGGGCTGAAGTACTACGGCAACCACATCAGCCTCGGGCGGCGGGACGCGATCTTCCAGATGGTGGACGGGGACGTCCGGTCGAAGTCCTGGTACCTGGGCGGCCGGACCGCCGCACGCCTCAAGTCGGGTGTGCTCAACGGGGCCGGGTGGAGCATCGTCCACCCGACCTTCGGCATGCCGAAGCGCAAGCGCCGCCTGGCCACCGCACCCGACCGGAGCGGTGTGAGGGCCGCCGCCTAGGGTGCTGCGCATGGACAGTGCAGCCATCGATCGGTTCGAGGCCGGCCGGGACCGGCTGGCCTCGCTCGCGTACCGTCTGCTCGGCTCGGCGGCCGACGCCGAGGACACCGTGCAGGACGCGTTCCTGCGCTGGCAGGCGGCGGACCGGGAACGGATCGAGGTGCCCGAGGCGTGGCTGACCAAGGTCGTCACCAATCTCTGCCTCGACCGGCTCCGCTCGGCGCAGGCACGCCATGAGCGCGCTGTCGGCGACTGGCTGCCCGAGCCACTCCTCCAGGGCGACCCGATGCTCGGCCCTGCCGACACCTTCGAGCAGCGCGAATCGGTGTCCTTGGCCGTACTGACCCTCATGGAGCGTCTTTCGCCGGTCGAGCGGGCTGCTTACGTCCTGCGCGAGGCCTTCTCGTACCCCCACGCCGAGATCGCCGGGATCCTCGACATCACCGAGTCCGCGAGCCAGCAGCATGTCCACCGGGCCCGACGCCGGATCGCCGCCGAGCGTCGCGGCGGCGACGAGGTGGACCCCGCGTCCGCGCGCCGGATCGTCGAGGAGTTCCTCGCCGCCGCCACATCGGGGCGCACCGAACGCCTGGTGGCGATGCTCACCGCCGACGCGACCGCGGTCTCGGACGGCGCCGGGCTGGCCAGGCGGCTGCTGCGGTGCACGACGCGCGAGCGCGTCGCCTCCTATGTGCGGGCCGGCTTCAAGCCCACTCCGGCGAAGCGGCGGCTGGCCGGCGGCTCCCCCGCGTTCCACATCGCGCTGGTCAACGGCTCCCCGGCCGTACTCGCCGTGGTCGACGACCGGGTCGTGGGCACCGTGGCGTTCGAAGTCAGCGACGGCAAGGTCGCGTGCCTGCGCGGCATCGCCGCCGCCGACCGGCTCGCGCGCCTCAATGAGATCTGGCGACAGCACGAGCCCGACGCGCCGGTCATCAGCGCGTGGTGACCAGAGCCAAGCGCATGTTGACCAGAGCCACTGCCTGCTGTCAGTGAGACTGCCGCTTGCCGGGGTAGGCCTGTGCGAGCCGGGCGAGGGCGAGCGCGCCGAGCAGAAGGCCGAAGTCGCGCAGCGCGACGTCGTAGTAGCCGGGGATGGTCAGCAGGTTGACGATGATGCCGGCGAGCCATCCGGCCACCAGATAGCCCCCGAAGCGCGGGGCGAGCGCGACGGCAAGGCCCGCGACGATCTCGATCACTCCCACTGCGTACATGACCGCCTGGGCGCTGCCCGGAACGATGTCGTTGATCCACGGGGCGAGGTAGGTGGGCCAGTCCACGAGCAGGTTGGCGAACTTGTCCAGCCCGAACAGGATCGGCGCCACGGTGAAGCCGATGCGCAGGATGACGAACGCCTGGTAGGCGGGGTCGGTGAGCACGGCCCGCCGGGAGGCGGCGGATGTGGTGGGTGCGGTTGCGGACGACATGACGCCCTTCCTTCTATCGACAACTCTCACTGACGATAGAAGCGCGCAAAGCTTCTTTAGTCAATCGCTGTTGGTTTTACACTGGTGTTCGTGGACCACTCGAAGGAAGCACCCCGCTCCGCCGTCTCCGCCGTCGCCGCGCTCGACGAGCCGACCCGCAGGAGGCTGTACGAGCACGTCGTACGCCAGCCGGGACCGGTCAGCCGCGACGAAGCCGCCGAGGCCCTCGGCCTCGCACGGCAGACCGCGGCCTTCCACCTGGACCGGCTGGCGGACGAATCACTGCTCGACGTCGTCTACGAACGGCGCAGCGGACGCACCGGCCCGGGAGCGGGCCGGCCCGCCAAGCTCTACAGACGCTCCAGCGCGCAAGTCACCGTCAGCCTGCCCGAGCGGCACTACGAGCTGGCCGGACGGCTCCTCGCCCAGGCGCTGGAGGAATCCGAAGCCACCGGTGAACCGGTCCGTTCGGTCCTGCACCGAAAGGCGCACGAGCTGGGCACACAGCTCGCCGGACCGGGCCAGGCAGATGTTTTCGCCGTGCTCGAAGCAAACGGCTTCGAGCCCCGCCGCGACGGTGACGCCATCGTCCTGGGCAACTGCCCCTTCCACACGCTCGCCCGCGAACACACCCAGACGGTGTGCGGCATGAACCTCCACCTGCTTCGCGGCGTGTTGGAAGGGCTCGCCGAGAGCGGCCTCCAGGCGTGCCTGGCGCCCACCCCCGGTCACTGCTGCGTCCGTCTGGAGCCGGCTTCCCCGGCGCCCACCAGCGTGCGCCCGTCCTGAGGCACAACCCCACCCGCCGCCCGCAGTTCGACATCCCACTAGGAGTACGTCATGGACGCCACCGCACCGATCACGGCCTCGGCACCGGAGACGGATGGTCTTCCCACCCGCGTCGTGGGCATTCCCGGGCCCCAGACGATGCCGTCCGTCACCCCGCTGCGCGTCGTCCACGACGCCGGCGGCATAGACCTGCCCGGCGCCCAACGCGCCGCCGCCCAGTTCCTTGAAGCGCTCGGCATCCAAACCGACACCGAGAGCCTGCGCGGCACGCCCGGCCGCATGGCCCGCGCCTATGCCGAACTGTTCAGCCCACGCCCCTTCGACCTGACGACCTTCCCCAACGACGAGGGCTACGACGAACTGGTGCTGGCGCGCAACATCCCCGTCCGATCGGTGTGCGAGCACCATATGCTGCCCGTCGTCGGCACGGCCCATGTCGGCTACCTGCCCGGCCACCGCATCCTCGGCCTGTCCAAACTGGCCCGAGTGGTCGAGCACTTCGCCTGCCGCCCCCAGGTCCAGGAACGCCTGACCAAGCAGGTCGCCGACTGGTTGCACAACCACCTTGAACCCAAGGGCGTCGGGGTCGTGATCGAAGCCGAACACACCTGCATGACCCTGCGCGGAGTCCAGGCCACCGGCTCCAGTACCCTCACCTCCACCCTTCTCGGCACGCTCCGCGACGACGCCCGCTCACGCGCCGAATTCCTCACCCTCACAGGCCTGCCCACCTGAACCCCCGCAGGAGGCTGTGCGCCGGTCAGGCGGGGGCGATCTGCATGACGACGGCCTTGGGTTCGGTCAAGAACTCACGGCTGAAGTCGCCGCCCTCGCGGCCGACACCGGAGTCGCCGACGCCGCCGAAGGGGGCGCGCAGATCGCGGATGAAGAAGCAGTTCACCCAGAGGGTGCCCGCCGTGAGTGCGGCGGAGACGCGGTGGGCCCGGTGCACCGGGCGGAAGATCTCCTCGCAGACGTGGCGGGAGTCCGGGGGCAGGCCGACCAGCACGGTCGGTCTGATCACCCAGCCGTCGCCGAGGCCGCCGGTGAGCGTCTTGCCGCCCTGCTCGTCGACCGACTCGACGTAGCCGCGGACCTTCGTGCAGTGCATGCCCTCGCGCAGCTTCTCGGTCAGGCGCCGGATGGCCGCTTCGGCGTCCTCGGCCGTCGAGTCGTCGTCAGGAGACACGGTATTTCTCGGTGAGGCGCCAACGGCTCTCGCCCTGCGGGCGGATGCTCGAAAGTGCTTCGATCCGGCGCAGGGACTTACTGAACTGCGCCGGGGTGAAGGGCTCCAAGTCGAACTCGCGTCGGTGCTGTGCGGAGGCGGCGCGCAGTTCGTCTTCGGTCACGGTCTTGTCGTCGCGGTCCGCGGCAGTCTGGACGAAGGCCCAGAACAGACTCGCCTCGTCCTCACCGATCTGGACGGTCGTGGTGTCGACCAGCGACTGCGCGATGGTGAGCAGGCCAGCGGCGATGACCAGCGGATACGGTGTAACCAGGGCCGCCTGCACCGAGGCGACGGATGCCGCGCCCACCTTCACCAGCGCGGCGAAGTCCAGCCGGAAATTCCGCAGTTTGAAGCTCTTGCCGCCGCCGATCCCACCCGGCTCCAGGGTGATCCCACGGTCCGCGGTGGACGTCGCGGCAAGGGCGTCGAGGTCCACCACCGCCGGCGCCCCGAGAACGGCCGCCCGGTCCGCGTCCGGCGACCGGGCGAGGACGACGTCCTGGGCCGCGAGACGGCTGTGGACGCGGCTAGCGGCCACAGCCAGGAGTTCCGGCCGACCGATGGAAGCAGATGCCACCTCGTCCCCCGAGTCAGGACTCCAACTCCGGACATGGGCTTGCCCTATCGGGGCAGGAGCTCGCTGGACGGCGATCGAGGTCGGCGCGGGAGCATGGGCGCGCAGCGCGGCGGTGGTGGGGTGGTGTCCCAGGTCGGCGGGGTGCTGCTGGTTGGAGATGACGCACAAGGCCCACCCGAACCAAAAAAATATCGTCACAAAATCGGCAAGTCGCCTCGACTCGCCACACCACAGCTGGCACCGTAAATACGCGTGAACCTGATCAGAACTGGACAAACCGACCGCTCGGTGCGCTGGAGGCTACTGCTGGCCAGCGCCACCATGCTCTTCGTCGAGCTGGCGCTGATCAGATGGGCGGGGGCCAACGTCGTCCACCTCAGCTACTTTTCAAACTTCATCCTGCTGGGGTCGTTCCTGGGCATCGGCATCGGGTTCCTGATCCCCGCCGCACGCGGGCAGTGGCTCAAACGCTGGGCACCACTCCCGCTCGCGGTCCTCGTCATCCTGGTACGCGAGTTTCCGGTGCAGGTGCGTCAGAGCAGCGACCAGGTCATCTACTTCACCGCCGTGAAGACCACCGGCTTCCCCGAGTGGGTGACGCTGCCGGCCATCTTCCTGCTCACCGCGGTGATCATGACCGCGATCGGCAAGATCACCGCCGATCTCTTCCGCCGGCTTCCCTCGCTCGATGCGTACCGCTACGACCTGCTCGGCAGCATCGCCGGCTCGGTGTCCTTCGCCCTGGTCTCCTGGCTCCGCGCTCCGTCGGTCGTATGGGGCGTACTCGCCGCCGCAGCCCTGCTGGTCCTCGGGGGACGGCGCAACACCCTGCGGTACGGCATCCCGCTGACGGCGATGGTCGCTGTGCTGTTCGTGGAGACGACGATGCCCGGCATCTCCTGGTCGCCCTATTACAAGATCCAGCTCACGGCCTCGACGTCCACCACCCGGGCTTACCACATCTCCGCCAACGGTGTGCCGCACCAGAGCATCGCGCCGCTCCCGACGCTGATGCAGAAGAACTCGCCCTATCGGCAGCCGTACGACCGGACGCCCGGCAACCCGCACCAGCGTGTGCTGGTCATCGGGGCCGGCAACGGCAATGACGTCGCGGTCGCGCTGGCGCACGGAGCGCGGCGCGTGGACGCGGTCGAGATCGATCCCCGGCTGCAGCAGATCGGCGCACAGCTGCACCCCGCAAAGCCGTACGACGACCCCAGGGTGCACGTCCACATCAACGACGGTCGGGCCTTCCTGGAGCGGACGAACGCCAAGTACGACCTCGTCGTCCTGGCTCTGCCGGACTCGCTGACGCTGGTGGCCGGCGCGAGCAATCTGCGGCTGGAGAGCTACCTGTTCACGAAACAGGCGTTCAAGGCCGCGCGCGAACACCTGGAGCCGCACGGCGCGTTCGCCATGTACAACTACTACCGGAAGAGCTGGCTGGTCGACCGCTTCGCCGGCTCCCTCGACGACCTCTACGGCCACGCCCCCTGCATGACGACGTTCAGCAAGAACGCAGCCGTGCTGGTGGCCGGGATGACCACCGCCGACCAGTCGTGTCAGCAGATCTGGCAGCCCAGCGGCACGGTCCCGGAGGCCGCGACCGACGACCATCCCTTCCCGTATCTGCTCCACCGGGGCATTCCCACGCTCTACCTGGGCGCGCTGGGCGCCATCCTGCTGGTGACGCTCCTGGCGGTGCGCCTGACCGGGGTTCGCATCCGAAGCACGGTCCGTTACACCGACATGTTCTTGATGGGCGCGGCCTTCATGTTGCTCGAAACGAAGAACGTGATCGGTTTCGCGCTCTACTTCGGTACGACCTGGCTGGTCAACGCCCTGGTCTTCATCGGCGTCCTGCTTGCCGTCCTCGGCGCGGTCGAGGTCCGGCGCCGACTGCGGCGGGTCAGCCAACTGCCGCTTCAGCTCCTGCTCTTCGGCACCCTAGCGGTAGCCTGGCTCGTCCCGGCGCACGCCGTGCTTTCGCTTCCCTTCGCCGGACGGCTCGCCGCCGCCATCGCCCTGGCCTTCGCCCCCATCTTCTGTGCCAACCTCATCTTCTCGGACCGCCTCGCGCTCGCCCCGGACCCGACATCCGCGTTCGGCGCGAATCTGCTGGGCGCGCTGACCGGAGGCGCACTCGAATACCTGGCCCTGCTGACGGGCTACCAGACGCTCCTGCTGGTCGTCGCCCTGCTGTACCTGGGGGCGTGCATCGCCATGCGGGTCGTCGGGCGCGGGCCCGACGCACAGTCACCATCGGTAGCGGACGACGAGACGGTGGCCCTCAACAGCCCGTAGACCTCACAAGCAGGACGGACCACAGCCCTGCTGAACGGCACACTCACCGAGTACGCCTGCGGTCATCGACGAGGCCCACGCCACCACCAGCGCCCTGAAAATGCCTGGGACCATCCACGACCAGACACCCCTCCCCGCCAACTTCCGCCTCTAGCTGACCGCCCAGTTACTCTTTTCGTGGCTCCGCAATGGGTCGCCGGCCTCAGCGGAGGGGTCTACACCGGATCGACACCGGCGACATCGACGTCTACCTCCACGAACCCCAGCCGTCGACCGCAGTCACCTGACCAGCGGCTCTGCGAGCAGGACAACTCGATCAGCTTCGACATCGAAGCCGAGCACCGGATGACCATAGCCGCCCTCCGGGTCCATCAGCACCGGCTTGGCCAACCGCCGCCCGATCTCCCTCAAGAAGCCGCAGAACACATCCAGTCGCACCTGCCCCTGCAACTCCCGCAGATCAACGTCGAAATCGATCTCATCCTGCGCATAGAAGCGGAAGATCGCCAGCACATCAGCAGTCGGCCAGACACGCAGGTTCGGACACTCAGCCTCCGCCGAACGGGACAGCACGGCCCCCGCCCGAGGCACCGGAAGTACCGTATCGCCTTCGGAGTACTGGCACTGCCAGCCCTGCTCCGCGACAAGGTCGAGGACGTCTTGCCAGTCCTCCACAGACGCATCAGGGACACGCACGTCCGGCAGCGACCCCACCAGGTCCGGGTCGCAGAAGCACCTCACGTCATCCCACAGCAGATCAGTCACACCGCCATGCTGCCCGGCGCCCGGCATCAACGCAGCCCTTTTCCCGTTGACCAAACACATAGGGGCACCCCCGTCGCAGAGGACTGGGATGCCTTCCTCGGCCACTTCGAGCGCCGCAAACTCTCGCTCTGAGGGATCGTCGGGCGGACGGGCCTTGGTCTTCGGGGAACGATGGTCCGATGCGGGCTTGTCCGTACATGCCTGGCGGCGCGCGGTGCTCGTCAATCAGGCGAGCACGACCGGATGGCCGGTCAGATGCACGCCCGCGTGCCTCATCTCGTCGACGGCCGCGCGGGTGGTGTCGGGAGCGACTCCGGCGGTGTAGTCGAGCAGGACGCGGACGGCGAAGCCAGCACGGACGCCGTCCAGTGCGGTGGCCTTCACGCAGTGGTCGGTGGCGATGCCCACGACGTCCACCGCCGCGATCTTGCGGCCGTGCAGCCAGTCGGCGAGCGGGGTTCCGTCCTCGGTCGAGCCTTCGAAGCCGCTCTTCGATGCCGAGTGGGCGCCCTTGTAGAACACCTCGTCGACGGTGCCGTCCGCGGCGACGGGCGCGAAGTTGGGGTGGAAGTCACCGCCCTCGCTTCCGACCACGCAATGCACCGGGAACGAGGTCGAGAAGTCCGGACGGTCGGAGAAGTGTCCGCCCGGGTCGATGTGGTGGTCGCGCGTGGCAACGACGTGCGCGTACGCACCGCCCGCCGAACGCCGCACCAGGTCGGCGATGGCCGCCGCGCGGTCCGCACCGCCCTTCACCGGGATGCTCCCGCCCTCGCAGAAGTCCTTCTGCACATCCACCACGATCAGTCCACGTCGCACGGCTCGTCCTCTCTGTCGCGTGATGCCGGCCCGCAGAAAAGATGTGCCCACAAGCAAGAGCGTCGTCGGCAGCGCTGGGCCAACTGCCCCGCCCGCCCCTCCCAACGAGTGGGCACCAGCAGACACAGCGCGACGCGCGCGTCGCGCCGTACCCCGTCCCGTATCCCCAAATGCCCACCACACCGGCTGGCCGGAAACCGGGTGCGGACTGTCGGCAGGGCGGTGTGTGATCGGGGGTATGGCGATTGTGTTGGGCAAGCCGGGAGTCGACGGGTTGAGCAAGGCTGTGGGTGCGCTGCGGGAGTGGCAGTACGACGCGGCACCGATGCAACTGCATCCGGGGGACCTGGGCTGGTTCTGGCGGTTCGGTGCAGAGGCGACAGCCGGGGCCGTCCGGACCTGGAGCCGGGACGGACAGATTCTCGCCGTCGGGCTGCTGGACGGTCCCGAGCTGTTGCGGCTGACGATCGCGCCAGAGGCCCAGCTGGACGAGGAACTGGCGCAGGAGTTGGTTGAGGACTTGAGCGAGCCGGAGCGCGGCGTACTGATGGAGGGGAGGGTGTACGTCGAGGCACCGATGGGCGCGCTGGTCCACGATCTGCTGATCGAGGACGGCTGGAACGCCGACGAGCCGTGGACACCGTTGCGCCGCGACCTCACGGAGCCGGTGGAGGACCCCGGTGTGCGGATCGAGGTGATCGGGCCGGAGCAGGCGCACGTGCGCAGCGCCGTACAGCGGGCATCGTTCGACACGTCGACGTTCACGGACGAGCGCTGGCACGCGATGGCGGCCGGATTGCCGTACGCGGATGCCCGGTGTCTGGTCGCGTACGACGACCAGGGCAACGCGGTGGCGGCGGTGACGGTGTGGTCGGCCGGTCCGGGCAAGCCCGGGCTGCTGGAGCCGATGGGCGTGCGCCGGGAGCATCGCGGTCTCGGCTACGGCAGGGCGATCACCGTCGCAGCAGCGGCCGCACTCCAGGAACTGGGCTCATCGAGCGCGATCGTCTGCACCCCGAGCTCCAATGTCGGCGCGGTCGCCACCTATGAGTCAGCCGGCTTCCAGCAACGGCCTGAGATCCGGGACCGACGCCGGGACGCCTAGACCGCACCAGGGTCGGGCCGGACAGTCACACGAGCGACGGCCATCGGTCGGCCGGCCGCCCACTCCCCCAACCGCCCAGAAGGCGGCCCCGGGGGAGCGGCGGGCTCGGGGCCGTGGTCCGCCGGCGTCGGCCGCGGGCCGCAGGGGCTCCCGTACGCCGCAACTGGCGGTGGAGCCTGCGGGCTTCTATGCCGAGACCGGAAGGCCAAGTTCCCGGCAGGCCGGCTCGGCGACGCCTGACCGATCGGCCCCTGCGACAGACCCTGCGAGGCTCCGGGCGAGCACGTACCAGCCCCCAAGCCGTAACACTGCCTGGGCCGCTGAGGGCTTACTCACTGGTAACGGGTGGAGTCGCAGTGTAACGTCGCTGTCAGATGTCGTGGTTCGCAGTACCTGCCCGCGCCGTGGTGCGGGCGTTTTGCTGTGCAGTGCCCGAGGACCAGGACGACCACCTCCGGGTCCGCGCGGTGCGGACCCGCCATCGAATGGAAGGCACAGACATGGCCAGCGGCACCGTCAAGTGGTTCAACGCCGAAAAGGGCTTCGGCTTCATCGCGCAGGACGGGGGCGGCCCCGACGTCTTCGCGCACTACTCCAACATCAACGCAACCGGCTTCCGCGAGC
Organism: Streptomyces sp. NPDC050625; assembly: GCF_040654755.1. Taxonomy (NCBI): domain Bacteria; kingdom Bacillati; phylum Actinomycetota; class Actinomycetes; order Kitasatosporales; family Streptomycetaceae; genus Streptomyces; species Streptomyces sp. NPDC050625. The sequence continues at coordinate 201,498 of NZ_JBFAIQ010000008.1, forward strand.
TCCAGGAGGGCCAGGCCGTCACCTTCGACATCACCCAGGGCCAGAAGGGCCCGCAGGCGGAGAACATCACCCCCGCCTGACCGGATACCAAAGGCGATGCACGGTGCCCTTCAGCGCTCGCGCCAACGGCACCGTGCATCGCGGCCCAACAGCCGACTGGGGCCGATCAGGTGGTCGAACTCGGCATCCCCCACCCGGCATGTACAGCCGCAGCAGGCGACCGAGCCCCAGAACACCGAGAATCAGTACCGGGAGAGGCCGGCGCAGGACGAAGCGGGCCCAGCAGGTGCCGAGGTTCTCGTCAGCGCAACCAGTACGGCGATCGTGACCGCTCCTGCGGCGGCCAGGCCCATCTTCGTCAGCATCGGAATCCCCACCACCGACAGGCCGGCCAGTGCGATCACCGCGGTGAGGCCGGCAAAGACGACCGCTGAGGCGGCAGTACCCACAGCCAGACCGGCCGCCTCCTGCGGGACGTGCCCCTTGGCGCGCTGAGCGGCCAGGACGGCCACCCACATCAGGGCGACGTCGCTTCGTCGCCGGAAGGCCGTACGGCCCAGTCGACAGAGAAAAGTTGGGTCCGTTCCAGTTCGACCATCACCAATTACGATGACGCCTTGTGGGCCCTGACCACGGTGATCGGCTCCGACGTCGACGACATGCGTGATGAGCGCTACCGGGGCGCGGCCTGCTGGGCTGAAGGACGGGGAAGCGGTTCATGGAAAGGTTCGAGATAGAGAGCCTGGCGCTCATGCCTGGCCAGAAGGTTCAGGCCAAGCGGTGATCGAGCAGATCCATCGCTGGCATCCGCCGGTATCAGTGCGGCTCAACATCCGACCTGCTGACCTGGAATCACTCACCCGGCACTGCGACTTCTGTGGTGAACCGATCACGCTGAGCCCAGGTGGAGACGCTCTCGTCCTGGACTCGCGGAGCAACGACGGTCCAGGCAGCCACACCATCGTCTCCCACCGGCACTGCCTGGCCGAGCGCATCCGCCCGGAGAACACCGGAGAGCGGGCGCGAGCATTGAAGATCGGGAAGATGTGCTGAGAGTCGCAAGGTGCGCGGCCGACTGCCCACCGGCACGGCTGAGTTCGACAGCGCGATCGGCGGGCACCAACTGGCAGTTCGGACCAGCCCACGTCCGCTGCCCGATGCTCCGCGTCGGCCCGGCAGCAGCGCCGGCGTCCGGAAGAGGTCATCCGCAGCCACGGTGATCGCATCGAGGAAACCGGGCGACCCCTTGTACGCCTTTGCCGCAGACTCGGACCGAGGCCTTTTCACTCAGGAGGAATGTTTCATGACTGACCGGCACTTGACGCTCATGGCGGTGCATGCCCACCCCGACGACGAGGCCACTGGAACGGGAGGTGTCCTCGCACGATACGCGGCGGAGGGCATCCGCACGGTCCTCGTGACGTGCACCGACGGTGGTTGCGGAGACGGACCGGGCGGGGTCAAGCCGGGCGATCCCGGGCACGATCCGGCAGCTGTCGCCTTTATGCGGCGTGAAGAACTTGAGGCAAGCTGCGACATCCTGAAGGTCAGTCATCTGGAGATGCTGGACTACGCCGACTCCGGGATGATGGGCTGGCCGACCAATGACGCCCCCGGATCCTTCTGGCAGACACCCGTGGAGGAGGGCGCCGCCCGGCTCGCGGAACTCATGCGCCGCTACCAACCCGATGTGGTCGTCACCTACGACGAGAACGGCTTCTACGGCCACCCCGACCACATCCAGGCGAATCGCATCACGATGGCGGCGCTGGCGATGACCGAGACGACGCAGAAGGTGTACTGGACGACGGCGCCCCGCTCGATGATGCAGCGGTTCGGGGAGACCATGCGCGAGTTCGGCTCGGACTGGCAGGAGCCGGACCCCGCCGAGGCCGCCGCGCTGGCCGAGATCGGACTCCCCGACGAGGAGATCACCACCTGGGTGGACACCAGCGCGTACGGCCCTCAGAAGTTCGATGCCCTGGCCGCGCACGCCAGCCAGGGCGAGAACATCTTCTTCCTCAAGATGGGCCAGAAAAGGTTCACCGAGTTGATGGGCGTCGAGACCTTCGTACGCGTCCAGGACACCACCGGCGCCGCCGTGCCCGAGAACGACCTCTTCGCCGGACTGAGCTAAGGCTCCGGGGTGGGTTGGCGGAGTTCGTTGCCGATGTCTCGGGTCGGTGCCGCGTCGGGATCAGCGGCGTTGGGGGCGGGGGATGTCTGCGCAGTCTGATGCCGGACGGCCGTCACAAGTCGATCCAGCAGCGCGGTCCGGTTCTTCGCCCGGCAGCCCGCCACAGTGCTTTCCGGCTCGTCAGGGCTTGCGGCCGATGAAGGCGAGCAGGCGGGTCTGGACGTCGACGCTTTCCGGCACCTCGACCCGCGGTCCGTACTGCCCGCTCGCACGGAGCACGTCGTCGAGCGGCAGCATCCCGTCGAGCAACTGGGCGCATCTGGCAGGATCGAGGTGTTCGTCCTGGCCGGTGGCCCGTGACAGGTCCCAGGTGTGCATCAAGACATCGGCGGTGTAGAACCGGTCGACCGCCTGGTCCAGTGGGATCTCTCCGATGTGCGGGTTCGACAGCAGTTTGTGTGCGGTGGCTGGATCGTCGAGGAGGGCCTGTACGCCGTCGCGGTGTGTCGCCCAGGCGGCCACCGGGTCGTCGTCCACCGAGGGGCCCTTCGGCAGTTCGACTCCGGCGCCGGCTTTGAGGAAGTCGGGGAGCCACTCGACGAGGTGACGTACGACGTCCCGGGCGACCCAGCCCTCGCACGGCGCGGGGTTGTCCCATGCCTTTGGATCCGCGCCGCGTACGCGGTCGGTGAATACGCGTGCGACGATGCGGTGCTCATCGGCTGCTGATCTCGTCATGAGCTCAGGACTCCGTCTCGGTGCGTCGCTCGGCGTCGCCGGTCTGCCGGCGGCCGAGCAGTTCGTCGAGCCGCTCGTAGCCCTCGCGGACGCCGCGTTCCATACCGCTCTTGATCATCGAATCGCGGGCTTCGACGGAGTCCATGAGTGACTTTCCGGTGACCCGGGTGCGACCACCTAGGTCCTCGAAGACGGCCGTCTCCAGGCTGACACCGTCCGGGAAGCCCTCGTAGGTGAAGGTCTGCACGATGCGCTCGTTGGGGCGCACCTCGTGGAACACGCCGTGGAAGCCGTACTCGGTCCCGTCGTCGTCGCGATGCACATAGCGGTACGACCCGCCGTTGCGCGCGTCGTACTGGTCGATGAGCATCGTGAGCCTACGCGGGCCGAGCCACTGGACGACCAGTTCGGGGTCGGTGTACGCCCGGAACACGCGCTCCGGCGGAGCGTCGAACTCCCGGGTGATCACGATGGTGGGCTGAGTCGGGTCGGCCACGATCTGCGTCTCATTGCGGTGATGCGTGTGGGTGCTGCTCATGATGCCGCTTCCTCCGTCGGATCCTTCGGGGTGCCTGTCGCCGGCTGCTCGTCGTCCAGCTGTTCCAGGAGGGCATCGAGACGGCGAAAGCGGTCCTCCGCCTCGCGCCGATAACGCTCGATCCACTTCGTCATCAGGTCGAAGGCCTCTGCCTCGAGGTGGCAGGGCCGCCGCTGGGCGTCCCTGCTGCGACTGATCAGACCGGCGTCTTCCAGGACCTTGATGTGCTTGGACACGGCCTGCACCGTGACGTCGTACGGCTCGGCCAGTTCGTTGACGGTCGCGTCCCCGGCGGCGAGCCGGGCCACGATGTCACGTCGCGTGGGGTCGGCCAGTGCGGAGAACACCACCGAGAGCCGGTCGTCGGTCACCTGGCACCTCTTATATTCAACCGATTGGTTAAATACCCTACGAGCGGGGTCCCCGCTTGTCAACCAATCGGTTTAATAGCGGCGTGGTGTGCAGCCGTCAGGGGACCTCGGGGCGGCGGTACTCGCTCATCGCGTCGATGAGCCAGCGGGCCAGGTAGTCGGCGAACGAGGAGCGCGGGAAGAGGCGGTACGTCGGCGTCTTGTCGACCTGCCAGAGCACCACCGGGACGGGTCCCACCGTGGTCGACACCGCCTGGCCGGGCCCGAAGGCGCGGGGATGCAGATCCAGCGGGCAGCCCTTCTCCAGCACCTGCCGGGCGGCCGGGCCGCTCAGCTCCACCGTCGTGCGGTTCGCCGAGGCGTCCACGACCGAGCCCGGGGCTCCGGCGAGGGCTTCTCTCAACTCGGCGGCCACCGCGGTCGGTTCTGCCTGAGACAGGACGAGCCATTCGTCGGGGCCGAGCCATACGACGGTGTGGGGGCCGGATGCGGTGGTGTTGCCGCACTGGCTCGGGAGCGCGGCTCCCAGGGCCTTCTCGATGCGGTCGGCCGCTTCGGAGGCGGGGTCGACGCGTACATCCACCATGGTGATGAACGGCCACTCGGTCAGCGCGACGCCGCGGGCACCGGTGACGGTGGCGGTGCGCATCCGCTCTTCCAGGTGCGCCAACGGGCTTGTCCGTGCGTCGATCGTCAGCTCAGCCATCTCGCCTGGTCCCTTCGGGGTCGTAGAGGACGAAGTCGGTCACCTCGACGGGCACCAGGTCCTCGCCCACCGGGGCGAGCAGGGTCTCGCCGATCCTCGCCCGCCCGTCGGCGACGAGCGCGAGGGCGAAGGGGCGGCCGAGGGCCGGGCTGTGGTAGCTGGAGGTGACGTGGCCGAGCATCGGCACGGGCACCGTCTCCAACGTGGCGTCCGGCGCGACGAGTTGGGTGCCTTCCGGCAGTCGGGTCGTGCGGTCGCTCGGCAGCAGGCCGACCAGTTGCTTGCGGTCGGTGCGGGAGGTGTCGGGGCGGGAGTAGGACCGCTTGCCGATGAAGTCCTTCTGCTTCGAGACCACCCAGGACATGCCGGCGTCCTGCGGGGTGACGGTGCCGTCGGTGTCCTGGCCGACGATGATGTAGCCCTTCTCGGCCCGCAGGACGTGCATGGTCTCGGTGCCGTACGGGGTGATGCCGTACGGCTGCCCGGCCTCGTGGACCTGCTCCCAGACGGACAGGCCGTACCACGCGGAAATGTTGATCTCGTAGGCGAGTTCGCCGGAGAAGGAGATCCGGCAGATGCGGGCCGGGATGCCGGAGGCCAGGGTGGTCTCGCGGAAGGCCATGAACGGGAACGCCTCGGCGGACAGGTCGACGTCCGGGGCGAGTCGGGCGACGACCTGGCGCGCTTGGGGGCCCACGACGGCGATCGTCGACCACTGCTCGGTCACCGAGGTGCAGTGGACGTCGAGTTCGGGCCACTCGGTCTGCAGCCACTCCTCGAGCCAGTCCAGGACTCCGGCGGCGCCGCCCGTCGTGGTGGTCATGAAGTAGCGGTTGTCGTCGAGGCGCAGCGTCACGCCGTCGTCGAAGATCATGCCGTCGGGCTTGCACATGACGCCGTAGCGGGCCGTGCCGGGCTTCAGCTTCTTGAAGGCGTTGGTGTAGATGCGGTTGAGGAACTCGCCCGCGTCCGCGCCCCAGATCTCGATCTTGCCGAGGGTGGAGGCGTCCATGAACGCCACCCCCTCACGGGCCGCGCGGCACTCGCGGGCCACGGCCGTGTCCATGTCCTCGCCGGGCAGGGGGTAGTACCGGGGGCGCTTCCACTGACCGACGTCCTCGAACTCGGCGCCGTGCGCGACGTGCCAGCGGTGGAGGGCGGTCCTCCGCTCCGGGTCGAACAGTTCGCCGCGCTCACGCCCGGCCAGGGCGGCGAAGGCGACCGGTGCGTACGGCGCGCGGTAGGCCGTGGTGCCGATCTCACCCAGTGAACCGCCGAGGGCCTCTGCGATGACGCCGATCGCGTTGACGCCGGAGGTCTTGCCCTGGTCGCTCGCCGTGCCGAGCGAGGTGTAGCGCTTGACGTGCTCGACGCTGCGCATGCCCGCGCCGGTCGAGCGCCAGACGTCGGCGACGGTGACATCGCGCTGCAGGTCGACGAAGTGGCTGTCCCAGGTGCCGGGTTCGCCCTCGGTGGCGGGCACCAGCCACAGGGCTCGTACATCGGGACGTACCTCTTCGTACGAGGCCGTGGGCACCGGCACCGGGAACCCGGCGTCCGTCGCGGCCAGCGCACCCGCTCGCGCCCCTTCGGCCCGACAGCCGTCGAGGTCGTACGTCCCCCGGGCCGCACCCACGACCCGCTGGTCCCGCAGGATGCCGTCGGGCACGAAGGCGACCAGGTCCTCGTCCCAGCGCAGCGTGCCCTGGCGCTGGCTGTGCAGGTGCACCACCGGGCTCCAGCCGCCCGAGACGGCGAGCAGATCGCAGTCGAACGACTGTGGTTCGCCGGTGAGTCGGCCGTTCGCGTCGATCCCGTCCACGGTGACCGAGGTGATCCGCCCCTCCCCTGCCGTGTCGGCCACCGCGCTGCTGGTCAGCACCCGCACCCCGGTCGCCGCGGCCACCTCGGCGGCCCGGGGGGACAGTTCGGGGCGCGCGTCCACGACGGCGGCGACGTCGGTCCCGGCGGCGTGCAGATCAGCGACCGTGTCGTAGGCGCTGTCGTTGGTCGTACTCACCACGGCCCGCGAACCCGCCGTCACGCCGTACCTGTTGAGGTAGGTCCGGACGGCCCCGGCGAGCATCACCCCGGGCCGGTCGTTGCCCGCGAAGACCAGTGGCCGTTCGTGCGCGCCGGTCGCCAGGACCACCTGACGGGCCCGGATGTGCCACAGCCGCTGGCGCGAGACACCCTCGGGAGCCGCGGTGCCGAGGTGGTCGGTGCGCCGTTGCAGGGCCAGCACGTAGTTGTCGTCGTACGACCCGAATGCCGTGGTGCGTCGCAGCACGACGGCCTCGGGCGCGGCGTCGAGCACCGCGCGGAGGTCGGCCACCCAGGTGCGGTCGCCCTGCGTGCCGGAGAGCAGCGAACCACCGGGCTCGGGCTGGTCGTCCACGAGGATCACACGGGCGCCGGAGCCGGCGGCAGCCGCGGCGGCCGCGAGCCCGGCAGGCCCGGCGCCGACGACCAGGACGTCGGTGTGCACATACTTCTTGTCGTGGACGGCGGGATCAGGGCCCGGGTCGAGCCGACCCATGCCGGACAGCGTCACGGCGGACAGTCCGTCGTACAGCTCCACCGTCGTCGCCGGAAGCATGCCCTCCGAGCACGGGCCCTCGATCTGCAGCAGGGCGTTGGGCTCCTCGACGCCCGCGGAGACGATGCCGCGCGGACGGCCGCGGTAGAGCGAGGGCGCGACCTCGACGAGCCCGTGCGCCAGCATCGCCGAGGCGACGGTGTCTCCGGGGTGACCGGTCAACTCCCGCCCGTCGACGGTGAACCGCAGCACGGTGCCGCGGTCGATCTGTCCCCCCTGCGGGAGCCGGAAGTGCTGGTCGGTCATCGGTTCCCTCCGGCCTGGGGCAGTTCGGGACGGGGCTCGTCCAGCCGGTAGGCGGCGAGCAGTTCGTTGGTGACGGTGTCGCGCAGGACGTTGAACCAGCGGCGGCAGCCGATGCTGTGCATCCACCGCTCGGCGAAGGGGCCCTTGGGGTTGTCCCGGTAGAAGACGTACTCGGCCCACTCCTCGTCGGTGAGCTCCGCGGGGTTCTCGGGGTAGGCGACGTGGGCCTGACCGCCGTAGTGGTACTCGGTCTCGTCCCGCGGACCGCACCACGGGCATGTGATCAGCAGCACGGCATCCTCCTCAGTGAGCCACGGCTGCCGCGCCGTGCTCGTCGATCAACGCGCCCGTCTCGAAACGTTCGAGGGCGAAGGGGGCACTCAACGGATGCGGTTCACCCGTGGCGATGGTGTGCGCGAAGGCCCAGCCGGCGGCCGGAGTGGCCTTGAACCCGCCCGTGCCCCAGCCGCAGTTGACGTACAAGTTGTCCACCGGAGTGGCGCCGATGATCGGGGACGCGTCCGGGGAGACGTCGACGATTCCGCCCCAGGTCCGCAGCACGTGCGCGCGGGCGAAGACCGGGAACAGCTCGATCGCGGCGGCCATCTGCTGCTCGATGACATGGAAGGAGCCGCGCTGCCCGTAGCCGTTGTAGGCGTCGACACCCGCGCCCATCACCAACTCGCCCTTGTGCGCCTGCGACACGTAGACGTGCACATGGTTCGACATGACGACCGTCGGGTGCACCGGCTCGTGCAGCTCGGAGACCAGAGCCTGCAGCGGATGGGACTGCACCGGCAGGCGGAAGCCGGCCCGGGCGGCCAGCACGCTGCTGTGTCCGGCCGCCGCGAGGCCGACCCGGCCGGCGAGGATTCTGCCCCGGTTGGTCTCGACGCCCACGACTCGGTTGCCGTCCTTGAGGAAGCCGGTGACCTCGCAGCACTGGATCAGGTCCACGCCCAGCTCGTCGGCTCGGCGGGCCAGCGCCCAGGCGACGTGGTCGTGCTTGGCGATCCCGGCCCGCGGCTGGAAGGTGCCGCCGAGGACCGGATACCGGGTGCGGGAGGAGACGTTGAGGATCGGGCAGACCTTGGCGACCTCGTCCGGCTCCAGCCACTCGGCGTCGACTCCATTGAGGCGGTTGGCGTTGACGCGGCGCACGCCCTCGCGGACGTCCTGCAGGGTGTGCGCGAGGTTGAGGACGCCGCGCTGGCTGAAGAGGAAGTCGTAGTCGAGCTCTTGCGGGAGTTGCTCCCACAGCTTGAGCGCGTGCTCGTAGATCGCCGCGCTCGCGTCCCAGAGGTAGTTGGAGCGGATGATCGTCGTGTTGCGCGCCATGTTGCCGCCCGCGAGCCAGCCCTTCTCCAGGACGGCGACGTTGGTGATGCCGTGGTACTTGGCGAGGTAGTAGGCGGTGGCCAGGCCGTGGCCGCCCGCGCCGACGATGACGACGTCGTACGAGGAGCGCGGCTCGGGTGTGCGCCACAGCCGGTCCGGATGCTCCGGCAGCGGCTTGGTCGTCATGCCGCGCCTCCGATCAGGTGGGAGTAGAGGGGGAAGGCGGCCGCGAGCTTCTCGACCCGCCCGCGCAGTTCGTCATCCGGCCGTTCGCCCTTGAGGGCCTCGGCGATGATGTCGGCGACCTCCCGGAACTCCGGCTCGCCGAAGCCGCGGGTGGCCAGGGCCGGGGTGCCGATCCGCAGCCCGGAGGAGACCATCGGCGGACGCGGGTCGAACGGTACCGCGTTGCGGTTGACGGTGATGCCGATGCGGTGCAGCCGGTCCTCGGCCTGCTGCCCGTCCAGCGCGGACCTGCGCAGATCGACCAGGACCAGGTGGACCTCGGTACCGCCGGTCAGGACCGTGATCCCGGCCTCGGCCACGTCATCGGCCAGCAGCCGTCCGGCGAGGATCTTCGCGCCCTTGAGCGTGCGTCGCTGGCGCTCCTTGAACTCCTCGCTCGCCGCCACCTTGAAGGCCACCGCCTTCGCCGCGATGACGTGCTCCAGCGGTCCGCCCTGCTGGCCCGGGAAGACCGCGGAGTTGATCTTCTTGGCCAGGTCGGCCCGGCTGAGGATCACGCCTCCGCGCGGGCCGCCGAGGGTCTTGTGCGTGGTGGTCGTGACGACGTCGGCGTACGGCACCGGACTCGGGTGCAGGTTTGCGGCCACCAGCCCGGCGAAGTGCGCCATGTCCACCATCAGGTGGGCGCCCACCGTGTCGGCGATCCGGCGGAATGCCGGGAAGTCCAGCTGCCGCGGGTAGGCCGACCAACCCGCGACGATCAGCTTGGGCCGGTGCGCGAGGGCGAGTTGCTCGACCTCGTCCATGTCGATGCGCAGATCGGACTCGCGCACGTGGTAGGGCACGACGTTGTACAGCCTGCCGGAGAAGTTGATGCGCATGCCGTGGGTGAGGTGCCCGCCGTGCGCCAGGTCGAGGCCCAGGATCGTGTCGCCGGGCTGGAGCAGCGCGAACATCGCGGCCGCGTTGGCCTGGGCGCCCGAGTGCGGCTGCACGTTCGCGGCCTCGGCGCCGAACAGCTCCTTGACCCGGGCGATGGCCAACTGCTCGACGACGTCGACGTGTTCGCAGCCACCGTAGTAGCGGCGGCCCGGGTAGCCCTCGGCGTACTTGTTGGTCAGCACCGAGCCCTGGGCCTCCATGACCGCCGCCGGAGCGAAGTTCTCCGACGCGATCATCTCCAGGGTGGACTGCTGACGGTGCAACTCGGCGTCCACCGCGGCCGCGACATCCGGGTCGAGCTCGCTCAACGGGCGGGAGAGGGGAGAGTTGACCGTGGTCGACGGGGTGGTTGCCATGTGCACACCATCCTGAGAGACGACTGAAAGATAGCTGATATATCAGCCTCTGCGGTAAGGTATGTGAGCGCGCCGGACAGGTCAAGGGGGCATCCATGCAGCAGGCGGCGGCCAAGCCCAGCGACGAGGATCTCTCCCTCGCGGAACGCGCCTACCGCGCCATCCGTGACCGGCTCGTCATGCTCGAAATCCGCCCAGGTGCGCCGATCAACGAAGAACAGCTGGGACAGTCCCTGGGGGTGGGACGGACGCCGGTGCGCGAGGCGCTCAAGCGGCTCCAGTACGAGAGCCTGATCACGACCTATCCCCGACGCGGCACCTTCGCCACCGACGTCAACATCACCGACCTGGCCCATATCTCCGAGGTGCGCCAGGAGCTGGAGCCACTGGCTGCCGCCCAGGCAGCCCGGCGCGCCACGGCCTCGGACCGGGAGTTCCTGGCGGCGCTGAGCCGGGAACTGGAGAGCGCGGCCTCCCGTCACCAGGGCGCCACCGAGCTCCTGCACCTGGACCTCCAGGTCCACCGCGGCATCTACGCCGCCACGCACAACCCGTACCTGGAAGACACCCTCCTGCGCTACGACAACCTGGCCACTCGCATCTGGTGCCTGTTCATCGACCGGCTGTCCGACATGGCCGGCCATGTCGGGGAGCACGGACCGTTGATCGAGGCGATCGTCGCCCGTGATGCCGACGGAGCGGCGGAGCTCGCCCGCAGCCACGTGGTGAGCTTCGAGCGGGCCGTTCGCGAAGCCATCTGAGGAGTCGGAGGCTCCCCGTGCCTCAGTGCACGGCGCTCCGCGGATCCGCAGGACGCATACGGGGCCTGCCCGCCAGGGTGGTCCACAGGTACGGAGCGACGTCGTCCTCGGACAGCTGGGCGATCATGTAGAGCACGCAGCGCTCGATCTTCACCCGCCACAGGCGGGCCGCCTCGTTCCCATCGGCGTTGAGCAGCGCTTCGTGGACGGCGGCATCCTCGCCGGCGATGGTGTCGCAGGCCTGGCTGTAGTCCATGTCCAGAACCGTCACGAACATGCGCAGACGGGCCGTGAGCCGCTCGAAGGTACCGGCGGCCTGCGGCAGGTCCGCGATCCGGGCGAGGGCGTCCTGGTACCGCAAGTCGACCTCACGAATGCGGAGATGATCGTTGTCTCGGGCGGCCGCGCGAACCTCCGCGAGCGCCGCCGTGGCCGGGGCGAGATTCTCGCGGCCGAGCATGGCGATGCGGCGTATGAGCAGAGCACCGAGGCTGGCGCGCAGGGCGTAGAGATCGAGCACGTCCTTCGCCGCGATGTCGGGTACGGCGGTCGCGCCGCCGGGGAGCAGGTCGAGCATCCCCTCCTCGACCAGCGCGTGCAGGCCCGCGCGAACCACCCGGCGCGTAAGACCGAGGCGCATTGCCAGCGGCGCCTCCCGAACGCGGTCACCGGATCGATAGCCACCGGTCAGGAGCGCATCTCGCAGCATCGCGACGACGGGGTCCGCGGTGATCGGGGCGCCCGGCGAAGCGTCAGCGACTGAGAACTGCGCCGCTCCGGGCTGGACGTGCTCGTCCAGTGTGCGCGCTACCCGGACGTTCGAGTCGTTGCCAGGACCGCAGATGGCCGGGATGTCGTACGACGGTCGCGGAGCGGCGATGCGGGTGAAAGGTGCTGCGGTCGGGGTCCAAGTGGTGGACCAGGTCAGCAGAGCGTCGCGGAGCCGGGGCGGATCGGAAGCCGCCTCCCGGGAAAGTCGGCCTTGGGCGGCGAGGAAGCGGTGGGTCTCGTCGGTCCATGCCTCGGGGCTCGGTGCGCAATGCCAGCGCAGGCTCGACCGTGCGGCTCCGTCCGGGCGCTCGAAGGTGTCGCAGTCTTCCGCCGGCACGCCGTGAGCCAGCACGTGCACGCTGGCCCCGGCATCCACCGCCGACCTGACCTGCTGCACAAAGTCCTGGAGGGCGGCGAGGTCCGCCCCGGCAGCGTCGTCCGTGTGGTGCTTGCCCCGCAGGTCCGCGAAGGCGCAGGCCACAGCGAGGACATGGGCCGGGTCCTGGTCCTGGCCGAACAGCCGGCCTACGGCGGTCGCCCCAGCCGTGCGCACGGACCCGCGGCGTCCCGCACGGCTCGTCACGGCGAGGACGCACACCGGTGGGGCTATGAACAGACCGACCACCTCCTCGGCGTGCCCCGGCAGCGACCACGTCCGACGCGGCCCAGCCGCGACCTGCTCGCCCGGCCGGACACGGTAGGTCCGCCAGATCCGGCTCACCGTGCTCTGGCTCAGGCCGGTCTCGACCGCCATCGAACGGGTCGACCAGCCCCGCCGGGCACCGGGGGGTGGTGGCGTCAGGGTGCGGACGAGGATGTGCGCCAAGGCGTCGTCGTCGGCCGTGACAGGCCGACCGGGGCGGGGATGCTCGTCCAGCCCGTCCAGCCGCTGGGAGAGGAAGCGAGCACGCCACTTGCCCACCATGTCCCGGGAGACACCGAGACGTTCGGCCACGGCGGTGTTGGTGGGCTCGTCCGCGCATGCCAGAACGATCCGCGCACGCAGGGCGCGGGCCTGTGAACAGGTACGACTGCGGGTCCACAGCAGCAGTGCGGCCCGTTCGTCCTCGGTGAGGACCACGGCATCGCGGGGACGGCCAGCCATGCCGTAACCGTAGCCGAATTTCTGACTCAGGTGTACCCCGGTGCCCGGCGCGACAGCGAGGGCATTGTTGGCCGCCCGTCGCCTTCACATACTTCGATGCCATCCGGTGGCCACATCACCGGCGTCCCCGAGAAACCGCGAGTTCGCCTCCCCGCGAGCCCCGGCCGACACCCCCACCGGGCAGCACTCGCGCAGCACTCGCCCCATCGGAACCGCAGTGTTCCCGGCCCGGCCGCCCAACCGACGCGGCGACCGGGCGACCAGTACCCACACCAAGACAACAACCCCGACCTGGCCCGGACCTAACCTGTGAGGGAAAGTCCGGGACCCGCTCCCGGAGGCTGTGATGACCGAACTCGCAGGAAACAGAGTTGATGACGCGCCCCTGTCGCGCTTCCACAAGAAACTGGCGCTGTACTCCTCCGGAGGGCCGTTCCTAGACGGCTACGTACTGAGCATCATCGGCGTCGCCATGGTGCAGATCACGCCGCAGCTGCACCTGTCCGACTCCGCCCAGGGCCTCATCGGCGCGTCCGCGCTCATCGGGATCTTCCTCGGCGCGTTCGTGGGCGGCTACCTGACGGACAAGTTCGGCCGGCAGGTCCTCTACACCATCGACCTGGTCGCCATCATCGGCTGTTCCGTCGCGCAGTTCTGGGCGAGCGATCCGGTGTGGCTGTTCGTCCTGCGGCTGCTCATCGGCATGGCGGTCGGCGCGGACTACCCCATCGCCACCTCGCTGCTGGCCGAGTTCACACCGCGCCGCTACCGGGGCCCGCTCCTGGGTGGTCTGGTCGTCATGTGGTTCGTGGGCGCGGCCGTGGCCTACATCGTCGGTGAGCTGCTGCTGAAGACCGGTGACGACGGGTGGCGGTGGATGCTCGCCAGCGCCGCGCTGCCCGCCACGATCATCGTGCTGCTGCGGCTGGGCACGCCCGAGTCCCCGCGCTGGCTGGCGAACAAGGGCCGCGTCGAAGAGGCGGAGGCCGTCCTCAAGCAGGTCTACGGCCCGGACGCATCGATCGCCGATCTTCCGGAGGAGGAAGAGCGCGAGAACGTCGACCTCAAGGCGATCCTGCGCTCCGGCTACGGCGGACGGATGCTCTACATCTCCGTCTTCTGGACCTGCTCCATCGTGCCGCTCTTCGCCGTCTACGCCTTCGGCCCGGCCATCCTCGGCGCGCTGCACCTCGAAGGATCCCTGGCCAATGTGGGATCGGCCCTGATCACGGTCATGTTCCTGATCGGCTGTGTCATCGCGCTGCTCGGCGTGAACCGCATGGGCCGGCGCCCCCTGGTCATCCACAGCTTCATCTGGTCGGGCCTGGCCCTGCTGCTGCTCGGCATCTTCCCCGGTGCCCCCGCGGCCGTGATCATGGTGCTGTTCGCCGCCTACGCGGTCATCATCGGCGGCACCCAGATCCTGCAGTGGGTCTACCCGAACGAGCTGTTCCCGACCGAGGTACGCGGTTCCGCCGTCGGCCTCGCCTCCTCGGCCAGTCGTATCGGCGCCGCCGTCGGCACCTATCTCGTCCCCATGGCGCTGACCGGCTGGGGCATCGGCGGCACCATGATCGCGGCCGCTGTCATCAACGCGGTGGGCGCCGTCGTGTCCGTCCTGTGGGCGCCCGAGACCCGCGGCATGGCGCTGCACGAAGCCGCCGCCCTCACGCCCAAGTCGTCAGAACTCACCGGCCGTCCTGCCGCCGTCTGACCGTCGCCCAGGCCTCACCGCCTTGGTGGGGCCTGGGCGGCCGGCCCTGGCTGCACCACCGGGCGGCACAGGCAATCGAAGCAGCCGAACTCTTCACCCGCACATGCGCAGGAGGTTACCCATGAAGGACGTAGTGATCGTCGGAGGCGGCATCGCGGGGCTGGCCGCCGGCTGGCGATTGCGGCACTGGGACACGCTCCTGCTCGAGTCGCGGGACCGGGTCGGCGGACGTATCCGATCGGAGCGTCGCGGACCGTACTGGATGAACTGGGGCGGACACGTCTACGCCGGCGGGAACTCGGCGACGTCATGGCTGCTGAACAACACCGGCGTCGACTCGGTACCGGTGCCCGGCTCGCTGGCCGGGCTGTCGATGAACGGCAAGCTGCTGCTCAAGGGGCGCGTGGAGAGCTACCCGTTCCGCATTCCGATGTCGATGCAGTCGCGGGTCGGCATGGTCAAGGCCGGTGCCAAGGTGGCCATGCACGTGGCGCGCTACGCCCGAATCGTGCGGCGGCGCCGGGACGAAACCGCGGCACAGCACCAGCAGCGGATCTACGACTTCATGAACGACCTCTCCTTCAAGGACTTCATCGGCGACCTGCCGGAGGACGCCGAGGCGCTGTTCAAGCCCACGGTGACGCGTTCCTCCGCGGACATCGATCAGCTCTCGGCAGGAGCCGGCGTCGGCTACTTCAGCCTGGTGTGGAACATCGGCGGCGGTCTCTCCCAGAGCATCCTCGGCGGTCCGTCCACCCTCACCGAGAGCATTGCCGCGGCCCTGTCGGACCGGGTGCGGCTGAACGCGAGTGTCGAGGAGATCGTCCAGAAGGACGGTTCGGTCGTCGTCCGTTACCGGCAGGACGGCGTCGAGCAGGAGGTCGAGGCGCGCTACGTGGTCCTGGCCACGCCCGCGACCGTCAGCCACCGGATCGCGGTCGACCTCGACCCTGACGTCCGCGAGGCTCTGTCGAAGATCGTCTACGGCCCCTATGTGAGTGCGGCGTTCCTCAGCGACGAGACCGGCCGCCAGGTCTGGGACGACGCCTACGGCATCGCGACGCCGAAGCGATCCTTCAACGTCGCGCTGAACATGTCGAACGTCGTCCACGGCTATGCGCCGGAACGCCGGCCCGGCAGCAGCATCATGACCTTCTCACCGGGAAGCCTGGCGCGTGACCTGCTGGAGCACGAAGACGACAAGATCCTTCGGATCTACCTCGACGACCTGGACCAGGTACTGCCCGGCTTCGCCGGGAACGTCGTCGAGGCCGAGGTCCAGCGCTGGCCCACGGGCGCGCCCTACTGCTTCCCCGGCCGCGGCAAGCTGCAGCGGACGCTGACCCGGCACAGCGGCCGGGTGTTCCTGGCCGGCGACTACCTCGGCACCCTCTACACCGAGACCGCCATCCAGACCGGCCTGTCCGCCGCCCACGAGGTCCGGAGTCTGCTCGCCACCGAACGGCAGACCGCGGCGCGCCACCGCGCACCGGAGCGGACGGCGTCGTAGATCCGCCGCCGTGTCCGGAGCCCCGGCAGCTCCCGCGGCGACCGACCCCATCACCGGGACCAGCTTCACCTGCAACCTAGGAGACTCCAGAATGTCGGCACAACTGAGCGGTGTCCTGACCGCACTTGCCACCCCCTTCGCGCCGGACGGCCAGATCGACGAGAAGATCCTGCGCCGAGTGGTCGACCACAGCATCGACGGCGGGGTCGACGGCGTCGTCGCCTGTGGCTCCACCGGTGAGTTCGCGTCGATGAGCGCGGCGGAGCGACGCCTCGTCGTCGAGACCGTCATCGACCAGACGGCCGGACGCGTACCGGTCGTCGCACAGACCGGCGCGATGAGCACCAAGGAAGCGATCGAACTGTCCCGCCACGCGGAGGCCGCCGGAGCCTCGGTGCTGATGGTGGTCGCCCCGTACTACGAGCCGCTCACGCTCGACGAGACGCTGCACTACCTGCGCAGCGTCGCCGGCGCCGTGGGCATTCCGATCATGCTCTACAACCTGCCCGGGGCCACGGGGGTCAACCTGTCCCCGGAGACCGTCGGCCGGCTGGCCAGCGAGGTCGAGAACATCCAGTACATCAAGGACACCAGCGCCGACATGGCCCAGGCCGGGCAGCTGATCCACAACTACGGCGACGTCATCTCCACCTTCGTCGGCTGGGACAGTCTCCTCCTCCAGGCGATCTCCGAGGGAGCCGCCGGCGTCATGGCCGGGACCGCGAACGTCATGCCGGCCCACCTGGTCTCCGTCCACCGCGCGTTGCGCGACGGCGACCTCGCACGCGCGCGAGCCGAATGGGACCGAATCTACCCGCTGCTGGACGCGATCATGTCCGCTCCGTTCATCCAGGCGGTCAAGGCCGGCCTGAACGCGGCCGGGATCCCCGTCGGCGAGCCCCGCGAACCGCTCCTCGGGCTCGACGCCGCAACGACCGCCAGGATCACCTCGCTTGTCGAGGCGCTGCCGCAGCTGAACGCGGCAAGGTGACGGACGGCGTGGCGGTCATGAGACTCCTCGACGGGCAGGATGTCCGAGCCTCGTTCGACATCGACGCCGCGATCACCTCGCAACGAGCGGCGTTCGTCGCCCTCGCGCGGGGCGAGGCGTGGCAGCCCGAGAAGATCCTCGGCGGCCACGCCGACACCCCTGACACCGTCTTCTGCTACGCCTCTCGCCTCGACCGCACGAGCGGCCCCGTCTGCAAGTTCGGGAGCATCAACCCCGGGAACGCGGGAACAGGCCGGCCGAACTCACCACGCTTCGCACGGCCGCCGCGAGCGCGGTCGCCGTCGAGGCACTGGCCGGACAGGGGGCAGCCCGCCTCCTCGTGCTGGGATCGGGGGTACAGGGCCAGGCGCACATCGCGGCGCTGCAGCGGAGCGGAACCTACTCCTGGACCGGCATGTGGTCACCGACTGCGCCACCCTGGCCACCGAGCCGCTGTTCCCCGTACACGAGCTCCAACCCGCTACCACCGTTGTCACGGTCGGATCCTTCGAACGGCACCGCCGCGAGATCGGACCCGACATCCTCCACGCCAACAGGCCGACACGGCCCGGCTGGAGCTGCTCGAACTCGGCCACGTCCTGACCGGCGAAGTCTCCGCCCGCGGTGGCGACGACGACATCGTGACGTACATCAGCGCCGGCCTCGGCGTCCAGGACGCGGCAGCGGCCTGGCACATCTACCAGCACGCCGAGGCGCACGGCGTCGGCCGAAGTGTCGACTGGCCCACTGACCCGCACGACCACGCCCCAAGGAGTCACTGATCATGACCACTGCCCCGACTTCCACGACGTCCGGCGTGCGACGCACAGTCGGCCTACGGCCCCTGATCACCGAGGCCGACCTTCCTCCGGCCCGGCATTTCATCGACGGTAACTTCGCCGAGGGATCGACCGAGCGCGTCATCGACGTCGTCGACCCGTGCTCGGAGGCTGTCATCGCCCGGATTCCCGAGGGCACCGCCGAGGACATCGATCGAGCGGTCACCGCCGCCGTGGCGGCCAAGGCCGGGTGGGCGCGGCGGGTCCCGAAGGAGCGCTCCGAGCTGCTCCACGCCATCGCGGACAGGTTGGCCGAGAACACCGATCTCCTGAGCAGGCTGGAGTCGGCGAACACGGGTAAGCCGCTCGCGGTGTCGCAGGACGACGTCGCCATGACCATCGACACCTTCCGCTTCATGGCCGGCGCGGTGCGCGCGACCACCTCCATGTCCGCCGGCGACTACGCCGAGAACCACCTGTCGCTCATCCTGCGTGAGCCGGTCGGTGTGGTCGGCGTGGTCACCCCGTGGAACTACCCCTTGCTCATGGCGGCCTGGAAGATCGCCCCGATCCTCGCCGCGGGCAACACCCTGGTCCTCAAGCCGTCCGAGCAGACCCCGCTGACCACTTTGAAACTCGCCGAAATCGTCGACGACTTGCTCCCGCCCGGCGTGCTGAACGTGGTGAACGGCCACGGAGCGGTCGTCGGCGCCCGGCTAGCCGAGCACCCGGACGTGGACATGATCGCCCTGACCGGATCGGTGGGCAGCGGTCGCGCCGTCGCTCGCGCCGCCTCCGACAGCCTCAAGCGTGTACACCTCGAACTCGGCGGCAAGGCCCCGGTGGTGATCTTCTCGGACGCCGACCTCTCGGCGGCGGCCTCATCCCTGCGCGTCGCCGGTTTCTGGAACTCCGGCCAGGAATGCGGGGCCGCCTGCCGCGTCCTCGTCCATGAATCGGTGGCCGGGCAGTTCATCGAGCAACTCGTGGACGAGGTCAGCGCGTTGGTCGTCGGCGAGCCGCAGGCCGGCGAGGATGTCGAGGTCGGCCCCATGGTCTCCAAGGCGCACTTCGACCGTGTCACGGGGTACTTGGAGCGGGCGAAGAAGGAGGGCGTCCGCGTGGCGACGGGAGGCGCGGCCCTCGACGGGCCGGGATACTTCGTGGCCCCGACCGTGCTGGTCGAGGTACCCGAAGGAGCCGAAGTCGCCCGCGAGGAGATCTTCGGCCCCGTGATCACCGTCGAGACCTTCATCGACGAGGACGAAGCGGTACGGCGGGCCAACGGCGTCCCCCTCGGCCTGTCGGCGTCGGTGTGGACCGAGAACGCCCGCCGCAGCCACGACATCGCCGCCCGCCTCGAC
This sequence comes from Streptomyces sp. NPDC050625, assembly GCF_040654755.1. Taxonomy (NCBI): domain Bacteria; kingdom Bacillati; phylum Actinomycetota; class Actinomycetes; order Kitasatosporales; family Streptomycetaceae; genus Streptomyces; species Streptomyces sp. NPDC050625. The sequence goes on from NZ_JBFAIQ010000008.1 coordinate 220,650, forward strand.
TTCGGCACCGTCTGGGTCAACTCCCATCTGGTACTGGCCGGTGAGGTCCCCTGGGGTGGGTTCAAGGGCTCCGGCTACGGCCGCGACCTGTCGATCTACGCCCTGGACGACTACTCGCGCACCAAGCACGTCATGCACAACCACGGGCGCTGATCCCGGCTTTCGCCTGCGCTCCTTGCCGATCTCAAGGACCCCTGTAACCGGCCGACAATGCGTGGAGGTCTGTTGTGACCGCCGATGACCCTCTGATGAGTCCGTTCGTCCTGAAGAACCTGACGCTGCGCAACCGCATCGTCAGCACGTCCCACGAGCCGGCCTACAGCGAGGACGGCCTGCCCAAGGACCGCTACCGCGCCTACCACGTCGAAAAGGCCCGCGGCGGCGTCGCGTTGACCATGATCGGCGGCAGTGCCCTGGTCAGCCGCGACAGCGCACCGGCATTCGGCAACCTGCAGCTCTGGAAGGACGAGGCCGAGCCCTGGCTGCGCCGCCTGGCCGACGAGGTCCACGAGCAGGGCGCGGCCGTGATGACCCAGCTCACCCACCTCGGTCACCGCACCAGCAGTTACACCGACAACTGGCTCCCGGCCATCTCGGCGAGCAACGTCCGCGAGCCCGCACACCGCGCGTTCGCCAAGGCGGCCGAGCAATGGGACCTCGACCGGGTACTGCAGGACTTCGTCGACACCGCGCAGCGCTGCCGGTCCGCGGGGCTCGACGGTATCGAGCTCATGGCCTGGGGACACTTCCTGGACTCGTTCTGGACGCCCTTCTGGAACCGTCGCGACGACGAGTACGGCGGCTCCTACGACAGCCGGATGCGCTACCCGCTCCAGGTCATCCGTGCCGTACGACAAGCGGTCGGACCGGACTTCGTCATCGGCGCGCGCATGACCTTCGACGAAGAACGCGAGGGCGGCCTGGAGACTCATGAGGCACTGCGCATCGCCGAGGACATCACCGCGGCCGGCATCGACTTCATCAGTCTGATCAAGGGCTCGATCGCCACCGACGCCGACCTGGCCCGCACCATTCCGCCGATGTCCACACCCGCCTCTCCCCACCTGGAGTTCGCCGGACGGATCAAACAGAAGCTCTCCGTCCCGGTCATGCACGCCGCCCGGATCAGCGACGTCGCCACCGCGCGGTACGCCGTCGCCGAGGGACTGCTCGATCTGGTCGGCATGACCAGGGCGCTGATGGCCGACCCCGAGCTGCCCAACAAGGTCCGCGACGGCCGCACGGACCGCATCCGACCGTGCGTCGGCGCCAACATGTGCATCGACGGCATCTATGCCTCCGGCGCGGCGTACTGCATCCACAACCCGTCCACCGGCCGCGAGCTCCAGGTGCCCCAGCGCATCGATCGCGCCGGCACGACGAGGCGCGTGGCGGTCGTGGGAGCCGGACCTGCCGGTCTGGAAGCGGCTCGTGTCCTCGCGGAGCGCGGTCACGACGTGCATCTCTTCGAGGCCGCGGACAAGGTGGGCGGGCAGCTGCTGCTGGCATCGCTGGCGCCACGCCGACGAGACCTGCGCGGAATCATCGACTGGCGAACCGACGAACTCGCCCGCCTGGGCGGCCCGATCTCGCTGAACACCTATGTCGAAGCCCCGTCGCTGCTCCAACAGCCTTGGGACGTTGTGATCGTCGCGACCGGCGGTACTCCGGCGACACCCCGCGTTCCCGGGGCCGATCTGGTCCACGACACCTGGGACGTCCTCACCGGGGCGCGACGGCCGCGGGGACATGTGCTGGTCTACGACGACCACGGCGGCAACCAGGCGCTCGACGCGGTGGAGGCCCTCGTCGCAGGAGGCGCCACCGTCGAGATCGTCACACCCGAGCGAACACTCTCGCCCGACGTCGGGTCACTCACGGCATCCGGCTACGTCAACTCGCTTGCGGAGAACGGCGTCGCGGTCACCGTTTTCCGACGGCTCCACGGGGTCGTCAGGACCGGGGAGGGCTTGGAGGTCGAACTCGGTGTGGACGGCTTCGAGTTCCGTGAGCGCCGTACCTTCGATGCCGTCGTGGCCGAGATGGGTACCGATCCGGTCCAGGAGCTCTACGACGCACTGCTCGGTTCCTCGACCAATCTGGGAGCCGTCGACCTGGCGAACCTCCTTGCTCGTCAACCGCAGTCGGCCATCCGCAACGAGGCCGGCGCTTTCCAGCTGTTCCGCATAGGGGATGCGGTGGCGAGCAGGAACGTCCACGCCGCGATGCTGGACGCGGCCCGCCTGTGCCGGACGATCTGAGCGCTGCCGCGCCGTTCGCGTTCGCTCACCGTACACGCCGACGATGTGCCTGCCGACGGGGCCCCAGGATGGGAGGCTCAGCGCGACGTGAGCTTCCTGTTGTAGTTGGCGATCTTGTAGAAGCCGTCGCGGGCCGGGATGACGTGCCGGTGGTGGACGCCGCCTGGACGACCGAAGTGCCCTGCGGGGTCCCGGCGTTCGCCCTGCGCGAGCGCGGGCAGGACGTCCCGGCCAGGGGGCGATCGTAGGGTACGACAACTGGGACACCATGGCCCTGGCCTGCCGCCCACCGCTCACCACCATCGACACGAACCTCACCGAAGTCGGCCGGCAGGCCGCCCTGCGCCTGTCCAGTTGAACGGCAGCGATTGTCAGTTGCCCTGGATACGCTGCCTGGCGTTCGTCTTCGCAGTGCCTGTGGGGGGTGCCTGTGTGTGAGGGAATCGGATGGCTGGCCGACCAGGACGAGGGGCTGGACAGCGTGGTGTTCGCGCCCCGAAGTCACCTTCCTCCTCCATCGCTCGCAGACCGGCCCCAGCGATGTGGTGCGGGTTGCGGCATGTGGCGCCTGGTCGTACGCGGTGCTGCACCTGACCGACCCCACGCGGGACGATCTGGCGGTCACGGCATCACGCGGTGGTGTCGACGTCGTCCGGTACGTGTCGATGACGGGTCACCCGCCTGCGCAGCTGGGGCCAGGATCCGGACCAACTGCTGCCGGCACTCGTTGCGGGCGGCGTCCTGACCCCTGACGGGACGAGTCACCAGGCTGCGCCGACGGGCTCGGCCATGAGCGGCAACAGTCTCACGCTCACCGTGCTCGGGCAGCACTTCGGCCTGTGCCTGCCCCAAAGCAGTGTGATGCGCGCACCGCTGCCCGCCTACACGGTCCGCGGCCCGCTCGGCCCGGACCCGGACCCCGATGTCGACCTCATCCTCACCTGGGTCACTGAGCACGGCTACTCCCTGAACTGGGGCCGCAGCGGCCACGTACCGGCCTCCATCCGCGCCGCGTACGCCCATGCCACCGGTACGCGCTCACGCTGAGGCCGGAACGGGGGCAGTAGCCCACGAATGGCTGTCACACCAGTTGAGGGTGCGCTCGATTTCCCGGCCTGCTGGGCCTACCGCTCACACGGATACTTCCGCCAGGCCCGCGGACAGCCATCGCACCACCGACTCCGCGCTGTACGGCTGTCCTTGGGGGGCGATCCGCGGCAGGAAGCCGAGATCCTGGCCGATGGTGACGATGGGGGGCTCCACCATGCCGTGCGGACGGCGCTGCCCGAGCCCGACGGCGGCCAGCAGCCCGTTGCACAGGCACTGCCGTCCTTCGGTCTGCTCGGCGGCACCGCCCTTGCGGACGTACATCGCGCCGGGCTCCGCCGGGCAGCGATAGCCGATGGCGCCGTGCTCGGTGCGGTAGGGGGTGCGCAGATAGCCGAGGTCGCAGACCCGGGGGCGCGCCGAGCTCACGCGGGGGTCGGCCAACGTGCCCGGCAGGTCGGCGACCTTGAACGGAAAACTGGTCGGAGAGGCCGCAGGATCGTTGCGCACGGTCAGTGCGGAGCGAAGCTCGCGCTCGACCAGCTCCCGCCGCAACTGCGGATCAAGGCCGGACTCTTCGCAGAGCGCGAAGACACTGCCGAGTTGGACGCCCGCCGCGCCCGCTTCCCTCGCCCGGCGAAGCTGGTCCGGTCCGCACTGGCCGCCGGCGATCCAGAAGGGCAGGCCGAGGGCGGCCATCTTCGCGAAGTCAGGGGTGTCCCGGGGGCCGTAGAGGGGATCGCCCTGCTCGTCCAGGCGCATCGGACCGCGCGGCGGCGCGCTGTGCCCGCCGGCACGGTGACCTTCGACGACGAAGCCGTCCGGAGTGGTCTCCGGGGAACGGTTCAGATACGACGCCAGGGCCGGCAGCGAGACGATGGCCAGGACGTCGGGACGGCGCAGGGGCCCCGGCTGTGCTCCGCACAGCACTGAGGCCGGGTCGAAGCGCAGCTCTACGGGCTTGTCGTCACCATCGACGTCCAATCGCGCGGTGACGGGCTGCAGTTGGGCGAGCCGGGTCGCGATGCCCGGGATCTGTGCGGGAATGCCCGCACCGACCAGTACGTGGTCCACGCCGGCCAGGATCGCGCCGAACATGGCGGGGACCGTGGCGAGTTGGACCTTCTCCAGGTAGTTGATGCCGACCGGCCCTTCGTGGCCTTCCCGGGCGAGCCACACCTCACAGAAGTTGGCCACGACGGTCAGCGACCGGGCCGGGCACGCTTCGTCAGCCGTCAGCCGGGGTGTGGCCGCGAACCGCTCGCCGGCACCGATCCCGCCCTCGACGAAGTAGCGCTCCCGTATGGAATCGGCAAGCTCCGGTACGGGGAAGGCGGCCAGCGCCCGCCTCAGGTGGCCGCCCGGGTCACCGCTCTGCAGCACCCGGATGAGCAGCGTGTCCAGGGCGGTACCGGAGACGACACCCAACTGCCCGGTACGCGCGACGGCACGAGCCAGGCGCCAGCCGGACACCCCCACCCCCATTCCACCTTGGATCAGCCAGGGGAGGTCGGCCCTCGTCCGGGGTGTGCTCATGGGTCCTCGCAAGGATGGTAGCCGGGTCCGGAACGCGTACTTACGGTTCCGTAACCTACGATACCGTAACCATATTTCGTGCCATCCACCCCCAGGTCCGGTACAACTCGGCAGAACAGGCGGCCCGACGGGACCCAGGCGGCGCCCGAGTCCCGCAGGCTGATTCAGCTGTGCTTGCTCGAGACCTCCGCGGAGTCGAATGTGGCCATGTCGCGCAAGGCACGCACCCCCGCCTGCACGAGTGGCAGGGCCAACACGGCACCGGTGCCCTCACCGAGCCGCAGCCCCAGGTCGACCAGCGGATGCAGGCCGAGGTGCCGCAGGGCGATGCTGTGCCCGGGCTCGACCGAGCGGTGTCCGGCCACACAGGCGGCCAGGGCATCAGGGGACAGCGCGGCCGCGACCAGAGCCGCCGACGAGGCGATCACCCCGTCCAGGATCACCGGGACCCGGCGCGCGGCGGCGCCCAGCACGAACCCGGCGATCGCCGCGTGTTCCAGGCCGCCGACCGCCGCCACCGCCCCGACCGGGTCGTGCGGGTCCGGCCGGTGCAGCTCCAGAGCCCTGCGCACCACCCCCACCTTGTGCCGTCGGGCCGTGTCGTCGATTCCCGCTCCGTGACCGGTCACGTCGTCCGGGTCCGCACCGGTGAACGCGGCGATCAGTGCCGCGGACGCGGTCGTGTTGGCGATGCCCATGTCGCCGGTGAGCAGGCAGCGGGAGCCGTCGTCGACGAGTTCCGCGGCGACGCCGATGCCGACCTCGATGGCGTGGATCGCCTCCTGACGGGTCATGGCCGGAGCGCCGGTCATGTCCGCGGTTCCGGCGCGGACCCGGCGGCGCAGCAGCATGCCCGGGGTCGTGTCCGAGGCCGACACCGGAGTCACGATACCCACGTCCACCACGACCACCCTGGCTCCGGTCTGAGCGGCCAGGGCGTTCACCGCGGCGCCGGAGGCCAGGAAGTTGGCGACCATCTGAGTCGTCACCTCCTGCGGCCAGACGCTGACGCCCTGGGCGTGGACACCGTGATCGGCGGCGAAGACGGCCACCGCGGCCGGCTCCGGCATCGGCGGCGGGCAGCTGCCCGCCAGACCCGCGAGTTGGACCGACACGTCCTCCAGCAGGCCCAGCGAGCCGGGCGGCTTGGTCAGGTGGTTCTGGCGGTCACGGGCCGCGGTGCGGGCGCCGGAGTCCGCAGGGGTGATGGCGGCCAGGGTGCGCTCCAGCAACAGGCCGACGGCGGGGTCGGCGGCAGGCCGACGGATTGGATCGGAGCCGGACGAGGACACCGTGTCGGAGCCGGACGAGGACATCATGTCGGAGCCGGACGAGGGCACCATGAAGGAAGTTCCTTCCGCTGTCGGCGGTTCTCCACGCCGCCGTGAACGGGCCGCGCCCGGGCGGGTAGTGCCTGGCTGCGGGACGGCCGGAATATCCTGGCTCCCGGATCTCGGCGCCCGGCTCGTACAGCACGGGTACCGGCGCCGACTCCCGGCCTTCCCAGCGGCCGGCTCGCACCGGCTGCCAGTGGCCATCTGCGGGAGGCAGCTCCCCGGTCACAGTGGCGGGCCCGCCCCGGACTTGGGCCATCGGCCCGCACCGGAGTTCCTCCGCACCGTCGCCCGCATCCTGCCACACTCCGCCGTCGGCAAGCAGCCGCCCGACGGGATGTCCTGCCGGGCCGGTGCGGGTCGGCGCACGGCCGAACGCGAGGGACGTGCGGGCTGTGCCGCCGTGTCAGGACCGGCTTGGAAAGCATGCCGGTCCATATGGCCCTGGGTAAGGGCCGGACGGCCCCCTCCGGTGGAGTGGGTGCGCGGCCAGGATCGGCGGGAGCGGGAGCCGAGGAGGGGGTGCGATGGCGGACACCGAGGCGCTGCTGGCCGACGCCGTGGGAGCACGGCACGTTCTGGCCGGGGCAGAGATCCCCCCTGAGTACGCCGGTGACGAGTCGCTGACCGCCGTACCGCAGACGCCCGCGTACCTGGTCCGGCCCGCCGCGGCCGCCGAGGTGGCGGACGTGCTCAGGATCGCCGGTGGGGCCGGGATCCCGGTGACCGCCCGCGGCTCGGGGACCGGCATGTCGGGGGGATGTGTGCCCCGGCCGGGCGGGATCACGGTCTCGTTCGAGCGGATGAACCGCATCCTGGAAGTGGACGCCGTCAACCACGTGGCCGTCGTACAGCCCGGTGTCACCCTGGACCAACTGGACCACGAGGCCGCCAAGTCCGGCCTGCACTACCCCGTGCGGCTCGGCGCGCCCACCGCCAGCATCGGCGGCACCATCGCCACCAATGCCGGCGGGATGCACGCCGTACGGCACGGGGTCACCCGCCACCACGTGCTCGCCGTCGAAGCCGTCCTGGCGTCCGGCGAGATCGTGCGCGGCGGCGGCAAGTACGTCAAGACGTCCACCGGCTACGACCTGGCCCAGCTCCTGGTCGGTTCCGAGGGGACGCTCGCCCTGGTCACGGAGGCGACGCTCCGGCTGCGGCCGCGGGCCCGGCACTCCACGACCGTACTGGCGGCGTTCGCGTCGGCCGAGGACGTCTTCCGGTCGGTCCCGCCGCTGGCGGGCGGGGGCCTGGAGCCGGCCGCGCTGGAGTACGTGGACCTGCTGGCCATGGCGGCGATCGCGGACGACCAGAAGACGGGGCTGGGCGTTCCCGCGTCCGTGCGGCTGACCGCGCTCGGCTATCTGCTCGTCGTGCTGGAGAGCCGCTCCGTGACGCGGCTCCAGGAGGATGTCGAGGCGGTCGGTGAGCAGTTGCTCGAACACGGCGCGGTGGACGTCTTCGTGCTGCCCGCGGCCACGGCGAGGAGGCTGGTCGAGGCCCGTGAGCGAGCCTTCTGGACGGCGAAGGCGGCCGGTGCCGACGACATCGTGGACGTGGTCGTGCCGCGCGGCGAGCTGCACGGGCTGCTGGCCGCCGCCCAGGCAGCCGCCGAGGACACCGGGTCGCTGGTCACCGGCTGCGGCCACGCCGGCGACGGCAACGTGCACCTGTCGGTCTTCCAGCCGGACCCCGTCCGCCGCGACGAGGTGCTGCGGCGGCTGTTCCGGGCGGGCCTGGAGCGGGGCGGCGCCGTCTCCGGCGAGCACGGGATCGGCAGGGCGAAGAAGTCGTACTTCCTGGAGTCGGAGGACCCGGCCAGGGTAGAGCTGATGCACCGGATCAAGCACGCCTTCGACCCGGGCGGAATCCTCAATCCCGGTGTGCTGCTCGACTGAAGCCGCCGGCTCCTCATCCCCACGGGCATGACCATCACCAGGCGAGGACGGGACGAGACGTGAACGGTGCGGAAGCGGTCGTGGCGACCCTGCGGGCGTGCGGCGTGGAGGTGTACTTCGCCAACCCGGGCACATCCGAGATGCACCTGGTCGCCGCGCTGGACGAGGAACCGGAAGTCAGGGCCGTGCCCTGCCTGTTCGAAGGCGTCGCGACCGGGGCGGCCGACGGCTACGGCCGGATGACCGGCCGACCCGCCGCCACCCTGCTGCATCTCGGACCGGGCCTCGGCAACGGCCTGGCCAACCTCCACAACGCGCGGCGCGCGGCCACCCCTGTGGTCAACCTCGTCGGCGACCACGCCACGCACCACAAACCGCTCGACGCGCCACTCGAGTCGGACATCGACGCGCTCGCCGGGGCCGTCTCCGGTTGGGTATGCCGCTGCAGCGACGCGCCGGCCGCCGGTATCCACGCCGCTGCCGCCGTGGCCGCCGCTACGGCACCACCCGGCCAGGTGGCCACGCTGATCCTGCCCGCCGACATCTCCTGGTCGCCCGGGGCCTCTCCGGCCCCACCGCTGCCGTTGCAGCCGCCCGCACCCGTGCCGGACGACACGGTGACCGCCGTCGCTGCCGCACTGCGCTCCGGAGAACCGACCGCGATCCTGCTCGGTGGCCCGGCCACCCGCGCGCCGGCGCTGCGCGCGGCGGCCCGCGTCGCCGCCACCGGGGCCCGGCTGCTGTGCGAGACCTTTCCGGCGCGCCTGGAGCGCGGCGCGGGCCTGCCCACCGTCGAGCGGCTCGGGTATCTGCCCGAGGGCGCTCGCGCCCAACTCCACGGCCTACGGCACCTGGTGCTGGTCGGCGCCCGCACCCCGGTGTCCTTCTTCGCCTATCCGGAGACACCCGGCCTCCTCGTCCCTCGCGACTGCCACGTCCATACCCTGGCCGGCCCGGGCGACGACGCCGTACAGGCCCTCGCGCACCTGGCGGACCTGCTGCCGCACGCGACTGCGGCCGCGGCGGCCCGGGCCAGGCCGGAGCCACCCGCGGGCGATCTGACCGGTGAGTCGGTCGCCGCCGCTGTGGGAGCCATGCTGCCGGAGGGGGCGATCGTGGTGGACGAGGCGAACACATCCGGCCTGTGGCTGCCCGCGGCCACCGCCGGTGCCCCGCACCATGACTGGCTGACCCTCACCGGCGGTGCCATCGGCCAGGGCCTGCCGCTGGCCGTGGGCGCCGCGATCGCCTGCCCCGACCGGCCGGTGGTGTGCCTGGAGGCCGACGGCAGCGCCATGTACACCCCCCAGGCGCTGTGGACGATGGCCCGCGAGGGCCTGGACGTCACCATCGTCGTCTACGCCAACCAGTCGTACTCCGTCCTGGAGATGGAGTACGACCGCCTGGTACCGACCCCGGACGGCCGGGCTCGCGGGCGGGCCGCCCGGGACCTGCTGGACCTGTCCCGCCCGGACCTGGACTTCGCCGGACTCGCCCGGGCAATGGGAGTGCCCGCCGCCCGCGCCACCACCGCCGAGGAGTTCACCGCCCAGCTGGCCAAGGCCCTCAACGAGCCCGGCCCCCATGTCATCGAGGCCCGCGTGCCCCCGCTCTTCGGCCCAGGTCGCGCGTCATGACGGCATGGCCGGAGAATTGTCCGACAAGGTGGCGTTCCGACGGTCCACGGCCTCGTCGAAGTAGAGCCAGCCGTCCACTTCGAGGTTCGTCTCGGCCGGCCGGAGCTCGAGAGCAGGTGCCGCGGCATCCAGCAGGCGCCGGACCGTCCCCGGCTCGTAGAGGTTGAGCCAGCTCTGGTCCGGAAGCCGTACCACTGTCCCCGACTCGAAGTAGCCGTTGGAAATGACTCCGGTCGGGGTTGGGGCAAAGACCAGGGACAATCGGCGCCCAGGTCCTCTCAAGGCTCCCTCGGTGAACAAGGAGAGCGTCACGCGACAGTCGGCATAAGCAGGTCTCACTCGCTGCCGTACGGTCCACAACCAGGTGGCCTCGTCCGTGACGAGGCGACGGACGCGTCGATCCTTCTTCACCGGCTCACCGTAGAACAGAGTCTCTCGCAGGCAGGAGGATTTTCTTCCTCCTGCGGTAGCCCACCACGATCATTTGGGGGATGGCCGAGGACGTCAACGCCGCCATCCGCGGCAAGCCCGAGCAGATGCTCATGCTCGGCGGTGTATCGCGGGCGTATCGAAAATCGCATACGCCACCGCAACGGCCCTCCGTCTCCAATGGGGGCATGACCCACAACGCATCCCTGCCGGCACCGCCTCGCCGCACGCGCAGGATCGTGCTCCTCAGCCTGGCGGTCCTCGGCATGGCGAGCGCCGTGTTCGTCGTGCGGCGGCCGCTCATGATGTCCGCTCCGATGTGCATGGCCGGGCGCTGGCACGGCTGCTTCGACACGTTCAACGGTGCGGTGCTCATGACGCTGGTCGCGCTGCCGTTGGCCGCGCTGGTGGTGTGGGCTCTGGCGCGCCGTCGGCGGGCCGCCGGCGTGACTTCGGCCTGGCGGCTGTCGCTGGCCGAGGTGGGCATGGTCCACGGGACGGTGCCCCTCGTATGGCTGACGATGATGCCGGGCGGCGAGGCCGGCACCGCCCCCGCCCGGGTGAGCCTGGTACCACTGCGGGACCTGGTCACGATGGGTCCGGTCGGGATCGTCGGCAACCTGCTGATCTTCGCGGCGCTGGGGTTCTTCGCCCCGATGCGGTTCGCGGCGCTGGCGTCCGTGCCGCGGGTCCTTGCGCTCGGGGCGGGCTGCTCGGCCCTGGTCGAAACCGCACAGTACGTCCTGCGGCTGGACCGGGTGTCCTCCGTGGACGACGTACTGGTCAACGCCGCCGGCGCCGTACTGGCCGCCCTGGCGTCGCGCCGCTGGTGGCGCACCACGGCGGAAGCGCCGTCGGACCAGCCTCGCCGCGCGCCGGCACCGGCGGGCTGAGCCGCGTGTGTCCGGTGGGCACACGGCTGCGCATACGTCGGCGATATGTCGTGCTGCTTAGGCTTCGGACATGCGCGTACTGATCGTGGAGGACGAGCCCTACCTGGCCGAAGCCGTCCGTGACGGTCTGCGGCTGGAGGCGATCGCCGCCGACATCGCCGGCGACGGCGACTCCGCCCTGGAACTGCTCAGCCTCAACTCCTACGACCTCGCGGTCCTCGACCGTGACATCCCCGGCCCCTCCGGCGACGAGGTCGCCCGGCGCATCGTCGCCTCCGGCAGCGGCATCCCGATCCTCATGCTCACCGCTGCCGACCGGATCGACGACAAGGCGTCCGGGTTCGAGCTCGGCGCCGACGACTACCTCACCAAACCGTTCGAGCTGCGGGAACTCGTCCTGCGGCTGCGGGCACTCGACCGCAGACGCGCGTACGCCCGGCCCCCGGTCCGCGAGATCGCGGGCCTGCGGCTCGACCCCTTCCGCCGGGAGGTGTTCCGCGACGGACGCTACGTCGCGCTCACCCGCAAACAGTTCGCCGTGCTGGAGGTGCTCGTCGCCGCCGAGGGCGGGATCGTCAGCGCCGAAGAGCTGCTGGAACGGGCCTGGGACGAGAACGCCGACCCCCTCACCAACGCCGTGCGCATCACCGTCTCCGCGTTGCGCAAACGGCTCGGCGAACCATGGATCATCGCCACGGTGCCCGGCGTCGGCTACCAGATCGACACCGGCATGGACACCATCGCCCCCGGCAGGGACACCTCCGACCCCGGCAGTACGCATGCATAGGAGCCCAGGTCTCAGCGCCCGGCTGAAACTCACCCTCAGCTATGCCGGATTCCTCCTCGTCGCCGGCGCTCTCCTGCTGGCCGTGGTGTGGATGTTCCTGCTGCGCTACGTACCCGACAACAGCCAGGGCCTGCTCGGGATCTCGCCCAACCGCTACCTTCTGGTGCGAACCTTCGCCCCCGCGGCGGCCCTGGCGATGGCCTTCCTCCTTGTGTTCGGCCTCGTCGGAGGGTGGATCCTCGCCGGCCGGATGCTCGCACCACTCGCACGGATCACGGATGCGACACGGATGGCCGGGAACGGGTCGCTGTCCCACCGGATCCGCATGAAGGGCCGCCAGGACGAATTCCGTGAACTCTCCGACGCGTTCGACTCGATGCTCGAACGGCTTGAGTCCCACGTCGCCGAGCAGCAGAGGTTCGCCGCGAACGCCTCCCACGAGCTGCGCACCCCGCTGGCGATCTCGCGCACGCTGCTCGACGTCGCCCGCAAGGACCCCACGCGGGATCGGGGTGAACTCATCGAACGCCTGCACGCTGTCAATACGCGGGCGATCGATCTCACCGAGGCCCTCCTGCTGCTCAGCCGCGGCGACCGCGGAGGCTTCACCCGCGAGAGCGTCGACCTCTCCCTCATCGCCGAAGAAGCCGCCGAAACGCTGCTTCCCCTCGCCGAACAGCGCGGGATCACGCTCGATGTCACCGGCGGGGCGGCCCGGACCAGCGGCTCCGCGGAGCTCCTGCTGCGGATGGTGACGAACCTCGTCCAGAACGCCATCGTCCACAACCTCCCCGCCGGCGGCACCGTGACGGTCCACACCGAGGCGCACGGCGACACGAGCGTGCTGCGGGTCGAGAACACGGGCCGTCGGCTCCCACCGGAACTGGTACCGACCCTCACCGAACCCTTCCAGCGTGGAACGCAACGCGTACGCACCGACGAGCACGCCGGCGTCGGCCTCGGCCTGGCCATCGTGCAGAGCATCGTCCGCGCGCACGACGGAACCCTCGACCTCGTCCCCCGCCCCGCCGGCGGTCTCCTCGTCACGGTCCGGCTTCCCGGCACGCCGTAGGCATCGTCCCCGAGCGGGGCCCACTGGAGAGCGTCAGGTACCGATCCCCTGGGGATAGCTGAAGAAGTCGCTCGGATCGTACTTCCGCTTCACCCTGACCAGTCGATCGTAGTTCGCACCGTAGTAAGCCCGCCGCCAGTCCTTCAGCGTCGGATCCGGGAAATTCTGATACGACTGCGCGGGAGGCGTGTTACCGAAAATGTCGTCGTAGAACTCGCGGAGCCAGCGCAGATTCGCGGTCTCGACGCTGGGCGGATCATAGTCCGCCCAGGAGGTCTCGGCAGCGAAGATGAACACGGCGTTCCGGTGCACGAACGCGGTCGCGTCCGGCGGCACCTGGTTGATCTCGCCGCCGAGGGCGAACATCGCGAACCCGGCCCCGTCCTCGTTGGCGCTGCCCGGCCAGTCCAGCAGTTGCTCGGCGGCGGCACCGACCTGCTTGTCGGTCAGGAGCGTCCGGGAAGTGAGAACCGCCGACTTGGTGGCGAACTGGTCCACCGGCGTGGTCGCGCTCAGCAGCACGCTCGCCTGGCCGGGAGTGACCTCGCGGACGGACGCGCTGTTGCGGGCGCGCTCCTCGGCCGTGCCGATCGCGAGCAGCGGAGCCAGGATGGCGCGCAACTCCTCAAGGGGGCCGTAGTACTGGCCGATGGCGTTGACGTTGGCATTGGCGCGGATCTCGTCCCTGGCAAACCCGTGGGTCCCGATGCCGACGCGAAGGTGGAACCGCTTGTCGTCCAGGGCGTCCACGGCGATCCGCTGCGCGGTGGCGATCACCGGCACCACGGAGTCCAGGCTCCAGCGCAACTGGTAGAAGCCCACGTTGCCCTGGAACTGCTCGTACTGGAGCGTTAAGGAGGTGTTGACACCGAAGTTGTTCCCGGCCCCGCCGCGGCAGGCCCAGAACAGGTCAGAGTGCGAGTCCGGACCGGCCTCCACCACGCGGCCGTCGGCGAGTACCACGGTCGTCGAGACCAGCCGGTCACAGGTCAGACCGAACATCTTGTCGCTGAAGCCGATACCGCCTCCGAGCACCAGTCCGGCCACCCCGACCGTGGGGCAGCGGCCGGTCGGCACGAACAATCCCTGGTCCTCCAGCAGCGGGTGCAGATCGCCATTGGTGACCCCGGCTCCCACGGTGACGGTACCCGCGTCATGGGTGACCTTGATCGGCCCGTAGGTCCGGGTCCGGGAGCGGGCGCCCGGCAGCGGGGTGACGGCGATGCCTTGCATCCGGGCCATGTTGAGCAGCAGGCCGGTGGTGCTGGAGTACCCGGCGTAGTTGTGGCCCAGCCCGGAGCGGGGCACGGCGGGCAGCCCCACGTCGCGGGCCCAGCGGACCGCCGCGCGGACGTCCCCGGTGGTAGCGCAGGCGACGATTCCGGCGGGGTGGATCCCGGCGTAGCGGTGGTTGAACGGCAGCGCCAGCGGCGAGTAGTTGGAATCGCTTGGCCGGTAGAGAGTAGAACGCGATGACAGCGCTTCGGCCAGCCGCTTCCAGTCCCGGGGGCCGACCCGCTCCGCCGCCTCGGTGGGTGACGCAGCGGCGGGTGGTGCCAGCACACCCGCCATCCCCGTCCCCAAAGCACTCAGTGTGCCTGCCCGCACTACGTCCCGCCTGTTGATCACGGTGGCTGCCCCTCACGAGAATCGCCCCAAAGCCGCAGTCGCTTCCTCGTGAAGTCAACCGATCGCCGGCCCGCACAGCCGCACAACAAGCTCCGCCCGCATGCCCGCAACCCCAAAGAGCGCCGGGCGTGCCGCCGCATGGCCCAGTCGGCCCCCTCCGTCTGCTCGACCACGGCGAGGTCCAGCCGGTCCTCTCTGCTCGCCCCGTTCCCGTTCCCGCGGTGTCAGAGGGAGTCCTCGCCACGACCGTGATACTAATACCGGTATAAGTATTGGGTCGGCCTGTTGCGAGGAGTCAGACACATGGTGGAGATCAAGACCGATGCCGCATTGGACGCGATGCGGGAAGCCGGACGCGTGGTGGCCCGCGCCCTGGCCACAGTCCGAGAAGCAGCCGGCGTGGGGGTGTCCCTGCAAGAACTGGACGAAGCGGCCCGGTCGGTTCTGGCCGAGGCCGGAGCCGACTCCCCGTTCCTCGGATACCGGCCGTCCTTCGCCCCGGTCCCCTTCCCGGCCGTGATCTGCACGTCCGTCAACGACGCCGTGTCGCACGGCATCCCCACCGGCTACCGGCTGCGCGACGGCGACCTGGTGAGCATCGACTGCGGCGCCCGGCTCGACGGCTGGACCGGCGACGCGGCCATCACCTTCACCGTCGGAACACCGCGCCCCGGCGACCTCGACCTGATCGACGCCACCCGGCGAGCCCTCGACGCCGGCATTGCCGCCGCCCAGGTGGGAAGTCGCCTCGGTGACATCTCCCACGCCATCGACACCGTCGCCCGCAAGGCGGGCTGCGGCATGCCCGCCGACTTCGGCGGCCACGGCATCGGCCGCCGCATGCACGAAGACCCCCATGTCCCCAACCGCGGCCGCCCCGGCCGCGGCTTCCCCCTCCGCCACGGCCTGGTCCTCGCCCTCGAACCCATGCTCATGGCCGGCGGGCAGAACACCTACCGCACCGATATCGACGGCTGGACCCTGCGCACGACCGACGGCAGCAGGGCCGCCCACATCGAGCACACCGTCGCCATCACCGACCAGGGCCCCCGCATCCTGACCCTGCCCTGACGTTGTCCCAGACGCTGCCGATCCGGGACCGGACCATCAACCGCGACAAAGCGGCGGTGGACTCGCTTCGCACTCGTCCAACTGACAGGGGTGGCTCACCACGGCGGCGACAGCGTCCCGTCGGGTTCAAGTCCGTACCACCAGGACCCCTTGCCCATGAACGCTTTCCCTCCGGGTCGGACGACGGGCTCGCGGCCTGCCTCGTCGAGCACTCTGTGGTACGCGATGTCGAAGTCGTCGTAGGGTCTGCTCTGCATCCGTGAAGTGGCCAGGGCGAAGAGAGCCCGGGGGTCACCAGCGTCAGCGGCCAGTCGAGCGAAGCGTTCTGCGCCTTCCTTGTCGCCGGCCGCCTCGCGCATCCGGGTCACATCCAGCAGGCCTCGGAGATCTCCGGCCTCGGCCGCGCGTACGGCGAAGTCCTCGGCCCCTTCCCTGTCGCCTCGCCGCTCCCGGATGTACGCCAGAGTTGCCAGCGCCTCCGCATGGCCCGTGTCCGCCGCGCACCGGGCCAGCCTCTCAGCACCTTCCATGTCCCCGACGTCCTGCCTCATCCACGCCAGGTTGAGCAGCGCGAAGGGCTCGCCGATCTGCTGGGCGAGGAGTTCGGCGCCCTGGTCTTCTCCAGCCTCCACACGCAGTTGGATGACCGAGACGAACGCGCGGTTGTCACCCCTGTCTGCGGCCTGCCGGGCGACGACCTCTGCGTCAGACCACCGGCGGGCCTTCCCCCACATCTGGGCGAGGAAGACCAGGGCGTCGGACTCTCCTGCCTCAAAGGCCCGCCGATAGGCGGTCTCGGCACCGTCGAGATCCCCTGCGACATCACGCAACCGCGCCAGATCGAGCAGCGCCTGGGTGTTGCCGAGACCTGCCGCCTGTTCGGCAAGTGATGCGGCGTCCGCCAGGCGCCCATTCTTCGCTCGGACCTGGGCCAGGTAGGCCAGAGCATGACTGTCGCCCGCGGCGGCGGCGCTGCGGCAGGTCTCTTCAGCTCCCTCTTCCTCCCCGGCCTCCGTTCGCTTCCGGACGAGGTGGACCAACGCCCGGGTGTCACCGGCGTCGGCCGCCCGGCGGGCCAGCCGATCAGCCTCGCCCCGGTCTCCGGCGTTCTCTCGTATCCGGGTGAGAGCACACAACGCCTCGGTGTCACCGGCTGCGACCGCCTGCCGGTACGCCGCTTCGGCACCGCTGAGGTCTCCGGATTCTTCTCGTCTGCGCGCCAGGGAGAGCAGAACCTGGCAGTCGGAGGCATCGAGGGCCAGCTGCGCGAGTGCTTCTGCCTTCATCCGGTCCCCGCCCGCTTCCCGTATCCAGGCGAGGTCGCGAAGAGAGCGGGTGTCACCGAACTCGGCAGCTCGCCGGGCGAGTGATTCGGCGCCGTCCCCGTCGCCGGCCGCTTCCCGTATGCGGGCAAGGTCGCGAAGAGCCCGGGTGTCACCGAACTCGGCAGCCTGCCGATAGGCGGCATCGGCCGCGACGTTGTGCCCTGCGGCATACCGTTTCCTGGCCAGGTGAAGCAGGGGGCGGGTGTCGCCGCCGTCGGCAGCCTGCCGGGCGAACGCTTCGGCGGCGCCCGGCTCTCCCGTCTCCTCGCGCTGAAGGGTCAGGTGAAGCAGGGCCTGTGAGCTGCCGGCCTCGGCTGCCTGCCGGTATGCCGCTTCGGCGCCGTCGGTGTCTCCGGCTGTCTCTCGCCGCCTGGCCAGGGCGAGCAGGGCCCGTGCGTCACCGGTGTTGGCGGCCTTGAGCCACAGATGGTGGGCCCATTGCATGCGGTAGCGCGCATCGGCCGCAGCTGCCAGGTTGGCCAGGTCGTCGGAGCGGGCGAGGTGAGTATGGGCTGCCTGCCAGAAGGAAGCAGGGGGGCACAGTAGGCGACGGGCTTCGCGTCCGTGCTGTTCGAGGTAGTCCGCCAGCCGGTACAGGGTCCCTGTGACCGGCCAGGATTCCGGGCCGGGGGCGGAGCTGCCGGGCGGTCGGCGTGAAGGGCGGGGGTTGGCGCGGCGTAGAGCTGCTTGCTTGCCGTGGACAGGGCGGGCGAGCTCGGCGTACGCCTGCTCGGCCCAGTCCTCGGCAAGCAGGTCGTAGTCGTGGTCGCTCAGGTAGTCGGTGGCGGCATCCGTGAGGAAGGCCTGGGGCAGGGCAAGTCCGACACCGAGGCGCCGAGCGTCCATCGCCGCTTCGAGCATGCCCCGCGCGGGCGGGCTCGCGGTGTGGTAGCGGGTCAGAAGTTCAGGCGCTCCGGCCAGGTCCTGGGCGAGGCGCCCGTGATCGCGGGCGCGGGTGAGTGCGTCGGCCAGGAGCTGGTCGCCGCCTTCCGCCAGAGCGGCCGCGGCTTCAAGAGCCCGGGCAGTGAAGGTGTCAGGCACGGTGATGGTGCGGCCGGCCAGAAGTTCCCGCGTCCGGCTGTACGGGTCGGGTTCGCCGGGGTTGGGCACTTCGACGTACTGGTGGGCGTACTCGGGCCACAACGTGCCCAGCACCAGCACCGGTCCCCGTTCCGGGCGAGTGAGCAGGTCGTGGAGCTGAGCTGCGACATGTTCCCCTGTCCGGAGATCCCCCAGGTAGTGCTGGGCCTCGTTCAACCACACCACAGTCTTGGCACCCACGCGGTGCAGACCTTCCAGCGCGGCCTGGGCGCGCGTTGGGTCGAAGGGGTGCCACAGCTGCCAACCGTGATCGGCGAGGGGTTGCACGGCCTCCCAGCAAGCTCTCGTCTTACCGGTCGACGATGCGCCGACCAGGATCACCGCCCGACTGCGTCCCTCGGCGGCGTCGTGCACGGCTTCGGCCAGGAGACGATCATGCTCGCGGGGCACATAGCCGGGGAGCTTACGACGCACCGCAACTCGTGCCCCGTCAGCGCTGGTTGCCGTAGCGGCGCCCGCGGGATGCACTTCCAGATCGTGCGGATCCCACTGCCCGATGGGCCGTCCCGGTCGTACGCCGCCATCGGCACCGGAGTGTGGCGATTGCTCCCCCATGACGACCATAGTGGCCCATGCTGGGGACGCTGCGCAGGGACAACAGAACGTCCGGTGACGGGGGGCAACGTGGACAGCGAAACCGCGACGGCACTGATCGCTGCGGGAGCGGCGGTCGGCGGCGGTTTGGTGACCGGGTGGTTCACCTTCCTGGCGGCCAAACACCAGGTTCGGGGGGCGTTGGACGCCGCGGCCCGCCAGGCGGATGCGGCCTGGGCGGCCGGGCAGCGTCAGGCGGACGCTGCATGGGAGGCAGGCCGGCAGCAGGCAGCTGCCGCCTGGGAGGCGGGCAGGCTCCAGGCCGACGCCCAACTCAGCGTGGCCGGCCAGACCCTGAACGCGCAGGCACTCGCCGCGCAACGCGAAGTCCGACGCGCTGCCTACGTCACCTTCCTGGGCCGCGCCGACACTGCACACCGTCTGCGGAACGCCTGGCAGAGCGCGCTGGGCACGGCGGACGCAACGCCCCGCCGACGGGAATACAACACGGCGATGGCAGCAACCCTGGAAGCGCTCAACGTGGTTCGCCTCGAAGGACCCGACGCGGTGACGATCGCCGCTGAAGCCCTGCATCGCGCCCTTGATGCCGGCGCCGCAGCCCCTGACGCCCAGGCCGCGCACCGCGCCTTCCTCACTGCCGCACGCACTGCGCTGACCGCGTCCCCCTGAGGTCGTCCCGCAACTGAGGGGAGGGATGGGAATCGGGCAGGTTCTCGGTCACAGTGGACGCACTCGGCCGAGGGGAAGCCGTGGCGGGGGAAGGAAGAGCGATGACGGAACCCGGTCTGTTCGAGCTGGAAGCCGTCGTGGTGGGGCAGCCGAAGCGTTCACGGTGGCGCAGATACCTGGGCCCCGCCATGGCCGTGTCCACGGTGAAGGGGACCCCGCTCGCCTGGGTCACGTACCCCGACGACACGTACGCCGACGTCACTAAGACGTCCGGCGAATTCATCGTCCGTATCGAGCAGTTCGGGCCGGTGGAGTTCCGCTTCACCGACGCCGCGGACCGGGAGGTCGGCACCGCCGGTGCCCGTGGACTCATCAAGACCCGGCAGCTGGGCCTCCGGACGGAGCAGGGACGCCAACTCCTCCTCACGCGGCCGGGTCTCCTGTACGCCGAATGGGATCTCACGGAGACCGATCCGGAAGGGGGCCCGGCGGCGGAAATTCTCGGCCGGGTCACGGTGAGCACCATCGACTCGTGGATCGGGTTGCAGCAGTACGTCGTCGAAATGGACCCTCGCCTGGACGCCTCCGAACAGCGGACCGTCGTCGCCTCGGTCATCTGTCTGCACCGGCTCCGCCGGCCCCCGGGTGGCAGCGGCGCGCCGGCGTGAGAGGGACACTTCCCTCAGGAGGTCCGGAGGTCAGGAGCCGGAGCGTGCGACCGATTCGAGTAGGGCGCGGGTCCGGTTGGGCATCGCCTGCCAGAGTGATACGGCCGTGCTTGAGCGGACGACCCCGTCGATGCGGAGGATGGTCTGGTTGATGCGATGCAGATCCGCCGTGTCCCGCGCGACGACCTTGGCGAGCAGATCGGCCTCTCCGGTGGTCGCGTGGACCTCGATCACCTCCGGAATGTTTTCGAGCAGGCTCATCGCGCTGGCCCCCTCGCTCTGGCTGATCGCGAGGGATACGAACGCGACAAGCGTGTAGCCCATGGACGCCGGTGACACGCGCTGGCTGAAGCCGAGCAGCAGGCCGACGCGCTCCATCCGCTGAAGTCGTGCGTGCACGGTGTTGCGGGACACCCCGAGAACCTTCGCCAACTGCAAGATCGTCGCGCTCGGATGATCGTCGAGGGCCAGCAGGATTCGGGCATCGAGCGGGTCAATCGTCGTCACGCTTGTCATTCTGCCCTGAATTCTCCATTCGGTTATGCATCCGTCCCACCCCGAAGCCCGGAACTTGTGAATCCATCCGGTTCGCTTCCAGCATGGTCGCCATGACCGATCCAGCCACGCCCACGACGCCGCCCAAGCCCCGCGACGCCGTGCCCGTGCTGCTGCCTCACACCGGAGACGAGCAGTGACCGGTACGAGTACCACCGCCATCGGCCGGACGAAGCACGGTCTGATCGAGGACGTTCTGGGGATCTTCACCGGAACCTTCATCGCATCGCTCGGACTCTTCCTCCTGCGGACCAGTGGCACCGTCACAGGCGGCACCGCCGGCCTCGCACTCCTGCTCAGCTACGCGGTCGACGTTCCGTTCGGGGTGGTCTTCCTCGCGGTCAACCTGCCCTTCTTCGCACTGGCTGTCCGGAAGAAGGGGTGGGATTTCACGATCCGCACCGCGCTGTCGGTCGGCCTCGTCTCCCTGATGGCCTCTGTCCACCCCGCCGAGATCACCCAGATCGACATCGACCCGGTCTATGCCGCGCTCGTCGGCAACCTGCTCGCGGGCGTGGGCCTCCTCGTGCTTTTCCGGCACCGGTCCAGCCTCGGCGGCTTCAACATCCTCGCTCTGATCATGCAGGAGCGCTTCGGTCTGCGCGCCGGTTATATCCAGATGATCCTCGACGTCCTCGTCGTGGCCGCGTCCCTCGCGGTCGTCGCCCCCCTCAAGGTCCTCCTCTCCGCAGTCGGCGCCATCGTCCTCAACATCGTCCTCGCCCTCAACCACCGGCCGGGGCGCTACACCGGGTCATGACATCGGTCTCTTGTGCACTCGCTTCCGCGTATCTGCCGAGCCGGCAGTAACACCGTCAACGGCTTCTGTCAGGACCTCTTACACGCGGTCGTAGACGAGCAGCCCGTCGTCACGCAGCCGGGCTCCCGCCGTCGGACGGTGCTCGGTGAGCCGGCCGTCGTGGGCCAGGTGCAACACGCGGGTGTGGCGCGCGAGGACGGCGAAGTCGGCGATGATCCGCCGGTGGCAGCGCCACCACACGGTCTCGGCGCACATCACGGCGGTGCGCACGTCGGCCGCCTGCCGCAGCAACTCGTCCATGCCCGCCAGGAAGTCCGGGTGGCGGGTGTAGCCCGCATATCCCCGGAAGGAGGCGTTCTCCCAGAAGACGTCAGGGGAGTTGGGGGCCACCTTCCGAAAGCCGCCCAGCCGCTGTTCCCACCGGTAGTCGATCCCCTCCCCCGGCAGCCACCGCCGCAGTGCTTCACGCCCCGCGTCCGGGTTGTGCCGGCTGCCGGGCGCCGTCCGTACATCGACGACGGCCCGCACAGCGGTGCCGTGCAGCAGCCTGGCCAGTTGTTCGTGTCCCGCGGTGCCGTGCCCCAACGTCAGCAACGCCTCCGGGCCCGTGCCCGGCGACTTACGGTGCATCATCGCGTGGTTCAGGTTGGGTGCTTGGTGGCCGCCGAGGCGGCGAGGGTGAACTCCTCATGGCTGTGTTCGGCCCCGGGATGGCTGTGTTCGGCCCCGGGATCGGCAGGACCCGGGAGACCCGCGGTCTCACTGCTTCTTGGCCAGCCATTCGGCCAGGACGGCAGCTTGGCTGTGGTCCACGTCCCGGGTGGCGGTCAGCAGCGTGAGCCTGTCGTGCGCGGCGATGTCCCGCAGATGCTCAGCGGCCTGCCGGTGTCCGGCATCGCGCAGCTCCGCCAGATAGCGGCGGCGGAACTCGGTGAAACGGCTGGGCTCGTGGCCGTACCACTTGCGCAGATCGCTGGACGGGGCCACCTCGCGCAGCCACTCGTCCAGGTGCGCTTGCTCCTTGCGCATGCCCCGCGGCCAGACTCGATCGACCAGGACACGCTTGCCGTCGGCAGGAGAGCTCTCTTCGTAGACTCGCCGGTAAGTGATCTGCTTGCCCATGACGGCCCCTCCGAACGGATCGGCCGCCCCGGCCCGGAACCGGTGGACGGCTCGCGCTGCATAGGGTGTGTCTTGCTGTGCCCAGTCTATCGGCGAACCCCCGCACGAGCCGATCGGACAGCCGCCGTTCAGGGACGGCGAGTACCGGGCGTGTCCCGTACCCGATTTCGGCCCGGCGGACGCAGTGTCACGACCGGAGCGCCTCGCACACCCATCCCTCGGGGGTCCGCCCCGCTTCGAGCAGCTCTCGCAGTCCGGCCTTGGCCTCCACGGTCAGCGCCTGCTCGGTCTGCGGGTAGAGGATCTGCTCCTCCTTCACGTTGTGGGCCTCCAGTTGTTCCTGGAGGTCGCGCAGGAGGTCCGCGGCGGATGCCCGAACGGCCCCGTCGCGCAGCTCGCCGTCGAGCGCGTCCAGGATCTCCCACATCTGCCCGTGCTCACGCACCATCACGAACACGGGCATGACCAGACCTGCCGCCCGCAATGGCGGGAAGAGGAACTCCTCCTCCAGGTAGATGTGCCGGCGCAGGGCCGCCACCGCACGGGCGAGCGGCTGCGGATCGGGCTCGCCACCGGTGAGCGTGGCGGCGAAGGTCTCGATGCCCTCATCGATCTCGCGGTGCTCACGCTCCAGCGCCTCGGCCACTGTCTCGACGCCCATCAAGTTCTCCTGTCCATCGTCGCGGGTGGTCAGCCATCACCACTCCCGCCCCATTTTTAAACAAGTGCTATTGTAAAAACAAGTTGGAGCTGTGCCAGCCGAGGAGGAGCCGACGATGACTGGACCCGACATCCCCGTCCAGCGCGACGCGAACTCCGTGACCAGCGGCGACGCAAGTCCAAGGGGGAGCAGGAGCACGGACACGGAGATGGCGGCAGTCGTCGATCTGCTGGTGCGCGCCCTGCGCGCTCTCGGCGGCACCGGACATACCGAACTGGCCAGCCGGATCGCCGGCCGAGCCTGGGCCGTACTGCACGCCGACCACCCACGGGCCGCCGACCGTATCAACGGCCTGCTCCACTACCTCGCCCGCCTGCCGGCCGGCGAAACCCCGCCCACCCCCACGTCATCAAGCAAGGAGAGAACCATGACCACAGCCGGCACCGAACTGGACGTCCGCCAGGAGATCCCCGCGCGCAGGCACGAACTCATCTTCGCCACCTACGGCGCGCTCACCGCCGGCGAGCACTTCGTCCTCGTCAACGACCACGACCCGAAGCCGCTGTACTACCAACTCGCCGCCGAGCACACCGACCAGTTCACCTGGGAGTACCTGGAGCAGGGACCGGAGGTGTGGCGGGTCCGCATCGGAAGGGTCGCCGGCTGACCGGCAGTCGGCAGGGGCATCCGCCGACTCGACGGCTCAGGCCGCCTCGGGCACGGCGGCGCCCGCCCTGCACGGACGGCCCGGCTGATGCCGGTCCTCACCGTGCCGCTCGACCCAGCCCCAATTTAACCGAACCAATTAGTAGAAACCAAGGCGGATGGGTCCTTACGGTGGCTCGGTCCCCTCGGTGGGATGCGGCCAGTGCGCGAGGCTGCCGGGCGAGGGAACCGACTGGGTCGCCTCCTGCGATGACGGACAGATCTCGTAGCTCTGGCGCATGCCGCTGAGGTCGAAGATCCTCAGCATCCGGGCGGAGAGGGACGCGATACGCAGCGAGCCTTCGTGTTCACGGATGCGTTTCGTGATCGCCACCATCACGCCCAGCCCCATCGAGTCCATGAAGGTGACGAAGCCCAGGTCCAGGACGAAGTGACGGTGTCCCTCGTCGACAAGCTTGATCACCGCTTCGCGGATCATGGGGGCGGTGTGGGCGTCCACCTCACCGTCGACCTCGACGACGGTCCACCCATTGACCACGTCATAGCTCACCATCATGCTCTCGTGCCGGACGATGTTCGTTCGCATGGCCGTCTCTCTTTGTGTCGACACCTGCCCCCTGCCGCCCGGTCAGGCGGGGATCAGCTGGTCGAGTGGCACGTCGGGGTCGGCGAGCGCGGCGCGCTCGACCGTGCCGCCGGACCGGACGAGGCGCTGGATGGCGTCGTTGACATCCCAGATGTTGACGTTCATCCCGGCCAGCACACGCCCGTTGGCGAGCCAGAAGGCGATGAACTCCCGGCGCTCCAGGTCGCCGCGGACGACCACGTCGTCGTAGCTGCCGGGTTCGGCATGGCCCGCGTACTCCATGCCGAGGTCGTACTGGTCGGTGAAGAAGTACGGCACCCGGTCGTACGAGGCCTGCTCGCCCAGCATCGAGCGTGCGGCCACCTCGGGCTGGTGGAGGGCATTGGCCCAGTGCTCCACACGGATGTGCTTGCCCAGCAGTGGATGGAACGCGCTGGCCACGTCGCCGGCCGCGTAGATGTCCGGTTGGGAGGTGCGCAGGGCCGCGTCCACGACGACGCCGATGTCCACCTGGAGCCCGGCGTCGGCGGCCAGTGCGGTGTTTGCGGCGGCACCGATGCCTACCACCACCGCGTCGGCCTCGATGACGGAGCCGTCCGCGAGCGTCACCCCAGCCGCCTTCCCGCCCCCTCGGTCGAGAATCTCGCTGACGTGTGCGGACACCCGCAGATCCACACCGTGCTCTCGGTGCAGGTCGGCGAAGACCTGCGCGATCTGCGGGCCCAGCACCCGCCCCAGCGGCAGCTCACCCCTTTCCAGGACGGTCGCCTCAACGCCCGCCTCGCGGGCCGCGGCGGCCGCTTCCAGGCCGATCCAGCCCCCGCCCACGAACGCGATGCGGGAAGCGTGCCGAAAGGTGTCCTTGATACGTTCACTGTCCTGCACGCTGCGCAGGTAGAGCACACCGTCCAGGTCGGCGCCGGGGACTGGGAGGCGGCGCGGGCTCGCACCGGTGGCCAGCAGCAGTTTGTCGTATCCGACCGTCTCACCGGTGGAGACGGTGACCGTCCTGCCGCTGGGGTCGAGGGCAGTGGCCGTGATGCCCAGCCGCAGGTCGATCGCATTGTCGGTGTACCACTGCGACGGGTGCACGAAGATCGTCTCGCGGTCCTGCTTGCCCATCAGGTAACCCTTGGACAGAGGCGGCCGCTCGTACGGCGCCTCCTGTTCCTGTCCCAGGAGCACGATCCGGCCGTCGAAGCCGCCCGCGCGCAGTGCCTCGGCGGCCTTGGCTCCGGCCAGGCTCGCCCCGACGATGAGATACGTGGGTTGTGCCATCGCGCCTGCCTACCTCTCCGTGCGCTCGCCGACCGGCTCGTTCAGGGCGGCCGTGAGTTTCCCGGCCAGCTCTTCCCAGCTCTTGTCGAACTTCTCCACGCCCTCTTCCTCCAGCACCCGCACGACATCGGCGTAGTCGACGCCGACACCGGCGAGTTCGTCGAGCACGGTGTGCGCCTCGCCGTAGGTGTCGCCGATGCTGCGTGCCAGGACGGTGCCGTGGTCGGCGACGGCATTCAGCGTCGCCTCCGGCATGGTGTTGACCACGTCCGGGGCGATCAGGTCCGTCACGTACCGGGTGTCGTCGTAGGCCGGGTCCTTCACGCTCGTGGACGCCCACAGCAGTCGCTGCCTCCGGGCACCTGCCTCCTCCAGTCGCAGCCAGCGCTCGGAGGTGAAGAACCGCTCGTAGTGTTCGTAGGCGATCCTGGCGTTGGCGATCGCGGCCCGGCCGCGCAGTGCGGCGGCCTTCTCACCGCTCACCCGGTCCAGCCTGTGGTCGATCTCGGTGTCCACCCGGGAGACGAAGAAGGAGGCCACGGACGCGATGCCGGCCAGGTCGTGTCCGGCGTCCCGGGCGCCCTCCATTCCGCTCAGGAACGCCTCCACCACCTGGTCGTAGCGGTCGAGTGAGAACAGCAGGGTGACGTTGATGCTGATGCCCTCGGCCAGACAGGCGCTGATCGCCTTCAGGCCCTGCCGGGCGGCGGGGATCTTCACGAACAGGTTCGGCCGGTCCACCAGCCACCACAGCGCCCGTGCCTCGGCGACCGTGCGCGCCGTGTCGTGCGCCAGCCGCGGGTCCACTTCGATCGACACCCGCCCGTCCACACCTCCGGATGCCTCGTACACGGGCCGCAGCACATCGCACGCCCAGCGGACGTCGAAGGTGGTGAGTGCCCGCAGCGCCTCCTCCACCCCGACACGGCGCAGTGCGAGGTCGGCGATCTGGTCGTCGTAGGAGTCGCTGCCCTCGATGGCGTGCGCGAAGATCGTCGGGTTGGTCGTCACCCCGACGACATGCCGGTCGCGCACCAGCCGGGAGAGGCTGCCGTCCACCAGCCGTCGGCGGCTCAGATCGTCCAGCCAGATCGACACCCCGGCCTCGCGGAGCCGGGCTAGAGCATCGCTCATGATGTCCTCCCAGGGAGCGCAGGACCCTGAGCAGGGGGTTCCGGCTCAGATCCATGGTCATCGATCAAGCGGCCCACCGCATGCCGAGTGGCACGCCGCCGATCCGGCCCGGTCCCTCATCCACCGGTGCGGGTGGCCACCAACGGAGCGGGTCAAACCTAGCCGAATCCACCCAGTACAACGCGGCACGGACAGGCTTCCGGGAGTGGATGCCACATGAGTACGTTCCCTGGAGCCGGGGCCGGGGACATCGACGGGCCGCTGGGCGGGCAGCCGTGGTCACCGGAGCAGTCGCCGCTGACCGAGGTGGGCCGGGTGTCGCTCTTGGTCAACCTGCTGACAGAGGACAACCTGCCCAGTTACCGCGAAGAAGGGCTGAACCGCCCGGCGTGGGCGTCTGGTTGAGGGGTGTCAGTCCCGCGGCGGACACGCACGTTCGACAAAGGCGGGCGAGGGTGCGGCCACCCCCGCATGCGAGGGCGCCGAAGCGCCCTGGTGCGTACCGAATGCGCCGGTCAGTCTCCATCCCGGACGGGGGAACGAGGAGCCGCAGAGGCCGACGCATCCGGCCGCTGTGCCAGCCAACCACCGAGCACGCGGGGCGTACAGGGCCGAACGGCCCCTCTGCACCAGGGCCGGACGGCGGCTGCACCGTGATGCGATAGTTGCCTGTCTCCCGGCCTCCGCCGTATCGCCGTGGTCGCGCTGCCACGGGTGGGTGAGCGGCGGGTGTGCCCGTACCCGCCCCGTGAAGAGGAGCCGCCAGATGCCCCGTCTCGCGTTCTACGCCGCCGTCGTCTCCGTACTGTCCGCGACCGCCGCCGCACTGTCCTTCGCCCGGGGCACGTGGGCAGTGGCCATCGTCTGGATCCTGCTGACCGGGCTCACCTCCAACATGGCCTGGTACTGGCACCGGCGTCCGGCCAGGGGCAGGATTCTCCGCGCGGCGGGTCCCGGCGGCCTGCGGGCTTGCGATGAACCGGGCCTCGTGCCGGATGCGGCACTTGCGGGGTGCACGGGCGCCGGGGCGTGCGGTGTCTGTGTGAAGAGGATCTGCTGACGGTCGCCGGTGCCTCTCAGCGCATCAGCAGCAGCGAAGCGACGGAGACAGTGGCCGCTTGCAGGGCCAGGGCAGTAGCGAAGCCCCGGCGTCTGAGGCAGTCATAGCGATGCTGGTATTCCTGGCGGAGCTGCAGTGCGCGTTGAGCCGTGCGGGTGATGGCTGCGCGGGAAAGGTCGAGCTGGCGACGGGTGAAGAGGTCGACCACGACTTCCCTCTGCGCGGTTGTCAGCCAATCCAGTTCATCAGCAAAGGATTCTGCTTCCGTGCGGGCTCGCTCGACCTCGCCCTGCCACAGCAGGTAACCCTCCACCCTGGCGATGCCGGCCTGGACCGCATCGTCGTCCGCCGCCATCTCGGCACTCACGGCAGTTCCCTCGCCTCCGCGGTCCCGCCGGGACCCTGGTACCACTCCGCCTCCTGCATCGCGATGTTGGGGTGGTGCAGGTCGAACGCCGGGGATTCACTGCGGATCCGCGGCAGGGTGACGAAGTTGTGCCGCGGCGGCGGGCAGGAGGTCGCCCACTCAAGGGAGCGGCCGTAGCCCCACGGGTCGTCGACGCCCACCGGCTTGCCGTACTTGGACGTCTTCCACACGTTGTAGAAGAACGGCAGGAGCGACATACCGAGCAGGAACGAGCTGATCGACGAGACCGTGTTCAGGGCGGTGAAGCCGTCCGACGCCAGGTAGTCGGCGTAGCGCCGGGGCATGCCCTCGACACCCAGCCAGTGCTGGACCAGGAACGTGCCGTGGAAACCGACGAACAGCGTCCAGAAAGTCATCTTGCCGAGGCGCTCGTCCAGCATCTTGCCGGTGAACTTCGGCCACCAGAAGTGGAATCCGGCGAACATCGCGAAGACCACCGTACCGAAGACCACGTAGTGGAAGTGCGCCACGACGAAGTACGAGTCCGAGACGTGGAAGTCCATCGGCGGCGAGGCCAGGATGACGCCGGTCAGACCGCCGAAGAGGAAAGTGACCAGGAATCCGGTCGTCCAGAGCATGGGCGTTTCGAAGGACAGACTTCCCTTCCACATCGTGCCGATCCAGTTGAAGAATTTCACGCCGGTCGGGACCGCGATCAGGAAGGTCATGAAGGAGAAGAACGGGAGCAGCACACCGCCGGTGACGTACATGTGGTGGGCCCATACGGTCGCGGACAGACCGGCGATGGCGATGGTCGCGGCGATCAGACCCATGTAGCCGAACATCGGCTTGCGGGAGAAGACCGGGATGATCTCAGAAACGATACCGAAGAACGGCAGCGCGATGATGTACACCTCGGGATGGCCGAAGAACCAGAAGAGGTGCTGCCACAACAGGGCACCTCCGTTGGCCGGGGCGAAGATGAGCGATCCGAACTTCCGGTCGCATTCGAGGGCGAAGAGAGCGGCCGCGAGGACCGGGAAGACCAGAAGGACCAGCACTGCCGTCAGCAGCACATTCCAGCAGAAGATCGGCATGCGGAACATGGTCAGACCCGGGGCGCGCATGCAGATGATCGTGGTGATGAAGTTGACCGAGCCGAGGATGGTGCCGAAGCCGGAGAACGCCAGTCCCATGATGCCCATGTCAGCGCCGAGGCCCGGCGTGTGGATCGCGTCCGACAGGGGTGCGTACATGAACCAGCCGAAGTCGGGGGCGCCCTGAGGGGTGAGGAAACTGGCTGCCGCGATGAGCGACCCGAAGAGGTACATCCAGTAGGCGAACATGTTCAGCCGCGGGAACGCCACGTCGGGTGCACCGATCTGCAGCGGCATGATCCAGTTCGTGAACCCGGCGAACAGCGGCGTCGCGAACATCAGCAGCATGACCAGGCCGTGCATCGTGAAAGCCTGGTTGAACTGCTCGTTCGAAAGGATCTGCAGGCCCGGACGAGCCAGCTCGGCGCGCATGAGCAACGCCATCACGCCGCCGACGCAGAAGAAAGCGAACGACGTGATCAGATACAGCGTTCCGATCGTCTTGTGGTCCGTGGTGGTCAGCCATTTCACGGCCACATTGCCCGGCTGGCTGCGCCGTAGCGGCAATTCGTTCTCGTACACCTCCTCCTCTGTTGCAGCGGCGCCGCCCTGAGATCCGTTGGAGATACTCACAGTCTGTTCGTCTCCGAGCTTCCGAAAAGCAGTGACCGACAACGCAGCCGCGAGAGCGGCGTCGTTCCGGCGCGACGGTACTGACACCCGCGCCGGTATCAATCAGGCTCGCTGACCTTCGCCATCAGTCACCACTGGGACTCATCCATTAGGCGCAGGCGTCCTCGACGCCGTAGCACAGGCCGACCACGAGGCGTCGGTGCCGTTCGCTTCCGGACATCGACGGCGTCGAGGCGTGCCGGCGGCTACGGGCCCGGTCGGACGCCGCGATCATCGCGCTGACCGCGCGGGTGAGGAGGCGTGCTGGATGCCGCGGCCCGGGCGGGCGACTGCGCCGGGGTGTACGACGCTGCCGGGCGCGTGGTGGCCGGTACGCGCAGGCGTGACCTGGACAGCGCCCGTCCGCTCCCCGACGGAGCCCAACCGCCCAATACCGCACTCGCGCACGCCGAGACGGCCTACCGTGCCGTGGTCCGCGCCGCCGCGGAGTGCGTCGCTCACCAGGCAGCCGCCGAGTTGCTCGCCGCCGAAGCCGGACGGAACCGGCAGCGGGTTCGCTCCCTACGCCGACATTGGATCCCCCGGCTACGGCGCTGACTGGCGTCCCTGGAACTGGCATTGGAGGAGACCGAACACGACGAAGCGGTACGACGCCGCTGGGCCGCTTCCCACGGGGCCCGGTGAGGGCGGCGCGAGGAGCGCACGACGATGGCGGGCCCCTGCCCGAGCCCGCCACCTTGCCGGCAACTGCCGTCAGTTGCCCTGCTGGATCTGGATGTGCTTGGCCTCCGCCTTCTCGGCGCCCAGGCCGACGCTGACAGTGAGCATGCCGTCGGTGTAGTCGGCCTTGACGTCGTCCTCGTCGGCGCCCGGCGGCAGCGTCACGCTGCGGCTCATCGTGCCGTACCGGATCTCGTTGTGGGTTTTCGTGACGTCCTTCTCGGTGCGTTCGGCCTGAACGGTCAGGACGCCGTCACTGATGAAGACGTCGAGGTCCCCGGGGGACATGCCCGGAAGCTCCGCTCGCATCACGTAGCGGTCGTCCTCCATGAAGTCCTCGATGCGAATCGTGTACAGGTCACCCATCGTGGGCATCGCGAACCGGGCCGGAAGGTTCTCGAACCAGTCCGGCAACTCCGGGAACGCGAACCTCTGCCTGCGTGCCAGTGTGGCCATCGCCGTACCTCCTCGGCGGTTGTCCAGCCTGCCGACACTTCCAGTCCAGCACGGACGGGCCCGTACCGCTAAGTCCGAACAGCCCATGGCACGGTCCCTGAAGTTCCCCCATGGTGGGCCTGACAGGGACCGGACGAGGACCAATGGCTCCTGGAAACGGCGCCTCGATGCGCGCCCGCATGTGCGACGAGATGGTCGTGCGCGGCACCACGGCCGGGGTCGCCGCATGGGACGGCGAGATCGTGGAGCTCCACCATCGGGACGGCAGCGCGTCGTACGACGTCCGCTGGGCCGAGGACGCGCGGGTGACCCTGTACTTCCCGGGACCCGACGCCTCCATCAGGCATCTGACGCCCGAGCCGCACCCGGCAAGCGCGTCCGCGCACGCATCGCCGGCTCCCGACCAGCCCTTGGCCGGAGGCTGCCGTGTCGTGGCCCGGTGATCGCCGGCCGATCGTGGTGGGCGTCGATCCCGACCCCGGGCCGGCGAGGGCGCCCGCCGTCGGCTGCCGTTGCGTCCGGTCCACGACTCAGGCGTGCCGACCAGGGGCTATAGGTTGCGTGAAATGCCGACCTGGGAGGAATGGGGCGAGGCGTTAGGCGAGGCCGGAAGGCAGGGTTCTGTCGCCGAGGGCGACGCCGTGCGCGCTCTGTGTGAGCAGAGCCGCGACGCAACGGCTGTCGTGCTGGGCTCGCGACATCTGAGCCGGGTCCAAGAAGCGTGGCGCCGAGCTGCGCACCCTGGGAGACGGGCCCCTGAGGATCTTCGCCGAACACGCCCCGCAGCAGGAAGTACGCCGACTGCTCCACGAGACCGTGGTCGGCCGCCACCCCCGCTACCCGGAGGTGAACCTCCACCAATCGCCGTTCCGTCGAAGCCGACGTGAGGACGAGGTCGGTACGCCCTGGGTGACCCGGCGGATGACCGAGTCCACCGTCGGCTCCGTTCTCGTCGTCGAGGGCGGGACCCTGCGCGGCAACCTGTTCCCGGACGTGTTCCGGCGGCTGGCCGACCTGCTCGGACCGTCGCCTGGAGCGTGCTCCAGGCGCCACCCGGGCCGCCCTCCTCATCGGTCCGGGGTACCGGCCGCGGTGACTGCCCGCGCGGGCCGGGCTCAGTCATGAGGGACGACGGCGACGGGGCAGCGCCCGTGATGAACGGCGGCCTGCGCCACGGGACCCAGGTGGGGCGCCAGACCATGACGATGCCTGCGTCGGCCCACGACCAGCAGCGCGGCTCCTTCGGCAGAGCGAAATCGAGCCGGGTGTCGGAGGAACCGTGCAGGTTCAGTGCCACGACGACACGGCTCGCGGGTGCCGCGGACGGCCCCTGTTCCGGGGGTGCGGCGCGGACCAGCACCACCGGTCCCTCCGCCCGTGCCGCGACGGGCATGCTGACATCACCCAGGAAATAGCTCTCCACGCGCTCCAGACCACGCGAACCGAGCACCGTCATCTCGCTTCGCCCTGTAGTTCTGATCGACTTCCGCGGGGACACGGGGCGGTTCCGGCGCCAGCGGCGGCCACGCGTGCAGCAGGCGCAGGGTGAGCTTGCGGTGGTTGCATGGCGGCGCCCTCCGTCTCGTAAGAAGCTGGAAATGACGGTGGACGGCTCCGTTCGAGTGACCGGCCCGGACATCGCCCCGTGTGCCGAACGCGGTGCGTTCTCTCATTTGAGCATCACCCCGATCCCCTCCGCGGCGCATGTGGACCTGTGGAGAAGGGACCGGAGGCCGGCCGGTCCACAGGGACCTTCGGCCCGGTGACCGGAGCCCACCGCTGTTCGACTGTGGACGAGGGGGAACGGACCAGCAACGTGCTGGAGGCCGCATCATGAGCGCACACGGTTCGCCGTCCGCATCCGGTCCGCCCCGGCCCCACAAGGGGGACGCACGCCATGGGACGAACCCGCTGAGGCGTACGTCCGACAAGTTCGAATCCTGGTTCGGCCGGGTGCTGATGCTCGTCCTCCCTTTCGTCGAACCGGGAACACACAAGGGTGTCACGGTACGGGTGTGGGTGAACCGGGACGGAGACATTACCGGTGCACCGATGAACGTTGCCGCCGCGAAGGCCAACGGCTGGTTCGTGGGGTGTCATGGCGGCGCTCGGTGTGGCCGCCGGGATCTACGCCGTACGGGCAGCCCTGCGCCTGGCGCTGAACCGGAGAAGGTACGCGCAGCGGGACACCGAATGGGACCTGGTGGAGCCGCTGTGGTCCGCCCGCTTCCACCGGTGACCGATGGGCCGGAGTGAGGAGGAAGACCATGTCGCACACGGCTGAATGGAAAGTTCGTCTCCACCTTTTCGAAGACGACGACGGAACGACCAAGGCACAGGTGGTGCTCGACACCGGCGCCACGGCGTTCACCGGCCACGGAACCGCGCACTGTCATCCGGCGGACACGAACGTGCCGGAGATCGGTGACGAACTGGCGGCAGGCCGGGCCATGCACGACCTCGCCCACCAGCTGCTGAACGTCGCCGGACACGACATCCAGGCCATGGGTGCGTCGCGGCCGAGCACCCGTGAGCCCGTTGGATGGCCCATGTGAAACCCGCCCCTGTAAAACCCGGCGGACTCAAGAAGTGGAGGGGGAACAGCCGACATCGTCCGTCCTGTGGTCGATGTGGCCAGCGACCGACACAACGCCGTCGACACCACGGCACAGGTGCTCCATGACGGGGATCATGCTGCGGAACTCCACGGAACCGCAGCGCCGCAGCACGTCCGCGGTGATCTCGTCACAGATGGCGTCGTCACGGCGCAGGAAGATCCGCAGTAGATCGCCACGGCTGACGATGCCCAGGAGCCGGTCCGCCTCGTCCACCACGAGCAGCCGCTTGACATGCTGGGCCTCCACAAGACGCGCGGCCTCCACCACGTTCCACTCCGGACGGACGACGTCCCGAGCGCGACGAACGCCGCGCGCTGCTTTGCGGACACGGTGTCGGGCACGTCGCACAAGCGCACTCAACACGCCCGCGCCACTCGGTAGTTGGGACGACGCAACGTTGGCGGGCAGCTCGACGCGCTGCCCCCGGCGATCCACCGGCGGCACCGCGGGCGCTAATCACTGCATGGTTCCTCCAGCATCACCGCGACCTGGCATGCCGCAATCCGGCTGAAGGCCGACCGGTTCGTATACGGCCATCGGCCGACGCTGTCACCGCGGCGGCCTCCCCCGCGCCGCCGGCGAGCACCGCTGCAGTGAACGCGATCAACGGGACCTTCCAGCCCCATGGGGCGAATGTGATCACCGGTACGAGGAACAGGGCATGAACAGAAGACACGGCGAACGCCGCTCGTGCCCAGCCTCCGCCGGCTGCCGGATGATGAGCGGAGGCCCGGTGGCGCCACCACAGTCCGGCTGACAGCGCCGCAACGGCGGCCATCACGGCAGCACCCAGCCGCGCCAGATCGGCATCCGTCACGCCGGAGTCGAGCGGGGCCGGATCAGCGGTGCGCACGCTCAACAGGACCGTGGCCCAACCGACGGCCGCGCCGGCCAGCAACAGGGCCAGAACGTCCGCCCGCCGTCCGGCCCAAGACGCCGGGCGAGCTGTGGTGTTCGATTCCACGCTTCCCTCCATGCTTCCCTCCATGCCTCGTCCTGACCGCCGTTCGGAGCCGGGACACGTGATCAGCCAGCGTCTGCAGAATATATCGGTAGCCGGTATATGGCCGATGCCTGAACATACAACCGGTCGGCGCCGGAAAGCGACCGCCCGGCCCGGGCCCCTCGGCATGCCGGCAGGGACGACCGGCCCCTGCCGACGTGATCACCGCACGAGTTGACTGAGTACTACCAGCGCCTCGCCGCGATCGGCCTGAGCACAGCGGAGACGCGCTGTGCATCGCACTGCCCGCGGCACGGCGGACGGTGTGGTGCACGGGATTGTGAACACAGTCGGCCGCCCGTATCCCGGGCCGGCAGAAACGGAGGGACGTCATGACCGACGCTCCGCGCCCATCCCACGCCTACCTGGTCGGCGGCGGCATCGCCTCCCTCGCGGCGGCGGCCTTCCTGATCCGGGACGGCGGTCTGCCGGGCGAGAACATCCACATCCTGGAGGAGCTCCCGGTCGCCGGCGGCTCGATGGACGGTCGCGAGGAGCCCGGCGGATACGTCACCCGGGGCGGCCGGATGCTGGAGGAGGAGGCGTACACATGCCTGTGGAACCTCCTGGAGACGATCCCCACCCTGACCGACGAGTCGGTATCGGTGCGCAAGGAGATCACCGAGTTCAACGCCAAGTGGCCCACCGACGCCAAGGCCCGCCTGATCGGCAAGGGTGCCGTGATTCTCGACGCCGCCGACTACGGTCTCGACGCGCGTGACCGGCTGGAGCTCATGCGTCTGCTGGTGCTGCCCGAGTCGGTGATCGGGGCCCGCCGGATCGAGGACTTCTTCTCCCCGCACTTCTTCGCCACCAACTTCTGGACGATGTGGCGCACCACCTTCGCCTTCCAGAACTGGCACAGCGCCATCGAGCTCAAGCGCTATCTGCTCCGCTTCATGCAGGAGTTCCCGCGCATGCACACCCTGGCCGGGGTGCGCCGCACCCGCCTCAACCAGTACGACTCGATCATCCGCCCGATACGGGTCTGGCTGGAGGAGCGCGGCGTGCGCTGCGAGCACGGAGTGCGCGTCACCGACGTCGACTTCACCACCGAGGGCGACGGCACCCGCCGGGCCATCCGCCTGCACCTCGACCGGGCCGGGCAGGGCGACTCCTACGAACTCGGCGCCGACGACTACGCGTTCCTCACCCTCGGCTCGATGACCGCCGACGCGGCCTACGGCAGCGACACGGCCGCACCCGAATTGGTGCGCGACAAGCGCGACGGGGACTGGCGGCTGTGGGAGGCCATCGCCGGCAAGGCCGACGACTTCGGCCGGCCCACGGCGTTCAACGGCAACGTGGACGAGGCCAAGTGGGAGTCCTTCACACTCACCATGCGCAGCCCGCTGCTGCTGCACCGCATCGAGGAGCTGTCCGGCAACCTGCCCGGCACCGGCGCGCTGATGACGTTCAAGGACTCCAACTGGCTGATGTCGATCGTCGTGCCGCATGCCCCTCACTTCGAGGGCCAGCCGGAGGACGTGTACACCGTGTGGGGCTACGGCCTGTTCGTCGACCGCGAGGGCGACTTCGTCGGCAAGCCGATGGCCGAGGCCACCGGCCGGGAGATCCTCACCGAACTGCTGGGCCACCTGGGCCTGTCGGACATCGAGGAGCAGGTCGCGGCGACCACCACGGTGATCCCGGTGATGATGCCTTACATCACCAGCCAGTTCGCCCCACGCACGACACACGACCGGCCGCTGGTCATCCCGCGCGGCGCGGCGAACTTCGCCTTCCTGGGCCAGTTCACGGAGATCCCGGAGGACGTGGTCTTCACCGTTGAGTACTCGGTGCGCGGCGCCATGCACGCCGTCTACGGCCTGCTCGGCCTCGACGACCGTGAGATACCCGGCATCCACCACGCCCTGGCGGATCCGCGGACCGCCTTCGACGTGCTCGCAGCCGCCCTGGCCTGAGCACGCAGAGCCGCTTTGACGTGCGTGGTTCCCATGTGGGCCAGTCCCTTCCGCCCGGTCGGCGGGCGGAAGGGACTCAAGGTCGTCAAACCCTGCCCGGCGGCCTGGCCGGCTGCCCGACGTGAGAGGACACGGGGTGTGCGATGAGCGATCTACCCATCCGGCACAGGACGTACGAAACGCCGTACACGCGAACCAGCGCGCACACGCTCGCCCGGCTGCTCGGCGGTGGACTGCTCGTCCTCGCGGCGTTGCTCGTGGCCGGTACGCTGCTCGGTCCCGTCGGCTTCGCGGCGATCCGCTACCCGATCCCCGGCCACGGGGCGCTGATGAGCCAGCTCGTGGCCCTGGACGTCTTCTCGGTCGCGATCGTCGCTCCCTTGGCCGTCTGCGCCGCCGTCCTCGTACTGCGCCGGCACCCGCTGGGCGGCGTGCTCGCCCTCGCACCCAGCATGTATACGGCGTACATGGTTCCGCAGTACGTGCTGGGACCGCAGTACCTGCGCTACGACGGCAACAGCGAGGCGTTCTTCCCCCTGCAGCTGGCGTTGTTCGTTCTCGGCTGGACCACCGCCCTTCTCGCCTGGCAGCAGATCGACCCGGCAACCTGGACGCCGCCCGGCCGACGGGAACGCCTCACCGGCGGCGTGTTGATCCCGCTCCTGGCGATCGTGACCTTCACTCGGTACGCGCCGGCCATCCTCGACGTCGCCGGCACGCACCCGTCGGCCGCCGACTACCAGGAGGGCCCCGGCTACTTCTGGACCATCGCGCTGCTCGACCTCGGCGTGGGCCTGCCCGCCGCCGTCGCCGCCATCGCCGGGATGCGCCACGGCAGCCCATGGGCCCGCAAGGTCGCCCTGGCGCTGTCGGCCTGGCTGGCCCTGATCGGCCCGGCCGTCGCAGCCATGGCGATCAGTGCATGGCTGCGGGACGTCCCCGGCGCGTCCGCCGGGCAGGCCGCCACGATGACGGCCCTCGGTCTGCTCTTCGCCGGGCTCGGTCTCACCCTGCTCACCGCTGTGCGGCCGGCCGCGTCGCGGGCACGGCACAAGGAGTGTGAGAACGGATGACGGTCCGGCTCCTCAACCAATTCACATCCTCGTGGGGTTGGTACGAATCCGGCGATGTCGTTCCCTGTCACGGTGCGCCCTTCTAATCTCGGTGCATGGACTGGTTAATGGCCGCGTGGGTGGGGGTGGCCGGTGGCGCCACCATGGAGGCGGTCGACGTCATCAAGTCCGTCAAGTGGCACCACAAGATGCCGTGGAACGTCCAGCCGGACACGATCGAACCGCCTCGACGCCTGCCCGATGTACGGCCGGGCGAGGAGCAGTTGCCCGCACCCGGCTGGCGGGGCTATTGCGTGGCCACAGTGCTGCGGTTGTTCGTGAGCGGAGCCCCGACAGGCGTCCTCGCCGCGACGTACCCGCACAGTGTGAACCCGCTCGTGGCCTACATGGTCGGCCTGGGGGCGCTGTCAGTGGTTCAACAACTCGCCACGCTGGTACCGCTGGCGGTCAGGAGCGCGGGTCGTGCCGCGATGGGCGGTGTGGCCGAAGAGGCGCAGCAACAGGCGGTCGAGTGGCGGGTGCAGCAGCCGAACGGTCTCGGCCAGAGCAATGGCATTCCCGACATGACACGACCAGGCGGTAGTCCCCCGCACATTCCGCAGCCAGACACGGGCATCACCGCACAGCAGGGACCGTCGGACCCAGGGGGGCAGGCATGACGCCGGCTGCTGAATCCTTCACCGGCCGCGTCCTGGCCGTGCTCTCTCGCCGGTCTCCAGGCTTTCGGCCACCCGCTGCACCGTCCAGGCCGACCGTCACAGGCGTGCAAACTGCCGGGCGCCGTCTGCCCACTTCAGCCTTGCGGACCTGGATGCACCTGACGATGGCACGCAAGGCATCCGCGCGGAGTGAGGCAGGAGAAAAGGCGACGGCACAGCACCCCGATGCCACGAGCGGCTCCACCACGCCGCAACGTCTGCCGGGCGAGAACCGCCAGGCAGACGGCATACGGAGGGAGCGGGTGGCTGATCAGCACTTGCTGAACGAGGACCGCCAGGACTATGAGCGGTTACTCGACGAGGCGCTGCGCTCCGCACCGCACCGCCCGGAACTGGCCGCTGTGGGACAGCGGCTGAACATCGAACAACTGCGCACCATGGCGCTCAACGCCACCACGCTCGTCACGGCGGCCGCGGCGACCGAGTACCAGCACTATGTGACGGTCCGGGACGAACTACGCCAACCGGCGTCGTCCACCCGGTCGTCAACCCGCTCGTCCACCCCGCCGTCCACGCCGTCGTCCGGCGGTGAATCCGGCTCCGGTGAGCCGGACGTCACGGGCGCGATGGGCCTCGCCACCACCCCCGGCGAGGCCGCCGAGACCACCGGCGCGGGCGCCGTCGCCGTCGTAGCGGTCCTCGCCCCCGTCCTCGCCGGAACCGCCACAGCGATATTCCTGATCATCGGCTACATCCTGAAGGCGCTTGACCCCGAGCCGGCGTTCACCCAGACCATGCTGGCCGCGGGATGGGTGTTCGGCGCCGTGACCGCCGCGTCGATTGTCGTCGCGGCAGTCGGGTTGCTGCTCACCGCCCTGCGCGACAGCTCCTCACTGGACGCCGGAGCCTACGGCGAGGCGAACGGGGAGGTGGCCCGGGCCAGGGAAGCCTGGCGGGAAGCCTTGCTGGAACGCGGCATCCTCCCCTTCCTGGAGCGAGCCCTCGCCAACCCCGCCACCGCGTCCGGCCTGCGCCGGACACCGACTCCGGCACCGCACCCAAGGTGGTCGAACCCGGACTGTACGAACCCGGAATTCGGGGGCCCGGAACACCAACCAGAATGACCCGGGCCGGGGATGATCGGCCCTCCGCCCGCCCTTCTCGACCTTCGCTGTGTGCCCGCCACGCCTAGGACGGGGAGCGGCCCAGGTGCAAGAGGATCCGGGTCAGAGCGTCGGAGTCGGCGGGTTCGGGGAGGCTCGGGGCGAAGGCGGCATCCGGCCGCATGCGACGGGCATCGTCGGGGACGGCCAGCGCGATGGGGAGCGCGGCATCCAGGATGTCGGGGTCCGGGGTGAAGGGCAGATCGAGGGCACGAGCGACGTCCCAGGCGTGGACGACGTAGTCGATGAAGTGGAAGCCGATGGCCCGGATCGCCGGGAAGGTTGCGCCTGCGCCGAACTCGGGGAGGGCGAACTCCTGTTCCTCCGCGCTGACTTCGGCTAATGCGGTCAGGACGGTCTCTGCGGCGGCAAGGTATCGCGCGACGGCCTCCGGCCCCGGCGCCTCGGCCTTCCAATGGGCCAGGTCACCGCCGTCGGCTCGCGCCGCCGCCGCGAACCCCCGATGCTGGGCCGCCATGTGCGCGAGCAGCTCGCCCAGATTCCAGGCCGAGCAGGGGGTCGGACGACTGAGGTCCTTCACACTCACCCGGCGGACCACGGCGATGCTCTCGCGCACCGCACGGTCGTCGAAAGCCTTCATGACACTTAAGTTCATACGCATGCGCTTACGATAAGCAGGTACCTACTATGGGTCAACGAGTATCTTCTTCCCCATGGCTGGGAACACCGCATCCAAAGGGCGCCCCGACCTGGCGGCGATGATCGTCCCGCTGGGCCGCGCGCTGGTGGCCGCCGAGTTGCCGGTGCTGCGCCGGCACGGACTGGCCATGTGGGCGTACGCGGTGCTGCTCAGGCTCGACGACCCACCGGTACGGACGCAGGCCGCCTTGGCACGAGACATCGGTGCGGACAAGACGCGGATCATCGGCGTCCTCGACGACCTGGAGGAACGTGGACTGATCCGCCGGCAGCCCGATCCGGCGGACCGGCGGGCGCGCCTCCTCTCCCTCACCCCGGCGGGACGCCAACTGCGCGACACGGTCCAGGCGGCGATCCAACAGCGCGAGGAGCGACTGCTGGCGCGCCTGCCGGAGGAGGATCGGCGCGGCTTCCTGAACGCGCTACAGGCCCTCGCCGCGCTGCCTCCCTCCGAGATCAGCGGGGCCTAGGAACTGACAAAGGCGCAGGCTGGTCTCTTCGGCAGTGCGACATGTGCGGATTACGCTGGAGACTTCTCCGTGCCGGAGCCCGCCACCATCGCTACCGTCCCGTCAGACGCCGGTGCCACCAGCCGACCCCGGAGTTGACGGGCGCCATCGGATCCGGCAGTGTCCGCCGCTCGAATTCCTCGTCGAGTCGCGCCACGATCTGCCGAAGCTCACGGCGGGCACGTACCGGCAAGGCCCTCAGGATGGCTTCCACGTTGTCCCGGCCGGCCAGCGGATCATGGCACGGACAGTCCGCGAGCGGCACATAGAGCCGACGCCCGGGGCACCGCAGGAACTGCTCGAACTGGTCGAAGGAATCGCGCAGGCAACCGGGCCAGAACCGGTCGGCCTCCAGGCGCCGGACAGCAGCCTGAGCACTGCGCCCAAGCCCCGAAATCCGGCTGAACCGCCGGGAAACACCCCGGACCAACTGCGTCTGGGCGCGCAACGCGCCGGGCGACCTACGCGGCATCGGCCTTTCGGATCAAAGTCACGTCGACATCATGCCACGCGGGCAGCTGCTGCCCGACTCCATTTGTCGCCCGCGGAGCGAGTTGACTGGTCTACACCCTTGACTGGTACAGACCAAAGCGGTTGAGTGTGCTTCCACACCCCCCACCACGGTCGCACCCACGCCATGGACGGTCCGACCGGCACCTGTGCACAAGGCCCGGATTCGCGCTGTCCTTGTCCGGGTGCGGCCGTGCTCCGCAAAGGAGTTGATTGTGTCGAGGCGCCGCATCTCCGCCGTCGTCACCGCACTCGTGCTCGGAAGCGCCGTGCCGGTCCTCCTGCCGGCCGCGGACGCATCCGCCGCCGCGTGTTCGAGCTACCCGAGCTGGGTCGCCGGACGGTCGTACGCAACCGGCGACATCGTGCGTTACACCGACGGCAAGGCCTACATCGCCGAACACGACAACCCGGGCTACGACCCGACCATCAGCACCTGGTACTGGGACCCTTATGCCTGCGACGGCGGCTCCGGGACCCCCGTCGGCACCTTCGTGGTCAGTGAGGCACAGTTCAACCAGATGTTCCCGAACCGGAATTCCTTCTACACGTACAGCGGCCTCACCGCCGCCCTCAGCGCCTACCCCGCCTTCGCGAACACCGGCAGCGACACGGTCAGGAAGCAGGAGGCCGCGGCGTTCCTCGCCAACGTCAGCCATGAGACCGGCGGTCTGGTGTACGTGGTCGAGCAGAACACCGCCAACTACCCGCACTACTGCGACTGGAGCCAGCCGTACGGCTGCCCGGCCGGACAGGCGGCCTACTACGGGCGCGGCCCCATCCAGCTCAGCTGGAACTTCAACTACAAGGCCGCGGGCGACGCGCTCGGCATCGACCTCCTCAACAACCCGTGGCTGGTGCAGAACGACGCCGCCGTGGCCTGGAAGACGGCCCTTTGGTACTGGAACACCCAGACCGGGCCCGGCAGCATGACGCCCCACAACGCCATGGTCAACAGCGCCGGCTTCGGCCAGACGATCCGCAGCATCAACGGCTCCCTCGAGTGCGACGGCAAGAACCCGGCGCAGGTGCAGAGCCGCGTGGACGCCTACCAGCGGTTCACGCAGATCCTCGGGACGTCACCCGGCGGCAATCTCTACTGCTGACCGCCGTGGACGAGTTCGTGAAGTGAGTACGGCGGCAGCACCGCTTCCACGCCGGAAACGCAGCGGTGCCGCCGCTCCGGCTCAGCCCCGGACGGTGACTCCGAAGCGGGTGCGCAGGCGTCGCATCTCCCACGCCGAGACCGCGGTCACCGACAGCGGCCCGCCGAGCAGTGAGCAGAACTGGGCCACCGGGGGGCCCGCCGGCGTGCCGCTGCCGATCAGGTTGAAGATGGCGAGCACCCATACCAGCACGCCGGTGACCACGGGCGGCAGCATCGGGTGGACATGGGCGGTGTTGAAGGCGCTGCGCGCGGAGTACAGCGACGCCAGGAAGAGGAAGGGCAGCCCCCAGAAGATGGCAACCGTCACGATCAGGGCGAACGGCAGCACCTGCCAGCCGTGCAGGTGGTCCTTGAGACTGGTGCCGCCCGCGAGGTAG
The DNA here is from genome assembly GCF_040654755.1 of Streptomyces sp. NPDC050625. Taxonomy (NCBI): domain Bacteria; kingdom Bacillati; phylum Actinomycetota; class Actinomycetes; order Kitasatosporales; family Streptomycetaceae; genus Streptomyces; species Streptomyces sp. NPDC050625. The sequence continues at coordinate 263,325 of NZ_JBFAIQ010000008.1, forward strand.
ATGGTCGTGGCGAGGACGACCAGGGTCAGCACGTACCAGCCGACCGCCTTGAGCGGGGCGCTCAGCCGGGAACGCAGGTGCGGTCGCAGATGCGGGGGCGCATAGAGGATGAATCCCAGGATGACCAGCGGCCCGGTGACGATCAGCACGAGCGGCGTGGCCAACGCGTTGGCGAGGCCGTCTTCCGCCGCGTTCCCCCAGCGGTCCTTCTCCACGCCGTAGGCCAGGATCAGCGCGAGGGTGGCCAGCACGCCGAGCACCGTGCGGACCACCTGGACACGGTCCACGGTCCGGTCCACGATCCGGTCCCCGCTCTCGTGCACGAAGAGCTTGGTGGCCACGCGGTGTGCGGAGCGGAGGATGGCGACGACGAGGAAGACGGGCGAGACGTACCACAGGCAGCTGCGGCGGCGAGCGACTGGAACGGGCGCGCCGGGCTGCGGGCCGTAGGGGTACGGATACGGGTTCGCGTTCGGATACGGGTTCTGGTTGGGGTACGGGCCCGGGGCGGGCGGACCGTAGGGGTGGCCGCCGTTGTCGGGACCGTAGGGGCTGTTGGGGCCGTTGGGCGTCGGCCCGTGCGGTGCGCCCCAGCCCTGACCACCCGGTCCGTTGCCGCCCGGTTGCCCCGCGCCGGGTCCAGGACCCCATCCCCCCGATGCCATGGCCTCTCCCACCGTTCTTTTCCGGCCAGTTGCCGTGTCGGCTCGCGACTTCGCGGCAGTGTAGCCGCTCCCGGGGCTTCGGCCGCTCCCCATCCCAGCTGGAAGTCAAGATCGATTGTCAGTGGTGCGTGAGACGGTAGGAGCATCGAGTCGGGAAGAGAAAGAGGGGGAGCCGCCATGTCCGGAAGCCAGAACTACATCAATCACGTTGCTCTCGTGCTGGATGCGAGTTCGTCCATGTCGCATCTGAGCCGCAAGGTGGTCGAGGTCGCCGACCAGCAGATTGCCTATCTTGCCCGCCGGTCGAGGGAACTGGACCAGGAAACCCGCGTCACCGTGTACGTCTTCGCGGACAAGGTGGAGTGCGTCATTTACGACAAGGACGTGCTGCGCATGCCGTCGCTGAAGCAGCTGTACCGGGTCGGTGGCATGACGGCTCTGCTGGCGGCCGCGCTGAAGTCACAGCGGGAGCTTGCGCAGACGGCTCAACTGTACGGCGACCACAGCTTCCTGACGTTCGTACTCACCGACGGGCAGGAGAACGCAAGCCATCGCTGCCCGGACGCACCTGCCAGGGATCCGCGTGAACTGGTCGAGGCTGTGGCCGAGATGAGCAGGACACAGGGGGACAACTGGACGCTGGCCGTCCTCGTGCCGGACCAGATGGGCAAGCGCGAGGCCATGCAGTGCGGTTTCCCGAAGGACAACATCGCCATCTGGGACGCCACGAGCACACAGGGTCTGGAGGAGGCGGGGCAGGTCATCCGTCAGGCCACCGAGAAGTTCATGGTGGGCCGCACCAAGGGCATCCGGGGCTCGCGGGCGGTGTTCTCCACGGGTGCTGAGGCGGTCAACAAGGACACCATCAAGGCGGCCGGCCTCACCCCGGTCGATCCGTCGAAGTACGAGCTGATCCCGGTGTCTCGTGACGCGGCGATCCGGGACTGGGTCGTCGAATGCGGGCACACCTACCGTACCGGTGGTGCGTACTACCAGCTGAGCAAGTCGGAGAAGGTCCAAGCACGGAAGCAGATCGCGGTGCTCGAGAAGAAGACCGACCGGGTGTACACGGGGCCCGAGGCCCGCGCTCTGCTCGGCCTGCCGGACGTGGAGGTGCGCGTCAAGCCGGACCACAACGACGACTTCACGATCTTCGTGCAGAGCACCAGTGTGAACCGGAAGCTCGTCTCGAACACACGGCTCCTGCTCATACTCTGACGCCTGGAAACCCCTCGCCGGCTACGGGAGGCGCGGGTGATTCCGGTACGGGAAGAAACCGGGGTCGCGCGGAGGAGATGGGAAGCCGACTCCGGGACAACCGGCGCCCTGTGAGCTGTCTCACCCAGCGCTGCCCGCTCGGCGCACAAACTGCCTTACCAGCGCGGTTCCTGACCGTTCCGCACCGCTTGCTGGCCGGATACGTCAGTAATCTGTCATTGCAGCCAGTACGGCGTTCGATACAGGCTGTGACTGTGTTGGAGCGACGTGTTGTTGTGGTGGTGTACGCGGGCGCGATGGCCCTGGACATCACCGGACCGATTGAAGTGTTCGATACCGCGAACCGGCTCCTGGGCCCCTCGGGAACGCCCTACCGGACCGACTTCGTATCCGCCGACGCACCGCTGGTGCGCACGAGTTCAGGGGTGGTGATCGAGGCCTCGCCGCTGGAAGCGGGGCAGGGCCCGATCGACACGCTCCTCGTGCCGGGCGGATGGAGTCTGCACAACGCGCTCCGGGACCGGGCGCTCGTGTCCTGGATCGGCCGGGCAGCGGCCCGGTCGCGCAGAGTCGCCTCCGTATGCGGCGGATCCTTCCTGCTGGCCGAGGCGGGCCTCCTCGACGGCAGACGTGCCACCACCCACTGGGCGTACAGCGAGATGATGGCGTGCCGCTATCCGGATGTGACGGTGGACGCCGAGCCGATCTTCGTCTGGGACGGGCCCTTCGTGACCTCCGCGGGCGTGTCGACGGGCATCGACATGGCACTGGCCCTGGTGGAGGCGGATCACGGTGCGGCGCTCGCGCTGGAGACGGCACGGTTTCTGGTGCTGTTCCTCAAGCGGCACGGAGGACAGTCCCAGTACAGCGCCGTCCTCGACGCCCAGTTGGCCGACCATCCGCCGATCCGGGCAGCACAGGAGTGGATTCTCGACAACCTGGACAACCCGCTGCCCGTGGCCGAGATCGCGCGGCAGGCCAACATGAGTCAGCGCAACTTCGCCCGGGTCTTCCGGCGCGAGGTGGGCACTACACCCGGCCAGTACGTCGAGCGGACGCGCATCGCCCGCGCACGCGAACTGCTGGAGACCACCGACCTGACGATCAGCCAGATAGCCGGCCGCTGCGGATTCGCCGCCACCGAGACGTTCTTCCGCTCCTTCGGACGAACCCTGGGACTGACCCCCAAGGAATACCGGCACCGCTTTCAGGTCATCTCGCCATCCGGCCTCATCGACCGGCACCACGAGAGGGAGAGCAGCCCCGTATGACCACCTCGACCCCGGAATTACGCGAGGCAGAAACCGTACGCCTGGTCGACCATCTGGCCGGGGAGCTCGCCAAAGCGGGCGTCACCCACATGTTCGGCGTCGGCGGCGCGAACATCGAGGACCTGTACGACGCCGTGCACCGCGGCGGCGCCATGCGTGGCATCGTCGCCAAGCACGAGTTCTCCGCCGTCACCATGGCCGACGGATACGCCCGCACCACCGGGCGCCTCGGCGTCGTTGCCGCCACCTCGGGCGGTGGGGCGATGAATCTCGTACCGGGCCTGGCGGAGGCACACGCCTCCCGGGTGCCCGTGCTGGCCCTGGTGGGTCAGCCGCCGACCGGCCAGGAAGGCCACGGGGCGTTCCAGGACTCCAGCGGCAGGGCGGGCTCCTTCGACGCACGGGAGGTCTTCGCGCCCGTCTCCCGGTTCTGCGCCCGGGTCGATGACGCCGACTCGCTCACGGAGTTGCTGCCCCTGGCAGTTGCGGCGGCACAGACCGATCCACGCGGGCCGGCCGTGCTGCTGCTGCCCAAGGACGTGCAGCAGGCGCGGATCCAGGTGCCCGCCCGCGGCGCGGCACCGACACCGGGCGGCCCCACGACGACATCCGCGGCGCGGCTCGACACCACTGCCGTCAGCGCCGTGTCGGACGCCCTTCGCCGGGCCGGCCGCGTCCTCGTCATCGCCGGTGAGGATGTTGCCGCCCACGACGCGCGCGGGGATCTGGCCGAGCTGGCCCAGCGCCTCGGGGCATGGGTGGCGGTCACCCCGGACGCCAAGGACGTCTTCGACAACCGTGATCCCCGATTCGCCGGCGTGGCCGGGGTGATGGGTCACGCCAACGTCGAAGACTGTCTGCGGCGGGCCGACCTGTGCCTGCTGGCCGGTACCCGGCTGCCGCTGCTGGCACGCGGTGGCCTCGACCGCGCCCTGGCGGCCACCGAAGTGGTCTGCCTCGGCCCCGAACCGCCGTTCGTGGCAGGCATCGCACTGGGTGGGAATCTCCGCGACGCGCTGCGCGCGGTGACCGCCCGCCTGCCGCCCCGCCCACGTCCCTGTCCGCCGCATGCCGGCCCCCTTCCCACACCCATGCCCGGCCCGCCTTCCGAGATCCGTGGACGAGCCGTCCCCTACAGCCAGGCGGTCGCCGCGGTGGAGGCGGCGCTCCCCCAGGACGCACACGTCTTCGTGGACGCCGGCAACGCGGGGGCCAGCGCCATCCATCTCCTCCCCGCACCACGCCACGGCCGCTTCGTGGTGGCGGTCGGCATGGGCGGCATGGGCTACACCTTCGGTGCGGGGATCGGCGCCGCGCTCGCCACCGGCCGACGCACCTACGTCCTCGCCGGTGACGGAGCCTTCTTCATGCACGGGATGGAAGTGCACACCGCCGTGGAGTACGACGCACCCGTGACGTTCGTGATCTTCAACAACAACGCCCACGCCATGTGCGCGCTGCGCGAGGAGTTCCTCCAGGGCGGCGTCCGCAGCGACGACCTGTTCGCCCGGACCGACCTCGCCGCCGGAGTGGCCGCCGCCTTCCCGTCGCTGGAGGCTGCGGGAGCCGGCGACGCGGCGCAGCTGCGTACCGCGCTGCTGCGCGGCAACGCAAGCGGCGGCCCGGCGTTCGTCGCGGTGGACTGCGACCCGCGGGAGATCCCGCCGTTCCTTCCGTTCCAGTCCTTCACCGAAATCACCGAGAACACCGAAAACACCGAGAGCACCAACGGCACCGAGAGCAAGGAGAGTTCGGATGAGCGAGGCTTCGTCCACGTTGGCTGACATCCCCGGCCTGGTCCGGATCGAGAACGCGGGCAAGGAGGAACTGACCGCCCACTGCATGGAGCTCACCCACGCGGTCTACCCCCACCATCAGGTCTACGGGCAGTACTGCACCATCCACGAGTACGTCGACTGCCCCCCGGAGGCGGCCTACGACTATCTGCGCCAGGGCCACCACTTGGAGGAGTGGACCTGCAGCCTGCGGGGCTTCGCGCCCTCCGGCACACCGGGACTGTGGGTCGGTCACGACCGGCTGGAGGACGACACCAGTATCTACTGCAAGGTGGTCGCCAACCCCGAGGCCATGACCGTGGACTACCACTGCTCGTGGGACCAGGGCGAGCAGCTGTGGATGATCTACCTGATGCGTGTCGTACCGGCCCGGCTGGTACTCGACAAGCCGGGTTCGGTGATCACCTGGACCAACTGCCGGCACCCCCACTACGACACCAACCCCCACCCCGAGAAGGCGCCGCGCCCGGACCGGCCGTGGGTCGGCGACTACTGGGACCTCTTCTACGCGGGCCACACCGTGGAGATGAACAACCTCAAGGCCATCCTGGAACACCGCCACCGCAACGGCCTGCCGGTCAACGTGGCTCCGGCGAAGGCGGTGGCGCGGTGACTACGGTCAGCCTCACAGACGTGGCCGGCTACCTTCCCGGCGAGCCGGTCCCCGCGGAGTTCTACACCGAGTACCCCGGAGCCGAGGACAAGCTCCGCAACCACCCCATGTTCAAGGTCCCGCCGCTACGGCACCACGTGGCCGCCGACGAGACCAACGCGGACATGATCGAACGCGCCGTACAGTCTCTGATCGAACGGCACGGCAGGGAAGAGATCCAAGGCGTCGACGTGCTGCTGGTGCACAGCCAGCTGCCGGACCTGCCGTTCGTGGGCGCCGGCACCGAGGTGGCACGCCGGCTCGGCCTGAACCCGGAGTGGCTCGTCGACGTGGCCAACGCGGGCTGCGCCTCCTTCGTGTACATGCTGAAGATGGCCCGGCAGATCCTCACCTCCACCGATGCGAAGTCCGCGCTGATCTGCAACGCGCAAAGCGCCGCGGGGCAATGGTTCACCCAGTCCGAGGTGCGCAAACTCGCCCAGGCTGCGATCCCGGGCGACGGCTGCGGTGTGGCGTATGTGACGACGTCGGCAAACTCGCCCGTCCTCGATGTGGAGACCCGGCACATCGGCGAGTACGCCGGTGACATGACCGTGGCGGTCGAGGACGGCCGCAAGTACTGGGAGCCGGGAGAGTCCCAGCTGCGGATCGGGTTCACCGACGCAAGCGTCGCCAAGGTCCTGGCACGCGGGAACCGCCTCGTCCCCGAGGTGGTCCTGGACCTGTGCCGGCGGCTCGGGGTGGCGAGCACCGAGATCGACGTCCTCATCACCAACCAGCCCAACCGTACTTTCCTGCGGAACTGGCGAGAGGCGCTGCAACTGCCGGCCGAACGGCACCTGAACACCTTCGACCAGTACGGGAATCTGTTCGGGGCGGCGATCCCGATCACCCTGGACCGCGGGATCCGCTCCCGGCAGGTCGAGGACGGCGACCTGGTGGTGCTCGGAGGGTTCGCCCACGCGGGCGACTTCGCCGGTGCCGTCGCCGTCCGCTGGCACGGGGGACGGGACTGAGCGATGGACATCCCCGTACTGCACCGGCTTGCCCTGAACGAGAGCCCGTATCCCCCACTGCCCTCGGTACGCGAGGCGATGCAACGGGCCGTCGCACAGGCCCACCGCTACCCGCAGTTCCACCCCGACGACCTCACCGAGCGGATCGCCACATGGTGCCGGGTGACCTCCGACCGCGTCGTGGTCGGCAGCGGATCGGTCGGCGTGGCCCTGCAGTTGCTCCAGGCGGTCGTCCAGCCCGGCGACACATTGGTCCACGGCTGGCGCGCGTTCGACGCCTACCCCCTCCTGGCCACGATGGCCGGCGCGCACCCCGTAGCCGTACCCCTGTCGCCGGACGGACACCAGGATCTGGACGCCATGCTCGAGGCGCTCGACCATCGCACGCGCGTCGTGGTGCTGTGCAATCCGCACAACCCCACCGGAAGTCTCGTCACCGCAGATGCGCTGTCGGCGTTCCTGCGGCAGGTCCCCCGGCACGTCACCGTGCTCCTGGACGAGGCGTACGTGGAGTTCGCCCGCCACGCCGACCTGCCGGACACCCCCGCGCTGCTGGCCGCACACCCCAACCTGCTCGTCCTGCGCACCTTCTCCAAGGCCTACGGCCTGGCCGCCCTGCGCGTCGGCTACGGACTCGGCTCCCCCGACCTGGTGGAGCGGATCCGCCGACAACAACTGCCCTTCGGAATCAACGCGGTGGCAACAGCGGCGGTCAAGGCCTCACTGCGGGCCGAAAGCGAGCTGCGCCTGCGCGTGGACACGATCGTCGCCGAACGCGAGCGGCTCCGGCACGAACTCCTCGGCCTCGGCTGGCGGGTACACCCGAGCCATACCAACTCCCTCTGGCTCGCCGCGCCCGATCCGATCGATGAGGGCGCCGCGGCACTCACCGACGCCGGTGTCCAGGCGCGCCACTACCCCGGCGAGGGAATCCGGCTCACCATCGGCAACCGGAGTGCCAACGACACCGTACTGACGGCGCTGGCGGGACTGCGCGCACTCCAGAGTGCGTCGCGGGTGTGAGCTTGCGCATGACGGCGACCCAGCGCGCTTGCCGCCACAACGGGCTGCGAGACGGCGGTGGAACGCGCCGAAAGTTCGCCTGCTGGTCATCTCCCGGCCGCCATTGATGCCATGTCGCGCTTCCTGAGTGTCCAGTTCACTGGAGCGCCCCCCTCAACCGGACCTGAAAGAGGGACGCATGTCGAGACGCATGCCAAAGCGCGGGCTTGTCACGCTCGTCGCCGTCGGCCTTGCTTCTTCCGTAATGTCGACCGCCACGGCCTCGACGGCCGGCGGTCCGCTGACGCTGGCCGTGTACGGCGACTCGCCGTACGGCATGTCGGCGTACGCGCCCGCGGGCCAGAGTGCCGACACGTCGCAGTTCCAGAAGACCCCGGCGTTCATCGGCACCGTCAACAGTGACCCGACGATCAGCGACGTCATCCACGTGGGCGACATCCACTCGGGCAAGGAGTTCTGCACCGAGGGCTACGATGCCTCGATCGCGTCCGCCTGGCGCTCCTTCACCAAGCCGCTCGTCTACACGCCGGGCGACAACGAGTGGGCCGACTGCCACAAGGCGTCGAGCCTCACCTCACCCGGTCAGGGCGGGGGCTTCTACGACTCGGCCTCCGGCGCGATCGACTACGTCGGCACGAGCGGCCTGTCGACCAGTACGGCGGACTGCGTCAGCTACCACTGTGGCAATCCCCTCGACAACCTCGCCACCATCCGGCGGGACTTCTTCGCCCAGCCGGGCCGCACCCTCGGCAGCGGGACGCTGAACGTGGTCTCCCAGGCCACCGACTACGACCGGAGCCACCCGGGCGACGCGCAGTACGTCGAGAACGTGAGGTGGGCGCAGAACGACATCGTCTTCGTGACCATCAACGTGCCGGGTGGCTCGAACAACGACACCGACCCCTGGTACAAGGTGCCGACCGCGACTCAGGCACAGACCGAAGAGCGGAACGGCCGGACCGCGGCCGACGTCCGCTGGCTCGATGCCGCCTTCGCCGACGCGCGCGCCAAGCACGCCAAGGCGGTGGTCATCACGGCGCAGGCCGACATGTGGGACCTCGAAGGCAAGACCAGCAAGCACCTGACGAACTACGAGCCGATCATCAGCGAGGTCGCGGCGAAGACGACCGAATTCGGCCGCCCGGTGCTGATGCTCAACGGCGACTCGCACCTGTACCGCTCGGACAACCCGCTGTCGCCGACGGCGACTTGCACCGGCGAGACGGACCCGGCGACCGGCGCCGGTGTCTGCGCCCATGACCCGGGTGACAACGCGTGGAACGAGCACCCGTACTACAACGTCTCGAACTTCCACCGGATCGTCGTGCACGGCAGCACCACCCCGCTGGAATGGCTGAAGCTGACAGCAGACCCCAACGCCAACTACGCGGTCACCGACACGACCTTCGGCCCGTTCAGCTGGAAACGGATGCCGCAGCCACAGCTGTGACCCGCTGAGCACACACGACCGGCCACGGTGTCCCATGGGGACTCGTGGCCGGTCGCGTCCCCCGGGAGCGTTGTCGCCGCGCTGCTATTGCCTGGGCGATGGCCTTCGCCGAATATTCCCGACAGCCCTTGGGCAGTGCATACTTCGGGGTCGAGCTTCGAGCCCATGGCCGCACGACTCCGGGGGGCGGGCGCGATGAACGATCAGGTAGTGACGGCGTTGATCTCTGGCCTGGTTGCGCTTCTGGTGGCCGGCGTCAGCGGGCTGCTGACGCTGGTGCAGATTCGCCGTGAACGCCGGAAGTGGCTGACGGACCTCAAGGGCGCCTGGGCGCTGGAGAACCACAAGACCCGTCTGGCGTCCTACCCCGATGCCTTCGCCGTTCTCCAGCGTCTGTCGCATGGCGGTGCCGAAGCCGTGACGCCGGAGGTTGCCGCCAGGGTCGCGGCCGAGCTGAACGACTGGCTGTACTCCACGGGCGGCATGTGCGCCGATGCCGCCACCCGGGGCGCGCTCCTGGGACTGCGTCAACGCTGCCGCAGATGGGCCAAGAACGGCGGCCAACGCCCGGACGACCTCTACACCTGGCGCAATCTGGCGCTCGCACTCCTCCGGCGCGATCTCGACATCCTGGGGCTCGAAACCTATGAGTCCGACGCGGACGCCACCATGCTGAAGCAGCTGCAGCAGGAGCTGGAAGCCTCATTGAGGTCCGATACACGCTCCACGCGTCGGCGATGGGGTTCCGGATCACCGGGAGTGATCCGGAACCCCTGAGTGAAGGCAGGGCCCTCGGTTCGGCTAGGCCACGTTGACCGCGCTCCAGGCGGCGGCCACGGTCTTCGCCTCGGTGCCGTCCGCGCCGTACAGGTCACCGGCCGCCTTCAGGGTCGCCTCACGGGCGGCCTTGTAGTCGGTCGTCGAGGTCATGTAGGTGGTGAGTGCCTTGTACCAGATCTTGTACGCCTTGTCCCGGCCGATCCCGGCGACCGTCGAACCGTTCGACGTCGGGGAGTCGTACTCGACACCGTTGATCGTCTTCTTGCCGCTGCCCTCGGACAGCAGGTAGAAGAAGTGGTTCGCGATGCCGGAGGAGTAGTGGACGTCGAGATCCCCGGCGCCCTGCTTCCAGGCGTCCAGCGAGTTGCCGTCCTTGCTGGGCTTGTCCATGTACCGCAGCGGCGTGCCGTTGCCGTTGATGTCGAGCTTCTCGCCGATGAGGTAGTCGCCGACGTCCTCCTTGTTGTTGGCGAAGAACTCGACCGAGGTACCGAAGATGTCACTGGTCGCCTCGTTGAGCCCGCCCGACTCACCGCTGTACTCCAGCTTGGCGGTGCGCGAGGTCAGACCGTGGCTCATCTCGTGACCGGCCACATCGAGAGAGGTCAGGGGCTTCTTGTTCCCCTCACCGTCGCCGTACGTCATGCAGAAGCAGCCGTCGTCCCAGAACGCGTTGACGTACGAGTTGCTGTAGTGGACCCGGGAGTACGCGGCCTTGCCGTCGCCGCCGATGCCGTCGCGGCCGAGTTCCTTCTTGTAGAAGTCCCAGGTCATCGCGGCGCCGTAGGCGGCGTCCACGGCAGCGGTCTGCGGGTCGTCGCTCTTGCCGTTGCCCCACTTGTCGTCGTCGTCCTTGACGATGTCGCCGGTGCCGCTCTCGCCCTGATGCAGGTCGTAGGTCTTGTGGCCGCCGCGGTCGGCGTCGGTGAGCTCGAAGCCCGAACCCGTCTTGGTGCTGGAGAGCGGGACCTCGCCGCTGTACTGGCTGGTGCCGGTACCGGTCTCGATGGCCTGGTAGCGGTACAGCTCCTTGCCTGTGGTGGCGTCGGTGACGATGTGCAGCCGGCTGGGGGTGCCGTCCTTCTGGACACCCGTCTTGACGGTCTCGAAGGCGAGTACGGGACTGCCCTTGCCTCCGGCCCAGATCACCTTTCGGGCGCCGGCCGCCGCCTTGAGGGTGGCGGTGGTGGTCGCCACCGATATGCGGGCGTTGCTGGCCTTGGTGACGCCCTTGAGCTTGCCGTCCTTGGCGGTGTGGGTGACGAGGTCGCCGCCGAGCACGGGCAGTCCGGCGTAGGTGCGGTCGTACCGGGTGTGCACGGTGCCGTCGGCGTCCTTGATGACGTCACGCACGATCAGCTTTTCCTCGGCGCCCAGTCCGAGGGTCCGGGCGGCCGACGCCGCGTCGTGCTGCGCGGCCTTGACCGCCGCGACGCGGTCGAACGTCCCGTGGCCCTGGGTGGTGGCCTCGGCTCGTTCGGGGGTGGCCTGCGCCGCACCGGTCTGTGCCGCAATCACTGCTGCGGCGGCCAGGGCCACGAGGGCGGCGGTGGGCCGGGTGTTTGCATGGAGGGTCATGCGGTCTCCATCGATCGTTCCTGTGGGGGGATGCGAAGAGCGTGACACCCGGTGGCAGAAGTTGACAGGACACGGACACACACCTCACAACTCCTCGACGTTTTCTGTCCGCTTATGGCGATGGAGTGTTCGATAGTCGGCCGAGTCTGACTGGGCATCAGTCGAACCCAGGGCGGTTCAGACGCCCCCGATCCTCCACCGTGCTCTTTTGACTCGTTTTCAGATGCGACTTGCGAACCAGGTGCCACTATGTGATCAAATGAACCGATGCGTACCCCCCACATGAAGACGCATCATCCTGACCGGTCCGACGGACCTCCTCCCGCAATGGTTCCGCGCGGCCGCGATCCGTACGACGAGCCCTGGGCACCGCCCAACCACAGGCGAGGCAGCCGGCGCCGTAACCGCGCCACCGGCCTGCCCACGGTGGTGCGAGTCCTGGCCTGGGTGCTCACCCTGGCCTGCCTCGTCACGCTGGCCGACCGCTGGGCGGTGCTCTACGCCGAGCACAAGGCCTCCGAACGGCTCAAGGACGAACTGGACCTCGCCGCCGCCCCCGAGGTACGGATCGGCGGCTTTCCCTTCCTCACACAACTGGCCGCACGGCACCTGGACTCGGTCCAGGTCACCCTGCCCGACATCCCGGCCGACCGGGTCACCCTCACCCAGGTCACCGCAGCGGCGGACGACATACGCATCGACGGCGACGGTCCCACCACGATCCGCGGCGCGCTCATTCGGCAGATGCACGGCCAGGTGCTGCTGTCGTTCGCCGACATGAACCGTGAACTCGGCGCCTCGCAGGTGGGTTTCACGGCCCACGGCCCCGGCGGCGTCCGAGCCGACGGCGCCCTGCGCATCGCGGGTCGCGATCTTCACGTTCGGGCCGAAGCACACGTCCGGCGCGACGGGGACCGGGGCATCGCCACTTCTGTGGACGGCATACGGCTGGACATCGACGGTCTTGCCACATACCGGCCCGGAACCGGGCCCACCGACGGCCTCCACCTGACCCACGCCTCAGCGCGCCGTCTCACCCGGGAGGCACAGAAGATCCGAGCCCTGTTGGCGGTTCCGGAGATCGTGCGCCGCCTGGGCGTTTCCGACAGTGCGGTACGTGCCGCGCTCCACGACGAGGACGAGCTCCATCAACTCACCGGAGCACCGCGCTTCCTGCGGAAACTGACCGGCGTCAACCTCGTGGACGCGGCACTCGCCCACCCGAGGCTGCTCGAACGGCTCGGTCTCGACCTGTCCCTGTTCAGCGCACTGACCAAGCTCACCCGCCCTCAGATCGCCGACCGTTTCTCCTTCGCCTTCCAGCTACCGAAGCCGCCTGCGGGCTCCCTGCACCTGCAGCGTGTGACAGTGGCCAAGGACGGCATCCGCGCCGATGTGTCGGGAACGGGCCTGCTCCTGAGCCGCTGACCGCGCCTCCGCCCAGGCGGCACCCCGTCGTTGTCGAGTACCTCGGGGTGCCGGTGCCTGCCCGCCCCTACGCGCCTCAGCCTCGATCAACCGGGACAATCTCCCAACATGAACTCTCAGTACCCGTCGGGCCACTTGGGCGGCCTGCTCCGAACCGCGCGGGCGTACCCGCGCCGTGCGCCGCTGACAGTCACCTACGTCTGCCTACTCCTCATCGGGCACGCCTGGGTCGGCTACGGGCTGTCCGCCGAGCGGGCGGCCGCCCTGCTGGGCCACCTCAGCACCAACCTGGACAATCTGCACGATCATCCGGTGACCGCCCTGCTTGGCAGCGTGCTGTTCTTCGACGGTTCGCTCACGGATGTCATCTCACTGGGATTCGTGGGGACCTTCATCACCCTGGGCCTCGGTGTCTGCTGCTTCCTGGCCTGGGTGGAGCGCCGGTGGGGGAAGCCGCGCGCCGTGGCCGTGCTCCTCGGCGGGCATGTCGCAGCCACCCTGCTCACCGCTGTCGTCGTCACCGTCGCGCTTCGACACGGCTGGTATCCGGCGGCCGTCCGGCAGGCTTCGGACTACGGGGTCAGTTACGGTGCCCAGACCGTGATGGCGGTCGGCACACTCGCCCTGCCCCGGCGTCGCCGCCTTCCCTGGGCGGTCTTCGTGCTCGCCTGGCCCCTCGGCGGTGCCGAGTGGCCCGGGCCGCTGCCTGACTTCACCACCGTCGGCCACCTGCTCGCGGCGGTTCTCGGTTTCGGGCTGGTGACCGTGCCCTCCACTGCGCGCGGCTGCGGGCCAGTTCCAGACGGCGCCTCGACATCGACTTCACCTGCAGTCGAAGCGGAGAGGTCTTCAGCGGACTGAGCCCCGTGACCCGGAATTCCAACTTCCCTCCGGTATCTCACTCTTGACGACCACTCATACGGCCTGAAGGATGAACGACCGTCATGACAACGTTGTCCAACTGAGGAGGCCGAAGCCCATGAGATGGACTCAGCGCACACGTAGTGCCGTCGCGGCACTCGCAGTCCTCGGAGCCGCCCTCATAGCGCCCGCGGCACCCCCGGCGGCCGCGGCCGAGGAGGGCGAACTCACCGATCTCGTCAACCCGTTCATCGGCACCGAGAACGAGGGAAACACCTACCCCGGCGCAGCAGTGCCATTCGGAATGGTGCAGTTCTCGCCGGACACCGGACACAACACCGGTTACGACTACTCCCAGAACCACATCCGGGGATTCTCCCTCGTCCATCTCTCCGGTGTCGGCTGCGGCCTGGGCGGCGACCTGCCGGTACTGCCGACGACCGGCGACGTCACGGAGACGGATTACGCCAGGTATCAGGCCGAGTTCAGTCACGACACGGAAACGGCAAGCCCCGGCTACTACAAGGTCGGGTTGAAGACCGGCATCGCCGCGGAACTGACCGCCACCGCGCGCACCGGCGTCCAGCGCTACACCTTCCCCGCCACCGACAAGGCCAACGTCCTGCTGAACGCAGGGCAGTCGCTGCATCGAAGCGTCTCCAGCAAGGTCGAGGTGCTCGACAACCGAACCGTGCGCACCACGATCACCGGAAGCGGCTTCTGCCAGGACACCAAGCCGTACACCGTCTACACCATCACCCGCTTCGACCGCCCGTTCATCGCCCACGGCACGTGGAACGGCTCCACGGTCACCGCCGGTTCGATGACAGGCCGGGACGGTGCCTACGTCCGCTTCGACACGACCAAGGACCGCACCGTCGAGGCGACGACGGCGCTCTCGTACGTCGACGCGCACGGCGCGGCCGTCAACCTCCGCGCCGAGGGCGGCCGTTCCTTCGACCAGGTCCGCGACGCCGCGCGGCACACCTGGGAAGGCCGGCTCGACACCGTACGCGCACAGGGTGGCAGCGACACCCTGCGTCGCACCTTTTATTCGTCCCTGTACCGGTCCTTCCTGGCGCCCAACATCGGCAGCGACGCCGACGGCCGTTACACCGGGTGGGATCAGAACATCCACCGCGCCCGGGACTTCACGTACTACCAGAACTGGTCCCTGTGGGACACGTACCGCACCCAGACCCAGCTCCTGTCCCTGCTCGCGCCGGACGAGGCCCGGGACATGGCGATCTCCGTCATCAGGATCGACGAGGAGAGCGGCTGGCTGCCGAAGTGGGGCTACGGCACGGTCGAGACGAACATCATGACGGGCGATCCGGTCACCCCGTTCCTCACCAACGCCTACCAGCAGGGCCTCCTCAAGGGCTACGAGGAACGGGCCTACCGCGCGCTGAAGAAGAACGCGGACGGAGTGCCGCCCGCCGACTCGCCGGCGGTGGGCCGTGAGGCCAACAGGGAGTACATCGCGGAGGGCTTCGCGCCCTACGTCAAGGGCCGCCCGCACGTGAAGCCCGGTGACTCCGACTACGACCACGGGGCGTCCGCGACGCTGGAGTATGCGCTGTCGGACGCCATGCTCGCCCAGATGGCGCACGATCTCGGCCACGCCGACGACGCGGCACGCTACGCCGCCCGGTCCCAGAACTACCGGAAGATCTTTGACACCTCGACCGGCTTCTTCCGCGCGCGCGACGCCTCCGGCGCGTTCACCGGCCCGGCGGACCCCGCACGTAGCGAGGGATTCCATGAGGGCACGGCCTGGCAGTACCAGTGGCTCGTACCGCAGGATCTGCCCGGGATGGTCGGTCTGATCGGCGGCGAGCAGGCGGCCAACGACCGGCTGGACTCGTTCTTCGCCTACGACCGGCTGGTGCAGGACCCCGCGAAGACAGCTCGCGAGGTGTGGGTGAACGGCCCGTACGACTACTACAACGCGGACAAGTACAACCCGCAGAACGAGCCCGACCTCATCGCCCCGTACACCTACCTCTCGACCGGCCAGCCGTGGAAGACCACCGACGTCGTGCACGCCGCGCTGACCCTCTTCACGGACGCCCCGACCGGCATGACGGGCAACGACGACCTCGGCACCATGTCCGCCTGGAACGTGCTGTCCTCGATCGGCATCTTCCCGGTGCAGCCCGGCCATGACACCTGGGGCCTGTCCACGCCCGCCTTCGAACGCGTCGACCTGCGGCTGGACCGCCACTACTACCCCCGCGGGGCGCTCACGGTGACGGCACCCGGCACCTCGGACGCCCGCCGCTACATCCAGTCGGCGCGGATCGACAACGCGCCGTACGGCCGAACGTACCTGACGACAGATGCGCTTCGGCACATACGGTCCCTGGCATTCACGGTGGGCACCGACCCGTCCGGCTGGGGAACGGGGCCCGAGGACGGCCCGCCCCCGCTGCACCCTGCCCACCGGTACTGAACCGACCGTGGTGATCTCCTGTCATTGTTCTCGGCGAGCCAACTCGGTGGCCATGCGTTGCATGACCGTGCGGTTGGCTCGCCGCATCGTGGTCCGTACGACCGGGGCGAGCAGCCGGTCGGCGAGAGGAGCCCGCGCCCAGGCGTACGTGAACGAGACGTGGCTCCCTCCGGTTTGCAGCGGTTCGATGGTGTAAGTGCCGTGGGCCGGGCGTCGGCCGGCCGCGCTGACGTTGCGTTCGACGATGCGCCGCGGCGCGTCGGCCTCGACGACCTCGACGGTGACGTCGGTCTTCGTACCACCCAGCGCGGCGGTGACCGTGGCGCACGATCCGATGCCGCGGCCGGGGCCGCTGAAGCTCCAGTCGGTCAGATAGTGGTCGGTGAAGCGCTCGTGGTGAGCCATGACATCGAGGAAGTCGTAGACCTGCTCGGGCGTCTGCGGAACGTCGATCGACACGGTGACAGACTTCATGTACCACACGGTACATGCGACATGTACCAATTGGTACACTCACGTTGTGGTGAATACGGACGACTCACATTCCGAGGCCGAGGCCGGGCAAGGATCGGACCGGGACCGGCGCGCGCAACTGGTGGACGCGGCTGTCGACCACGTCGTGGCACACGGCATCGGGGACCTCAGCCTGCGCCGCCTGGGTGCAGCGATCGGCGTCAGTCACCGCATGCTCATCCACTACTTCGGTTCCAAGGAGCGGCTGCTCGTCGAGATCGTCCGGACGTCGGAGCGACGCCAGCGCGAGCTGCTGTCCCGGCTCCGCCTGGAGCCCGGTCTCTCACCCGCCGATGCCGCGCGGCAGCTGTGGCAGCAGCTGACGGACCCTCGGCTGGCCGGTCAGGAGCGGCTGTTCTTCGAAATCTGCGGGCAGGCGCTGCGGGGCCGCCCAGAGGCCGTCCCGGTCCTGGAAGGGCTCGTGACGGACTGGCTGGAACCACTCGTGGCCGCCGAGGTCGACGCGGGCGCGGAACCTGCCGCGGCCCGCAACCGCGCCCGGCTGGGACTCGCCACCGTCCGCGGTCTGCTGCTGGACCTGCTCGCCACCGGTGACCGCGCCGGCGTCGACGCGGCGATGGAGGAGTTCCTCCGGCTGTACTACGGCTCGGAGTGACGAGGTCGCCTGGCATCGGCCATGCATCGCTGGAACGGTTGCCCGACTGTCGAAAGGGGACGGCGTCGCCGGAACGCCGGGGCCCGGGCGACGGCTGTGGGGTCGTCGTCCGGGTCGGCTCCCATGGATCAGGCGGTGCGTCGGTGCGTCAGGAGACCTTGACCGCGCTCCAGGCCGCGGCCACGGCGGCGTACTCGGGGCTGGTGGCGCCGTAGAGGTCCTTCGCCGCGTTCAGAGTCGCGGTGCGGGCGCCCTTGTAGTCCGTGGTGGAGGTCATGTAGACGGTCAGCGCCCGGTACCAGATGGCGGAGGCCTTCTGGTTGCCGATGCCGGTGACGGTGGAGCTGTTGCAGGTGGGGCTGTCGTAGGAGACGCCGTTGATGGTCTTGGCGCCGCTGCCCTCGCTCGCGAGGTAGAACCAGTGGTTGCCGACGCCCGAGGAGTAGTGCACGTCGAGGCGGCCGACGGACTTCGACCAGCAGTCGGCGGAGCGGCCGTCCAGGGACGGCTTGTCGAAGCGGCGCAGCCACGGCGGGGTGGACTGGTCGCTGAAAAGGTAGTCGGGGGTGTCGACCGGGTTGTTGGCGTACCACTCGACCATGGTGCCGAGGATGTCGCTGGTGGCCTCGTTCAGGCCGCCGGACTCACCGCTGTAGCGCAGGTTGGCGGTGGCCGAGGTGACGCCGTGCGTCATCTCGTGGCCCATGGTGTCGAGGTCGACCTGCTCGGGGTCGGTGCTGCCGTTGCCGTCGCCGGTCATCATGCAGAAGCAGGAGTCCGACCACTGGGCGTTGTCCCAGTTGGTGCCGACGTGGACGAAGACGGTCGCACCGCGGCCGTCGTTCTTGATGCCGTTGCGGCCGAAGGTCGTCTTGTAGTAGTCGAACGTCTCCGCGGTGTTGGCGTGTGCGTCGACGGCGGCGGTGGCGCGGTCGGTGGAGAACTTCCTGCCGTCGCCCCAGATGTTGTCGGCGTCGGTGAACAGGGTGCCGGAGGTGCTTTTCAGGGACGAGGACGACAGATTGTGCGCGTCCTTGGTGATGTGGCCGCGCACCGGGTCGACCAGGGCGAAGGTGCCGTCGGCCTGTTGGGTGGTGTCGATGCTGACGTCACCGGTGTACTCGGAGTGGCCGGTGCCGGTCGCCTCGCGCTCGACGTCGTAGTTCTCGATCGCCGCGCCGGTGGTGGCGTCGGTGACGAAGACCTCGCCGTGCGGCTGGCCCTTGTCACCCACGCCCTGCACGGTGGTGCGCCAGGCCAGGCGCGGGGAACCGTCGGCAGCCCATACGATCAGCTCGGGGGTGGACTTGGCGTTGCGCGCCAACCCGTGCGTGCGCTTCAGGGCGCCGGCCGCGGTGCCCTTGGCGTCGACGGCGGGCGCGACGGACTTGAGCGCCACTTTGTGGGCCTTGGCGCGGGCAGATCCCTTGAACGAGCCGTCGGCGTTCTGGTGGACGACGAAGTCGCCGCCGACGACGGGAAGGCCGCGGTAGGTCCGCTCGAAGCGGACGTGCTGGGTGCCGTCGGCGTCGATCACGACGTCCTTGACCTGGAGCGACTGTCCCGCGCCGAACCCGAAGGTGTCGGCGTGCCGGGTCACGTTCGCCTTGGCCTGGGATATCGCCGTGTCGCGGACGGAGTTTCCGCGCTGCACCGCGTTGGTCTGCGAGTGCGCCGGTACGGCCATCGCACCCGTGGTGATGACACCGGCGGCGACCATCGCGGAAAGGGCAAGAAAAGGACGGGACATGACGGGGTGATTCCTTCGCTCGTCGTGGGGTGACGACGTCCTTGGACGTTGACGCGAAGTGTTCAGCAGGTGACATGTCCCTGACGTGACTTCATCTGGGATATAGCTGCGGAGCTATAGGGCTTGGGGAGGGTGCGCCAGCCGGTCACTTGCTCGCCCTGAGGGCGAACTCCTCTCCCCCGTCCTTCCACCAGGCCAGATACTGCGGCCGCTGCTGCACCAGCGACAGATAGGCGGTCAGCAGACGCTCGCCGGCCGCGTCGGCGAGCTCGGGCGGAACCGATTCCGTATTCCAGGCCAGCAGCAGCCGCCGGTGGAACGGGACGTCCACGAGCGGCCGCTGTACGGTACCCCGCGCGGACACATCGGCGGTCGGCCACACCCCGCAGACGGCACGCCGGCCGGCGACCAGGACCTGCGCCACGGACAGGTCCGACGTCACATGGGCGATGCTTGGAGTGAATCCCGCCGACTGGCAGGTGAGATGAAGGTACGCGTGCACACCGCTCTCGTCGGCCTCCGGCATGACCCAGTCCTCACCCGCCAGCTCATGGAGACCGACCATCTCCTGGCGCGCCAGGGGGTGGTCCTCGGCGAGCAGGACGAAGACCGGCTCACGGAGCAGTGTGCGCGTCGCCACCGACTCGCCGACCGAGAGAGGGAAGCCCGGGAACTCGCCGAACACCGCGATGTCGCATTTCGACAGGCTCAGCGATTTCACCAGGGTGTGCACGGAGCGGCGGGCATCTATGGTGAGCCTTCGTTCCGGGACGAGTTCGAAGAGGGCGGAGACCAGCAGCGACACCAGCGCGCCGGCGGTTCCGCCCGCCCTCAGCGGGGCGGTGGCCTGTCTGTCGGCCTCGGCCGCCGAGCGCGCGTGCTCGCGAAGCCGGTCGAAGCCGACGACGAGGTCACGGGCGCAGCGCAGGACGTACTGCCCGTTCTCGTTCGGCTTCACCCCATCGGCACCGCGGATGAAGAGCGGGCCGCCCAACTCGTGTTCGATCCGCTTCAGCTGAGCACTCATGGCCGGCTGGGAAAGCTGCAGCCGTGCGGCGGCCTTGCGGATGCTGCCGGCCTCGGCGACAGTCAGCAGGACACGGAGGTGCCGGAACTCGAGGTGCATGAACATTCCCCGCTCAACGCGGAGGGACCCGTTCACCCCCCGTGACCAGCAGAACCAGTTGCCCGACGGCATGGTGACCAAGAATCCGACCGTCCCGTGGGGGCGGCAACCACGGGACGGTAAAACCTACGTGCGAACGCGACAGTGGCGTGGGCGCAGTCGCCCTCGTCCGGGAAGGCCGGCGCGGGTCAGAGGCCGCCGGTGTTGAGCAGCCGGTTGGGAGTGTCGGAGCAGACGCCGCGCACGACACCGCGGGTGGCCGTGTGGTCGAGCCAGACGTGGACCTGGTTGGCCGTGGCGTGCGGGTGCGCCGACAGGTACAGGGCGATCACGCCGGTCGCATGCGGCGCGGCCCAGGACGTCGCGCCGTCGTTCTCCGTGGTCGTACCGCCACCGGCGAGTGCGGCGGTCACCTTCTGGCCGGGGGCGTACAGGTCCACGCACCGTCCGTACCCCGATCCGTAGGAGCCGCCGTCGCTCCACACGCGGTCGTTCGAGGTGGAGGCCGCTACGACGATCGTGCCGGGGACCCCTGCCGGGGAGTGCTTGCAGGCGTCGTCATGGAAGTTGCCGGCCGACACCACCGTCGGGATGCCCGCGTCGACCATCTTCTTCACGGCGGACTCCAGGGCCGCCGACCGGTGGTCGAGGTTGAGCGACATGTTCACCACCGCAGGCTTCTGCGCGTGCGCGGTGACCCACTTGACCGACTTCACCAGGGCCGCCTCGGCCGCCGCCGGGGAGCCACCGCCCTCGCTCTCGCACAGGATGCCCTGGACCCGTACGAGTTCCGCCTTGGGCGCCACCCCGTACCGCGCCCCGCCGATGATGCCCGCGACGAACGTTCCGTGGCCGGTTCCCGCTTCGCTGAAGCAGTCACCGGAGTCCTTCGGGCCCACGAAGTCGGCGCCGAGGTGGGCGCGTCCACCGAACTCCTTGTGGGCGATGTCCATCCCGGTGTCGATCACGTAGACATGAACGCCCTTGCCCGTGGCGGTGGTGGTGAGCTTCCCGTTCAACGGCCGTGACCGCTGGTCCAGGATGTCCAGGTTCCACGGTACGTGCCGGGTGATGGGCGACACCCCGGCCTGCGCGATCCCGGACAGCTTCCCCACGGCGCCGGGAGATGCCGGCGCCGAGCCGGACGACACCCCGTCCCCGGAGGGCGCCACGGACTCCCCCTTCCCGTGCGCGGGGAGCTTCCCACCGCTCCCTCCGGCCGCCGCGCCGGCTTCCCCGCCGCAGGCCGAGGCCCCGAGCACCGTCGCCATGGCCACCACCATGAGACCGGCCTTCGTCACTTTCCGTGTCACAACGCCCCCCGCGTTCCTGTTTTGTGCACAGTCAGCGCACAAGACGACCACAGGGGGCGAGCGGTTCCAGCCAGGCCTGCCAGTGGGTAGGTGGATGCGTCGATCGGTCCGTGGGTTCACGCCCTCGGCGACAGTAGCCCGGATCTATTCTGCGGCCGTGTGATCCAGGACTGCGGAGACGATCGTCGTCCAGTCGGCTCGCTCGACCCCGTGACCGGCGTCCTTGAGAGTCAACAGCCTTGCCTCGGGGATCTGTTCCGCGAGTGCCTCGCCGTGCCGGAGCGGGAACATCGGATCGGCGGTCCCATGAATCACCAGCGTGGGCACGGCGATCGAGGACAAGGGCGCTTGCGAGAGCTCGCCGTCCGCAAGCGAGTCGTGGTTGTGGACCGCGGTGAAGTCGTGCGCGCGCTCGACGTCGCGACGGACAAGGCTGCGTGCGGCGGTCTCATCGAACGGGCGCCGGTCACCGGCGAGCATGCGCGCGTAGGCCACTTGGTAGTCGATCACCGAGTCGGGATCCGACCAATCGACGTGCGCGTCCGAGACGAACCGAGTGAACTCCTCGGTCGGCGCAGGCAGCTCACGGTCGCCGGGCACAGCGGAGGATGTACTGATCAGGACGAGTGAGAGGACCTGATCGGCGTGGTCGAGCGCGAGCCGCTGCGCGAGTGCCCCTCCGGCCGAGACACCCACGACGTGCGCTGCCGGGACCTCATGGGCGTCGAGCACGCGGGCGGCGTCGCCGACCAGGTCGGCGCCGGTGTATCCGGGACGGCCCGGCTCGTACGTGACCGACCGGCCGGTGTCGCGGTGGTCGTAACGGATCACGAAGCGCCCGCCCTCGGCGAGCATCCGGCAAAAGCCCTCCTCCCACCAGAGCATCGAAGCCCCGATGCCCATGATCAGCAGAATCGGCGGATCCGACGGGTCACCGAAGGACTCGGTGCACAACTCGATGCCATCCGCCTCAATGACGCGCTCGGCCATCGCTGCTTCTCCTCTCCTTTCCCCTCTCCCTACCAGAAGCGGGGGGCTTCCGGTGTGTGCTGTGGCGTCGGGACGATGCGTTGGTTCACGCCGGGGCTCTGGCGTCCGGACGTCATGCTGGTGACGTCCTGTGCCGGGAGCTTTCCGTTGCTCAGGTAGGCGTTGATGGTGCGGTTTGGCGCAGGAGCGCGGGTCTTCGGAGTAGACGCCGTGGCCCTCGCCGCCCTTGACGTACACCATGCGCGAGCCCTTCAGGGCGCGGTGCAACCGAGGCCGCTGGTCAGGGAGGTCTGGGAGTCCCACTGGTTCTGGACGGTGAGCAGGCCGACCTTGTTGTCCACCGTGGTGACCGGCTCGGCCGGCCTGTCCCAGAATGCGCAGGGTGTGATGTTGGAGCCGAAGTCGCCGTAGAGCGGGTATTTGGCCTTGTCCCGGATCGCGTCGGGCCGGTACTGCTCGGGGTCGCGCGGCCAGGCTGCGGTGTCACCGCAGACGACGGTCCAGAAGACGGCGGAGCCGTTGTCGGCCGGCGGCTGGGCGGCGGGAGCCGCGGACCGGCGCGGTCCCTGCCGGTCGTCCGGCACGGAGGAACGGTGGGAGGGGCATGGCCGTCGGCGGCCCTCTTGAGGTCGACGACCGCTTCGGCGGCGGACTTGGGGTGAAGAACTCGGCGCGCAGGCCGGCGCGGATGTCGTCCCCATTGCGCTTTTCGCCACCGACGTCGATGGGAGTGCGGTCGGCCCGGGCGATCAGGTCCCAGAACGTCTTCTTCACCTTGGCCGGGGTGTTGCCGAGTTGGAGCAATCGGTCCGCTCGGGGAACATCTGGGCATAAACGGCGCCCAGGTACGTGCCGTAGGAGTAGCCCAGGTAGGAGAGGTTCTCGAATCTCTGCGGATGAGAACCCGGACGGGCTGATTGCCATCCGCACCATGTGTGCGCCCCCCGAGTGCGGTTACTCTACTCTCGCTGCGGGCGCCATGTGTCGTCCAGCAGAGTGCCGTTCACGGCCGTCGTTCGGGCATCGACCGGGCCAGTTGCGTGCTCTCTGCCCAGCGGGTGAGCATGCCGACGGCCTCTGCACGGTCGGCGGGGGACAGTTCGGCGATCGCGGTGCTGTGGTTGGCATCGGGGGCCCACAGGATGCGGGAGTCGTGGGCGCTGGGCCGGAAGGGCTCGGCGACGGAGGGGTCCTGGGCGCCGTTGACGAAGAGGAGACGGCTGCCGTGACGCCGGACCCAGCGGTCGATGTCCGGCATGGCGTCGCGGTCGAAGCGCATCGGGATGTCGCGCGGGACGAACGTACGGGGCTCGACGGCGTTCGGATACCGCAGGAGGTCGGACAGATGGCGGGTGGGGAAGGCGAGGTACCCGAGCTGGGTGCCGAGTTGGTAGAAGTACGGGACGTAGTGCCGCAGGGCCGCGTCGGCATAGAGGGGCAGGCCAGTGATGTCGTCCAGCCACGCGTACAGCTCGTCGGTACCGGCCTCCGGGCCGGGGACGGAGGCGAGGTCCGCGGCGGTGTTGCGCTGCCAGAACATGAACGGGGCGCGCAGTACGGCGATTTCGAGGGCCTTGTCGGCACTGCCGACGATGCGGAACGCGGTGTTGCCGGCGGCGGCCCAGGCCTCGTAGCGGGCGACCAGCTCGGTGCGGCGCATCAGGGCCTGCCGCTGCACTGTCCGCAGGGCCTCGCGGCAGTCGGCGGTACCCACGTTCTCCAGGAACCGCAGGTACGCGGTGTTGTCACGGTCGTCGACGTTGTTCGGGGCGGAGTAGGCCACCGTGCCGTCCACGTCGTGGGGGTGGAAGCGGCGGTGGTAGACGCTGGTCATGCCGCCCTTGCTGCTGCCGGTGGAGATCCACGCGCCGCGGTAGAGCCGGCGGAAGAGACGGACGACGCGGTGGTGGTCGTCGGCTGCCTGGCGGATGGTCAGCAGGGAGTGGTCGGCGTTCGCCGGGCGCGAGGTGCCGAAGAAACGGTGCTCGACCTGGAGCTGGTTGCCGCCCAGCAGCACGGTCGGTTCGGCCCGCCGGGGCGTGAGTACCGCCTCGTAGCCCGTGCTGAACAGGACGGTGGGGCGGTCGACGGAGGTGTGCAGCAGTGTCAGGCGCTGCTCGAAGGTCCCGGCCGCGGGGTTCGTGTGGTCGGCCGGCTGGCGCAGGCCGAGGACGAAGAAGCGGTACCCGGGCTCGGCGCCCTGCCGTTCCTCGATCACCCGCAGCCCGGGCAGGGCCTGCAGAGCCGTCAGAATGTCGTCGTCGCCGAGGGGGGTCCGGTGCCCCACTACGGCCGCCGCGGGTGCGACGGCCGGGACGGTGAGGCCCGCCGTCATGGCCGCCGCGGTCAGCACGCGCCGTCTCGTCCATGTGTGCATCGTGATTCCTCCTGAGCCACGACCACCGCGACGGCACCCGACCCGGAGCGGCGCAGCGGTCTCTTCCCTGACTGGCTGACCGTTCCAGTACAGCCGTCGGGAGCCGCGGCATGATCCCGCGCACGGGGGGACTGTCTCCCTCGGACGGGGGGTACACCCCCGAAGTCCGGTCCCACGGGTGATGCCCGTGCCCAGCCGACCGGCGCAGCACGCTTGGGACTCGACGCGCCCAAACGTGCGTTCCTGACCGGTGCCGGTCAGCGCGAGTAGTCCGCGAGGGTGAGCAGCAGGTGGGCCGACTCCGCGCGCACATGGTCGGAGTGAGCCCCCGCCGGATTGAGGCGGCGACCACGGACGTACACGTCGGAGGCGTCGAGGTTGACGAAGCGGTGGTCGAGCGCCGTGAGCGGGTACCGCTCGTCGAGCGGCAGCAGACGTGTGGTGAAGACAGGCGTGGGTGCTGGACCGATCCCGGAATGCCCGATGCCGGCCTGGCGCTCGGCGCGCAGATGCCAGAACCCCGTCGCCCGGTCGTGGCGGGAGTACGTGGCGACGACGGGGCCCCTCAGAGGAGCTCCGTCGTGCCCATCACCCGGCAGGAGGTGCCGGAAGAGCGAGAGGAACGCGTCGCGCCGTGTGGCCATCTGGAACAACAACATGCTGTCCGCGGTGAACGGACGGGAAGGCAAGTGGCTCGCCGCGCTCCAATCGAGTGTGTCGACGAGCCGAGCGTCCGCCGCCCACTGCACCGCCTCGCACAGGAACCGGCAACCGAAGGAGTGCCCGACGAGGTGGAGGTACTGCCCGTCGCGGTTGGCCGGCACGGGCGCCTCCTCAGGATCGGCGCGCTCGGCGTTCAGATAGCCGAGGAGTCCGCCCAGGACGTGCGCGGCGTGTCCGCCTCCGTCGCGTGCGCCCATCGTGTGCGCCCGGTCCCGGATTCTGCGGTAGCCGGCAGGGGTGACCGGACTGGACGATGGCCAGCGCACCGCGACGCACCATGGGCTGAAGCCCTCGGCCGACAGGGCCGGATACCGGGCGGGGGCCGCCGCCAGGTTGCCGCGCGCCAAGGTCAACAGCCGTTCGGCGGTGCGGCGGGCGGAGCGGGGGGAGGTCTGCCAGCCGTGGACGTAGACCAGGATGTCCGTCGCTCAGTCGGGCGGGGCGAGACGCTCCGCGAAGTACTCGCGCAGCCGGTGCTCGGGTACGGGCTCACCGGAACCCGCGTCGAGCAGCCAGCCGGTCTCGTCCAGGTCGACGGTCTCGACCTCGGCGACACGGCTCATGTCTCACCTCCGCTCGTCCGTTCCAGACTGGCGTCCATGCCGCAATGCAGTGCGTAGGCGAAACCAAGAGGGTTGCGGTACCGGGCGGCGAAGTGCCGGGCCAGTTCAAATGCGATGTGGCCGGCGGTCGCCTCGCCACGCAGGTATCGCGTGATGAACTCAAGTGCGTACTCGGCGGCAAACGCCTGCGGCATCGAGATCTGAGGCCCGATCACACCCTGTGCACCGTGCTCGATGAGCATGCGTCCGAGGAACGCGCGGTCCGTGCTCGCCCCGGAGACTCCGGCATGACAGGCATTCAGCAGAACAAGCGGCCGGAAACAGCCGTGCCGGTGGCGTGCCCGCAGTTCGCGTACGGTGTGGCCGTCGAAAGGGACACCGTCCGTGAGCCTGATTGCCAGGACCTGGGGTTCGGGCCCGTTGCCGATGAACTCGCCATGGCACCAGAAGTACATCAACTGCTCGTCCAGATCCGAGGCCTGGAAGTCGCGGACCAGATCCTCGTAGGTCGTCCGCACGATGCATGTCGTGCCCTCCGTCAATGCCTTCGCGACCTCGTCCGCCCGGGTGGTACGGCCCACGCGGACATCATGGTTCAGGCTGACCATGGGCCGCTGCGATGCCGTACGGGGCGGCCCGATCCACGCATACGCGTCGCCCGTGTGCTCGATCTGATGCCGATGGCCGAGGAAGCGGGCGAACAGAACGTTCAAAGGCGCCGCGGACGTGGTGGACTCATCGGCCACACAGAGCATGGGCCAGGGCAGATGCAGATCGGAGTCGAACCTCACCCTCAACCCCTCGCGGGACAGGGCTGACCGCAGATACGTGCGGAACAGCTCGGTGCATGCGTCGTCTCCGCGCAGCAGTACATCGAACAGCAGAGATTCCCCGCCGCGGGCCAGATGGGTCACTGCCCGGCGCAGTTCGTCCTCTGGTTCGGCGCTGAGGTCGGCGACTGTTGCGTACGGGCGCCGCCGGTCCCGCAGAGTCCGGCCTTGATCGTCGACCGGTTGGAAATCAACGAACATCTCCTTCCAGCGGGCGCACAGTCGGGCCGCCGCGCTGTGGACCTCATCGGGCCGGACACTCAGGTCGGTCTTGTGCTCGGTGCCCTGGAGCGCCGGAACGGACGCGCCCGACATCCGGGCCCGAATCCGCCCGCCGCCGAGGACATCGAAGCTGACACGGAGATCGGGCGGCTTCGTCTCCAGGTGCGGCAGGAATCGGAAACCGTCGCTGGGGTCCTGGACGACCCGGGTGGTCAAGGTGCGGGGCACTGGGTCAGGACCTCCCCCTGCGCGGCCTCGACCATGGCTTCCGCAACCCAGTGGGTTCACGAGGCGCGATGTCAAGGTCCGTTTCCACCTGTTGGAGGACGATACCCGTGTCGTGGTGCAGAAAGGTGAACCGGATCCGGTGCGTGCCGGATTCCGCAGCCGTGACATGGAACTGCACGGAATCAGTGGTCCCAGAGCCGTACGACATCGTGGCCGGCACCACCTCCGCGGCACTCATCGGCTTCGCCACGACGTCCAGTGGGGGTCGGGCACCCGGGCGGGCCCAGGGATGCGCGGCCTCGGCCACGAGTTGCACGGCCAGGCGCACGGATGTCCCGGCACGGGGGACCTCGTCCAGGAGCGTCAGGTGAACCTGACAGCCCGGCAGGGCCGATGGATCGGCAAACACCGCGTCGCCGTCTGTGGCTGGAGAGGGCTGGGCTGTGCCGCCCGTCATGACGTCGATCGGGTCATGGGCCACCGTCTCCGGGCCATGCGGACAGCCACCGCGACGCGCAGACCGTCCAGAATCGACAGCGCCACTGCCGTCATTGCGACCGGCAACGCCGTCCCACCGCGCATCGACGCGGGCTCGAAGGCGGCGCAGACACCGCTGACGCATCGGCCCGATGCTGCCCACCGCGAGGCCTGTCGCGGCGGACACTTCCGCGTAGCTGGGCGGCGGGGAGGTCATCAGAATGCGCAGCAACTGCCTGCATCGAGGCCCGAGTTGCTCGAACTCCTCCCACAGGATCCTGATGCGATCAGCCTCGGCGGCACTTGATGCCGAACCGGGCCGCGCTTCCTCGGGGACGCGATCCTCGGTCTTCCGGTCGCGCAATCCCGGATCGTCACGCCTTGGGCTCTTCAGCGCTTCCAGGGATTCTTGGCGCGCGGCGCCCGCGAACCAGACCCCGGCCCCCTCCGGTTCGGGGAAGTCCTTCAAAGTCACGACGAAGCGGAACCAGACCTCCTGGTAGACCTCATCGCAGTCGGCGTCCGAGAGCCCATGCCCTCGTACGACGGCCCACACCAGCGGGCTGAACTCCTCCACGAGCGCGTCCCACGCCGCCTTGTCACCATCGGCGGCGGCCTCGACCAACACCCCGACAGCTGCACGGTCCATGGGCCCCACCCCTCCGTGTACGGTCGGTAATCATACGCCCAGCAGGGGGCAGTTCAGCTCCGTACGCCAGAATCAGATGAACTCCCGACTCGCGCAGTTCGTGGCCACCGCGCGTCCGCACCGCACCGCACCGCATCGCATGTGACAGCGAGGTACGGAACATGTCACAGGGCTCGTACCGACAGCTGCCGTCGCTTCCCCCGGAGCCCCACCGGATGGGATCTTTACCGGCCGAAGCGGCCCTCAGCGGGTCGCCGGGAGAAAACGGGGTGGACACCTTGATGCGCCAACAGCACAGCACCGACGACGGCAGAACCACCGTAAGTGCTCGGAGAGTTCGCAGGACCGGCACATTCGGCACAACGCGGCGCCGGGCGGCAGTGAGCGCCACGGCGCTCGTCATGGCCGTGCCGCTGACCCTCGGGGCCGCAGGAGACGCGGGGGCGGCCGGGGACCACCCGATCGTCTTCGCCCGCTACACCGCAACAGCGCCCATCGAGGACCTCTACGCGATCTCCCCCAGTGGCGGCACGCCCGTTCAGCTCACCCACACCTCCACCATCAGCGATGTGATGCCCAGTTGGTCTCCGGACGGCAAGCGGGTGGCCTTCGTCCGCTATGGATCCGGTGGCGCCATCGACGGCATCTGGACGATGAAGAGCGCCGGCGGCGACCTGAAGGCCGTCCCCGGCACCAAGGGCGCCTCCGACCCGGCGTGGTCCCCGGACGGCAAGCGGATCGCCTACGCCAAGCCCGTCGGCACCCAGCGCGAGATCTATGTGGCCGACGTCGACGGCACCCCGGCCACCCGGCTCACCCACACCGCCGCGGACGACCTCCATCCGACCTGGTCCCCGGACGGCAAGTACCTGGCCTTCAACCGCGCGGACGCGGCCGGGCACAGCAGGGTGATGCGGATCCGGCTGTCCACCCTGGCGCAGACGGCCATCACCGCGGCCGGCTCGCACGACTGGACGCCCGACTGGTCGCACAACAACCGGATCGCCTTCAGCCGCGTGGACTCCTCGGGCTTCGCCCACCTCTACCTCGTCCGACCCGACGGCACCGGACTGCACCGCATCACCGCCGCCCGCCGCAACGACAAGAACCCCTCCTGGTCCCCCGACGGCAGCCGCCTGGTCTTCACCAGAGGCGGGACCGACGACGCGGACCCCGAACACCTCTACCTGGTACGGGCCGACGGCACCGGACTGACCCAGCTCACCAAGACCGACTCCCATGACCTGGAGGCGGACTGGCGCCCGTAAGACGGCAGTCGGCGACCGGTCTCGTCCCCGTCCCGTACGGACCCACCGACCTTCCCCGCAAGCGAGCAAGCGGATGCGCGTCTCAGCCGCTGTCGCGCACCGCCGCGAGGCATTGGTCGTAGAGGTCCGCGAGGTCGAGGCGTCCGTCGTGCTCGGCCCAGAGCTCGGTGGCCGTGTCGACGCAGGCGAAGGCGGTCGCGACGATCGCGTTGGCGCGTGGGTCGACGGCCGGTCCACGCGCCCCGCCGGCAGTCCGGTCGGGGCCGGGACCGTGGCCGGGGCCCAGGCGGGCCTGGACGACCGGGACGAGGTCGGCCTGCCGGCGCAGCCGCTTCTCGACGTAGCGGGCGCGCAGCGACGGGGTCGCGAAGATCAGCCGGGACAGCTCCAGCACCCGCTCCGGGGTGTGGTTGGCGGTGAGGACGACCTCGAATCCGGCCCGCAGGGCATCCCAGGGGGACACCTCCGCCGGCTGTCGCTCCACCGTCTGTTTCAGCAGCTCACCGAGCGCCTCCTGGTCCCCGCAGACCAGGTCCTCCTTGGTCCCGAAGTAGCGGAACAGGGAGCGCTGCGAGAGCCCGCCTCCCGCGCGATCTGCGCGATCGTCGTCCGCTCGTAGCCCTGCTCGGCGAACAGCCGCAGCGCCGTGTCCAGGATCGCCTGGACACGACGCTGCCGCGTTCGGTCCCACAAGGTCCTGGCCACCGGCAACCCCGGGCAGGAGCTGGCCGAGCGACTGGGGCGGCTCGGCCTGCCCGTCACCAGCGTGATCAACAACGCCGGGTTCGCCGGATTCGGCCCCTTCCACGAGGCGAATCCGGAACGGCTGCGGCGTGAGATCGCCGTCGACGTGTCCGCGGTGGCGGACATCAGCCGCGCCTTCATCGGGCAGCTGCGGACGGCGGGTCGCGGGGTGCTGGTCAACGTGGCGAGCATGGCCGCCTACCAGCCCAACCCCCGCATGGCGCTCTACGGGGCGACCAAGGCGTTCGTACTGAGCCTCACCGAGGCGCTGTGGGAGGAGTCCCCCGGCACCGGTCTGCGGGTGCTGGCCCTGTCCCCAGGCGCCACCCGGACCGAGTTCTTCGACGTCGTCGGCACCGAACGGGCCGCCGGGACCAGGCTCGCCTCGCCCGTCGACGTCGTCCGCACCGCGTTGACCGCCCTCGACCGCAGGAACCCGCCGCCCAGCGTCATCGCGGGACGCATGAACCGGGTGATGACCTTCCTCGCCCGCCGGCCGGCCACCCGACGGCAGGTCATCCGGGCCGTCGGCCGGCTCACCGCCGAGGGGGCGTGACGCGGGCGTACGCCCTCGGACCCGCGCATACGGACGTCGAGAGCGACCGTGTGGCCCCCCTGTCCGAGTGAGCCGACCGACGACCGGCGCCCGCTTCTCATGCCGCTCGGTCGTGGGCATCGATCCGATACGGCGCACGGCGCTCTTGAGTGACACGATCGGTGCTATGGGCACCGAGACGGACTGGGCGTACCGGGTGTTCGAGCCGCACGGCTCGGAGGGATGGCGCCCCTACGGCAGCGAACCCGAACGGTGGCAGGGCACGATCACCGCCGACGATTCGAGCGAGGGCCCTCAGTACGCCCTCTCGCTCGTCGTCGCCGACCTGATGAGCGAGTGGAAGGCGCGCGGTCTTCACCGAGCGAAGCACGTACGGGTCTGTCTCTGGCGCGACGAGGTGGGCGAGGTGGAGGACGCCGACGCCATCGTCGAGGTCCGGCCGAACATCGACAGCGAGTGACCGGCGGGCGCCTGATCCGTGACGAGGGGTTGCCACAGACGCACCATGCACTGCTTCGGCACCGATCGCCCCAGGCCCGGCCAGTTCGCGGAGTTGCGCGCTGCAGGAGGGTCGACAGCAGCCGTCGGACCGCGGCAACCGCACGGCCGGCGTCGGCTCCCCCGCCGACGCCTCCGGCCTCGACACACTGCACCACGGCTGTGGGCAGGTCGGACTACACCCGTCCGGCCCAGCGCCCAGCGCCCATCTCCCCTCGCGCACCGCCTCCGGCCCACCTCACCTCATCCCGCCGAGCCCGTTCCGCGTTCCACGCTGCCGACCCAATCGGGCAGTGGTTCGCGACGCTCCAGCCACGTCCGGGGGATCCCGGCCAGGCCGGTCCGTGCCGCGACCGTGCCGCCGGTGATGGCGCAGGTGGTGTCGACGTCGCCGAACCCCTCCGCGGTGGTCCACAACGCGTCGACGAGACTGTCGAGGTGCCGGGCGGCGGACCACAGCGCGAACGGTACGGTGTCGCTCGCCCGGATCCGCTGACCGTTGCCCAGGATGTCGGCGGCCCGCCACGGGGGCGTGGCCGCGGGCAGGCCGACCGCCTCCCGCAGGCCGTCGCGGATCGGCCCCGCGGGCGTGCGCTCGGCGACCTGCCGCAGCAGCTCCGGCCCCTGCGGCGCAGGCTGGTTCCGGCTGCGCGCGGCCAGTGCGGACGCCACTGCCACGGCCACCGCGCCCGCGACACCCTCCGGGTGGGCGTGTGTGACCTCGGCGGAGAACGCGGCCTGCTCGGCTACTTCCTGCAGGTCGTCGCAGAACCACGCGCCCAGCGGCGCCACCCGCATCGCCGCCCCGTTGCCGAGACTGCCCTGGCCGCCGAAGAGGCCGCGCGTGTGGACACGCCAACTCGACGGCCGTTCAGCGAGCTTGGGCAGCAGTTCGTGCATGCCGTATCCGTAGCCGCGGGCGGCGTCGGCGAGGTAGGTCGCGGCGAACGTCGCTGCCAGGTCGTCCTGGTGAACCGCGCCGTGCGTCTCCAGGACTCGGCAGACCGAGAGCGCCATTGCCGTGTCGTCGGTCCAGTGCCACGCCAGCTCCTCTGGCGTCCGGCGCTCCTGGATCGCCTCGAAAGCCTCCGAAGCGGGACGGAAGCGCGGAAACCAGCGCTCCCCGAAAGCGTCCCCGAGGGCAAGGCCTTCCAGGGAGTCACGGGCGGCATCGGAAAAGATCATGGGCTGCATGCTGCCAGCGCCCCCGCCCCCGTGCACCCGGATTCCCGATCATACGACAACTCAGTTTTCCTTGACAAATTTTTTTGTCGGACGGAGGCTGGGAGCGTGCCGCAGGCACCGCCCGGTCAGCGGACTGCACCGGAAACCCGGACACCAGACATCAAGGAAGCCAGGATGCGCACTCTGATCAGCACTGCCTTCATCTCGCTCGACGGCGTCGTCGAGGCGCCGGGCGGCGAACCCGGTTACCGGAACGCCGGATGGACCTTCAAGGACGTCGAGTTCCTTCCCGAGGCGTTCGAAATCAAGGGGCGGGAGCAGAAGGAAGCCACCGCGATCTTGCTGGGCCGGGTCAGCTACCAGGCGTTCAGCCCGGTGTGGCCGGACATGGAGGAATTCGCCGACTACAAGACGATGCCGAAGTACGTCGTCTCCACCACCCTGACCGACGCCGACCTGGTCTCGAACTGGGGCGAGACCACGATCCTGCGCTCGATCGACCAGGTCGCCGCCCTGAAGGAGACCGACGGAGGCCCGATCATCGTCCACGGCAGCGCCTCCCTGAACCACAGTCTCTCGGACGCGGGCCTGATCGACCGGTACCACCTGCTGGTCTTCCCGCTGCTGCTCGGCGCGGGCAAGCGTCTGTTCAGCACCACGGACAAGGACACCCAGAAGCTGAAGCTGGTCGAGCACGCCGCCTACGCCAACGGCCTGCAGAAGCAGGTCTTCGACGTCGTGCACTGACAGTCGCGCGCTGACAGTCGTGCACTGACAAACGCCGGCGCCCGTGACCGTGCCCCGTGGCTCAGCGCCAGGAAGGGTGGCCCTCCGGCGTGCTGCCGGTGGTGAGCTTGCGGTCGCCCGTACCGTCGGTGCGGATGGCCCAGACGGCCGGTTGGTCGAAGGGCCCCCGGACGAAGGCCACCCACTTGCCGTCAGGCGACCAGACCGGGTCCATCTCCTGGGCCGAGGTCTCCACCAGTGCCCTGTCGCCCGTGCCGTCGGTCCTGATGATGTGGATGTCTCCCCCTGTCCCCGCGCCGGGCGCCCCGGCGGTGTAGGCGAAGTACTTGCCGTCCGGGGACCAGACGGGGTCGAGCGCCCGCCGGGACTGGTGGGTCACCTGCCGGGGTTCGGCGCCCGGCTGCGACGGATCGACGAGGTGGATCTGCCAGCCCGACGTCTTCTGCAGACAGACGGCGATGTGCTTGCCGTCGGGGGACCACGCCGGGTCCTCCACCTTCCCGGTGCCGGTGGTCAGTTGCTGGGCGGAGCCGTCCGAGACGTTCACGACGAACAGCTGCTGCACGCCGTCCTGCCGGCGCAGGACGGCCAGTTGTCTGCCGTCCGGGGACCAGGACACCCGGCCGCCCGAGATGGCGGCGATACGGCGGACGCCGGTGCCGTCCGCGTTCGCCGTCCAGACCGCCGATTCCTGCCCGGTCTTGCGTGTGAACGCGATCGACCTGTGGTCGGGGGACCACTGCGGGAGGACGTCGCACGTGCCGTCGATCAGCTGTTTGGGGTTGTCCGTGGTGGAATCGCGGCGGCCGATCACGCTGTGGCATGTCGAGGTCGACGAACCGGGGGCCGTGTCCAGCCGGACGAGCAGCGGGGCGTCGGGAAACGCCGCGGGGGTCGCTCGCCGGGGCGACGAGCCACCCTTGGCATCGTCGCCGGTCTTGCCGGAACCGGCCCAGGGCTGCCACACGAGCAGGCCCACGGTGGCCGCCGCGGCCAGCAGCGCCGCCACGGCGACGACCGCCCCGCGACGGCCGCGCCGCTCCTCGGCACCGCCCACCGGGCCGGGACCGCCGGGCGCGAAGGAGCCGCCGGGTGGGACTGGGCCGCCGGTCTGCGGTCCAGGGTCAGGTCTGAAGGTGGGCGCGGGCCCGAAGCCGGGGCCGGGCGGTGGCTGGACGGTCCGGGGGTGGGAGGCCACGGCCGTCCCCTCGGCAACCGTCGGTGGGGCAGCCATGGTCGTGCGCGGGTCGGTGGGCGCGGCTGTTGGACGCTCCGGCGGTGCGACGTACGCCGCCGGGTCCTGGCCCCGTACGAGCGCGGTCGCCTCCGCGGGCAGCCAGACACCGTCCGACGGATGGTGGACCGTCAGGTGATTCAGGAACTCCGCCGGACTGGGCCGCTCCCGCGGGTCCTTGGCCAGGCAGGCCGCGACGAGCCCGCGCAGTTGGCCGGGGACGCCCGTGAGGTCCGGCTGTTCGTGGACGACGCGGTAGTGCCGGGCCGCCGACGCCCCGTCGCCGAAGGGAGCGGCGCCCGCCGCCTGGCCGAGCACCACACCCAGGGCGAACATGTCCACCGCGGGAGTGAGCGTGCCGCCGGTGAGCTGCTCCGGCGCGAGGAAGCCGGGGGTGCCGATCTGGAACCCGGTCTGTGTGAGGGCCGTACCGTCGAGGGCCCGCGCGATGCCGAAGTCGATGACCCGGGGGCCGTCCTCCGCGATGATGATGTTGGCGGGCTTCAGGTCGCGGTGGATGACCCCGGCCTGGTGAATCGCCCCCAACGCCTCGGCGAGGCCGGCGGCCAGCACGGTGAGCGTGTCCACGGGCAGGGGGCCCACCCGGTCGAGCACTGCCTGCAGCGTGGGTCCGGGCACGAAGGCCGTCACCAGCCAGGCCGGCTCGCCGTCCGGGTCGGCGTCCACGACAGGCGCTGTATGGAAGCCGCCGACGCGACGAGCCGCGGCCACTTCGTCGGCGAACCTGCGCCGAAAGCCCGGTTCCGTGCTCAGCTCC
This sequence comes from Streptomyces sp. NPDC050625, assembly GCF_040654755.1. Classification (NCBI taxonomy): domain Bacteria; kingdom Bacillati; phylum Actinomycetota; class Actinomycetes; order Kitasatosporales; family Streptomycetaceae; genus Streptomyces; species Streptomyces sp. NPDC050625. Next base: position 298,866 of record NZ_JBFAIQ010000008.1, read on the forward strand.
GGCCGTACGACCTTGACGGCCACCGCCCGGCCCGACCGCGACCGGCCGAAGTAGACGACACCCATCCCGCCTTGGCCGAGCCGGCCGACCAGCCGGTACTTGCCCTCCCCGACAGAGGCGGGATCCCCCGCTTCGAGCGGCCTCATGACTCCCCCATCTCGCTCCTCCGGCGTGGCTTCGGGAGCTCCTTGCCCCACCCCCCGGTGCCCGCCGAGCGGCCTGCCATCAGCCGCAAAACTCCCCAATCCCGGCCACCTTGTCGGCCCGCGGCGATGGGTGTCAACCGCTGCCGCCGGTGCCACCCTTGCCGCCCGCGCCACCGGTCTCGCAGCCGAGGCCGAGGCAGATCCCTCCGGTGCCGCCCTTGCCGCCCTTGCCACCGTCGCCGGTGCCCACCGCGATCCCGCCCGTCCCGCCGGTGCCGCCGTTCGCGCTGCCGCCGCAGATCCCGGCACAGATGCCGCCCTTGCCCCCGATGCCGCCCTCACGGCCCGGTGCGCCGGTCGTGCCGGTGCCGCCGTTGGCGCTGCCCTCGCACAGCCCGGCACAGATACCGCCCGTGCCGCCGTTGCTCCCGTTGACGGTCCCGTTGCAGCTGCCCGCACACACCTGGTCGCCGATGCGGAGGCTGCCGTTGCCCACGGTGACGGAGCCGAACGACCCGCTGCCGAACTGTCCGGCGCCACCCGGCTGGATGCCGTCGGCGGGAAGCTGCCGGGCGGCAGCCGTCGTGGCCGTAGGACTCTGCGGCATCGGTGCCGCCATCGCGGTCGGCGCCATGGCTCCGGCCGCCAGACCGGCGGTCAGGGCCGTGGAAACGGTGAGTCCAAGACGGGCCTTCCAAGAATGCACACGCATGATGTTTCCCTTTTCGAAGAATTGTTTTTCGTTACGAGAATTCGGGACTTCACAGGAACGCCCCGACCCGCATCGAGTCGGGGCGTCCGGTATGCCTCTCAGGAGCCGAAGAGGGAATTCAGGTTCAGCAGCGCGGCCCAGTCACCGTCGCGGACCTGCTTGACCCAGGTGTCGATCTCCTTCTCCGAGACCTTGTACTTCTTGGCGACGTCGGACTTCTTCGCGTGCCCGGACTCCACGATCAGCACGATGCGTAGCTTGTCCACGACCGTGAGCTCGGACTTGGGTTTGTCGGGCAGGTCGCCGAGCGTGAAGCAGCCGCGCCCGCCGGGCTTGCCCGGCTCCCCCGGCTCACCGGGCGCACCGCCCTTGCCGCCCTCCCCGCCCTGGCCGCAGTGGGCATGGTCGGCCGGGGCCACCTGGCTGACGCCCGGGGCGACACCCGGCGACGCCTGGGCGGCACACGCGGTGCCGGTGGCGAGGGCCACCGAGGCCACTGCCAGCACGAGCGGCCGCCGCCAGCGAATTCTGGACATGGGGTTCTCCGTTTTCCTTGAGCGAGGATGTGGTTCTGCGGGCGCTGCGTCGGCTTGCCCGACTCCGCTCGCGTTGATCAGTGGGGGCGGAGGCCGTACGGGCCCCCGCCCCACGGGTGGAGCGGTCAGAAGATGCTGCCGCCGCCGGCGCCACCGCCGCCGCCCAGGCCGCCGAGCAGAACGCCGAACCCACCGGCGCCGCCCTTGCCGCCATTGCCGCCCTGGAAGACGCCGAATCCTCCGTTGCCGCCCTTGCCGCCGTTGCCGCCGATGACACCGTCGCCACCGCCGCCACCGCCGCCGCCGTTGCCGCCGAACAGACCGGTACCGCCGTTGCCGCCCTTACCGCCGTTGCCGCCGATGAGACCGTCGCCGCCGCCACCACCGCCGCCGCCACCACCGCCGGCCAGGATGCCGTTGCCGCCGTTGCCCCCGTTGCCGCCGGTGCCGCCGACACCCAGGACGCTGCCGCCACCGGAGCCGCCGGAGCCACCGCCGCCGCCGATCAGGCCGCCGCCCCCGTCGCCGCCGTCACCACCGGCACCGCCGCCGTGGACGAAGCTCACGACGCCCGCGGCGGGCATCGGGGCGGCGGTCGCGGCGGACGCCGGAAGGACGATGCCCCCGGTGATCACCGCGGCCGAGGCGACGAACGCCGCGAGGCGAAAGCCCCGGCGCTTGGGACGGCCGTTGTTCTGCGTGTGAATAATGCGGGTCATAATTGCTCTCCTACCGATTCCTACCGATTAAGGCGCTCTTGCCATTCACTTGCGGATTTCCTCTCCGGATTTCCTCTCCGGTGAGGACCGCACTTCAAGTACGCCCCATCGGCGGCACGCGGTCACGTTCCGATGAGTCGTGACTTGACCGCAGGGGATCGGTAGGGTAAAAGCCCGTGGGTAGCTGGGGTTCGGTCCTGAGTGTCACGAAGCTGCGGAGGAGATCACCGCACGCGTACTCAGCCGATGACCGACCGGCTCTCGGCAACCGCCGCCGCTGTCAGCCGCAGTACAGCAAGCCCGCCTTCTGCTTGGCGGCCAGGATGCGGTGGACGCTCTGGTCGACCTGCGCACGGAAGGTCGCGTCCTTCGCCATCCGGATCTGTACGGCCTTGGCCATGGCCGGAACCAGGTTGGGCTCGACGGTCAGGACCAGGTCTCCGCCGGACGACAGGAAGTTGAGGGCGCGGTTGGCCGGGGCCACCGCCTTCACCGCCACCGCGTTCCCGAGGTCGTCCGAGATCACCACGCCCTTGAAGCCGAGTGTCTCGCGCAGCAGTCCCTGGATCACCGTCGAGGAGAACACGGCCTGATGCTTCGGGTCGATCTTGCTGTACGTGGCCAGAGAGATCATGACGAAGGGTGCGCCCGCCTTGATTCCCGAGCTGAACGGGATGATGCTCGAGCTCTTGCTCGTCGTCACCGAGTCCACCACGTTCGCCGTGGTGTCGGTGTTGCCGCGGACGTAGCCCAGTCCCGGGAAGTGCTTGAGCGTGGCCAGTACGTTGGCTTGGGCGAAGCCGGCGGCGAACGCGTTGCTGTGAGGGGTCACCGTCGCGGCCGTGTGGCCGAACTCGCGGTCGTACCGGCCGATCGGTGCGTTGTTCCTGCCCAGGCTGGCCGGGACGACATCGGCGACGGGCGCGAGGTTCAGATTCACACCGGCCGACTTGAGCTGCTTCGCCCATGTGGTGGCCTCGGTACGGAGCTTCGAGGTCGACCAGGTTCCCTGCACCAGTGCGCTCGGCATGGTCGAGAACCCGGGGCCGGACAGCACCTGCACCTTGCCGCCCTCCTGGTCGGTGGACACCAGCAGGCCCACGCGGTGCCCCGACACGGTGTCGGCCTTCGCCTGAAGACCGTCGACCAGGGTCTTGGTCGCCTTCGTACCCGCCGTACTGCGTCCGGCCAGGAAGACCGACCCGACGTGGTTCTGGCGCAGCACCTGGATCCGGTTCTGGTCGGGGTTCGAGGCGGCGACGGCGCCCATGAAGAGCTGGCCGACTCTTTGCGGCCCGGTCATTGCCCCGTAGACCTTGTCGACGCAGGTCGCCGTCGCGGTCGTACTCCCCGTCGTCGAAGCGGGTGCTTCCGATACGACCGCGGCGTGCGAGGGGGAACCTCCGCCCAGGCTTGCGCCCGCCAGCGCGAGCGACAGCAGCGGGACGGGCCAGACTGCCCTCTTCCCCCTCGGACCATGGGATGGTGCCTGCCGCGGTCTCATGCGGAGCCCCTTCCGGTACGCCGACCGGTACGCCGATCACGAACCGGGCGCCCCTTGCCCGGCCGCCGACGGCGGTCACGCAGCCACTACGACCAAACGTACATCCATCCGAGCGCCTTCGCCTCTGCGGTCGCGGACTTGGCGCAGGCGACACAGGGATGTCGCACGGGCCACGTCGGTGCGGGATCTCCGGTAGTCCGGCTCTGGCCAACTCGGCGTCCAGGGAGTGGAGATCAGGCCGAACGGTGGGTGCCCCACGTCATGACGGATGCGGTGCACTTTTCAGCGGCGGGACGGCGAAAGGTCCGGCAGGTCATCCGGTCACCGCAACAAGAGGAACGGCGTTCCGTCTCGCCACGTGCGGTGCGATCGACTCGTGCCGCGAGGAGCTGACGCCCCGCCTGGTGACGGATCACGCCGCACTGTTGGGGACCGGCGCGCTCGAACTGGCCGCCCTGACCGGCGTCTTCCTGCCCGAGAGCCGGCATCTGTCTGCGGCCCAGGTACGGCACGTCTCCGACCCGGCGCGCTCGACGGCGGCCAGGCGCTTGGCCCCCGCGTGGCCCGCCATCCCGGGACCGGCGGGCCGACACCTTGCAAGGCGCCGACGCGGGGTAAACGGAACCTACGCCTCCGCCGACCGAAACGGAAGCCCCCTTTCCTCTTGACCCTCAATCTTCGCAGATGCAACCTGAACCCCACCCGTCGCAAGGGAGCCCCCCATGAGCCGAGCCACCGCCACACACCGCGTCGTCGAGTACTGGACGGACACGGACACCCACGTGATCTTTCCCGTCGCACGGAACGAAGAAGTCGACCGCATGAGCGACGAGCAACTGATCTCGAAGTACGGGGACCCCGCGGACGGAGCGGTTGCACGCATCGTCCGCTAGGCACGCGGCGGACAGCAGGAAGGCGGCGCGTTTTCGGCGCACAGTGCGCGCAACGCTGCCCGCAGCTGTCCGGAACCGACCGTACGTGCGCGGAATCTCTTCGTCCACGAGTCCCCCGTAAGTAGGGTGATCTCGTGAAGGCACTCCTGTTGTCAGGTGGCTCAGGTACCCGTTCGCGCCCCATCACTCATAGACGCCTGATCTCATCTTGACCTCTTCCCCTGGCGCAGGGCGCTCGACGAGAAGAAAGGTTCAGCCCGATGAGCTTCAGGATCCAGCCGACCGCCCAGGTCGACGAGAGCGCCGCGGTCGGCGACGGGACGACGGTCTGGGATCTGGCCCAGATACGGGAGGACGCCCGCCTCGGCAGCGGATGCATCGTGGGCCGGGGAGCCTATGTCGGCCCCGGCGTGCGGATCGGCGACAACGTGAAGCTCCAGAACTACGCCCTGGTCTACGAACCCGCCGTGCTCGGTGACGGGGTCTTCGTCGGCCCGGCCGCGGTGCTCACCAACGACTACTTCCCCCGCTCGGTGGACCCGCAGGGCCGGCTGAAGCGCGGCGGCGACTGGGAGGCCGTGGCGGTGGAGGTGGCCGAGGGGGCATCGCTGGGGGCCCGTTCGGTGTGTGTGGCGCCGGTGCGCGTCGGTCGTTGGGCGCTGGTCGCGGCGGGTGCGGTGGTGACCCGGGACGTGCCGGACTTCGCGCTCGTGGCGGGCGTTCCGGCGCGCCGGATCGGCTGGGTCGGCCGGGCCGGCGCCCGGCTGGTCGAGCGGGAGGGCGAGTTCGGCGCATGGGAGTGTCCCGATACGGGCGCGCTGTACGACGAGAAGGACGGTGAACTCGTCGAGCGCGTATGACTCCCTGATTTCTCCCAAAACGCCACTCCTCGAACATCCGCATGCATAACATGTGTGCGAACTGTGCAGACCTAGCACAGTGAGCACGCAAACCGGTCGTGCCCAGGGGGGGTTGCCGGGTGGGGACACCTGTGCCTGAGGCCAGGAGCGAGCACCGCTCCGACGCCTGACGTCGACCTTTCGCCGCGCTGCCGTCCACGACGCGGCGATCACAAGCCTGTCCATGTAAAGGACCCACAGGGGGGTTGGTGTGCCCAAGCGATGACCACCACACGTCTGGCGGCGCTCGGTCATGAGGAGCCACCGCTGCTCGCGCTCGCCCAACGACTGCTCACAGTCGCCGAGTCGGGGCTTCCGTCCATGCTGCTCCCCGGCGGCGAGGCCTTCGCCTTCACCATGGCCGGACGGAAGGCGCCCGACGGTTCCTGGACCTCGGAGCGGCGCGGGACCAGCACCCGGTACGCGGCCATCACCGCGCTGGGCGCCCAGTTCCTCCCCGAGGACCGCCAGCGCGCGGTGCTCGGGGGGCGTACGGCCCAGGAGTTCACGGGTCTGCTGGTCGAGTCCTTGCCCGCGGTGACCAATCTCGGTGACGCGGCGCTGATCGCCTGGGCCGCCGCCGAGACCGGGCACCCCAAACTGTCCGACGCCGTGGAGCGGGTGACTGCCCTCGACGAGGAGGGCCGCCCGCAGTACACGGTCGAGGCGGCGTGGGTGCTGTCCGCCCTTGCGGCGGCGCGGGACACGGTCGATGTGGAGAGACGTTTCACCGCGGCCCGCGACCGGCTGCTGCGGGCCCGGATCGGGGACAGCCCGCTGTTCCCGCACGCCACCGGGCCCGGCCTGGTGCCCTGGTACCGGGCGCACGTGAGCTGCTTCGCCGACCAGACGTACCCGATCCAGGCCCTGGCCCGCGCCCACGCGAGCGGCGACGGAGACGGCGATCCGGAGGCGCTGGCCGCGTCCGAGGCCTGCGCGGCGCGCATCTGCGAGCTGCAGGGCGACGGCGGGCAGTGGTGGTGGCACTACGACGCCCGTACCGGCCGTGTCGTGGAGGGCTACCCGGTCTACAGCGTCCACCAGCACGCGATGGCGCCGACCGCCCTGTTCGATCTCGCGGACGCGGGCGGCACCGACTTCGGCCGGTCGATCCGCCGGGGCCTGCGGTGGATGACGGACGTACCCGAACTGGCCGCCCGTCCGGAGAAGCGGGAGCCGTTGATCCTCGACCAGCTCGGCGTCACCTGGCGCAAGGTCTACCGCGGCGATCCGAAGAAGGCCGTACGGGCCGCACGGGGGCTCGGCACCCGGATCGCGCCGAGCCTCCGGCTGAAGTCCCTGGACCGGGTGTACCGCCCGGTCTTCGTGGACCGCGAGTGCAGGCCGTACGAATTCGGCTGGATGCTCTACGCCTGGCAGGGGGGCCGCATATGAGCGGGCGTCAGTCTCTCTTCGGGGTCGAACTGGACCCGCTGACCATGGACGAGACCGTGGAGCGCTGCCTCGATGCGGTCCGGGACGGCAGACAGCTCGAAATCGGGGTGGTCAACGCCGCGAAGCTGGTGAACATGCGGCGCGACCCCCGGCTCGCCGCGGCCGTGTCCGGCTGCGATCTCGTCCTCGCCGACGGCCAGGCCGTGGTCTGGGCCGGCCGGTTACTACGTGCCCCGCTGCCGGAACGGGTGGCCGGTATCGATCTGTTCCTGCGGCTGCTGGCCGAGGCCGAGTCGGCGGGCCTGTCCGTGTACTTCCTCGGCGCGAAGCAGGACGTGCTGGAGCGCATGGTGGGCCGGGTGGCCGAGCGCTTCCCCGGCCTGAAGGTCGCCGGCAGCCGCAACGGCTACTTCGACGACTCCCAGCAGGAGGCGATCGCCGACGCGATCGCGGACAGCGGCGCCCAGATGCTCTTCCTTGGCATGACCTCGCCGAAGAAGGAGATCTTCACCGCCGCCCACGGCGCACAGACCGGAGCCCGCGTCGTGCACGGGGTCGGCGGCTCGTTCGACATCCTGGCGGGCGTCACCAAGCGGGCTCCCGAGTCCTGGCAGCGGTGGGGCATGGAGTGGCTCTACCGCGCGCTGCAGGAGCCGCGCCGCCTGGGCCGGCGCTATGTCACCACCAATGCTGCCTTCCTCCTCATGACGGCGCGCGAGCTGATCCGGCTCACCCCGTCACCCGCCTCCGCGAACAGGAGTCACTGATGCGCGTCGTCGTGGTCGGACAGGGATACGTCGGCCTGCCACTGGCCATCCGCGCCGCGGAGGTCGGACACGAGGTGATCGGCTACGACGTCGACTCCCGGCGGGTCAAGAGCCTTGCCGCCGGTGTGTCCTTCGTCGAGGACGTCTCCTCCGAGCGGATCCGCGCGGCACTGGACCGCGGGTCCTATCGCCCGAGCGATGTGGCCCGCGACTGCGGCGGATTCGACGTCGCCGTCGTGACCGTACCGACGCCGCTGCACGAGGGCACTCCCGACCTCCGTTACATCCAGGAATCGGCGGTCGCCCTGGCCCGCTATCTGCGCCCGGGAGCCACGGTCGTCCTGGAGTCGACCACCTATCCCGGCACCACCCAGGAGCTGTTCGCCCCGATCCTGGAGGACGGCTCGGGCCTGACCGCGGGCACCGACTTCCACCTGGGCTACAGCCCCGAGCGGATCGACCCCGGAAACACCGTCTGGGGCTTCCAGCAGACCCCGAAGGTCGTGTCCGGCGTCAACGAAGCCTCCCTGAAGGCCGTTCAGGACTTCTACGCGCAACTCGTCGACACCACCGTCGCGGTGCGCTCGCCCAAGGAGGCCGAGCTCGCCAAGCTGCTGGAGAACACCTTCCGGCATGTGAACATCGCGCTGGTCAACGAGATCGCGATGTTCGCCCACCACTTGGACATCGACGTCTGGCAGGCCATCGACGCCGCCTCCACCAAGCCCTTCGGCTTCATGAAGTTCACGCCCGGGCCGGGCGTCGGCGGTCACTGCCTGCCGATCGACCCCTCGTACCTGTCCTGGCGGGTGCAGCGCGAACTCGGCCAGAGCTTCCGCTTCGTGGAGCTGGCCAACGACATCAACAGCCATATGCCCGAGTACGTGACGCGCCGCATCAGCGACCTGTTCAACGAAAGACGTCGTTCCGTGAACGGCTCGCGCATCCTGCTGCTCGGCCTGGCGTACAAGAAGAACACCGGCGACGCCCGTGAGTCGCCCGCCCTGCGCATCTCCCAACTGCTGCTCGACATGGGGGCCCAGGTGAGGGCGGCCGATCCGCACGTGGTCGAGACCCTGCCGGTGGACGCCCGGCTGGTCCGGGTCGAACCGGCACCGGACGAGCTGGCGGCCGCCGATGTGGTGGTCCTGCTCACCGACCACGACAGCTTCGACTACGAACTCATCGCCGAGCACGCCCCGTTCGTCCTCGACTGCCGTCGGCGGCTGCCGTCCGGACCCACGATCGAGGTGCTCTGAACCATGCCGCGGATCATCTGCGTCGCCGGGGCGCGACCCAACTACATGAAGATCAAACCGGTCATGGACGCCCTGGAGCGCCGGGGCACCGAGGTGGTCCTCGTCCATACCGGCCAGCACTACGACCCGGCCATGAACGACGTGTTCTTCACCGACCTCGGCATCCGTCCGCCCGACCGCTTCCTCGGGGTCGGCTCCGGCACCCACGCCGAGCAGACCGGACGCGTGATGACCGCGTTCGAGCCACTCCTCGACGAGGTGTCACCGGACATCGTCGTCGTGGTCGGAGACATCAACTCCACCCTGGCCTGCGCCCTGGTCACCGCCAAGGCAGGACCGCTGCTGGCCCATGTCGAGGCCGGTCTGCGCAGCCGCGACTGGAGCATGCCGGAGGAGGTCAACCGCGTCGCCACCGACCGCGTCAGCGACTATCTGCTGGCCCCCTCCCCCGACGCCGCCGAGAACCTGCACGCGGAGGGGTACCGGGACGATCAGATCCACCTCGTCGGCAACGTCATGATCGACACCCTGCTGGCCAACCTGGAACGGGCCAGGGCCTCGGACATCCTCAGCCGATACGGCCTGGACAGAGGCGAGTACGGCCTGGTCACCCTGCATCGCCCCGCCAACGTCGACGACCCCGAGGTCCTCACAGCGCTCCTGAAAGCCCTGGGCGAGATCGCCGGCCGCTGCCCGCTCCTGCTGCCCGTGCACCCGCGCGCGGCCGGACGGCTGGCCGACATCGGCGTCCCGGGAGGCATCCGGCTCGTACCGCCCGCCGGATACCTGGACTTCATCGCCCTGCAGGACTCCGCCCGCGTCGTACTGACCGACTCCGGCGGCATTCAGGAGGAGACCACCGCGCTGGGCGTGCCGTGTGTGACCCTGCGGGACAACACCGAGCGGCCCATCACCGTAGAGCAGGGCACCAACGTGCTGGCCGGCCGGGACCCGGCGCGGATCGTGTCCATCGTCAACCGGGTCCTGGACGAGCCTCCCGCGCCGCGCCGGCCGGAACTGTGGGACGGACGCGCGAGCGAACGCATCGCCGACGTACTGCTGGAGGGAGGCACCGCGAGTACCCGACCGAGACCCACCGACCGAACCTTCCCCGTATGATCCGCTTGCAACATATGCTCGTCGAACGTCTGGTCGCGAGGGGGGCCACCATGGATCTCGCTGAGATCTTCCGGGTCATGCGCAGGCGCTGGTACGCCCTGCTGCCCGGGCTGCTGCTGACGGCCGGCCTGACGGTCGCCGTGGCCCTGGTGGTTCCGGTCACCTATCAGTCGCAGAGCACAGTGGTTCTGCTGAACTCACAGAAGGCCACCGTCGCCTACGACGGCAACCCCTTCCTCAGCACCCAGACCTCGCTCACCGGCATGGCCGACGGCCTGGCCCGCAACCTCAACTCCGATGTCTCCGTCCGGGAACTCAAGTCCCGTGGCGCCACCGGCACATTCGAGGCCAAGCTCGCCGACAACGCACAGGGTCCGCTCATGTGGCTCACCGTCACCGGCACCGACAAGACCGCCGTCCTGGCCTCGGACCGCATCCTGACGACCTATGCCAAGGATCGGCTGGAGCAGTTCCAGCAGCAGCAGTCGGTAGCGCCGAAGGCCATGATCCGCATGACGACCATCGTGCCCCCGCAGAACCCGGTGGCACAGACCAAGACCCGGCTCGAATACATGGTCATGGCCGGTGTCCTGGGCCTGGTGCTGAGCCTGGTCGCCGTCTTCTACGTGGAGGCGCGCCGCCGCTCACACGCGTCGGCGCAACCGGAAGAACGCGCACAGCCGGACTCCGCCCCCGAATCCGCGGCCGGGGAACCTGTCGTGGAACAGACGATGGCCCTCCGGTCGCCGCCCAGTTGGTCGCGGTCCGCCGACAACGGGACCGCCGCAGAGGCGAGGGCGGGACGGCCCGCCGTGGCCGTGACGCCTGCCGCCGAGCCGCTCGACGAGGAGTCGACTCATGGACAGCGTTCGCACACCGGACAGCGAGACCTCTGAGGCGAACGACGCCCACACTCCCGACTCCCTTGGCAGGAAGGTCCGTTCGGCGGCCCGCTGGAGCCTGATCAACACCGTTGTCATGCGCCTCGGCAACTTCGGCACGGGCATCCTGCTGGCACGCTTCGCCCTCGGACCGGCGGAGTGGGGCGTGTACGGCATCGCCCAGACCGTGCTCCTGGTCCTGCTCTCCGCCAACGAACTGGGCGTGGGCCTGGCCATCATCCGCTGGGACGGTGACCCCCGCCGCTTCGCACCGACCGTACTGACCCTCGGCACCGCGTCCAGCGGCCTGCTGTACGCCGCCATCTTCTTCTCGGCACCGACGGTGGCCGGACTGCTCGGCTCACCCGACGCCTCGGGCGTACTGCGGGTGATGTGCCTGTGCCTGGTGCTGGACGGGGTGGCTCAAGTCCCGGCCGGCTTCCTGACCCGGGAGTTCGCCCAGGGCAAGCGCATGGTCATCGACGCGCTCAACTTCGTGCTCAGCACGGCCGTGACCCTGGTGCTGGCCTTCACCGGCTGGGGCGCGATGAGCTTCGCCTGCGGCGCGGTCGCGGGCAACATCGCCGCCCTCATAGGCTGCGCGCTGGCCGCCCCCGGCACCCTGCGGTTCGGCTGGGACCCCGAACAGGCCCGCGCGCTGCTGAAGTTCGGACTCCCCCTGGCCGGTGCGAGCCTCCTCGCGCTCGCCGTCGTGAATGTGGACACCATGGTCGTCGGCTCCTCGCTCGGCCAGGTCGCCCTCGGCTTCTACGTCCTGGCGTTCAACATGTCCGGCTGGCCGGTGCGCATCATCTCCGAGGCGGCTCGGCGCGTCTCCTTCGCCGGGTTCTCCCGCCTCGCCGACTCCCCAAGGGCGCTCGCCCAGGGTTTCAGCCGCGCCGTGGGGGTACTGGTCACCGGCACCGTCCCGCTGTGCGTGCTGCTCGCCGGCCTCGCCGGCCCGGTCGTCCAGCTCGTCTACGGGAGCCGATGGCTGCCCGCCGCCGACGCGCTGCCGTGGCTGATGGCCCTCGGCCTGATCCGGATCGGCTGCGAACTCGCCTACGACTGCCTGGTCGCCACCGGACAGCGCCGCGCCCTCGTCCTCGTCCAGGCTCTCTGGGTCGTCGCCCTCATCCCCGTCCTCGTCGTCGGCGCCCGCCTCGGCGGCATCGTCGGCGTCTCCCAGGGCCACGTCCTGGTCGCCGCCGCCCTCGTCGTCCCCGCCTTCCTCTACGCCCTCCGCCAGGCCGGGATCAGCCTCCGCCACATCGCCAGGGCCTGCGCCTGGCCCCTGTTCGGGGGAACGGCGATGACCCTGGTGATCCTCTCCGCGAAGTGGCTCCTCGGCGACGGTACCCTCGCTCTGTTCATCACCGGTACGGCTGCCTTGGCCTGCTATGTGGTGTGCGTACTGCCCAGCCGCCGCTTCCTGCTCGGCTCCCGGACAGTGGAGACCGTATGACCAGGCTTCGCCGTCTGCTCGCCGTCCTGGCGCTGGCGTTGGCCACCGCCTGCTCCGCGGGTTCCGACCCCACCCCTCCCGCCCGGGGCCCCGGAGCCCCCACCGGCACCCATGGCAGCCATGGCACCGCTCACGCCACCCCTGCGGCACCCCGGGAAGCAGGATTCCCCGATGCCCGCAGCACCGGCCCCCGCATCTCCCTCACGCCGCACGCCACGGGGAACATGAGCGTCAAGGCCGACGGGACCGTCATCAAAGGGTGGGACATCACCGGTTCGCTCGACATCTACGCGAACGACGTGACCATCGTCGACACCAAGATCACGTCCACCAACTGGTGGGGCATCAACCTGCGCCCCGGCTACACCGGACTGCGGGTCCTGCACACCACCATCACCGCCGTCCCCGGCAAAGGACCCGACAACGGCGGCGTGGACTACGCCGTGTCCAACATGGGCACCAGCTCCATCGAGGTCGGCTGGAGCGACATCTCCGTCTTCGGCAACGCCCTCTCCATGGGCCAGGGCTACATCCACGACAACTACGTCCACGACCTCGTGCCCTTCCGCAACACCGGCGGCGAGTGGCAGCACACCGACGCGGTGATCAGCGGCGGCGGCAACAAGGGCAGGCTGATCATCCGTCACAACACCCTGCTCAACCCCGTAGCCGTCGACCGAGGAGCGTCCGCCAGCATCGGCCTGTTCTCCGACACCGGACACGTCTCCAACACCGTCGTCGACGGCAACCTCCTGGCCGGCGGCGCCTACGCCCTCTACGGGGGTGGCGACGGCGCCACCGGGATCACCGTCACGAACAACGTCTTCTCCACCCGCTACCACCGCAATGCCGGCCACTACGGAGCGGTCACCGCCTGGAACGCCGACGGTGCCGGCAACGTCTGGCGCGGCAACCGGTTCTCCGACGGCACCCCGATCACCCCCGAACCGGCCGGCTGAGGAAGAGGATCATGCGACGCATCGCCCGCGCCCCCTGGGAGCTGCTCAAGCGCACCTTCGGCTGGCTCGTGCTCTTCGAGCTCCGCAACAAGGTCCTCCTCGCCCCCTCCGCGCTGCGGCTCCGCCGCATCGAAGCAGCCGAGACCCGACGCCTCTCGGCCGTCACCGCCGCCATGCCCGCCGCGCTCGTCGCCACGGTCATCGCCACTCACCGCCGCCCCGACGAGTTGCGGGCCGCCGTCCGGTCGGCCCTGGCCCAGACCGTTCGCGATCAGGTGGTCGTCGTCGTCGACGACGGCGCCGGCCTCCCCGAACTACCGGACGATCCAAGGCTGTTCGCCGTCTCGCTGGCGCGCAACACGGGCGTTGCCGGCGTCGTGCGCAATGTGGGCATCCGCCTCAGTCGCTCGCGGTACGTGGCCTTCCTGGACGACGACAACCTGTGGGAAGCGGACCATCTGGAACGGGCGCTGGCGGTCCTGGAGTCTCCTCATGGGCCCGACGGCGTCTACACGGCGCTGCGCCGCGTCCTGCCGGACGGAACCGAGCGGGACATCCTGTCCGTGCCGTTCGACCGCCACCGGGCAGCCCGGGAGTCCTTCCTGGACACCAACGCGTTCGTCGCGCGGCGCAACGGGGCCTTGCGCTTCAGTCGTCTGCGGCGTACCCCGGACGTGCTTCCGCGTGAGGACTGGGAGCTCGTCCACCGGTACAGCCGTAACCACAGAGTGCGCCACGTGCCGCACGCCACCGTGCGGTACCTGGTGAACCCGGAGAGCTTCTTCACGACGTGGGACGGCACTGTCTGACGGCAGTGCCGCCGCCCCCGCCAGACGTCACGGCCCCGGAGTGGCCCGCAGCGAGCCCGGCCTGAGCAGGGCGGCGGCCGCCGCGCGGCTGGCCTTCCGGCCGAGGAGGGCCCGCGAGGTCTCGCGCAACAGCACGGCGCCACGGAAGCAGGCGGTGGCGACGGCGCCGTGGCGCCGCCCGTACAGCCGCACGCGGTTGAGCGTGAGCAGGGTCCACAGCCGGGGCGATACTCGGGAGTCGCCTCCCAGGTGAACGGCCTCGGCCGCCGGCTCCAGTTGCGTGACGTACCCCCGGTCTCGCGCACGCAGGCAGTACTCGGTCTCCTCCGAGTAAAGAAAGAAGGATTCGTCCCACGGACCGCAGGCGGTCAGGCAGTTCGCCGAGACGGCCATGAGCGCGCCGGTCGCCCAGTCCGCACGCGTGGGTCGCTGATAAGCGGCGGGGTCGGTGACGAGTTCACTCAGGCGTGGGAAGCGCCCGGCCCGGCGGTTGCCGATGACGGCCTCGCCGAGGGCGCGGGACACGCTCGACTCGCGGCGCAGCGAGAACAGGGGTGCGTCCCGGCCGTCTTCGTACAGGAGCGGGACGGCGATCCCCACTTCGTCGCCGAGCGTGTCGACGAGGCGTTTGGCGCAGCCCTGCCGCATACGGATGTCGGGGTTGCAGATCACCACGGCCTCGAATCCGCCGTCCCACTCGCCGGCCGCCCCAAGGGCCGCGTTGATGCCGGCCGCGTACCCGGCGTTGCGGCCGGTCTGGACGATGGTGGTATCGGGGGCCAGCGTCCGGAGCACCTCGACGGTGTCGTCGGCGGAGTCGTTGTCGGCGACGACCAGCCGCCAGTCGAGGCCGGCCATGCCATCCGGAAGCGCGGCGAGGAATCCGGGGAGCACCGGGGCGCTGTTCCAGGTGACGATGACGACGGCGACGGGGCTCATCGGGCCTCCACGAGTTGGGGAACCTGGGCCTTGGAGGGCTTGTGCGGGGCCGGGACCGCGGCGGCCGCCGCGCGCCGGACGAACCCCAGATAGCTGGCCCCCGCCCCCAGCATCAGGAAGAACATGCCGGCGAACATCGGAAAGCTGAGCGAGTCGAAGGTGGCGCTGCTGACGAGGGCGACCAGCGCCGAGGCGAAGAACGCCTGGCCCAGTTCGCGGTCGGCTTCGGTGCGGGCCAGCCGCCGGACGGCGCCGCCTTGGTGGATTCCGGTGATGAACAGGGCGAGCAGGGCGACGAGCCCTAGCAGACCCATCTCGGCCAGGGCCAGCATGTACTGGTTGTCCGTGAAGAAGTACAGATCCGGTGTGAAGGTGCCGAAGCCCCGTCCGAACAGCGGATGCTCCTTCAGATAGGGAACGATCGCGCTGTACTTGACCGTACGTGCCTGTGTGCTGCTGTCGGAGTTGGACAGGAACGACGCGAACAGGCCCGTGATCGTGCCGATCAGTCCGGGAACGAGCACCTTGAAGACGGCGACGGAGGCCGTCATCACGCCGATCGCGGCCCAGCGTCGCGCCGGCTTCCAGCGCGGCACCATCACCAGGGCCACCAGCAGCAGGCCGATGATCGAGGTCCTCGACACCGACAGCGGCAGCGCACCGGCCATCAGCGCCACCGGCCCCCAGCGGCGGGCCACGTGGAGGTGGCGGCGTACGGGATCGAAGGCCTGCTGGATCGCGAAGGGCAGGAGGATCGCGAGCATGCCGGCGAACTCCAGCGGCTGGGCCGTGGTGGCCCGGGGCCGGGTGAAGGCGCCGCGGTCCATGACGCTCACCTGGGCCACGCTGGTCTGGAGTCCGGGGATGTGGATGGAGTCGGCGATGTTGGTGGCCGCGAAGAAGTCGTAGAAGCCGATCGCGGCGACGACGGACGCCATGATCACCACCCGGCGCATCAGCACGTCCAGCCGGCCGCGCTCCTGTATGCCCGCCGAGGTCAGGACGACCAAGGACACCCACACCAGGAATCCGATGAGTCCGCGGTCGGCGCCGAGGACCTCCTGGTGCGAGCTCTCGCGCATCGCGTCCGACATGTAGGCCGCCAGGACGGCCGCCCCGAGCAGGCACAGCGCGACCCGTACGAGTCTGGTGCCCGGCGCGGGAAGGATGCGCCCGCCGAGCCAGGTCGCGAGGTACCACAACAGCCCCAGCAGGGCGAAGACATTGGCCGGGGTGCCGACTCCGCCGAGCGCGGGCAGGGCCAGGTTCGACGGGATGAAGAAGGCCAGCACCAGATAGACGGTGAGGATCGCGATGGCGTCGACCCGTCGGCTCAGCCACCCAGCCCGTACCCGGTTCGGCGCGCGGGCCTGCTTGGGCCGCACGGCGACGCTGTTCGCGACGCGACGCCGGCGGCGGACCACCGCGACGCCCTCCATCAGGATGGACAGTAAGAACGCGCTGACGACGCCCAGGATGACGACGGCAGCGATGTCCTGGTAGCGGCTCTTCGACTTCGCCACCGGGGTCTGCGGCAGTACGACGGGCGCGGTCTGCACGAAGTACGCGTGCGGGACCTTGGCGGCGGCCTGCAGGGCGCTGAGTTGTTCACCGGCGAAGGTGGTCAGGACGTTGGTCTCCCTGAGCACCTTCGCCCGGTCGGTTCCGGTGACGCTGAGGAGGAGCAGCGGGCTCTCGCTGGCCGGCGCGAAGCCGGCGGTGTAGGGGTCCGTGACGCCCCGGCTGCTCAACTCCTTGGCGGCGTCGTTCGATTCGAGGGTTCTGATCAGCACGTCGGCCGTGACGATGAGCGAACCACCCGCATTCGAGATGGGGTTGCCGAAGGTGGGGGCCAGCCGGGAGACGGCCGAGGAGTCCAGTAGCGCGACCGAGCTCTGCGACTGGTAGGAGACGGGGACGGTCACATACAGATAGCCGCCGCCGACCAGGCTGAGCAGGGTGAAGGGCACCATGAAATACCAACGTCTGCGCAGGATGGCCCATATCTCACCAAGACTCATGAACCATCCCTCCATTCGGTGGCGTCCCACCGCGCATCCTGCCAGTATCGGGGGCGACGGAAGGAACTCGTATGTCGCCCGGGAACGTCGCCGATGCGCTGCTCCGTCGCTGGTACGTCGTGGTGGTCGCGCTGCTGCTGACGGCCGCCGGGGCGTACCACGTGGTGCGGCCCGCCCGCCAGTACGTCGGCTCCGCGGTGGTCGTCCTCAAGCCGCCGGTGACGCAGAACCAGCCCAACCAGCTGACCAATCTGCAGCCGCCGCTCGCCGTGGTCTCCTACGCGGTCGTCCGGCAGCTGGAATCCCCTGCCGGCGCCCGGGAGTTGCGTGCGGCGGGCGTCGACGGCACCTACCACCTCGTCCCCCGCAACAGCGGCACCAGCGCGACGCCTCGCTATTTGATCCCGTCCCTGCAGGTGCAGTCGCAGGCGTCCGACCCCGACGCCGCCGTCACGGCGGTACGCCGCATCATCGACGTGTACACCCGGCATGTCGACCAGATGCAGACGGCCCAGCACGTGCCGACCGGGGGGCGGATCACCGCCTCGGTCCTGACCTCGCCGAGCGCCTCCGAGGTGCGGGGCGACAAGGCCCGGGGTCTGGCGGGCGCGGCCCTGCTGGGCGGCTCCGCCGGCGTTCTCGGCGCGCTGTGGCTCGACCAGTACGCCATGAGGCGCCGTGGGATGCCGCCGGGCCGCCGCCGGCAGTCCGGTCCGGTTCCCGCGGCCAACTGAGCTGAACCGACGGGACATCAGATGCCGCGGCGCTTCCACGACTCCCACCAGAGCCACTCGCGCCCGCGCTCGGCCACCGCGGACCACACCAGTGGCTGCAGATACGGCATGGCCTTCGGACCTATCCGTCTGCGCAGCCGCAGCGCGCGGTACTCGGGCAGTGCCGCGTATCCCAGCAGGCACTGCTCGGCGAACGCCACGCATTCATCGACCGGTACGACCGCTGTGCGACCTCGGTCGTAGGCCCGGTAGGCGCGGCGCAGCGCAAAGCGCGCGAGCCGGGTGTGGACCTCGTCGGCCAGGCGGTCGGCGTGGGGCAGCCGGTCGGCGCACTTGGCGAGCACGGACTCGAAGGCCACCAGGCGCTGGCGCAGGTCGTCGAGCTGACCGCCGAAGTCGGTCGTGGACATGTTCTTGCCGTGGACGCGGTAGAAGGCCTGGTCGGCTCCGCGTATGTAGCCGACGTCGGCGTGTGCGGCGAGCCGCATCCACATCTCGATGTCGCCGGCATGGGGCAGGGCCGGGTCGTAGCCGCCGACCGTGTGCTGGAGGCTGGTGCGGACGACGACTTCCGGCGAGGTGATGCAGCCGGTGCCCTCGCGGAAGCGGCGCTCCAGCCACCACTGCCCGGGGTAGACGACCGAACCGGTGCTCCGTGTACGGGCCGACGGGAGCGGGCCGCCGTGCTGGAAGCGCAGGGGACGTCCATAGGCGAACCCCGCCTCGGGATGGGCGTCCAGCAGGGCGGCGGCCCGGACCAGCGCGCCCGGGACCAGCCGGTCGTCGGCGGAGAGGAGGGCGACGTAGTCGCCGTCGGCCCATTCCAGGAGGCCTTCGTTGTAGGTGGCGATGTGGCCCTTGTTGGTTGCGTGGACGCGTACTTCGATGCGCGGGTCGGAGGCGGCCAGTTTGTGCGCGGCCTCCGCCGAGTCGTCGGGCGAGGCGTCGTCGATGATGAGTACCCGGACGTCAACGCCGTCCTGCTCGTCCAGGACGCTGCTCACGCAGTCGGCGAGGAAATGGCCGTACTTGTAGCAGGGGATCACAACACTGACGGTGCTCATCGATGAGGAAGCCAATCCCCGGTGGTGGTCTCCGTCGGACTTCGCGGGAGACCACCACCGGTGGGTTCTGGTCGGTCAGTTCTTCTTCTTGCGGACGGTCTTGCTGGTCAGGGTCCAGCTCTGGGACTTCACCGGGTGCCGGTTCTTGTCCTTCGCCGTGACCGTGACCTTGAACCGGGTGCCGTCCGGCAGCGGGAAGGACAGATGGACGGACACCTTGTGGGTGGCCCGGTCGTAGGAGGTGACGGCCGTGACGTGGAGCTTCCTGGCGGCGGCCGCGTGGGGGCCGGGCAGGATGGTCACGGTCGCCTTGACGGACGACAGCTTGACGGAAGCGGGCAGGGTCGTGACGAGGGGGCTGCCCGCGTCGGCGGTGTGCGTCACCGTGGACGCGTCCTCCTCCGAGGCGGTGGCCGTCGTCAGCGACCCGCTGGGGTTGTCGGCGGTGAAGACGGGGCCGACCCAGTAGTTCGCGGAGCCGTAGGAGCTGTTGGGGAAGGCCGAGTCCGCGCCGTACCGGTAGAGCCCGTTGTGGTGGGCGGTGGTGTCGGCGGTGGCGGTCAGCGGATAGGACTGGTGGGCTGCCGTGAAGTAGCCGCCGTCCACCGCGTAGTTGCCGTTCGGCGCGTGGTAGGAGACGACGTACGGGGTGTCGGCGGTGATGGCCACCGGAGTGGCGAAGGTCAGTTGCTGCCAGCCGGAGGCCGTCTCGCCGGTGAAGGTGCCGGTGGCGAGCAGCGTGCCGGTGTCGGACCACAGGCTGCCGGTGTGGGTGCCGGTGTTGCCGGTGCCCTTGTAGAAGGTGACGCCGGTGACCCAGCCGCTTGTCGAGGACGTGAACCGGGTGCCCAACTCGACGGAGTTGGTGTCACCGGTCATGTCGGTGGTGGCCGGCACGGTGGAGGAGTTCCACAGCATGCAGGGACAGGTGACCGCGGGCGGGGTGGAACTGGTGGTGAAGGTCCATGTCACCGGGTCCGCCATGGCGTTGCCCCACACGTCGGAGGCCTGGACGGACGCGGTGTACGTGGTGTGCAGTTCCAGTTCGGTCGACGGTGTGAAGGTCGCCTTGTTCGACGCGGGGAGCGTCTTGGTGCCCGGCACGGCGGTGCCGTTCGCGTCCTTCAGGGTGAACGTCAGGGTGTCGGCGTCGATGGCGGAACTGAAGACGGCCGACTCCGGTGCCGTGATCGACACGCCGGTCGCCCCGGACGTCGGGGAGGTCGAGGTGACGGTGGGCGGGGTGGTGCTGGCGGCAGAGGTGTCCAGCACCACGTCGACCCAGTAGTTGCTGCCGGAGGACTGCGAGGACGGGAAGGCGCTCGTCGAGGTGTAGCGGTAGACGCCGTTGCCGCCGTCGGTGCCGGACTTCAGGGCCGTGAGCGGGGCCAGGCCCGCGTCGCCGCCGGAGAAGTAGCCGCCGTCGTAGGAGTATCCGCCGTTGGGGGCGAAGTACGAGGCGACATAGGTGGTGTTGGCCTTGACGCTCACCGGGGTGGCGAAGTTCAGCTGCTGCCAGCCGGAGGCCGTCTCGTTGGTGAAGGTGCCGGTGGCCAGGCGGGTGCCGGAGGCGCTCCACAGGCTGCCGGTGTGGGTTCCGGTGTTGGCGGGCGACTTGTAGAAGCGTACGGCGGTGATCGAACCGGCTGCCGTGGTACGGAACTTGACGCCGAGCTCCACCGAGCTGCCGTCGCCCGCGTTGACGGTGCCGGGAACGGCCGAGGCCGGCCAGACGGTGCAGGGGCAGGCCTGGGGGCCGACGGTCACCGGGATGGTGGTGACGGCGCCGATGTTGACGCTGTCGTCGACCGCGCGGACCTTGATGGACGCCGAGCCCGGGGTCGTCGGGGTCCAGCTGAAGCTCCAGGACGTCAGACCGCTCGCGGGCTTCCAGGTCGTTCCGCCGTCCGTGGACACCTCCACGCGGGCCACCACGCCCCCGCCGGAGTCACTGGCGGTGCCGGTGATGGTGACCGGCTTCAGCGCCGGGACGGTCACCCCGGAGGCCGGGCTCGTCACGGTGACGGCCGGGCCGGTGGAGTCGGTGGAGGCCGAGGCGGCGTTCAGATTGCTCTGCAGGGTCAGCGGCTGCACGCCCATGTCGGCGAGGATGTTCACCGTCGCCTGCTGCATGCGGGCGTCCTCGGTGACCACCGTGTCGGCGGGGTTGTACGTCGGGATGTTGGTCAGGCCCCACGACCACTGCACGGTTCCCGCGCCGAACACGAGGGCCCCGGAGTCCTGGTCGCGGAACTCGACGAGATTGTGTGTCGCCGTGCCGTTGCCGTAGGTGTTGCCCCAGTCCAGGCGGTACTTGCCGTCGTTGACGTCCACGGTCGTGGACGACAGGTCGATCGCCCCGGCGGGTCTGGTGCTGTTGGCGAGGTCGCTGTCCCACTCGTAGCCGAGTGTGCCGGCCGGGAAGGTGGCGGTCTGGCTCGACGAGAGGTTCGCGATGGAGGTGTTGCGCCACAGCCGGTTCTTGCCGTACGAGCCGGGCACCGTGATCGCGTCGCTGCGGTAGCCGTTCACCTGGAACATGGAGCCGGTGAGGATGTTCGGCGGCTGGTAGTCCTGCCCGTAGTCGGTGCTGGTCGGGTCCATCCAGGTGCCGGTCCAGACGCCGCTGGGGTCGGCGATGCCGTTGTTCTGGGCCATCTTGGTCATCTTGTAGCAGACCAGGGTTCGGTTCGCGGTGTTCGTGCCGTCGATGCTCGGGGCGAGCCGTGTCTTCCAGAAGACCTCGTTGCCGCTGAAGAAGGCCTCTCTCACACCGGCCTTCCTGGCCGCCAGGACATTGGAGTACTGGCTCTGCGTCCAGTACTCGTCGTGGCCCGAGGACAGATACACCTTGTGGTTCTTCAGCAGGGTGCCGCCGTTGACCGACACGTCCACGCCGGACAGATAGCTGACGTCGTAGCCGTTGCGCTCCAGCCAGGACAGCATCATGTACTCGGAGCCGTAGATGCCGTTGTCGCCGCCGATGTCCAGCGGCCGGTTGTAGCTGACCTCGTAGGCGCGGCCGTCCGGTGCTGGCCCCGCACCGCCGTACAGGTCCTGGCCGCCGTAGTCGTTGTAGGCCTGCCAGGTCTGGTCGCTGGTCTGTACGACGACGTCGGAGGTGCTGGAGTCCTTGCGGACGACGAACGGGTACGGCATCAGGCCGTCGCCGTCCGTCTGGGTGATGTTCGCGATGTACAGGCCGGACACGGCGTCGCTGGGCACCGTCCAGCTCGCGGTCACGGGCCAGTTGCCGCAGTCGACCAGCCCGGTGCCGCTCTTCTTGGTGCAACTGGCCGGGTTCGTGGAGTAGTTGGCCGGATAGGTCACCGCGGCCTGGGCCGCTGTCGACATCTCGCGCGCACCGTCACCGCCGTACCAGCCCAGACGGTAGATCTCGATGTGGTACGAGACCTTCGACTGGACCTTGAACTGGACGGTGTCACCCGCCTGGACGCTCTCCTTGGTGGTGAAACCCTGGATGTCACCGTAGGCGTTGGGTGAGAACCAGTCGGACTTCGGGCTGCCCGGCTTGGAGTTCTCGCAGACGATCGCGTTCGAGCCCGCTCCGCACGGATCGGATGCCGCGAGCGCGGGCCCGGCCTGCGGGAGCACCGCCCATATCAGTGCTGCTACGACGGCGAGGCGGCTGCCCCGGATCCGTCTGCTCCATCTGTTCATGTGTACCTCTCAGCGGTGCTGTGCAGGACCGACCCGTGACGGTCGGGGTGGAGCGTGAAACCGGTGGCCGATCAGCTTCCGAGCGCGTCGGCGAGCGTGTCCACGACGCGTTGCTGCTGGTCGGGGGTGATCTGCGGGTAGAGCGGCAGTGACAGGATCCGGTCGGCCGCCTTCTCGGCGTTCGGGAAGTCGCCCCGGGCGTGGCCGAGATGGCGGTACGCGGGCGTGAGGTGGACCGGGGCGGGATAGTGCACGCCCGCACCGATGCCCTCGGCGTTGAGCTTGCCCACGATGTCGTCGCGGTCCGCCCCGGCGACCTGGACGACATACAGGTGCCATACGTGGACGTTGCCCGGCGCCGTGGTCGGGAGCACGACCCGGCCGGCGGCCGCCAGATCGGCGAGCAGCGCGTCGTAGCGGGCCGCGGCCGCCCGCCGGGCCGCGTTGCCGTCCGCCAGCCGCGCCAGCTTCGCCCGCAGGACGACGGCCTGCAGCCCGTCCAGGCGGCTGTTGAACCCGGGTACGTCGTGGCGGTACTTGGCGACGCCGCCGTGGTTGGCGATGGCGCGCACCAGGCCGGCCAGTTCCTCGTCGTCGGTCAGCACCGCGCCCGCGTCGCCGTAGGCACCGAGGTTCTTGCCCGGGTAGAAGCTGGTGGCCGCGATCCCGCCGCTGCCCGGCGAGCGTCCGTCGCGGGTGGCGCCCTGGCACTGCGCTGCGTCCTCGACGACCCGTACCCGGTCGGGAAGCCGGCCGGTCAGCTCCGTCACATCGGCCAACTGCCCGTAGAGGTGCACGGGTACGACCGCGCGGGTGGCCGGGCCGACCGCGTCCAGTGCGGCCTGGGGGTCGAGCAGGTAAGTGTCGGGCAGACAGT
The DNA here is from genome assembly GCF_040654755.1 of Streptomyces sp. NPDC050625. Lineage (NCBI taxonomy): Bacteria > Bacillati > Actinomycetota > Actinomycetes > Kitasatosporales > Streptomycetaceae > Streptomyces > Streptomyces sp. NPDC050625. The sequence continues at coordinate 322,245 of NZ_JBFAIQ010000008.1, forward strand.
CCGCCAGCACCGGTCGCGCCCCGGTTCTGGCCACCGCGCCCGCGGTGGCGATGAAGGTGTTGGCGGGCACGACGACCTCGTCACCGGGCCCGACTCCGCCCGCGCGCAACGCGAGTTCGACGGCGTCGGTGCCGTTGGCGACTCCCACGCAGTGCGCGACACCGCCGAAGTCCGCGTACTCGCGCTCGAATCGGCGGACCTCCTCGCCTCCGACGAACGCGGTGTGGGCCAGGACCCGTTCGAATCCGGCCCGTACGTCGTCGGCGACTTCCTCGTGGGCCGCCTTGAGGTCCACCAACGGAATCCGGTTCATATGACGACTCCCCCCCTTGTTCGCGTCGCAAGTTCGTCGAGCGCCGGGGCGGCCGCCTCGCGCAGCCGCCGGGCCGGGCTCCCCACCCAGACCTCGCCCGGCGGCACATCGCCGAGAACGGTGCTCCCCATGCCGATCAGCGACCAGGCGCCGACCGTCGTGCCTTCCCTGACCAGGGCCCCCGAGCCCGCATAAGCCCCCCGCTCCAGCCGTGCGCCCCCGCCCAGGCGGACACCGGAGGCGAGCGTGGCGAAGTCCTCGACCACGTCGTCATGGGTGAGGACGACATGCGGCATCACCGCGACGTGCGCGCCCACCCGCACGGCGGCGGTGAGCACACAGTGCGCGAGCAGGACCGAGCCGGGCCCGGCCTGCGAGGTCGCCGACACCGCCGCCGTCGGGTGGATCACGGTGGCGTAGCGGTCCGCCGGCAGGTCGAGCCTGCGGACCAGACGGGCACGGGCGGCGTAGTCCCTGGGGTTGCCCACGCAGATCACCACCCGGGCGTCGGGCAGCTCGTGGACCAGGTCGCAGCCGCCGAGCACGGGCACGCCGTCCACCTCGGTGCCGTGCAGGGCGGCGTTGTCGTCGAGGTGCCCGAGCAGCACGGTGTCGCCCGCGTCCCGTACGGCCTGTGCGGTCTCCCGGGCGAAGCCGCCCGCGCCGATGATCAGGAGCCCGCTCATCTTCGGGCCTGTTCGCGCAGTGCGGCGACGACGCGGTCCTGTTGGGCCTCGGTCATCGTGTGGAACAGCGGCAGGATGAGCGAGTCGCGGCTGATCCGCTCGGTGACCGGCAGCGGGGCGCGGGGGTGGGCCTCGTAGGCGGGTTCGAGGTGCGAGGCCATGATCCCGCGCCGGGCGGAGATACCGGCCTCGGCGAGCGCGGCGAGCAGGTCGTCGCGGCCGACCGGGAAGTCCTCGGCCAACAGCACCCAGTAGGACTGGAAGTTGCTCTGCCCGTGCGCGGGGTCGCGTACGGGGGTGAGGCCGGGGACGCCCTGCAGCAGTGCGTCGTACCGGGCCGCCAGCTCGCGGCGGCGGACGGTCATCGCGTCGAGTTTCTGGAGCTGGACCAGGCCGATGGCGGCCTGGACGTCCGTCATCCGGTAGTTGTAGCCGACTTCGAGGTAGCTCTCCAGGACGGGCTTGTTGCTTGCGTGGCGCTGTGCCGCCGAGACGTTCATCCCGTGCTCGCGCAGCCGGCGCAGGCGTGCCGCCCACTGGGCGTCGTCGGTGGTGACCATGCCGCCCTCGCCGGTGGTGACGACCTTGCGGGGGTGGAAGGACCAGGCGGCGATCAGCGCGCCGTGCCCCACGGACTTGCCGCCGACGGTCGAGCCGATGGCGCAGGCCGCGTCCTCGACCAGGGGAAGGTCCCAGTCGGCGCAGGCGGCACGCAGGGTGTGCACATCGGCCGGTACTCCGCCCTGATGGACTGCGAGGACGGCCTTGGTACGGGGGGTACGGACCGCGTCCACGGTGGCCGCGGTGAGATTGCCGGTGGCGAGGTCGACGTCCGCGAACACGGGCTCGGCCCCGACGTAGCGCACGGCGTTGGCGGTGGCGATGAACGACAGCGAGGGCACCACGACCTCGTCGCCGGGGCCCAGTCCGAGCGCGACGAGCGAAAGATGCAGGGCGGTGGTGCACGAGCTGACCGCGACGGCGTGCTCGGCGCCCACCCGCTCCGCGAAGGCCCGCTCGAAGGCGGCGACCCGGGGCCCCTGGGCGACCCACCCGGACAGCACCGCGTCGGAGGCGGCCTTGGCCTCCTCCTCGCCGAGCCAGGGGATCATCACGGGGATGCGGTCGGCGCTCATCGCGAGGTCTCCCCGGCCACGGCGTCGGCGGCGCGCTCCGCACGCCACCACCGCACCAGGTCCCGCAGCCCCGTACGCAGGTCGATCCGCGCGGTGAAGCCGAGCCGTTCGGCGGACTGTGTGGTGTCCGCGAGCCGCCGGGTGACGCCGTTCACGGTGCGGGCGGGCCCGTGCACCGGCGCCAGATCCGACGCGCCCATCGCCTCCAGCAGGCCCTGGGCGAGTTCGAGCAGCGAAGTCTCCGTGCCGTTGGCGATGTTGAACACCTCGTCGGTGAGATCCGACTCGGCGGCCAGCACATTGGCCCGGGCGATGTCCCGGACGTCGACGAAGTCCATGGTCTGCGTGCCGTCGCCGAGGATCAGCGGCGGCTCGCCCGCCTCGATGCGCTCCATCCAGCGGATCAGCACCTCGGTGTAGAGGCCGTGGATGTCCATCCGGGGGCCGTAGACGTTGAAGTAGCGCAGGGCCACGTAGTCCAGTCCGTACATGGCGTGGAAGCTGCGCAGCATGCCCTCGTTGAAGGCCTTCGCTGCGCCGTAGAACGTGTCGTTGTTGTACGGGTGATGGCGTTCGGTCGTCGGGAAGGTCTCGGCCATGCCGTAGACGGACGCGGAGGACGAGGCGATCACCTTGCCCACCCCGGCCTCGGCCGCCGCCTCCAGGACGTTGAAGGTGCCGTCGACCAGGACCTCGTTGGCGAGCCGGGGTTCCTCCGCGCACTGGGTGATGCGTATCGCGGCGAGGTGGAACACCAGGTCGGTGCCCTCGGTGACCTTCCGTACGGTCGCGGCGTCCCGGACGTCGCCCTCGACGACCTCCACGACGCCGCTGGGCAGGGCCTGGGCGAGGTTGGCCCGCCGCCCGCGCACGAAGTTGTCCAGCACCACGATCTCGCGGGCGCCGCCCTCGGCCAGGAGGTCGACGAGGTTGGAGCCGATGGTGCCCGCTCCCCCGGTGACCAGGATCTTCTTGCCTCGTACGCTGCTCAACTGCCTTGCCCTCTCAGTGGAATAGGACTGTCAACGCCCGGCACGCAGGCCGACGACCGCACCCCGGAATTCCAGACTCCGGGACGCCGCCTCAAGAATGTCCAGCACCCGCAGGCCCGCCCGGCCGTCGGTCAGCGGCGCCCGCCGCTCCCTGATCGCGTCGGCGAACTCCTCGACCATGCTGCGCAGCGCTTCCTTCTCACCGATCGCCGGGGCGACCATGTCCCCGGAGCGGTACGAGACGAGCATCTCCCTGCGCTCGTCCGCGCCGATCTCCTGCGGCGCGGCCAGGTCCACGCCCCGGTCGTAGATCGCCACACGCTGGACGGGGTTGAGGTCGTCCCAGACGAGGGTGCGCTTGGCGCCGCCGACCATGGTGGTCCGCACCTTGGTCGGGGAGAGCCAGTTGACGTGCACATGGGCGATGGCGCCCGTGTTGAGCTGGAGCGTCAGATAGGCCACGCAGGCCTGTCCCGCGCCGATCGGGTCGGCCCCGTGGGCGGCGACGGCGACCGGCTCGACGTTGTCGGGGAGGATGAAGTCAAGGATCGACAGATCGTGCGGGGCCAGGTCCCACATGACGTCGATGTCCTTCTGGACGAGCCCGAGGTTGATGCGGACCGAGTCGACGAAGTGGATCTCGCCGAGTTCGCCGGAGCGGACGAGTTCGCGGATGCGGCCCACGGCGGGCGTGTAGCAGTAGGTGTGGTCGCACATCAGGGTGAGCCCGCGCTCCTCCGCCTCGGACACCAGGCGCATCCCGTCGGCGTAGGTCGCCGCGAGCGGCTTCTCCACGAGGACGTGCTTGCCGGCGCGCAGGGCGGCCAGGGCGATGTCCAGGTGGGTTCCGGCGGGCGTGGCCACGGCGACGGCGGCCACCGAGGGATCGGCGAGGACGGCCGCGTAGTCCGAGGTCGCCTGGACGGTCGAGTAGCCGCCGAGGACCCGCTGGGCCCGGTCCACATCGAGGTCGCACAGCCAGCGCAGCCGGAACTGCTCGCCGGCCTGGAAGTTGCGTACGAGGTTGGGTCCCCAGTAGCCGGCCCCGACGACCGCGACCCCCAACGGCTCCGTGGTCTGCGTCACTTGACTCCTCTTCCGTCGGTCCATCAGTACGCCCCCGTTCCGCGCACCACCGCGGACCCGGTGCGCAGCAGGATCGACAGGTCGAGGCCCATCGACCAGTTGTCCACGTATCCGAGATCGAGCCGGACCGCCTCGTCCCAGGGCAGGTCGGAGCGGCCGCTGACCTGCCACAGCCCGGTGAGGCCGGGCTTCACGAGCAACCGGCGCTTGATGTCCGGTGTGTACTCCTCCACCTCCTCGGGCAGCGGCGGGCGGGGGCCGACGAGCGACATATGGCCCTTGAGCACGTTGATGAGCTGCGGCAGTTCGTCCAGCGAGCTGCGCCGCAGGAACGAGCCGACCCGGGTGATCCGTGGGTCTTCCTTCACCTTGAACAGCAGGCCGTCGCTGTTCTGGTTGAGGTGCTCCAGTTCCGCCCTCAGGGCCTCCGAGTCCTGCCGCATCGTGCGGAACTTGAGCATGGTGAAGTGGTCGCCGTACCGGCCCACCCGCTGCTGTCTGAACAGCGCGGGGCCGGAGCTGTCGAGCCGCACGATCAGGGCGATCAGCAGCATGGGCAGCGCGAGGAGGACCAGGAGCGCCCCCGCGAAGGAACGATCCAGCAGTTCCTTGGGCAGCCGGGAGACCCGGGAGAGGTTCGGTGCCTGTATCCGCACCAGCGGCACCCCGTTGGTGGGCCGTACCGCCAGCCGGGAGGCGGAGACGTCGGCCAGCACGGGGGCCAGCAGGAAGTCGACTCCCTGCACGGCCGCCGTCCAGGACATCCGGCGCAGGACGGAGGCGTCGTACTCGGGTGCCGGCAGCACCAGCACGGTGCTGATGCCCAGGGCTCGGACCACGTCGTTCATGTCCCCGACGCCGCCGAGGACGGGGAGCCCCAACCTGCGGATGTCCCTGGCGTTCTCCGGATCGGTCAGGCACACTCCGGCCGTCTGGAGCTCCTGTACACTGCCGCGTCGTAGCACGGCGACCAGCTCCATGATGCCGCGCGATGGCCCGACCAGGAGCGTCGCGCTCCGGTCCCGGCCCCGTGCCCAGCGTCTGTGCAGCCGTCGGCGCAGCGTGTACCGGACCGGCAGGGCGATCGCGGTGGCCGGCGCTGCGGCCATGGTCATGTCATGGAGGAGTCCGGAGTCCCGCGTGAACAGGTAGTACGCACACGCGGCCAGGGCCGGCAGTGCGACACCGCCCCGAAGCACCCGTCGGTACTCCTCGGTTCCCACGCCCAGAGCGCTGCGGTCGTAGGAGCGATGAGCGAGCATGGCCGCGATCCACGTCGGGGGCAGCGCAAGGGCCACCGTCCAGCGGCCATAGGCCGCGTGGATCAGGAAGGCCGCGGCAGCGGCCGCTAATCCGTCCGCGACCAGCAGGACGATCCGGTACTTCTGTTCCCAACGTCTTCGGCGCGCTTCCGGACTCCTGCGCTCCACAACCAGTTGCTCATGCGTGACCTCAATGGTCATGCTCCCCCCACCACATGCGCGGCTACCCCTGACCGAAGTGCCCTTCACTCAGCGGCACCGGAAAGCGAGGAAGCATCAGCGGTCCCCAACCGCCTCATGCCCCCAGCATGCTGGTTACTGACTGTTCAAAAACACTCAACAAGCCGAACCGTGACAAACAGTCAATACCAGTTCCCCACCCAAACCGGTCCGGCGAACCTCAATCTAGACCACGGGACGCAGCCGCGGGAACAGTTGGACGAAACACACATCGCAATAGCGACACCGACGGCATACTGCCCAGGTGACGAGCATCGTGATACCGGCCCACAACGAGGCGCGAGTCATCGGACGGCTCCTCGATTCGCTGCTGGCCGATACCTCCGAGGGCGAAACCTCCCAGGACGAGACGGACATCGTGGTTGTATGCAATGGCTGCACGGATGACACCGCGCGGATCGCGGCCGCACGCGGCCCACGCGTGCGGGTGGTCGAGATCCCCGTCCCCTCCAAGCACACCGCCCTGCGGACCGGAGACGATCATGCGCGCGGCTTCCCCCGCGTCTATGTGGACGCCGACATCGTGATCGCGGGCGCCGACGTACGAGCGCTCACCGCGCCCCTGACCGACGACACCTCGGGCATCCTCGCCACCGCCCCCGAACGGCAGATTCCGCTGGACGCCTGCGCCCGGCGGGTCCGGGCCTACTACCGGGTGTGGCAGCAACTGCCGGCCGTACGCGAGGGTTTGTTCGGGCGAGGGGTCATCGCCGTCTCCAAGGCCGGGCACGACCGGATCGCCGCGCTGCCGCCGCTCATGGCGGACGACCTGGCCGCGTCCCTGGCCTTCGCTCCCAAGGAGCGGCTGGTGGTCGAATCGGCCCGAGTCGTGGTCCATCCGCCGCGCACATGGCGGGATCTGATCAAACGGCGGATCCGGGCCGCGGTGTCCACCGCCCAGGTCGAACAGCACCAGAGCCCGCAAGAGGCCTCGGCACGCACGAGTACGGCAGATCTCAAAGCGCTGCTCCGCAGGGAGCCGAGGCTCTTCGCGGCTGTCGTGGTCTTCGTCGCGGCTGCGGTCACGGCCCGGCGCGGGGCTCGAAAAGCCATCCGGGCACAGGACTTCGGCACCTGGCTACGGGACGAGAGCAGCCGGCAGAACTGATCGCACCGTACCTGGAGCCTTGATCATGTATCTCACCGACCGCTCCGCGCCGCCGGCGGCCGACTCCGAGCCGGGGCGAAGACGCGGCCTTCGGCCCAAAGTCGCCCCCGTCGTGCTCGTGCTGGGCACGGTCAGCCTGATCACCGACATCTCCTCGGAGATGGTCACCGCTGTCCTGCCGCTGTACCTCGTCACCACCCTCGGCTTCAGCCCGCTGGGGTTCGGCACCCTCGACGGCGTCTACAACGGCGTCAGCGCGCTGGTCCAGCTGACCGGCGGCCATCTCGCCGACCGGGTGCGCAACCACAAGCTGATGGCCGGGCTCGGCTACGGCCTGTCCGCACTGTGCAAGCCGCTGCTCCTGCTCGCGAGCAGCCTCGGCACGCTGGGCACGGTCCTCGCCCTGGACCGGACCGGCAAGGGCCTGCGCACCGCCCCGCGCGACGCGATGATCTCCCTGTCCACGCCGCCCGAGAACCAGGGCCGGTCCTTCGGCGTACACCGCGCGATGGACACCACCGGCGCGATGCTCGGCCCGCTGGCGGCCTTCCTCATCCTGCGCGCGGCCGCCGACGGCTACGACGCCGTGTTCGGCGTGAGCGCGTGCGTCGCCGTGCTCGGCGTGCTCGTACTGGTGCTGTTCGTACCCGGCAGACGGCAAAGAGCGCGGACGGACGAAGCAGGCGCACCGGACGGCAGACAGCCCGTCCGCCTACGTGAAGCGCTGGCGCTGCTGCGCCTGCCGAGGCTGCGGGCGCTCGCGGGCTGTGCCGCGCTGCTCGGCCTGACCACGGTCAGCGACGCCTTCGTCTATCTGCTCCTGCAACGGCGCGTGGGCATCGGCGAGGAGTGGTTCCCGCTGCTGCCGCTCGGCACCGCCGCGGTGTTCCTGCTGCTGGCCGTGCCCGTCGGCGCACTGGCCGACCGGGTCGGACGGCACAGGGTGTTCCTCGCCGGACACGCAGGTCTGCTCACGGGTTACGCCCTCCTGCTGTGGGCCCCGGCCACGCCGGCTCTCCCCTGTCTCGTACTCGCCCTGCACGGCACCTTCTACGCGGCCACCGACGGTGTGCTCCCCGCCGCCCTCGCCGGCCTCGTGCCTGCGCAGCTGCGCGCCAGCGGCCTCGCCATCGTCGGCACCAGCCAGGCGCTGGCCCGGTTCTGCTGCTCGCTGGCCTTCGGCGCCGCCTGGACGACGTGGGGAGACGGCCGGGCGCTCGCCGGCGCAGCCGTCGGCCTCCTGTGCTGCGCGGCCGTGGCGGGCATGGTGCTGCGGCCGACGAAAGAAGCCCGATGACCACCACCCCCACAAGGATCCGGATGACACCGCTGCGCCGCCGCCTTCTCATACTCGTCACGGCGGTGCTGCTCCTCGCGGGGCTGGGGACCGGTGTGGTCCTCCACGCCGCCGCCCGCGCGGATCGGGCGAACCAGCCACAGGCGGGCGGACCCGCCGTCACCGCAGGCAAGTTGACGCTCGGCCAGAAAGGCCGCCTGGCCTTCCTCAACGCGGCCGCCGGCCCGCACCGCACCGCGGTCGCCTCGGTCCCGTCCGCCGACCCCGGGGGCGGACGGATCGCCACGAGCCTGAAGTGCGCGCGTTTCTACGCGGCGGCCGGCACAGGCGTCTGCCTCCAGTCCGTCACCGGTGTCCTCAAGCAGAGCAACCGCGCCCTGCTCCTGGACGCCGACCTACGCACCCTGCGAACCTTCCCGCTCGCGGGCACGCCCAGCCGGGCCCGGGTCTCGCCCAGCGGCCGCTTCGTCGCCTGGACCGTGTTCGTCTCCGGCGAGTCCTACTCGTCCGCCTTCTTCTCCACCCGGACCTCGATCCTGGACACCCGCACGATGCGGCTGACTCCCAGCCTGGAGACGTTCTCCATCGTCAAGGACGGCAAGCCCTACCACGCCTCGGACATCAACTTCTGGGGCGTCACCTTCGCCTCCGACGACGACACCTTCTACGCCACCCTCAACACCGCCAACCAGACGTATTTGGTACGCGGTTCACTCTCCCGGCATACGGTCACCACACTGATCCAGAACGTGGAGTGTCCGTCGCTCTCCCCCGACGAGACCCGTGTCGCCTTCAAGAAGCGGGTCCTGTCCGGTACCTCACTCTGGCACGAGTACGTCCTCGACCTGCGCACTCTCAAGGAGACCGCACTCGCCGAACGCCACAGCGTCGACGACCAGGCCACCTGGCTCGACGACCGCACCGTCGCCTATGCCCTCCCCACCGATGGCAAGGTCGGCAGCAGCGACCTGTGGAGCGTGCCCGCGAACGGCACGGGGGCTCCTCGCCTGCTGATCGCGGGGGCTTCTTCGCCGGCGCCGTTGTAGATCGGGATCGGCTCACCGCCCGCTGAGCTGCTCCGACTGCTCCGACTACCCCGACTGCCCCGCGGGTTTGCGTCCGCGAGGCAGCCGGGGGTGCGATCGGTGGATCGGCCTTGTCGGCCTTGTCGGCTCTGTCAGGCTTGTAGGCCCTGTCAGCCTTGGACTATGAACGTCTTGGCCTTACCGGACCGGCTGGAGCAGGACTGCTTCTCCTTGGCGGTCATCTTCCGGGACTTGACGACCACCGCGTTGCTCTCGCCGTCCGTTCCGTTCGGGGCAGGCCCCGTGATGACGTCGGGGACGAACCAGAAGTAGTGGCCCCACTTCCGGTCGTCGTAGTGGGTCTGCCAGGTGCCGGAGACCGTCTGCATCACCTGCGCACGGGAGATCCAGCCGACTTCACCGGGCTTCACCGTCATGTTGATGGAGCTGGTCTCCGAGTGCGAGCTCGACCAGGTGTGGCTGTAAGTCGCCGTCACGCTGACATCGATGAGGTCCGCGATCTTGCCGCCGACGGTCACGGACACGCCCGCCGAGTCCGTGGAACCGACCGTGTCGGACCAGGTCATCGACTGGGTGGCCGCCGAGGTGCTGCAGTTGTAGAGCGAGTCGGAGACCCGGTGGAAGTCTCCGAGGTACGCCTCGCCCAACTGGGGTTCGTTGAAGGTGCACTTGCCCACACCCGAGTCACAGTCGGCTATCAGCTGCGCCCGGGTGGGCTGGTCATCGGCCGAGGCCGGGGCGGCCATCGCCGCGACCACGCCCAGGGCAGCCGCCGAGAGCGCCAGCATCCGTCCGCCGTGGCGCATCATGCGGTTGTTCGCCATACATGTTGCCTTTCGCTGTGCATGAGGGGGGTCGGCGATCACAGGCAAAGCGACAGAACACCCACCGCGATCACCGCCTGTCGCGTGCATGAGACGCAACAACTGACTTATTTACACCACCAGTTGATGAAATCCCAGCCGCGGACGGCCTTCTGCCCGTAAATGATCGGCAGATCCTCATCACATCCTGCGATGACGAGCCGCTCACGATCGCTAGCCTTGCCAACCATGAAGCAGCGGCTGCAGGGAGAAGCCGAGGTCGCACGTTTGCTCATGGAAGCCGGGGCCTCCCCTGACACCGAGAGCAGGGGAGTCGGTTCGGAGGGCACACCGTTGTGCGCGGCCGCGTGCTGGGGACACACCGAGACAGTGCGCGAGCTGTTGGCGCACGGCGCCGACCCGAACCTTCGTGAAGATTCCGGAACGGGTTGGTCTCCCTTGGACTGGGCGAACAACGGCCCCCACCCCGAGACTGCCGAACTCCTCATCACATCCGGAGCAAACGATCAGCCACGTGCAGCCGTCACCGTAGGATCCACGACCTCGTAAGCACTGGCTCCTGCGGAAACACCGGGCTTGTCCGACCGGCGTCAGCCAGGGCCAGCCAGCGTCCCCGGCCCCGGGGGGACTGCCCGAGGTGAACCGCTCCGTGGGCGACCGACGCCAAGCCCCGGATGTCCTCTGTGAAGGCATCGGCGAGCGGCCGGCCGTCACCGCCGGTGCGCCACCGGCACCCCGAAGGCCACGCCCACCATCTCCGCCGGGCGATTCCCCCTTTCCCAGGACGGGTCCCGCGCTCGGATCCGGTGGGCTCTGCGGCCGCCCCGCCATCGACAAGGGCACCGTCTTTGGTCAGCGGCCGGCCGCCGGCCCCATGACCTGCGGTGCGGCCATTGATCAGGGTGGTGGAACCGGCTGCCCATTCAATTCCGGGCCCGCTGAACTCGGTGGTGCAAGGCGGTCGCCCCGCCTCCCGGTGCCGGCTTCACCACGAGCAGGTGGTGGTGCCGGGCCGACCGGAGGCGCGGCGGCCCCTCACCCGAGACAGCGACAAGGAGTCAGTGTTCATGAGCGAGAACGAGCAGACCCCGCCGTACCCGGAGGGCGGCGCCGGCATCTTCGACGTCGACCCCGACCAGTCCGGCATCAGCCAGGACCCCGACCACGAGGTCACCTCCGACCTCGACGCCCTCCCCGACGACATGGAGCTCTGACGCCGCCATGGGAACAGCAAAGGGAATGATCGCCGCCGCCCGTAAGCTGCTGGGCACCACCGAGCACCCGCCCGGCTCGAACCACAACCTCATCACGTCCTGGTACGGCTTCTCGGGACCGTGGTGCGACATGTCGATCAGCTACGAGGCCGCACACTCCGACAACCTCAAGGCCGTCATGGGCAAGTTCGCCCTGACCACCGCCCACGCCCGCGCCTTCCAGTCCCACGGCCGCTGGCACTACGGCATCGGCGGCATCCGCCCCGGCGACGTCGTCTTCTTCGACTTCTCCGGCGGCCGCTCCATCAGCTCGATCAAGCACGTCGGCCTGGTCGAGGCCGTCCACTCCAACGGCACCATCACCACCCTGGAGGGCAACACCTCCGACGCGTTTCGCCGCAGGGTCCGGGGCCGCGCCTGCGTGGTCGGCTACGGCCGCCCCGCCTACGACAACGCCGCCCCGATGCCGAGCCACGACGGCATCCTGCGCCTGGGCTCGACGGGCAACGCCGTCAAGACCCTGCAGAAGAACCTCAACACCGTCCAGAAGGCCGGCCTCACCGTCGACGGCCGGTTCGGGCCCGCCACCGACAAGGCCGTCCGCACCTTCCAGGCCAAGCACAAGCTCACCGTGGACGGCGAGTACGGCCCGCACACCGCCGCCGTCATGAAGGCAGCTCTCGCCGGGCACACCGGCGTGATCAAGCCGAAGGCGCTGGTCGTCGTGCCGGTACTCCTCGATGTGGACGGCCAGTTCGGGCCGGCCACCTGCGCGGCCCTGCAGCGGGTGCTGAACACCAAGGCGTCCGCCGGACTGGAGGTCGACGGCGCCTTCGGACCGCTGACCGTCAAGGCCCTGCAGACGTATCTGCACGTGACCGCCGACGGCATCACCGGCCCCGCCACCACCACCGCCCTCAACAAGCACCTCGGACTGACGCCCCAGGACACCTGGGACACCAGCACCACCAGCCAGCTCCAGAAGGCCCTCAACGCGGGCGTCTTCTAACAGCTGACCGACGGCAGGTATCGGCGTCCGGCTCATCCGTCGGGCGCCGATACCGTGCCAAGCTCGGAAGCTCAGCTCGGCGAACTGGCCGCCGTGATCATCCGGTGCATGCCGGCCACGGGGATCGCCGGATTCTGGGACGCCTCCTCGGCACTGCGCTCGTCGAGGAGCAGCGGGACGAGCACCGAAGGCGGCAGGACCGCGTTTCGCCAGGCCTGCTGGAGGACGCGGTACTCCGTGTCTCCGGCCAGCCGGACGGCGGATGCGGTGGACAGACGCGGATCAGCGGCAGCGCGGGCGCGCACGTCGGGGTCAGGGTCATGGCTGAACCGCTCGACCAGTTCGTCCGGCGAATCGGAATCGTCGAGCGCGAGCAGACGTACGCGCGGCCGCGGGTCGTCCGCGAAGCGGAGCAGATCGCGCCGGGGAAAGTTGGGGTGGTTGCGGGGGCGGCCAGGGAACGAAAAGCTGCCCGACCACCACGTCCACACATCGAGAAGCATCTCCGCCGGAGCGTCGTCGCAGGACTCGGCGAGAAAGAGATGTACGACGCGGTCCTCGTCGCCGGCAAGAAGGCTCACCACGTCCTCCGGCAGCCGCGGCGCGCGGGCCACGCTGCGGCGGATCCATCGCTTCGGGTATGCCGCCAACTGCCGCATGGCGTCCGGGTTTTCGTACAGGGCGGCGACCCACCACAGCGCGTACGTCGTGTCGTCCTGACCGACATCGGGAACCGCGTCGGCAAGCGCGGCGATCTCGGTCGGCGTCGTGGGCGGCTGCGCATCGGGATGCGGCGGGCGCTCGATGCCCCTTCCCACGGTTGTCCACGGGCGGCGTACGGCCTGTTCCGCTGCCATCTCTTCGAGCACCTCGCGCAGTGCCTGGCCGGGTGTGACCGCCAGAAGCCGGTCCCACTGTGCGGGCGAGAGCCGCCCCGATTCGGCGGCCGTCAACCGGACCCTCCTGGCTGGGTGCTCGACAGCTGCGTCCAGGACACCGGGAGGAAGGCCCTCGCGGTACAAGAACCACACCTGCCCCGCGTCAAGGAGACGGACGAGCACCTCCACAGGCGCCTCCCGATTCCGCCCGAGACCTCTCAGCCATGCCTCCGCCACGTACTCGGAGGGCCGCGCCCCCTCGGACAACGCGTCCCACCCGTCACGTTCATCGACGTTCCCCGAAAGATTCATGACGGCGATTCTGAAAGACCCCAGTGGCCCGGACAATGCGCGCGAGCTGTGCCTTTGCTCCTACGAAAAGGGACGCCGACCTGTCATGATGGTGATGGTTCACCCATTCGGCATGATGATCGGCACTGACTCAGGTGAGGGGGACGGTAGCCCAGATCGATCGGGTGCCGTCTCGTTCTATGCGTGTGCCGAGCGCTCGGGCGGAGCTGGCGACGATGCCAAGGCCGCGGCCGAACCCGGGGGCGTTGTGCCAGTGCTTGGCGGACATTGTCGTCCCTTGGTCACGTACCTGGATCCGTAAGTGATTCTTATTTCGTTGCAGGTTGGCGCTGATGACGGCGCTGCCGGTGTGCACGATGGCATTCGTGGCGAGTTCCGTGGCGATCAGCAGTGCCGTATGGCGAATGTCTTCGTCCGTCAGATGTTGCTGGTCGAGCCATGAACGCGTGAGGCTCCGGCAGACCGGGACGGCTCGGTCCACAGCCGGGAGCCGGAAGGTGATGGTGCGCGATCCGGGCCCCGCGTCGGTCAATGCGCGAGCCGAGGGCGTATTGGGCCAGCGCTCGATTTCCTGTCGGGAAATGGTGATGGGCACGCACGTACGTGCAGTCGTCAACATGACTCTCCTGGTACTCGCGAGGGCACTTCGGTGTGCCGGCGAATTGCATCGGTTTCGCCCTCCCCTGGGCCGGAGACGGCAAAACCACCGCACCCTGGGGGGAGCGGCGGCTTGTCAGACTGATTGTGGGCCGTGAGTAGCGCGTCAGCCGACGCCGGCGCCGGCGTCGGGGGTCGGGTCCAACCCCACTCATGGGGTGGCCCTCGTGGGAGCCCCTGCGTGTGGGGCCCACAAGA